>NZ_CP095073.1:2775000-3468750 GCF_022919095.1 Halobacillus salinarum | reverse complement strand
AAAGGATACACATAAGAAAAGGGACCACAGCTCGCAGCTGTGGTCCCTTCGATGGCAGCTCTAAATAAGTTGCAGCCTAGTTGAAAAATAGACTCACCCGCATTCATGTCAGAATAGGGAGTCTATTTTTTATGCACACAATCACCACAACCAGCAATGACCTCAAAGAAATAAAGCCGATCATCACCATTAGCGATTCCTATACGCCCTCTTAACTACTCATACCCATGTTCCCGTAGCATCGATTCTCCAATTGTGCCCCACTCATTTACCTTAATTCTGAGTAGGTGTTCCCACTATACGAAAAAGTTCGTAAATGTATATAAATTTTCGTGAACATTCATAAAGTTATTTTGATTATTAGCGAACGAGTAGAACTAACAAAAAAATTAAAGAGAACCATTTCGTAAACGTGTACTTTTATGAACGGTGTTAATTTGGAAATAGGCGGTTATTTTGAAATCAAGTCTTCAGCAAAACGGGCAGGATTGTGGAAGACTCAGTTTCGAGATATAAGAAGAAAATACTTGAAAAAAAGAGATTAGTTTTTATTTAACTTAAGTAAAGTGACTTTTACAGGAGTAACAGACTAGGATAAAATCTGTTCAAACTAAAGCAGGAGTTAATACGAATAAAACATGACTAGCCTTGGTACTTTTGTTTAAGAACCGATGTTTAATATTAGGAGGGATTCTTACCACATCACCTTCATCCAAAAAATATTCTACTCCTTCAAGTTCAACATAAACTCGACCATTCATAACCACAGCAATTTCTTCCTTTTCCTCATGCGAATAGTGACTCTTTGTAGTACTCGAATTGGCATTTAAATCCATCATTAAGAGTTCAATGGGGGCCTTCATAAAATCAGGAGTTAAAACATCATAAACAATATGTGAACTATCTTCACGATAAACCTTATTTCGATCATGTTTCCTAGAAATCAGAGAGTCCGTATTAATTTCATTAACAAAGAGGGTAAAAAGTGGAACATTTAATGCGCTTGCAATCAGTTCTAGTACATTTAATGAAGGGTTTCCTTTCCCCCGTTCAATTTGGCTTATAAGTGAGGTGCTGATCCCTGCATAATCAGAAAATTCTCTAATTGTCATACCGGTTCTTTTACGATAAGTAAAGATTGTTTGTCCAAGAAAAATATTGTTCATAGCAAGTTCCTTTTTTAATATATTGTTTGTTTTCGCAATTTTTTGCTGACATATTAAACATGGATAGATAACTCTTTCATCCATTACACATATGACCTATACTAATGCTTGTATTTGAAACATTATTGTAAACGGAGAAAGGAGGGTCGGCATCTAGATCACCATTCTATTACAAAAATATATAGGTAATAAATGGGTGAACAGACGTCTTTTAATTTTATTTAAGATTATTAGATAAAAGTAATTACAGTTAGAAACAAACTTTATTTTATAATATCAGGAGGTATTTCTATGAGTGATAAATATCCATATACTATGAATCTCGACACAAAATTTGATTTTCTTGAATTGATTGATATCAATTCGCTAGTTAAGGAATGTAAGGATGAATGGTATAATCAGACGCTATGCCAAGTTAACGATTGTGTAGTGCGTCTGGGTGTTATGCAAGGTGAGTTTCATTGGCATAAACATGACCAGGAAGATGAATTATTTTATGTGATTGACGGCCATTTCATTGTTGACCTAGAAGATCGTTCAGTGGATCTTTATCCTAATCAGGGCTTTACAGTACCTAGAAATGTGATTCACAAGACACGCGCGCCAGAACGCACAGTTATCCTTATGATTGAAGGGGCTGGGGTAGTACCAACGGGTGATGAAGCATGAGTGAATAAGATTAGATTAGAAGTTAAAAGCCGGTATCTTCAAGTAGAACCGGTCTTTCTTACGAATTCTTAATAATATTATCTCTCTTTATTTGATCAGATAGAGGCAAATGGATACCACCTGGTCAAGCAACTTCCCACGCTTAATTATCAACGATGTTACATTATTAATTGAATAAGAGGTGATTTGTACTATTTACCTACAATATATAACCAATCTTAATGCACTTACCTTAAAAGATATGTTTTAACTTTTTTAATGATGATTATCCCGATGAACACCATAGTAATGAAAAGTAAAAAGGTTACTTGCCAGCCTCCTGCATGCAAAAACACACTAAATGTAAACAAAATCCCTAACCAACGATGAATTTGAAGAACTTTTCGCTTTTTTTCTTTCTTTATCATTCTAATACCTACTAATACCAGCGCAGCTAAACATGCAAGACCTATCCACCCTGATGCTACTTTCCAAATATCGTCATTGAAGTGTAGGAGGAAGTAGATGCCATGAGCAAGTGCCGTAAAAAAAGTCGTTACGCCAAATAAAATATGATGGAAGTACACATATTGAAAAATCCTCTTGGTAGGGCGGGATTGGAATAGATGTGAATGTTTCTTTTGCCTTGCCTTGAGTACAAAAAGTGTAAAAGCAACTAAACCAGTCCAAGTTGAAAAAACACCTAACCAATTACTCTGAGTTACTAGCTTAATTCCCTTCCAGGTCAAGGATCCAGAGTGTTGAATAAAGATAAAAGTCCACAAAAACGATAGCACGATAAGTAAGCCGTTAATTATTTGTGTGATTAATGAACTGTACTTCATTTCTAAAAATCCTTTCGAAAAATTCTGTAATAAATAAAAATATTGTTAATTCATCACTAATGCATCTGAGACGGTTCAAAATTGGAAGGATACAAATCAAGAATACTTATATGTTCATCGTGGATTTAAAAGGTAATAGCAAAATCAGAACAAGATATATATAGACTGATACCAGGAGAAAAAGCTCATCAGTACTTGAACTATAGAGTATAGCTTTGGATGATGCATTTCATATAAAGCAATTGTATCCCTAAGTAAAATTCAAAGGACTTGGGCGGGGAAATGAAGCTTTTAAAAAAGCTTCATTAGTTTTATAGGTATTCAATTATAGGGCGCCATTATTAAATAGATAGGAGGCGTCCTTTTCCTATTTAGTTCTTAATGGAAAAGTAGTCAATGTTTTAGAATATTTGATTATTAAATATTCCTTTACAGGAATATTCCTTATGGTGTATATTTGAACATAAGATGACACACCCTCACCAAAAGGTTGTAGGTTACGTGTCAAATATCCATAAGGAGAGATTTATTATGGCAAAAAATCATGAATCAGGAAACATCATCACAAATGTTGGGGAGAAAGATTTTACTCTGGAACGTGTATTTGATGCACCACGAGATCTCGTTTTTAAGGCCTTCACGGATCCTGAACATGTATCTCAATGGTGGGCACCTGCTGGGTTTACGATGCCTGTATGCACAATTGATCTTCAACCAGGCGGGATATGGCACTACTGTTTTGAATCTCCAGAAGGTGAGAGACACTGGTCTAGAAGTGTATATAAGGAAATCATCGAACCTGAGAAGATTGTCTATACTAGCACCTTATCAGATGAAAAAGCTAATCCAGTAGAAAGCCCTCTGCCTGAACATCTTGCTACGGTAACATTCGTTGAAAACAATGGAAAAACCAAACTTACAGTCAATATACAATTGCCGTCAGTTCTAGATCTTAAAGCGACAATGGATATGGGCATGATGGAAGGGCTAAAACAAACAATAAATAATTTGGAGGAGCACTTAAAAGTCGTGCGGTAAACAATGTATCACTTAAATCAGATATGAAAGAAGAGACGACCATGAATAAGACATTTAAGACGTTATCTGAACCGAACCGTTTACACATAGTAGAACTGTTGAAAAAGGGCCCTCTTTCCGTGGGGGAAATTGCCGAGAATCTTGAACTCAATCAACCACAAACATCCAAGCATCTGCGTGTGTTAATGAATGCAGGACTTGTAGAGGTAGATGCAATTTCCAACCGTAGAATCTACAAACTGAAAGGTGAACCTTTCCAAGAACTTGACACTTGGCTTAACTCCTTTCGCTACATCTGGGAGGATAGATTCGATCGTTTAGACGATTACCTACATGATCTACAGAAAGAGGATGGGAGCTTTAATGACAATGACCAGTAGACTTGCGGAATAGTATACCGAATGTTTAGTAAGTGTACTATTGGCAATATAGGAAAAGCCACTTAATTTAGGTGGCTTTTCCTATGGTATTTTTTGGAAGTTTATGTCAGAAAATTATATTTATTGTATTATTTTGGAGACTTTTTCATAAGACAGAACACCATCCGTCATACGATGAAAGGTTTGCTGGTTCATGATCTCGTCACTAATCGTTTTTAACAAGGTTACGGTTGCCCTAAATGGTCCTGACCCACAACTGAGTCTTTCAATCCCAATATTGGATAACTCGGGTAAAGAGGGTATTTCGGATCCAGCCAATAAATTAATGGGACATGAAATTTCTTTCCTGAGGTTTTGAATGATTTCTCGATCAAATAAACCAGGAATAAATATACAATCTGCTCCTGATTCCTCAAACCACTTGGCACGTTTAATAGTCTCTGCTAATCGTGTTGAAGGATCTCCAATGTTGAGCCAGTACGTATCCGTACGTGCATTAATAAACAATGTGCCATCCTCTTTGGAATCTGAAAGCCTTTTAATAGCTGCTATCTTTTCCATTTGTAAGGAAAGATCGCATAGTGGACGATCAGGGTTTCCTGTACCGTCTTCGATATTTATACCGACGGCTCCAGACTCTATTATTTTTCTCGCTGTTTCCACGACCTCCTTAACGTTTCCGCCATACCCTGATTCAATATCTGCACTGACAGGGATATTGACAGAATCGACTATAGATGAAATGACGTCGATCATTTTTTGAAGTGGGATATTTTCTCCATCCTTAAATCCCAATGCAGCTGCAATTCCAGCACTTGTTGTTCCAATCGCCGTAAAACCACTTTCTTCGAACATCTTTGCGCTTACGGCGTCCCATGCATTTGGAAGGACGAATGTTGATGACTGTCGATGAAGTTGGTGAAAGTTTTCTACCTTTAAAGCTCGATCTTTGTTTCTCATAGTGAAAGGCTCCTTTCAAGGTGCTAGATTTTGATGTATCTTTGTTCCTTATATCCATTGTAAGTGAAGGATAGTTCAACTATGATCGAAATATGAAATACAAATAGGAGATGAATTCAGATGGCTGTAAATCCAAATGTGGCTGAGATAGCTTCTCTTCTTGGGGAGCCATCACGTGCAACGATTTTAACTAGTCTAATGGATGGACGATTTCATACGGCAAGTGAATTGGCATATATGGCTTCAGTTAAACCCCAGACTGCTAGCTTTCATCTTGCAAAATTGGTGGAGGGCAATCTTGTAATATTCGAAAAACATGGTCGCTATCGTTATTATCAACTGTCTAATCAAGAAGTAGCAATTATATTGGAATCCTTTCTTTCTATTTCACGACCATCTGAAGTGCGTTCATTCAAGCAATCTACTGAAGCAAAGGCTCTTTACCAGGCAAGAACATGCTATGATCATTTGGCAGGCCGTTTAGGGGTAGATCTTACCGATTCAATGGTAAAAAATGATTTGTTGGAAAAGGATAATGATCTATTTGTTGTAACACAAAAAGGAGAAAAATTCTTAACGGATTTCGGCCTTGATGTAGCTAAATTAAGAAAAAAACGTCGTTCATTTTCACGAGCGTGCTTAGATTGGAGTGAACGGCATCATCATTTAGCAGGAGCCTTAGGTCAAGGACTTATGACACGACTTTTTGATTTAGGTTGGATTGCAAGAATACCATCCACTCGTGCGGTGAAAATCACGGATAAAGGAAAAAAAGGATTTAATAAGCATTTTCAAGTACATATGGACAAGTAGGAAGAATCTATGAAATACAGGGTTAGTACAGAATAATTGGCATAATAAGATAAATTTCTAATCAAATAATAACGAAATGAACATCGGTGATTTTTACTGTTGCTATTATTTTTGCTTTCAATTATTTTGAGATGCTGGATTATAACAACTTCAGAAATATATTAGGAGGTTTTTAAATTTGAATAATATTAATGTAGCTCCGGATCTTGTTCCAGAATTACTCATTACCGATATAGAAACAAGTTTGGATTTTTGGTGTGATTTATGTGGATATTCAATACGTTACGAACGGAGAGAAGAAGGCTTTGCTTATATAAAATCCGGAAGCTCTCACGTAATGCTTGAACAGAAAGGTCTCTCAAGAAATTGGACAACTGAAAAAATGGATCATCCCTATGGTAGAGGCGTCAATTTTCAAATAATGGTAAATTCCATCGATTTAATAATCCAGCGATTGAGACAAAATGGGTGGCCGCTTTTCATGGATCCAGAAGAGAAATGGTATCGTAGGGGAGATGGAGAAGTTGGTGTCCTTCAATTTCTAGTCCAAGACCCTGATGGCTATCTCTTGCGATTTTCAGAACATCTTGGTGAACGTAAGAGGTGAATCTATCTTACAAATCGAAATTGATTTAATCCCCATTTCAATCTTCTACGAATGGGGACAGTTATCTGGAAGATCTGATTCTAAGAGTTGTAATAACGTTGTTTAACATTCCATATACAAGGTTTTTAAATCATTTTCAAAATTGCAGATCCCCCTTGACAATGAGAAAGCAATGTTTTACATTTGTGTTAGTCACTAATGACTGACATTTTTTATAATTGAGGTTATGCAAATGAAAGTAAATAAAAAACAGGATACTTCTGAGAAGATTATGATAGCAGCCATAGACCTTATAGCTGAAAGAGGGTACAATGGTGTGTCAACTGAAGAAATCGCCAAAAAAGCTGGGTTTAGCGAGAAAACGCTTTTTAGACATTTTAAAAGTAAGCAAAATTTATTAGAGGCGGCTTTTCACCGCTATCACTATGGAGTCGAAATGAGAGAACTTTTTAGTAAGGAGCTCGTATGGGATCTTCATATAGACTTGATTATGATTTGTCAGAACTATCATCGTATTATGTATGAGAATCGAAAGTTGGTCCAAATTAGTTCAAGAGAACGCGATAACCTTCCAGGTTTTCAGGAAGAGACACACAAGCATCCTCAACAGTTAAAAGAATTCCTAACCGAATATTTCAAAGAGATGTATAACAACGGTAAGATCATAGAAACAGATATTGAAAAACAGGCTGTAGCTTTTCTTTATATGAATTATGGGATAGCAATTGGAAGAATGAATGAAGATCCAATATTAGATTCTATTGCCATTGAAAGCTTGATAGAGAATAGTGTATCCGTATTTGCTAGGGGTTTAACCCCCTAGTCATTTTTAAAAGAATTAATGTCAGTCAGTAGTGACGGTCTTTTTGGGTGTTGTTATTAAGGAGGTATGAGAAATGCCGCATGATGCTAAGGACCAAACAAATGAAAAGTTGATGCGCATACTCGTATTGACACTTGTTATCTCTGTTATGAGCGCCACGATGTTTAATATCGTGCTTCCTGAGATAGCATCGGATTTAAACCTTTCGTATGCACAGGTTAGCTGGGTATCATCGGTCTATATGCTGATTTATGGAATCGGAACAGTTATTTATGGAAAGCTGTCTGATATCTATAAACTAAAAAATTTACTAACATTCGGCCTGAGTTTGTTTGCAATGGGTTCACTGGTTGGTTTAGTAGCTCAAGCTTATTGGATGGTCCTATTTGGAAGGGTTGTGCAGGCAATTGGAGCTGCTGTTATTCCAGCTGCAGCTATGATTATACCTGTTCGCTATTTTCCGCAGGAAAGGCGGGGGTGGGCATTAGGGATGGTTGCTGCTGGCTTGGCTCTAGGAAGGGTTCTTGGACCTATTGTTCCTGCTTTTATTACGAGTGTGGCGGATTGGCGGTGGTTATTCTGCTTGCCTCTATTTACGCTTTTTCTACTCCCACTCTATAGGAAGTATTTACATGATGAGGAAAGAAACAGCGGAAGTATTGACTGGATTGGCGGGGTGCTTTTGGGGGATCTGTGGCACTTTTACTCTTGTCCGTTACAGAAGGCGGATGGCTGCTTTTGCTTGGAACAATGACCTTACTCTTCTTCTTCCTTTTAAGAATCAACCGTACCGCAGAACCTTTTGTTAAACCTGGTCTGTTTAGTAATAAACGTTACTCACTGGGGTTGCTGATTACTTTCTTAGCTAGTGCAAGTGGCTTTTCGCTCCCATTTTTAAGTCCTTTGTTGTTATCAAGTGTCAACCATTTATCCGCTGAGTGGATTGGTGTTGTCATGATACCAGGAGCTGTTATAACCGCATTATTGAGTAGAAAAGGTGGTCAACTGGCAGATCGTAGAGGAAATCCCATTCTTTTTTTCATGGCGTGCACATTTCTGCTTATCAGTTTTATTTTGTTGTCCACTTTTGCTGGATTAGGGCCTATTAATATAGCTGTCATTTTAGTACTAGGAGACCTAGGGCAAGCGTTTGTGCTTGTGGCATTGGCCAATTCTATATCTAGAACATTAGCGAAGCGAGAAACCGGTGTTGGTATGGGCTTCTTTCAAATGTTGAATTTTATGGCTGGTTCTGTTTCAGGAGCTGTTTACGGCAAAGTTGTAGACATGGGTGCGAGTTTTACAGTAAACCCATTGAACACACATTCCGAAGCGTTCGTTTTCAGTAATATTTATATCGTATTAGCAGGTTTATTGATTGTCGTGTTATTGCTTTACCATTCTCAATTTAGCAAAAAGGATAAACATTATTCTAATGTACAGCAACATCCTGAGGTTGAGCAGTTATCATCAGAGTAAAATAGTTGTCATAGAGGGCTCTAAGTGAAGTAGTCTATATGGGAGTAAATACGGGGGACATTAGCCGATGTGAAGTGAAGACAAACCAGCAAAAGTTATGTCCTTTTAGAGAAACAAGGCAGGGTATGACTCAAGACGTAGACGAACACTGTTGACAAATATTGAATATCAAAATGGTTTCGCATAATAAAGCAAAATTTTTATTGGAGGTATTTAAAAATGAGTAAAATAGCAATTATTCTTGGAAGTACACGGCCAGGTCGGAATGGTATGGCCGTCGCCCAGTGGGTATATGAAATTGCGAGTCATCGTAACGATGCTACTTTTGAAATCGTAGATATTGCAGATTATCATCTGCCACTGCTTGATGAACCAAAGGGCGCAGCATCAGGGAGTACACAAAGGAACATACTAAGGCGTGGTCGGAAAAAATAGATACGTTTGATGGTTTTATTTTCGTAACACCTGAATATAATCACGCAACTTCACCTGCTCTTATGAATGCGATCGATTACTTGTATAAGGAATGGAATAATAAAGCAGCTGGTTTTGTCGGATACGGGGCTGCTGGTGCTACGACTGCCGTTGAAAATCTTCGAATGATGATGGCTGAGATTCAGGTTGCTGACGTACGTGCTCAGGTCCGGCTTTCTCTCTTTACCGATTTTGAGAATTTCAGTAAGTTTAAACCTGCTTCCTATCAAGAAAAAACGCTCCATGCCATGATGGGTCAGGTAATCAACTGGAGTAGAGCATTGGGTGCACTTCGGTAAGTAGGAATTTTCTTTCAGATGTTATTCCAATAATATTATGTCTAAAAACTGGAATCTCCAAGAAGTGGATAGCCTGAGATCATAGATGAGATTTAATCCAATATAGTAAATTTTTCTTATTAAATGTCTTTTTTCAACAATTGGAGCCTTTCCTTCTATAATTACATAGGGATGTTTCGATTAATCTGAAGTTTTGCGCACAAAAAAACCCGTTTGAAGGGGTGAAAACTCATTAATCGGCTATCTCTTATGTTTATTTGTCCTCTGATGCATTGCCCTGGAAGGAGGAAGTCGCGGCTTCGAGTTAATAAATAGAAATCTTAAATAGAAATTAATCTATTATAGTTAACTTATCGTATTAATGGAGGTTGGTAATTTGAGTTTTTGGATTTGGATAGCAGTAGCTATAGCTATCATCAGTGGGGTAGTCGGTGGTGATTTTAGAAACAAGAGGTAAAATAACACATGTAATAAAGGTCGTAAATAGTGAAAATAACGGGTTCGTTAGCATAGAATCTAACTAATTCTTGGTAAGAAGTCTTCAATAAACGGTCAGATTATAAGACTAAGGAATCGTCTCTCTAATATAATAATGCATAAGGAGTTGTTCTATACTATGAATCACGTCAGGAACAAAATTCAAAACAGTAAAACACTCTTAGGTCCTTTCCCAACATTTGAAGTCCAAGAGACTCCTGATTCTCCCTACGAATTATTCTTAAATTGGTTTCAAGTTGCATATGATCATGATATTCATGAACCTCATGCAATGACTCTTTCTACAGTAGATAAAGATGGCAATCCTGATTCGAGAGTACTTATACTTAAAGATGTTGATGAAGAAGGGTGGTATTTTTCTACTAGTACTAATAGTGAAAAAGGTAAACAATTAATGACTACCTCTAATGTTTCCTTGAACTTTTATTGGTCATTAATTGGTCGACAAATTAGAATACGTGGTAATGCAATAAAGATGGATAAAGAAACAAACGTTAAAGACTTTTTGAACCGTGGAAAGGTAGCGCGTGCTATTTCTTTAATTGGTAAACAAAGCTCAATCTTAGTAAAACAAAGTGACTTTGAGGAGGCTTTGTCAGATCAACTGTCTAATTTGGAAAATAATCCTTTGGAAGTTTCTGATTCTTGGGCCCTTTACATAGTTAGGGCTAATGAGGTTGAATTTTGGCAAGCAGATGAAAAAAGACAGCATCTTAGATTAAAGTATTTTTTGAAAGGGGACCATTGGATAAAAAAATTGTTATGGGCATAAGCACTAACGGGCAGTATTGCGTAGGACTCGATTTCGAGGGGTTTGTGAGAGTGAAGGGTCGTTGGGGAAGGATTAGCTTTCTTGAGGGGGAACTGGCAAGCCTCCTCAAGTAAGCCTTGCGGGGTCTTGCCTCCTCCCTTCTCCCGCGGGGGTCTGCATAAATTAATAAAGTCACTTGCCAACCTCTCAAAATTGGAGGGCGTTATTGAAATGGTTAAACTTATCTACCCTATTAACCTATCATTGGACGGTTACATGGAAGGTGAGCACGGCAATATCGAGTGGTAGATCTCCGATAACGAGGTGTTTTCGTTTTGGACTGATTTCCAGTGGCCGATTGGCACCTACCTATACGAACGTCGAATGTACGAATCGATGTTGTACTGGGAGACGGCGAGCGTCAAAAAAGGCGATTAACTGATGGAAATACGGGAATTCGCGCAGATTTGGAGAGCTGCTGAGAAGATCGTATATCCAATAGACACTTCAGTCGTCTCCAAGCACCAGGACTAAAGAATCTTCAGAAGCCAACATTACGAGTGGGGGCTCCGAGCTTGCTGCGCAGGCGATGAGCGAGGGACTGATCGATGAATGTCATCTGCTTGTTAATCACGTCGTCTAGGGTGGGGGTAAGCGTGCATTGTCGTAAAACCTTCACATATGGCTCGATCTGCTCGTTGAGCGCCGCTTCCTAAGCGGAGTTTTTCATCTTCTCTACCGCGTGATCGTCTGACCGTGATCCTACATGGATGATTTAGAATAGATTTTTGACATTTTTATGCAATGTATTTCTTAACGTACGATTTTCTTGTTTAGTGAGATGACCCCAGGTCATCAAGTATGTGTAAGGAAAGAATTGATGGATCGAGTGCGTTTATAGAGAGTCGAGCATCTCCCTTTTCTGTTCTTTGTTCAATGAAGAATTTTCGACTACTGACATTGAATGTAGGTATATTGAGAGGGATCGCTGATTCGGTGTATTTTTCAGGTTTGTCACGGATCTCGAATATCTCTGGGAAGTGTTCGATCGTGAAGGTGTTGGCTTTGGCCGGCCAAGTCTACGGCTTCCTGCAACATGACCAGAGGATTGCAGGAACGGATTAACAATTTGCCACTGACAATAACACAACTTTTCTAACTAGCCTTAAATTATATAAACGGAGGTAAAATCAAGATGACATACATTTTTTCTAATTATCATGCTGAGAATGACCGCGACGTTCAACCATTCGAAGCCCACGCAACCGACAAGGACCTCGAGTACCTGCGCGTGCGACTGGCCGCAACACGATTGCCGGAAGCTGAGACGGTTTACCGCACCGCGCCAGACCCTTATCGATGGGAACAGGGCGTTCCTCTTGCTGAACTCATGGACGTCGTGAACTACTGGCGCACCGGGTACAAGTGGCGTTCATTTGAAACGCGCCTCAACCAGATCGGCCAGTTCCGCACGACCATTGATGATCTGGGAATCCACTTCCTGCATCGACGATCCGCCCGCGCAGATGCCACTCCTCTAATCTTGACGCACGGCTGGCCAGGCAGCATTGCTGAGTTTACCCATGTAATAGACGAACTGGCAGATCCGAAAAACGCAGACGCACCAGCTTTTCACGTCGTAGTCCCGTCGCTTCCAGGTTTTGGTTACAGCGACAAGCCGGCCACCACCGGGTGGGGAACTGAAAAGATCGCGGCTGCATGGGTGGAACTGATGGGAGGCTCGGCTACAGCAAGTTTGTAGCCCACGGAGGCGACTGGGGTGGTGTAATCACCACGGTCCTCGGAGGCAGGTTCCCGGCACACGTTCTCGGCATCCACACAACGTTGGCGCAGGCACCACCCGGGTTGACAACGGATGGGCTGACGGCGACCGAGCGCAAATGGGCCGAGGAAACCAGTGAATTCTGGAGCCAACGCGCGGCGTACGCTAAGCAGCAGGCAACCCGACCGCAGACCATCGGCTACTCGCTCGTCGACTCACCGGCGGGGCTTCTCGCGTGGATCCTTGACAAGTTCGCTGAGTGGACAGATACCGAAGACAGCCCGTTCGAGACGATTTCAAGAGACCGCGTTCTTGACGACGTCACCCTGTATTGGCTGACGCGGACCGGCGCATCGTCGGCGCGCATTTACTATGAAAGCCACGGCGGTGTCAACTCGCTCGACCCCGAACTTCGGGTCGATGTCCCCTCATCAATCACTATGTATCCCCGCGACATCGAGAAGTGTCCGCGCACTTGGGCACAGGAGCGATACCGACAGATCGTCAGGTGGAGGTCGCCTGAAAAAGGGGGACATTTCCCATCACTGGAGGTTCCCGAGTATTTCGTTAAGGATCTACAAGAAGGTCTCGCGGCAGTACTGGCCGCTAGCGGTAGTTGATTATGACGTTGTTCTGAGGAGATAGGGGGTACTGCCAACATTTTAACGAAAATGTACGCTAAGCCCTGAATTGCGTCCGACTTGGCGTTTCTCCTTACTCTAAGCTCACCCGACAAACTATAATAAGAGTGACCCGTAAAAAAGTAGTGAAGGACTAGAAACTTGTGTTTATCAGATTATATGGCAAACCCATTGGTCAATATTGGTCAATATAGTTTGAATGACAAAAAGTGTACCACTGAATGGCAAATTGTTAACCACTTTATACGGAATGATTAAAGACAAAAAAACATAGTTATTGAAAAACAAAATGTTATACAATTTTGACAAATTATAAAAGTACCAGTCTTCCGCAATCGGGCTATAGTACGTACCCGTTTGGGAATTATGAAAAGGGATTTATTCATTATGATTGAACTAGCACTTGTACCATAATTACTTATAACAGATATAGAAACCAGTCTGAATTTCTGGTGTGATTTATGTGACTTTTTAATACTGTATGAACGTAGGGAAGAAGGATTCGCTTATGTAACAGCTGGAAATGACCACACTATGCTTGAACAGATAGGGGTATCTAGAAACTGGATAACAGGAGAACTAGATTATCCTTATGGTAGGGGTATTAATATCCAAATTACGGTTGATTCGACCGATGCTATCATCGACCATTTAACGCAGAGAAAATGACCTCTTTTCATGGATTCAGAAGAAAAATGGTATAGTAAAGGGGTGAGGAAGTTGGGGTTCATCAATTTTTAGTCCAAGACCCCGAGGGTTATCTATTACGATTCTCAGAACACCTAGGTGAACGAAGTTTGTAAATCGTTAGACAATGAATGAGCGAACAGAGTGACTTAACATTTTCAGTTAAGTGATAGCGTATATGGAAAAATCAAAAGCCTAATTCCTTGAGCTTTGTAAATCTGTATTTTCCTAACGATTATCATTGGTAAATGCATTGACGATAAGTGGTAAACCTGGTGGCAATCGCTGGTAATAAAACATTATAGAAGTGGTAGACTCTTATGGCAGTAACCACAAGTGAACCGTAAACTTACGTTCATTCACATAACTTTAAAGCTCTGATGTTAAAAGCAGCTGTCCTGCATTTTCACTTACTGTAATTACACTACATATTGTACGGCATCGGTTTTGGGGCAGCGTTAATTTCTGCTTTCCTTATGAAAACTTTTATTAGAAAATCTGAATCAAATGTATCTTCAAAAGATAAAGGTGATAGAGGAGACAGGAGATTAGGAATGGTGATTGGCATATTCGGTTCACCATTTTTAGTTACTTCAATAATTTTTTAATAGCGTCGGTAAAAGTAGTTTAAGAATTGGAATTAATGGTGAATTATCTTGAAATCAAGTCTTCCCGTATCTTGGGCTTTTCTAAAATAACATCTTATTTCAAAAAAGCAGCGCAACTCCTGAATTCAGAAGTTGCGCTGCTTTTTTGAATGGAACATTTATCAAGAAGAAATATCAACTTTAATAGGATCCAATTCTATTGGAGCGTTCGAACTGAAAATTCCAAAGGGAACCATAAGCGAATATTCCTTGAGATCGAAATTTGATTCAAGTTTAAATGTTGACTGTAAATGCAATTCACCTTGATTAATAATTTTTCCATTATTACCGTAGATAAGTGAGTCGTCTTTTAAAGCTTCATACTGAGCTTGACCATCTCCTTCTGCAATTACGTCTTCAGACCGGATAAGCTTAATTTGGTTGGCGAAATTAAGAAAGTTATCTTTCTTTAATTTTTCTTGGTTCACATTTTTAAGGTAATAATCAATTGTTAACTGTCGATGGTTCATTTGAACATTTTCTACCACTATTTTGTATCCAAATCGCTTGCTCTGGATTTCAAAGGTAGTCTTCTGGAAAGGTTGTATCGTATCAAATTCATCTCTGCTTACTTTAGGATGAATCACAATATAGTCATCTTTCTCGTTAAGTGTACTTGTTAAAAGAGATTGCTCCTTCACTTTTATAGATCCCTTGGTTTCATTTACATCTAATGTTTTACCGATGCTCCTTTTTTCCAATTGGTTTCCCTGGGCATCCACCACGTCAAGACTAAAGCGGTCATCTTCTCCGATTGGTGGCCGGGTGGTTGTGTAATTAAGAATGGTCGTAGCTTCTCCTTTGGTTATGGAATTAAGACTAAAGGAATAGTCTCCTTTGGTTGTGGTAGCATGTTCGTCTATTTTTATTTTTTCTGGAGTTCTTTGTTCAATGGGGATGTCGAATTTCCATGTTCCTTTCTTACCTAGGATGGAAGTAAAGGTGATCGGCAGAGTAAAGTCCTCGCCTATGGATTTGCGTTGCTGAAACTCCATGGATCCGACAAACCCTTCCTCTGTTTCTTTTAATTGACTCATGGAACCACCCCATTGATTTTGTTCATCTCCATCAAATAAATAATAACTATAACCAGCTTGTGGACTGTTTTTTCTGTCCATAGCCTCTATTGAAAGCTGGTCGGATGTTACTTTAAACGTAATACCAAGTAGGGTGTTGTCATAATAAGCACTGGTTATGGTTACGTCTACACCGTTACTTGTGGCTGTTTCATTAAGTTCTGTGACTAACTGTTTACTGAATAATTCACTCCCGACAGGAAAGGAAATTTCATCATAAACAATTTTTAATAAAGGGACTTTCGCAAGGACTTCGGTTATGGGTGAAAAAACTAATCCAGAGACAAGGACCAGCGAAGCAGCAGCCGATGAGACCATGGCAGGTAACTTCCAATGCTTTTTATTGGGAGTTTCTTTTTTACCTGCTTGAATGCCGTTTGTAATGACCTTGTCTAACTCTTCTTCAGGGACTTCGATTGAATTCCAACGTTCATCAAACCAATCTTTTTTCATCGATATTCACTCCCCCTAACACCTTTTTTAGTTCACCTTTGGCACGATGAAGGTACGTTTTAATGGTTCCTTCTGGTTTATCCATGATTTCAGAAATGCTTTGAATGGACTGGTCATGAAAATAAAATAGGATAATAACCGTTCTGTAATGGTAATCAAGGGTAGTAATCGCTGAAATTAAGTCAATTTTTTCTTCTACCTCTATGGATTCTTTCCCTTGAAAGTTAGAGAAGTCATCCGTAAGAACAACCTTCTTTTTCTTTTGAAGGACATCATAAGCCGTATGTATTAAAATCTTCATCAGCCAGGCGTTAAACAACTCAGGCTTCTTTAACTGAGCTAAAGACACAAAGGCTTTGGTAACAGATTCCTGTACTATGTCGAGGGCGTCCTCTTTATTTCTGACATAGAGCCAAGCCGTTTTATAAAGTTTTTCTCTTTGTTCTTTAATTAATGATTCAAAGGCATCTGCATTACCTTTGATAGCTTTTTTTACTATCTTTTTGTGCACCAATGTGTCACCTCCTTATTTATATGAGGGAGCAGCCCTTTGAAAAGTTTCAATATTTTTCATTTTTTTGAACTATGATAGACCTTAACATATAAAACTTGGATATAATCTATGAAAGTTCCAGATATATTTGACTGTAGGAGGAAATATACGTATTGGAATTGAAGAGGAAAATAGAGGTATCTCACTATTTCGATGTAGGTAGAAATCCAATCATATTTGAATTTATCTCGAAATCGAGTCTTCCGGATAAGGGGCTAATCTTAAATAATGGTTGGTTCCCATTTCAGACGAAAATATTGAACTAACTGAGCAGTATTATTTAATAACAAATTGTTTAAGGATAATTAAAGTTTTAAGGAGGAGGATTTAAGTGGATGAAGTAAGATTAAGGCTTATTGAAGAAAAGGATTTACCGTTTGTTCAAGAGTACATATCTAAAAAAGAAGTAGCTGATCCCACAAATATACCTCATCCATATCCAAAAGATGGAGCAAAAGAGTGGTATGAATTTGTTATAGAAGAATATAAAAAAGGAAGACATTACCCTTTTGCTATTTTATGTAATGGAGAATTTGCAGGGAGTATTTCCGTCAGAAAAGATAATGATAGAACGGGAGCACTTGATTATTGGGTGGCAATACCCTTTTGGAATAAAGGGGTTGGAACAACAGCGGCACAGAAAGCAATTGGATTCGGAGTAAATGAATTAGGATTAGAAAAGTTTGATACTTGCTGTCTTGCTAAAAACATTGGTTCTGAAAGAATATTGAAAAATAACGGCTTTAAATTTGTTGAAGAATTTGAGGTAGGAAAAGGTGATAAGCACGAAGGGAAAATTGCTAAATTATATAGGTTGATTATCTGCAATTCTTAATCGCGCTTATTAAGCAAACGTGTGGGATATTTTAATATTTGCTACAAGATGTCTCGAAATCAAGTCTTCAACTATATGGGGCGATTACTCAATAGAATACTCGCTCTTTTACATATGGCACCTGTGAAATTTTAGCTTCTTTTCTGATGGGCACGTTAGTTTAACAAATGTGAAACTCTCACCAGTCAATAAACGTATCTACACATAAGACCCTAAAGGAGGATCAGGAGATGAAATCTTTGTCCAAATTACACTTCCAGATGAGAAAAAAATGCCTGTTGGAGTTTTAGATAAAGTATTAAGTAAATATTCAGAGACAGTTTACTGTAAAACGTGTTATAAAAAATAGCCTTATTATTCTAGCAAAGGGTGGGTTATTTAAAGATTTAATCAGAGATATCTCAGAATCAAGTCTTCCTGTATTCGGGGCAATTCTCCAATTAGAGGAAGCCACTTTTATTTTCTAAATCTAAAAAGAATTTGAGGAGGAAAGGAAGAAATAGTTTTATTAGGGTACATGATTATTTGTGTAGGAGTGCGTATCTGGGGCGATTATACAATACTAGGGTAGGTTCTTGGTTCCAATATTATGTGTAGAAAATTCATTAACAATGAAATGAGGATAACAATGCTTGCTAGAATAATTATTTTTACATTGATAGGTTTAAGCATGATCATTTCGGGGTTCCTTGTTTGGAAGAAAAAGAAGTATGGTTTAATAGCGGGTTACACAGAGGGTAGTGTAAAGAATAAAGAAAAATTCGGAAAGTTAAATGGTATATTCTTAATAATAGTGGGACTAATTACTATATTATTTGGTTTACTTGCAGAAGTTCTAAATGTTGGCGTATATCTTGCCTGCATATTTATATTTGCTATTACTCAAATTATTTTAAGTAATCGAGTAGATAAATCGTAAGCGCAGCAAAATTTGGTTTTTATATACATTAAGATATCTCGGAGTCGAGTGTTCCAGAAACGGGGGGCTTTAGTTTAATAAGTCAGTAAATTCGAAAAGGACTTCCGTAAAATTGGAAGTCCTTCTTTGGTTAATAGTAAAACTAAACTTTTTCAGAGTTTAATTCGTGTTGGGCGTAGTTATTTGGCTTGCGTTTTTAATTTTCAATGGTCTTAGGAATAAAAAACAATTTCACTAACGCCAGTATAGATGAAATTAAGAATATCCACTTGTAACCAATAAAGTTTATCGTGCTTCCCAAAAATGCTGGTCCAATTATTGTTCCAACTGTCATAACAAGAATACTTGAGCTAAACCCTTTAGCAGGATAGTGTTTAAAGACCTCTGAACTCCAAATAGGCAAGTATGCTCCATAAAGCATAAATGTCACCCCAAATAAGAACCCTGAGATGCAAATGAATATCCAAGAATGCGAGTAAAATAAAACGAAGATGCTGAAGCCATAAACTAAAATTGTAATGGACAGTGATCTCTTAAATCCAAATAACCTTATTAAGTCACCAGCGAATAGACCAGCAAGGCCACCAGTACCGGTAATTAAATAGAATATCGCATTAGAGTTATTAAAACTAAAAAGCTGTTGAACAAAATCTGCGGCGTACGTCCAATAGGTTGCCTGAGTGATGCCGAATAGAATACATGCCATAAATAATGAGATAGTGTTACTATTAATAAGTTTCAATAACCCAAGTTTATGATTTACACTATGGGAATTTTTTATAATATGGTCGGCAGGGATATAATATTTAGCCCATATCATTAATAAAAACCCTACTATGGATCCAATAATCCAAGTAGTTTGCCAACTTCCGTCAAGTAAAATGTATAAGAGAGCTATCGCCCCCAAACCCAATGATGCTCCAGTACTTATAATTGCTAACGAGCGTTTTTGTAAAGATATTCTTACATGACGACTTACACTATCTGAAAAAGGTGACCAGGAAAGACCAGGACTCATTCCGGCTATAATACATGCTAACGAGAAAATTAAGCGATTATTGGTTATAGAAGCAGTTAATAATCCAACTGAACCAAGGAAGATTCCTGAAAGTATAAATGGTTTAGGACCAAACTTTGAGACAAGAAACATTACAAGTATGGCACCGATTAAGTACGCAGCATAAGATAAACTAGATATAACCCCAGAGTACCAACCTCTAGGTTAAAAGTTGATTTGAATTCAGGAAGCAATAATCCGTACCCATACCTAGCCCATCCGTACCCTACAGCTAAAGTCATCATTCCTATTATAGAGATAGGAGGAAGACTATTTTCAAGTATTTTTACCTCTCTCAAATTATAACCTCCTAAATATATTTTTGACGGTTATAGTATAACCTTTTAAAATGTAATTAGCAAGTTAGAATTGGGGGGATTTTGTGGCTGTAAGTAATGCAGGTAATATTAGAATCGTAAGTGGTGGTAATCTAGGCTTAGATTTCATTAATACTGCAAACTATAAAAATGGAGAAATCGTTGAAGAATGGTTATTTAATGTTAGCGATTTCATTGATTGGGCAAGTCACTTGAATATAGGAAACAACTTTTCTGCTGATCTAAATAATAGTGATGAGAGTTTTTTTGAAGATATAATTCAATTACGGTTTTCAATGTATAACATTGTTACAGCTTTAATCAATGCAAGAGAGGTTAATGAACAAGACGTTACTATATTTAATAATTGGCTTAAGAGAGCAAATAGTTCATTGGAAATTAGAATAGATAAATCTGGTGATATAGTAGAGGGATATTCGACTAATAGAGATTTAGAGTCTTTACTATACCCTGTAGTTCATTCGTTTAAAAACCTCCTTGAAAGCAATCACATAAAAAAAGTTAAGCAGTGTAGTAGTGATGCCTGTAATTGGCTTTTTATAGATAATACAAAAAATAAGAGTAAGCAGTGGTGCACTATGGATGTGTGTGGGAATAGAGAAAAAGCAAAAAGACACTATAGGGCTAAAAAGAATAAAAATTAAACTGGGAAAGGTTTTAGAGAAAATTCCTTATATAAATAGCTCCCTATAAGAGGGAGCTATTTATATAAGGAATATCAAAAATCATAAAAATAAATAACTATATTCGACTAGTGTAGAATCTTGTTCTAACGAGGGCACTAAACTGATTGAAGATGTCCTTTTAAAATATGGTTGATGGGGAAGATATCTCGGAATCAAGTCTTCCGCTAAAGGGAGGCGATTGTTCAATATGAACAATCGCTTTTTTGCTAGCGGGCAGTTAGTTGAAGATTTGATTTTGTGATATTATTTCTGAACGTTTTCTAGCTATAGTTGAGTAATTGATATAATTTTGAAATAATTGGAATCACCGTAACAAATAATAGGAACCTACATTCTTTCTATAATGTTAAATAGCGAAGGAGTGCACTATTTTGTCCGAAGAAAAGAAACAGATGCATTTTTATTTGACGATAGGTTATATAGGTGTTTTGTTCTTTATTCTCACTGGACTTAGGTTGATAATGATAGGTGACTCTATGGGTCAAACTCTTGCGCTAGCGAGTCTACTTTTTACCGGCGGGTTTTGGAGATATATTGAGAGGAAACTCATTCCTAAGACCAAAGAAAAACGCATTATTAAAAGTATTTTTATAAGCCTCTTAATCATTGTATTCTTAGGTGGTTGCTATTTGTTATTCAGGTAATCTTATCTTGAAATATAGAAGTAAGACCGAAACCATTTCATGATAATTAAGTTAGAGATCAAATAGAGTAATCGTAAATCGATTATTTAAGTAATGTGCAGAATTAATTTGGAGGTTCTATATGCTAAAAGAGGCGACAATATCAGAAGTAAAAGAAGCTGCTCACCTTGCTTTACTGCTTTGGCCAGATCACACTTTAGAGGAATTTATACAAGAAATAATGCACCTTATTGCTCAGCCTGATGCAACGGCGATTTTAGCTTATCATAGCAGTGAAGCAATTGGGTTTGCACAATGCCAACTGCGATACGATTATGTGGAAGGGACAAGTTCAAGTCCGGTAGGATATTTAGAAGGACTTTACATAAAAGAAGCCTTTCGTACACAAGGCTATGCTAAAAAATTAGTTAGTGCTTGTGAGAATTGGGCAAAGAAAAAAGGTTGTCATGAGTTTGCAAGTGACTGTGAATTAGAAAATGAAGAAAGCTTAGCAATGCATCTTAAATTGGGATTTAGTGAAGCAAATCGAATTATTTGTTTTAAAAAGAGATTATAAGATGGATGTAGATTGAGGTTTCTTCAATCAGCCAGCTACTTATTGTTTATTCAAGAAATGGGTGCAATTCTGAAACGAATGATGTCTGTTAACTTTTTCGGAGCTATGGTTCAATTCATTAAATTCACTCCATTTACAAGCATAGTTGGCATCATACTTGGGATAAAAAGCTTAAATAAAGAAATGGAAAAGAAAGTAGTACCTGTTATTACACTTATCATTGGTATAATATTCCTTTTAATATTTCTTCTCTTCTTACTCGGTTTTTCCTTTGGTGGGTAATTTTACATCAGGGATAAAGACAAAGTATTATTTTGATTTCGATTCTTCACGGGGGAGATTATTAAAAAGAATAATGCTTTGTTAAAGGTTCGAGTAGTAAGGTGAAGATCCACTCCTGTTTCCGTAAACAATGTCCCCAACGACTTCAATTTTCTCGCGTGAATATGGGTTCATAGAAAGTGTCATTATTTTTATCCCTTAATTTGATATGAAAAACTGGCAGAGTCCTTCTTGTTCACTTTGAACATGGTGGTCTTGTTTACGTTTTTCTATCTACTTGCTACACTAAGTACCAAAACTCAGGTGTTATCATGCCCCTCGCCCCATTATTAAAGTTAGCTAATGTTTCATTTTTAAAAAATTCAACCTCTGAGGTGAGTAATGTATGTTCCAATGGCTGACAGAAATCGAGGAACCTGTTATGAATAAAAGTAAGGATATTCATAGTGATATAAAGATAGAAAGATTAAGCGAGACTAAGGATATCTATGAAATTTCGGATGTTTTTTTATTCATTGCTTCATCAGGTATTATATTTAATATTAACTTCCTTATAGCCCTACCTACTCCTACAAAGTTTTCGTTGAATGTAATCTTAAATGAAATCGCGCCACATTTTCACAAAGTACAATTGATAAAAACGAATGATAATATTACAACAATCAACCTTAAATTTCTAAAGACTCATTCACAAGAACTATTAAATAAAGCACTAGATGAACAATCACCAGACAGCATAATAAATGATATTTATCGAACCAATAAGCTATATAAGATTCCGAAACATGGATTAAATCTTAAATATTATAAAGTTCATTGTGAATACATACAACCTGTTACCCTTCAAAACTTTGATAGGGTCATGGACTTCATTGATAGTTCTTTTCTAAAAAGTGGTGAGCCATTTTCCTTAAGAACCTCTGGATGGATACTAGAAGAAGAATTAAAAAATTCAATCGCGATTAGAGCTTTTTCCTCCTTTTCCAAAGAAATTATCTTGGTCGTCAATTCCGCAGACGATACTGTTGTTTTTGTGGATATATATAAATGATTGAACTACAAATGAGAGGATTATTAACACTATTATCCTTTGAGATTTTAAATGCGAAATCTCGATATCGAATTTTACATAAACAGGGGCTTTCCTTGAGGAATGAAATTAGTTTAAGTGAAGGAGAGAAAACAAATATGAATAATGTGATAAGGTCGCTTTCAAGGCACGAAATTGAAGATTGTATTGATTTGTACATTAAAGTTTTTAACTCCAAGCCCTGGAATGAAGAATGGTCGTACGATATTGCACGGGAAAGGCTTACAGATATGTATAACACTCCTAAGTTTTTAGGATTAACGTTATATCAAGGTAGTGAACTAGTTGGGTTCATTGGTGGAAACAAGAAGCGCAAACCACAAGAGATTGTATTTTATATTGCTGAATTGTGTATTAAAAATGATATACAAGGAAAAGGATTGGGCTCTATGCTTTTAGAATTTCTAGAAGAACAGCTAAGTGAGGATAAGGTTTCAAGCATTTATTTGCTTACTTCAAATGATGGACTTGCTGAGCGTTTTTACATAAAGAAGAATTACGAAATGAATGAGAATAGAATTGTTATGAGGAAGACGTTAAATTAATTATTAATTACACTCAGGTTCGAAAAATCTCAATATCTAATCGTAAACAACTAAAGCGATTATTCACAAGAATAGACGCTTAGGGAATACTGCCTTAGGTTTAAAAAATGGTTTTAGTGATCTTTTTTTGAAACAATTGGAAATATATATAAGTTAAATTTCTGTAGTGCTATTAATTTTGTGGGTTTCCAGGTGTGGTGTGATGATAAAATCCCCCGTGCCTATTGTAGCTATATCCTGTTTTTTGTGAAAAATCCAATTATTACAGTTACGATACCTGCAAAAAACATACAGAATCCGAAAAGTCCTGCAAAGACTCCTCCTCCAATTCCGCCTCCCAAACCTAAAAAAGATAGGATAAGGATAACAGGAGAAACTATAGTAATAATAATCCCTGTTATGATTCTATTCTTTTTTCTCTTAGGGATAATTAAAAGTAGTAATAAAGCTATTATCGTACCAACTATAAGCCCTATGAGTAGAATTAAAAGTCCTTCCATTTATCCCCATCCCTTTCTTGATCGTTTTTATAATATTACTAGTGTTGCCGATGTAAATTAGAATGTTAATGTTGTCTAAAACTCATAGAACAAATTATTTCCATAAAAAACCTTCCAAAAAATAGGACTACTTCTTAAACTGTATTATTACGTAGCTAAATTCAATCTTCACTGTAACCCGATGGGATTGAAACCCATGTAATAAAAATAGAATCAACCAGAAACATCCCAGGTGACTTGCTTTTGAAGTCAATAACCCCATTACTAAACTCCATATAAGTAAAATTAAGTAGATACTTTGGTCACTTTAATTTTCTGCCAAGGCACCGTTGGCGTAAAGTTTGAAATAAGGAGTGCAAGTATCCCGTTGATAATAAAAGCTACTTTTATCTTTTCCGTATATATCCATATCCTGTCTAATATATTATCATTCTACAATACTTATCCATTTCTATAAAATGGAAACCAAACAAAAACAAATCTCACATAGAACCGGGAGTTTTAAGTACTATTTTATTAATTAAAACTGGGATGATTATTATTGGAACCCTGATGACTATAATCTTCGAGAAAGTAGCCGGGTTTCTTCAAAGAGATTGAAGTGAGGTGATCTTAGTTCATGGATGGGAAAACAAAATAGATATAGTGTAATTTCTGCTAATTAAGATTTAACGATTGCTTAAAAGAAGATTCATTCAAAACTGTTGATATTATTAAATTACTGGGCTGTCGCTAAAAGGTTATACAAAGATATATTGAAATCAATTCTCGTTAATCGAGGTAGGATCCCTTAGTTCTTTTCATCAAGTTACATGATACGATCTAATTGGAAAGGACCGGTTTCTCTTTTAAGATAAAAAATCCATATTGATAAATGACAGCTATGACAGCTATGACGACTAAATTCTTTTGTATTATAAATAGAGAGTTATGGCAAACACTGCTGCTGACAATTTGGTCATATTTTGGTCATACAATATAGATATTTATAGGTAATTACCGGTTATTACATATGAAGAAAAAACATTGTAAACCTTTATATAGCAAGGTGTAAGGACACTTTAAGAAATTAAAGGAAAGTTTACTTACCAAACTGGCAGAGAAGGAAGCTGGTCAGTTCTCAGAAAGCTAGTAATGCCAACTATTTGAACCAAAAAGTGATAAATGGTCGGGTACAGACTCCACGAGTTTTCACCCCACGACTTTACATAATAGCCACTTTTCTTTTGAGTAAGCAAACTCATTAGAAAGGTGGCTTTTTTGTGCTTATCAGATATGCCATGAAGGAGTTTATTATCGAGCGTGATTATCAGAACTTGTCTAAAACGACTATCAAGGCTTATGAAATGTTATTTGATACATTCATGAGCTGGGCTCAAGAGAATGATCTGGAGAGAATCCAAGATATTAACACTAGGACGGTAAAGAGTTTTCTCTCCTATTGCAAGAATGAAAGGAACAATAACCCCACCTCACTTAATACGAAACATAGACAGCTGAAAGCCTTCTTTAATTTCCTTGTGAGTGAGGACCTTATGGAAAGCAACCCAGCTGACTCCATTAAGAAGGTTAAAGAGGATATTCGTATTAATACCTACACAGACAGTGAAGTTAAAGAGATTTTGTCCTATCTCAGAAGAATCAAAAGGAGAGAGGACACTCTTTATGCAATAAGAAACCACACTATTTTTCTCACACTTATTGGTACTGGCTTGAGGGCTTCTGAGCTTACCTCATTGAAGTGGTCAGACATAGACCTTGTTGAGCGTAACTTAAAGGTGTTTGGCAAGAACAGAAAGGAGCAAACTGTTCCACTCTCAGAAGCATTGGTAAGGGAGCTGAGCTTCTGGAAAGAATATTGCTTGAACAAATTTGGCGAATTATCTCCCTATGTATTCGTTACTCAGCAAAATAAGCAGTTTTCTGTTAATGGTCTTAAGTGTTGGTTTAAGAGACTAGCAGAGATTATGGAGTTTCCGCAAACACGCTGTTCAGCTCATTCATGCAGACACTATTTTGCAAAGAAATGGATTCAGAATGGAGGAGACATTTCGACGCTGTCTAAGGTGCTTAGACATACCAGCGTAAAGACTACTGAAAAGTATCTCCATTGGTGGGGTAATGAGGTGGCTGAGGATTACGACAAATTCAATGCTTTGAAGGGGTTGAACATATGAACTTATCTGAAATGGACTGGCAGGAGTTGATTGAATACGCTAAGGAGCTTGGCTTGAGCAAGAAAGAAATTAGTGAGTTTCTTAATGAGAATAAGGGTGGAAGTATTAGAAACTTTGAAGATGATGAATTACTAGATTATTGAACACAATAAAAGAGCTACCCCTCTGAGTTTGGCGACTGGAAGGGATAGCTCTCACTACTGGAGGACTCTGGAAGTCCTCTCTTTTGTATTTTACCAAGAGGGTGAAGCCAGAGCAACCTCCACACTCTGGAGGAATATTAATGAAGGAACTAAGACGTTATTCAAGTTTTGAGAGCGTCTCTGAAATGGATAGCTACATTAGTAAAGCTTTAGAGGTCCTTGATCTAGCAGAATTAGACAGGGGTCTATTAAGGTTGCTTGCAGGTCATTCTTGTAAGGTTGTAGGGGTGAGCTGGTTCAAGGTTCAAACCATGGCTGACTTACTAGAGGTAAGCTACAAGTCTATTCAGAGAGCATTAAAACGATTAATAGAGTTAGGAATTATCCAAAGAATAAGGACCATTAGAGCTGTTTCTGGTGGCTTTGGAAGTTCTTTAACCTATCGAGTTGACCTATCGGGAAGAAGCCACAGAGTCAGCTCCAGAGCGCTCTCATAAGGGATTGAAACGCAGAGAAACATTTAATTTAAAAGCATTTAATAAAGATCTTAAATACATACGACAACAGGAAGAATTAGACTTCTCATATTTAACTGAGTTTGTTCCTCAAGAGTTTATCCAAGCAGTAAAACCATTTGTGAAGGCTGAGGAAGCTTTCTCATTGTGGGGAAAAGTACAAGCTGTTTCTAAGAGGATGGCTCCTGAGGTTATGGAGATCATTGAGCCAGCTATCAGAGCGTTTAAGTCCTCTGTAATGGCATACAAAATGAAGCGTGTTAAGAAGGGCTTTGGAGCGTACTTCTGGGGAGCTCTCCAAGGTGTGTTTGCAGTGGAGCAAAGGAAAAGAGTAAGGGAGAATATGTTTAATTGGCTGGAAATTAATTAGTAAATAATTCCTTATTAGTGGTACAATTTAAGAGTGAAAATTGTCATAAGGAGTGGTTAATTGAGTACAGCATGGATAAGTATTATTGTTAGTGGTGCTTTGAATGTTAGCTTTTTAGTAATCTATTTTTTAACCTTGCGTGAAAATAAAAAAATGGTTACTGAAACACGAGAAATGACTGAGGAAGCACGTTTAACAAGAGCACAATCTTACAGACCAGAAGTATTTGTTTACATACGAGAAGTTGCTTATGGTCTTTACTTTACTATTGAAAACATTGGAACTAGGCCAGCTTTTGATGTCTATTTAACGTTAGAGCCATTGTTTAGCACCTACACTCAGCTAGAAGGACACACGATTTTTTTCAAAAAGAAGAATGATAGAAGCATAAGAAATGTAGAAAAATCAATAAAAGTAATAGCTCCCGATCAAAAATTTGAGTCATATGTAGGGTTAAGACCAGAAATATTAAAAGAAGGTGAAGATACAAGAGAAAGAGAAACTTTAGATAGATCAAGCCTAGAGAGTCCTGTGAAGATCACTTATTTAGACTCTGAAAAGCTAGAGTACAAAGATGAGTACCTTATTTCACTCTATGACTTTGCAAAGATAGAGGGAACTAGGGAAGCTGGACTTGGTGATATTACTAATGAATTGGCTCGTTTAAGGACTGAAATTTCTAAGATAAGAGGAGAGCGTTAATGGAACCTTTCTCATTTTTATTAATGTGGTTAGAAGAAATACTACAAGTGCTATCGTGGCTATTAGGTGGATTAGTCTGGTTAGTTGGTAAGGTCCTTGGTGGCATAGTTATTGGTGCTTCTGGTTTTGGAGTAGCTTTATTGGTTTATCGCTTTCGTTATTATCATGTTTCAAGGGGAGCTATTAAGGATAATATTTCATCATTCTTAAAAAGTAGGAATGGACCGAGGGAAAAAGATGTTTCTCACAGTATTCACACAATTGATAACCCAGATGGAGAATTAATTACAGAAAGCATTTATCCTACTACTAAAGGTATTACAGAATGGATTAGAATGACTGGCGAAGTCTTTGATAAAAACAGGTGGGGATTTAGGTATGATGAGGAATTTATTACTGACATTCTTGAAGATATGATGTTTGAAGGTTGTGTTGGGGAAGTAATTGATAAGAAAACTCATGAAGTAATTGGCTGGAGTTATGGTGGTTTTTGTGACAGAAGAGAAAAACTTAATTTCCTTAAAAAAGTAAAAATAGATGGAAATTATTCTAATGGATTTACCCTTAAACAAGGTGAAAAAATGTTTAGTTTTTCCAAAGACCAAATAAATAAAATTCTAATAGATATGACGAATGATAAAAATTTAATTATCCTTGAGAAGAGTAGAGCGTTTGCTTTCAATTGTAGATACTCCAAGAGAGCTAGTAGGTTAATAAATGAAATTGAGCATTTATTTCCAAGCTTATGTGAGGAGAAAAACGAATGAAAAACCTGAGTAGGAAAATCTATGTCTTACTTGGAATCATTTTTCTTTTTATGATTCTCTTCCTACCTATCTTTGTGAATTGGCTCATGAGTTTTAGCTGGTTTAAAGTTTATGGACAAGAGAGCGACTGGATAAGTTTCTATGGTAGTTATCTTGGTGGTATTTGTGGGGGCTACTGACTCTTGGAGGAGTGTTGCTGACGTTAAACCACCAAGATAAAACCAAGGAACAAACTGAGTTAGAAAGCGAAACTAAGGAATTGCTTAAAGCACTCCCAAAACTACATCACCTTGAGGGTTTACTGGAATTAATGAGAGATGAACTTAAGCAACTTTTGAATAAAGAAGCAGTAGGAAACAGCAAATTTATTAATGAGCTTTTTGTTCCTCAAATTAAAGAATTAATAGATGAATACAATCAATATTCAACCTTCTTGGAAGGGGTGAATACAGACAAATTATTACCTAACACCTTGAGAGAAATAAATGAAATTAAAGCGCATTTAAGAACAACCCATCTAATAATAGATTATGCTTTGGCTGAAAGGGAACTTGAGGTTAAAGGTATTGAAAATTTAGAAGATAATTCTTTTAAAAATCATGCCTTGAAACAAGTTACAGAAACTCTCAAACTTCTTGAAGCGACAACAAAAGCAATAAGAGAAAGAGAAAACTATGGTTTATGACTGAAGTGGGGGTTTGTAAGTAAACACCTCACCAGACAAGCGCTGGCAGAGTTCTTCAAAGTCATTATCAATTGGTTCATTCGTAAATTTAACCTCAGAAGCTGGCAGGGTTTTGTTACTGTAAGTTTCCTCGTTCAGTAAGAGCTCAGTATGAATTGATTTGGACCTCCAAGTGCTACCGTCTAATTTGTTCCTGGCATAAATGAACATAAAAAATCTCCTCCTTTACTTAGTAATCGTATTGAGGAGGAGCTTTGGTGTCACTAAATCAGAATAGATCAGCTACCTTGTCAGAATCAGAAGGTAAATCCTTATCAATTTTCTTAAGTAAATCCTTAATCATTCCCCTTAGCTTCTGAATGTTTGTTGAGAGTGCTCCATCATATGAAGCCCTCGTTTGCTCCATAAAACGGTAATTTTCAAGTTGAGTAAGCTTGTTTTCAATTTCCATGATTTCATCTTCGTAGGTTTTCAAGATACTTTGTTTTTCATTGCTCATACTGGTAACCTCTTTCCAATTCAGAATAAGATATTATTCTCCATTGTGTAAGAAATTCCCTTCTAGAAAGATGAGATAATTTCTAAAATAATCCTTCAAGCCAGCTCACAAGTTTACCCCAGAACGAGAACAAAAGTATGAATCCAATAACTAAAGAGGTTAGAGCACCAGTGATTATCGGGTGCTTTGAAGCAAAGTTCTCCTTCTGAGATGGGCTGGTATGGTTATGACCAATATTAGAGTTTTTTATTTTGTTCTTATCTCCAATTTTAATGCTCATTGTCTATCATGACCTATCTCGCTATCTTCAATTTTGTTTTTATCTCCAATTGAAATAGAGTTATCATAGATAACATTAATGATGTAATTCTGAATATCTTGAGTAACTTCTGAAGGTACGCTAGGGTTGATATGTCTAATTCATCTAAGTTATCAAATTCCTTTTCCAGCTTTAATATTATTTCGATTAATTTATTGTTTATCTGAGACACTACCGCTTGAAGTTTATTTTTATCGTATTCGACGTTTGCTTTCGTAACTATTATCTCTTGTGTGCTTGGTAAACGGTCATAAAGTTCAACTGGAAGTGGTTTATGTAGTGGATCTTTACTTTTTAAGCTTCTATCTATTGCTGGAAAACCATCTTTTAATTTTAATTCGAGTAAATCCTTTTTAAAATCAGGGCCTAAATGTTCGACAGTTAATATTTCGTTATTGTATGGAATTTTTTCTCCAGTTTTCCTAGAAAGAAAAGTGTACTATCCTGTTACAATTCCTTCTAATATTCTGTACTGTGGAACCATAAATGAATATTTGTATCCTTGAAGTTCACTGTTAATCCAATAATTAATTTCCTCATTTTCAAGATCAGAGAGAATAACCTTTAACCTCATAAGTACGCTCTCAAGCTTATTTTCCCCACTCACTAAGTCCTTTAGAATTTGACTTCTTGCCATTCAATCAATCCTCCATGTATTGGAATTTAATGCTTACCACTATTATTAGCATTTTACTAGAAATTATTCTAGTCTAATAGCTTTGAGCTGGGACCTCTAAGTGTGCTGGTTAGGTGAAATTGTTACGGGAATAAAGAGGGGAGTGGCTCTTGAGGTGGCTAATAAGTTGAATAAATTTTTAGACCCTGCCACCTCCACAGTCACCTCCCCAGCTTCCCCAGAAATGGACTATCATTCTCCCATTAATCACCCCTAACAACCTCCAGAGACCCACCTCACTACCTTCCATGAACCTACCCAGTAAACTCACCAGCCAACTCCTCAGCAACCTCCAAAGCGTACACACAAGCACCTACAAAAAACACTGAATACATAACAGTTTCCAGCTCCATAACACCGTAAAGAGCCTTCTTCTGAATATGCAAATCAGTGAATAATAAGTGCATAAATGGGGTGTTTCATGAGCCAGTCACACCAGAGCCTACTATTAAGCAATTCTTGTGACCACATTCCTTGTAGTAAAGTGGGCTAGGAGTTCTAAATAAATTTTAAGTTATTTTTACTCAGTCTTTGGATCTATTTGTTGTTATGTGGTTAATGTAATTTTGTGAATTTACTTCACACCATAGTTTGATAAAGTTAACTAGAATAATATAGAGAATATTTTTAAATAATTGTAGGTGATATGTTGAAGATCTCAATTCTTATTATTTTTGGTTTAGTGTTTTTCTTTACAAGTACTGGATTTGAAGCAGGAGAAGATCTATACCCTCTAATAGATAAATGACAGGTATGACGACTATGACAGCTAAATTCTTTTGTAATATTTGTAGTGAGTTATGGCAAACACTACTGCTGATAATTTGGTCATATTTTGGTCATGCATTAAAGATTTTTATAGGTAATTAGCGGCTATTGCTTAACCTGAAAAACCTTTATAAACCTTTATATAACAAGGTTTAAGGACACTTTAAGAGATTAAAGGATATTTGACTTTCCAAACTGGCAGTGTAGAGGTCAGCGGTTCGAGCCCGCTATGCTCCACTACTCGGAATAAGAGCCCCTGAAAGCTGCATTAAGGCGCAGTCTAGATGGAAAAATAGACTCACATTCGTGTCAGAATGGGGAGTCTATTTTTTATGCTTACATTCTGTAGATTTTGTGACTTTGTTTCCTACTTAGCTATCGATAAATATATAACTCTAATTAATGTCACGTTCCAATATCAGAGCTACTTGATGTTCATCATTTTGGTCTTTATTATTCACCCATTGTCCCTGCAGCGTTGATTTTTTTTGCTTAACTCCTGGATCAGCTGTGGCCTTAAACTTCGTTTTATATCTATCAAAAAAGTTCTTGATAGATACATCTGTAAATGGAATAGCGTTATTCACAACATCTCCCCCTTGGATTATTTTATTTTGATATATTAAGCATATGGCTGTAGCTTATTCAGAAAGCCAACGATTACAATCAAAAAAATTGATAAATTTCTGAACTCCTTTAGAAGTCGTTTATACTTATAACGTAAGTTTGACAAAGGCTAATCTTTCTTTTATAATTCGAAACATGTCGAAATATAATAATAAAAACCTTAATCAATTTAGTGAAATGTTTAAAGCACTTTCTAATGTTCACCGGTTAAACATTTTTCTTTATTTAGCTGAATACTGTCATCAAGGTGAATTGAGCACAGAGAAAGAAATGCGGTTAACGGTGGGGCAATTAGGAGAAAGGTTAAATATTGCTCCATCCACGGTTTCCCATCACCTTAAAGAACTGAGGCGTACTGGATTAATACGCATGGACCGTCAAGGTAAAAACATTGAGTGTTGGGTTGAAGAAAAAACTATTGACCGTTTAGTCGCGTTTTTTCAAACATCTAAAGGGAGGGAATAATTTTTTCGTAAACAATTCGATAATTTTCGAAATATAGAATTATAAAAGGAGGGTTGTAGATGTTTCAGCTATTGTTTAGTGGCCTGGTTATTGGTTTTGTCTCATCCCCCACTTGCCCAAGTAATGGGGAAGAAATAAAACATGGTACGAAGTATGGGCTGACTTCCTCTCTTGTAGTCGGTCTAGGCGCCGTGACAGGAGATGCAATTGTTTTATCAGCTATTTTACTTTGGCTCATGCCGTTTATTAGTACAGAATCTATTCTTGTAACTTATCTTTGGCTTTTTGGGAGTATCGTCCTCTTTTATGTTGCGTGGGGAATCTTCAAAGAAATTAGTACGGTACAAGGAGTAAAAGAAAAACGGATGAGCGAGATCATGAACCCGGCACGGCATTATTTAAGAGCGTTTTGGATAGGGACAGTTATCACTACCTTTAACCCTTTTACTGTCATGTGGTGGATGGGCCTGCTTATACCAATCGTAAATGATGAAGATAATATCTCGTTGGTTTACCCGGTGTCTATTTTAGCAGGGGCTTTACTATGGTTTGTTTTATTAGCTGTACTTTTACATCTTGGGGAAAGGTGGTTAAATAAAAAGAAAAGACAAATTATCCTTTTAATAAGTGGGCTGGCCGTTCTGGGTTACAGTGTTTATTTCTTTATTCAATTCGTAAATCAACTTTTATAAAAAAAGACTGGAGTAGGTTTCTAAGAATTGTCCTCAAAATGGTTCCCTACACAATGATTAAGGAGTCCACTTTTATATTAAAAGTGGACTCCTTAATCAATTCGTTCAATTTCTATAGGTTCTCACAAAATTGGTTGAAAACATAAAAAATTAAGTCATTACCTATTGTAAGACGATACTATTTAGTGGGAAGACGCTTTAAAAGAGAGTAATTAAGGATACATTGATTTTAAGACTTCATGAATTGGTGCTAGGTAATCGGACCAGAACTAGCAAGTGTTTGTGCTGAAATTTGTGAAGCTTGAAGAAATGAATGTAAAAAGTACGACTATGATCATTGTCAAACATCTGTCGAGGCTTATTTCAATGTGCAGAAGCATAGAAAAGTATTGCATAGATTCTTTACTAATAGAGAAATAACTAATACTAGCACTTGTGCTAGTATTAGTTCTTGTAGTAATGACGTTTAATTATACCCCTATGAGGTATAAAGTAGAATGTACTCATTGAAAAGGATTGGAGGGGCTGCAGTGACACAAGAACACCATAATAATAAGCATGAAAAACATCATGAGCATGGTGATAAGGAACATGATCATGAAAGTCACGAACACCATGGACATGAGGGTCACGATCATGGAGCGATGGTTGAAGATTTTAAGAAAAGGTTTTATATTTCTTTAATCGTAACTGTACCTATATTAATCCTGTCTCCTATGATCCAGAATTTTATTGGTCTGGATTTTGTATTTCCCTATGATCAATATGTTTTATTTGCATTAGCAACTTTTGTATTTTTCTATGGAGGCTGGCCTTTTATTTCGGGAGCTATAGATGAATTAAAACAAAAGAACCCTGGTATGATGACTCTGATAGGGTTAGCGATTGTTGTGGCATATGTGTATAGTTCTCTTGTGGTTTTCGGATGGTCAGGTAGAAATTTCTTTTGGGAGCTTGCAACATTAATCGATATCATGCTGCTGGGTCATTGGATTGAAATGAAGTCTGTAATGGGAGCTTCAAATGCTTTACAGGAATTAGTGAAACTAATGCCTAATGAAGCTCACCGATTAGAAGAGAATGGGGAAACGGAGGACGTTCCCTTAAATGAACTTCATTCAGATGACCTTGTTCTCGTAAAACCAGGAGAAAAAATCCCGGTGGATGGGAAAATTACAGATGGGAAATCAGCTATTGATGAATCGATGCTTACGGGAGAATCTGTACCTGTGGAGAAGGGGACGGAAGATGAGGTTATCGGTGGATCAATAAACAAAGAAGGCAGCCTTACGATTCAAGTGAAGAAAACAGGGAATGATACGTATTTATCCCAAGTCATTGAGTTAGTACAAGAAGCTCAGAATTCAAAATCCCGAGCTCAGGATTTCGCTAACCGGGCTGCCAAGTGGCTATTTTATTTAGCTCTGGGCGCAGGGATAGTAACATTTATTGTTTGGATCGCTATAGGGTACTCTTTTGATGTAGCATTAGAACGTATGGTAACTGTTATGGTAATCACTTGTCCACATGCTTTAGGTCTTGCAGCACCGCTTGTAGTAGCGGTTTCGACTTCGCTGTCAGCTAAGCAAGGGTTGTTAATAAGAAATCGGACTCAATTCGAAAATGCAAGAAACATCGACGCCGTCATATTTGATAAGACAGGTACGTTGACTAAAGGTGAATTTGGTGTCACGAATATTATTTCAAATGAACATGAGGAAAATGATGTAGTGTATTGGGCAGCAAGCGTCGAGCAAAATTCCGAACATCCTTTGGCTAGAGGTATTCTAGAAAAAGCTCGTGAACAAGAGATATCCCTTGGTAAAGTAGAGGATTTTGAATCCATTACAGGCAAAGGATTAAGAGGCTCTGTTGACGGGAGAGAAGTAAAAGTCATGAGCCCGGGTTATATGAAGAATGAAGGGATTTCATATGATACGGATTCCTTCAATGAACTATCGAAAGAAGGCAAAACAGTGGTCTTTGTTTTGTTAGAGGATCAATTTATAGGAATGATTGCTCTAGCAGATATGGTCCGAGATTCAGCAAAAGAAGCGATAGAAGAACTGAAATCAAATAATATTCATTCTGTTATGCTCACCGGGGATAACCAAAAAGTAGCGAACTGGGTCGCCAAACAACTGGATATTGAGGAAGTCTATGCCGAAGTTTTACCTGATCATAAATCTGATAAAGTGAAAGAAGTCCAATCCCAGGGGAGAAAAGTTGCCATGACTGGAGATGGAATTAATGATGCTCCAGCTTTAGCGACAGCAGATGTAGGCATAGCTATTGGAAGTGGCACGGATGTGGCTGTAGAAACGGCAGATATCGTACTTGTAAAAAGTAACCCCAAAGACATTGTTTCCATTGTAAGGTTATCTAAAAACACGTATAAGAAAATGGTACAGAATCTGTGGTGGGCAGCAGGTTATAACATATTTGCAATTCCTTTAGCAGCCGGGGTATTAGCTCCTATTGGTATTGTACTTAGCCCTGCGGTGGGAGCCGTTTTAATGAGTTTAAGTACGGTCGTTGTTGCCATTAATGCGAAATTGTTAAGGGCAGACTAATTAAACCCGAGGCAAGGAATTTTCTTTGCCTCGGGTTTATGATCAATGATGTTCTGGAATATGATCAATTTTTGGCACATCTATTAACCAGTTGCCAACCAATAAAAAGCTGCTCAAAAGAAGGAAAACAAGGAATGGTTTGAGGAACCATTTTTTCGATGGTATGGATTGGTCAGAATAAGTAGTACATGCTAATAATGGGAACAAGATCAGGGAACAAACATCTAATGTTATAAAAAGCTTTATTAGGGTGATAGATTCAGAAATAATGGTCATCTCACCTAGCATAGCCCCATCATCCCACTCATTAATCCAGCTGAGATCCCTTCAATACAGTAAATTAACCCTAACTTACAGGTGCAAATCCCTCCTATAAAAGCCCCTGTTGATAAGCCTAACAACGTAGAATAGAATAAATCACCTTGAAAAATCGATCCAAGAGTGACTCCAATTACAAGTCCAATACTTGTCCCGAAAACCATCGAGATGACCATTCGCTGGGAGTGATGCAGAGATGCCTGGTATCTTCTTGACAATACAAGGGAGAAAATCACCTTTAATAATAAGGAAAAAACAATGAACACTTGAAAATAACTCATTCCTATTCTCCTCTGTTTTATTATCGTCTCTTTTCCAATGTATGATGTTTACATGATAATTATGGGTGTCACTGTGCTCTTATTTAAATCAGCTCTAGAGGACTACAATGAAGAATGTACGCTTTGGAAAATCAGATGAAGGTGGATTTACAGGGGCTCTTTATGATTTTGAAGATCAACGGTTGTAGTAACTTGTTTAACTGAAAATTATCTAAAAAAGTCTTGCTGAACTATTATATTTATATTTGGCATGGAAAAATACTCGTAGTAATCATTTATTATCAATAAACTAAGTTTATCCTTGGACCAAGCGAGATCCTTATGGCTTGCTTAATTTTTATCATCATTAAATTATCCTCATTCCATAAATAGGGAAGGGAAAATCTTAAACAATTGGATTTGTCTCTTTTACTAATAGGTAGAGCAGGTTTGTGAAAGACTCAGTTAAAATGTATTGGGGTAATATCAAATAATATATAACTAGCAAATCATGTTAAAATTATAATCGTTAATGATTACATAATGCATTACAAGGGAGAAGAGTAATGAATGATATTTTAAGGCTTATTGCGGCGTTAGCTTTGGGCTACCTAATAGGCAGCCTTAATACAGCGGTAATTGTAGGGAAAATATATGGTAAAGACATAAGAAGCCATGGAAGTCAAAGTGCCGGGCTTACTAATACGTTGAGAGTACTTGGGAGATCTGCTGCAACTTTTGTTCTCTTAGGAGATATATTAAAAGGGATAATTGCTTGTTATGTTGGACTATTCCTTGACGTAACCTTTTATTCTGGAGAGGCTAAAGATTCCTTATGTCTTTTAACGGCAGGTGCAGGAGCAGTGATAGGGCATAACTGGCCGATATATTTTAGGTTAAAAGGAGGCAAGGGAGCTCTTACTGCAGTGTCAGTACTGTTTATGGCTGACTGGTTTATAGCTCTTTTAGGGCTAGTGGTCTTTGTAATAATAGTAGTTTTAACACGTTATGTTTCTTTAGGTACAATATGTGCTACCTTGGGAATTGTTGCTATTTCGACCATCCCTGTTTTTGGGCATTCTGTATATTTTAATCTATTTGCCTTCCTAATGGCGGTTATGGTTATTTTCAAGCATAGGAAAAATATACAAAGGCTACTCGCAGGTACAGAAAACAAACTAACGTTTTAATTCTTAACTAATAAAACGGAAAGTCACATTATTTATGACATAATGGAATACTTTACGAAAATTCGAAGGGATAATAGAAAAATGACGGTAAGGTAGACGAGATGAGTTCAGATGAATTCCTCAGTAATATGTATCTTACTGATTTTTTTGGGTGAATTGTTACTACCAATTTACAAATCAAAGTAATAATTTGTAGTAATACAGTATCTTCTTTAGAGGTATTTCCATATTATCCTTTAAATGACTGCTAAATTTATTAAATATAAGTAGTGAGTTATGACAAACAATACTGCATACAATTTGGTCATATTTTAATCAAACAATATTTATAGGTGACTCCCGGAGATTACGTTTTGATAAAAATCATTTTAAATCTTTATATAGCAAGGTTTAAGGGCACTTTAAGAAATTAAAGGGTAGTTTACTTTCCTTTCCCAACTGGCAGTGTAGGGGAGCGGATATCGAGGCCCGCTATTGTGCCACTTGACAAAACCTTTGCAACCGCAAGGGTTTTTCTTATGTTCTGAGTGTCGATTAAAGATTCGATCAAGCTTTTGTTCCATGTGAGAGTCTTTTTATTAAGCCATATTATCATTTATCCACTGCCTTTTAGAAGGAAAAGACGAAAATGCTCTCCATGAAAAAACTGCTCTCAAATAGAGAGCAGTTTTTTTGCTGATCAGTTCGCGTACTTAACTGCTTATGTTATTAGAATGAAAAGATTACTAAGGTTTCTTTATTCACAACCAATTCCATCCCCATCCCGGTCAAGGTGTGGACCATAGCCAGGATCTCCTTTACGGACTGGTGCAGCTCCAGCATTACGGGCAGCTGTACAGTTTTCAAAATACGTATTACTGGAATTTGAAGAGGTAGTATGATCAGAAGAACTAGAAGTCGATGCTGTGACTGTAGAGTTTAAGTCATCGACTTTTGCCTGCAAAGAGCTCTTATCATCCTTAAGCTTTTTAATAGTACCCTCCAGCTCATTAATGCTACTGCTCAGCTTTTTATTTTTTCCTTCCAGATTGCTTACCTTATCCTTAAGCTCGCCAGTATCCTTGTCATAATTGGCAGCTTTATCATTCTTCTCAGCGAGCTGGTCTTTGGTTTTTTGAAGTGTCTTGTCCAGTTCGTTCTTAGTTGCTGTAAGATCGTCCAATTGTTGTTTTAGCGCATTTGTTTCTTCACTAAGAGTTTGATTTTTGTCAATCAGTTCTTTATTTTGATCTTTTTGAGCGGATAATTCTTCAGCTAATCCATATTGCGTTCCAACGCCCACCAGAATAAGGCTCAAAACTATTACTGGAATAATAAACTTTAATGATAGCTTTGTATCCTTGCCTTTTCTTTTCTTTGCAAAATGAAGAATAAGATAGATCACTGCAATAAAAAATACAATAGCACCGACATAAGCTAAGAAATCCATAATTTATTCCTCCTTAATGTTTTGGTGTTTTGGGTATTTTTTCCATTATTAATAATTTTACTATGAAATTAAAAAGTTGTATATAATAGTCAGGGAAAAAATGGATTTTAAATAGTGTAAAATGGATGGTTCATAACCATACGTAATTATAGAAAACAAAATAAAGATCGGAGCATACATCTATTTGTAAAAAATGCTCTTCTTAAAGAAAAAAAAGAACGGACTCCATTCGTTCTAAAGACTCACCAGGAAAATAAAATAGTTACATCGTTGTTACTATCCTATTTTCCGAGGTGAAGAATGAATAATCAATTAGTTCTGCCAAATACACAAGAAGCAAGTCCTTACCAATCAAAAAGTCTTCAGCGTATCAAAAACACATATATGAGACCTAGAATCGTAATATTTATCCCTGCTCATAATGAAGAGAAGTCCATAGAGGATTGTTTAGCAGGAGTGAAGGACCAAAAGGTGCCTGCTGGTGTAGAACTGGATGTCCTCGTCATTGCTGATCATTGTTCGGATGCTACCGAACAAAAAGCGCTAGAGGCAGGAAAGGAATTTGGCTTGAACCTCAGGGTATTAAGAACGGAAAACAATAAGCAGCGAAAGGTCGGAGCACTGAACGCTGCCTGGAAAAGCATATATGGAGACCTGCTCGATATTTATAATAAAAAGCTGACGGAATACCAGGAATATTATAAGGAATCCGTTAAGGCGATCCTGGGAATGGATGCTGACAGCCGATTGGCACCCGGGGCTCTGCTTGCTCTTTGGGAAGGTTTGATGAGTGCGAGAAATATCGGCGGTGTGATGGCCAAATATACGATGAGAATGCCAAAGAAGAAGAGCTTCATTTTTAAAGACGATGTTCATTATGAGGAAAAGCTATCTTCTGGGGAGTATGGCGGACCGGCTGCGCGCTGGTGGACCCATCAGCAAAAGCAGGACATGGCCGGCTGGCTGCTTGATTTGCAGTATCGAGGAGGTAGTACGTACGTTCTCGGCGGGCAGGCAACCTTGTTTAGACCGGAAGCCTTACAGGATGTCGTCGATGAAAACCGACTCGACGGCCCGTGGCAGGACGATAGTGATGTAGAGGATATGCTCCTCACCTGGCAGCTCCAGAAAAGGTGGAAAACCTTAATCAGTCCGTCTGCCCGCTGCTTTGTTGATTCGATGCGGACGTATCATACGTTTAGACAGCAGCGAAATAAATGGCAGGGAGGAACCGTAGAATTACTGACCAATTCCGATATTGGGGTTCAGTCAAAGCATAAATGGAAATTGTGGAGGTCTCAATTTAGAACGCTGCTAAATTTAATGATTCGTGTGTTATTTGTGGTTTTATTAGGGACGGCTCTTGCCACGGATCAGTTTACTTGGTCGTGGTTGTGGTTAATTCCAGTGGGAATTGCAAGTTTCTTAAATATGATTATGGCAGCAAAAACGCCGATGCACAGAAAGATTGATGTCTTGCTTGCCGCCTGTTTAATTTCTCCAGAGCTTTATCTTTGGGCGAATTTAATTACGTTCGGACAGGTATGGCTGAACAAACTTTCTACAGATAAGAAGGATGGGTGGGCAGTGCAATACAATGCTGAGAGGGGAAATACTCATAGTAAGCTTGGTCAGGGACTGCTTTTAACCTTTTTGGCAGGGGCTGCGATGACATATGCCTGTATCAAATACCGAACTATCCTTACAGATAGCTTGGTCCAGCAGGCACTCGAACCTTATCTTACATTTGGATGGCGCATTCTTACGATTTTAACGATCTACACTTCTCTATTAATGCTGTACAAAATCTGGACGTTACGAGGAAAACATACAGCGTAACCATTGGTGGGAAATAATAAAAGACATCCGCTGCTCTTAATCGAGTGCGGATGTCTGTTATTAGCAATGGCTGATCTCTTTACTTACATTTTTTTTCTCACAAACCGTTCCATCCGTTCCATCGCTTCATCCAATTGATGAAGGGAAGTAGCATAAGAACAGCGGATGTAGCCCTCGCCGTTTTCTCCAAACACGTCTCCAGGTACGACCGCTACCTGCTCTTCTTCCAGCAGCTGCTCGGCAAATTCACCGGACGTCAAGCCGGTTGCCTGAATGGAAGGGAAGGTATAGAATGCTCCTCCTGGGTTTGGGCAGCTCAAACCGATTTCATTTAAACTGCTGACAATAAAGTTCCTTCGTTGCTTATAGCTTTCCATCATGTCCTGGACGCTCTGTCTGCCATTTTTCAAGGCTTCCAGTGCTGCATGCTGGGCCATTGTAGGAGCACACATCATCGTGTACTGGTGGATTTTTACCATGGCGGCAATAATTTCAGCAGGACCTGCAGCATACCCCAGACGCCAGCCCGTCATAGCGAAGGCTTTTGAGAACCCGCTGATTAATATCGTCCGTTCCTGCATCGATTTTAGCGCAGCAAAGCTTGTATAATCGTCGTCATACGTAAGCTTGGCATAGATTTCATCAGATAGCACGAGTAAATCGTGTTTTTCAATAACCGCAGCAAGCGGCTCCAACTCTTTCTTGTTCAAGTAAGTTCCTGTTGGGTTATTCGGGTTGCAAAGGATGATGGCTTTCGTGTTTGGTGTTATGGCTTCCTCTAATTGTTCTGGCTGAAGCTTAAAGTCATCCTCTGCTCGAGTTTGGATCGTAACAGGAGTCCCGCCGGCAAGCGTGACAGTTGGTGTATAAGCGACAAAGCTTGGTTCTACAACGATCACTTCATCACCTGGATTCACGATCGCTCTCAGAGCGAGATCAATCGCCTGACTTGCGCCGACGGTGACGATAACCTGGTCTTCGGGATTATACGTTACGTGATAGTTCTGTTTCAGAAACTGACTGATTTCCTGGCGTAATTCAATCATTCCGGCATTTTCTGTATAAGACGTGTAGCCTTGTTCTAAAGAATGAAAGCTGTGTTCAATAAAATTCCACGGAGTGACAAAATCCGGTTCGCCCACTCCGAGGGAAATGACGTCTTCCATCTGAGCGGCTAAATCAAAAAAGCGCCGGATTCCTGATGGCTTTAAGTCGGCTACTTGTTTCGCTATGTAAGAGGTCGGGCTCATTGTCATGGTGATACCACGATTCTCTTATCATCATCGTCATCATCCTGTAAAATGATGCCGTCATGCTTGTATTTTTTCAAAATGAAATGAGTGGTTGTTGATAAGACGGAGTCGAGAGCGGACAGCTTTTCGGAGATGAAATTCCCAATTTCCATCATCGTGCTGCCTTGGACAGATACGGACAGATCATAAGCTCCCGACATTAAATATACAGCCTTCACTTCTGGGAAACGATAGATTCGTTCAGCTACTTTGTCGAAGCCTACACCGCGTGCAGGAGTGACTTTCACATCGACCATTGCGGTAACCTCTTCAAACTGCATCACTTTTGCCCAGTCGATCAGGGTGGAATACCCGAGAATCGCTTTTTCTTTCTCTAATCTCTGGATAAGCTCCCTGATTTCGTCAACTTCTTTGTTCATGAGTTTAGCAATTTTTTCTACTTCTAAATTGGCATTTTTCTCAATGATTTTCAGCAGTTCAATTTCAACTTCATTCATGTTAACACCCTCTTCGTCAGTATAGATGTGTTCTATTCTAACAATATTATCAGACAAACTAAAACTTATTTTGTTCATTTCCATGATTTGAAAAGTTTGGTTGGTGGTATTGTAGTTTTTAAATACTGAAAAGGAGTGGTAGATCGTGAAGAGGGAAATACCAGAGGTCACCTTAAACGATGGCATGAGGCTTCCTGCCATTGGATTTGGTACATACAATTTGAATGGAAATGCCGGAGTTAATGCGATTACAAGCGCAATCGATACAGGTTACCGATTGATTGATACCGCCTATAATTACGAAAATGAAGGGACGGTCGGAGAAGCGGTCCGCCGCAGCTCCATTCCGAGAGACCAATTGATCATCACTTCGAAATTGCCGGGGCGGTACCAGGAGTATGATAAGGCGGTGCCGGCCATTCAGGAATCGTTGTACCGGGCCAAGCTTGATTACTACGACCTTTATTTAATCCATTGGCCGAATCCTAAACAGGGCAACTATGTGGAAGCGTGGCAGGCTCTGCTTGATGCGAAAAAGTGGGGACTGATTCGTTCGATAGGGGTGTGTAACTTCCTTCCTGAACACTTGGAGGTTCTTGAAAAAGAAACAGGAACAAAACCAAGCATAAATCAAATTGAACTTCATCCGTTTTTTAATCAGGAGGAGCAGCGGAGCTTTGATGAAGAGCATCACATCCAAACCGAATCATGGAGCCCATTAGCACGGGCGAAGGATATCCTAAACAATGAAACGCTTGAAAAAATGGCGAGAGACCATAACAAAACGGTTTCTCAAATCGTGCTGCGCTGGCACTATCAGCTTGGGTCGATCGCCATTCCTAAATCGGCATCTCCAGAGAGGCAGGCTGAGAACATTTCAATTTTTGACTTTTCATTAAGTGAAACGGAAATGGGAAGAATCGCTGAATTGACACGTCCTGACGGCAGACTGAATGATCAGGACCCAGCCACCTATGAAGAGTTTTAACCGAGTAAAAAGCATGTCCCAGAGAGGACATGCTTTTTTTATTTCACTAAACGGATTCGCGCGTTTTTAACTTGTTTGTCAGACTGTGAAGCTGTTCCAACAGCTGCTCATATTCTTCCTGTTTAATTTGGCAGGATTCGATTTCCAGCCTCACTTTTTCCGTGATTGCTTCTTTTTGGTCGATTGCTTTTGATTCAAGAGCCACACAAACGCTTCGTTCATCTGACTTCGAGCGCTCTTTAGCTATCCAGCCTTTTGATTCCATTCGTTTAATCATCGGCGTTAACGTTCCTGATCCAAGGCTCAGCTTTTCGCCTAGTTCTTTAAAGGTCATGTGGTCCTTCTCCCAAAGCGCAAGCAGGACAAGATACTGAGGATACGTAAGACCGAAAGATTGCAAGGCTTTTGTGTACAGTTTGTGAAATTGGCTTCCTGTTTCATAAATAGCAAAGCAAAGCTGTTTGTCTAAAGTTAAGAAATCCTTCAAACGGTTCATCCTTTTTTATTGTAAGTATTCAGCGAGATCTTTTTCGATTTCTTCAGGTTTTGTCGTCGGGGCATAACGCTTCACGACTTGCCCGTCTTTATTAACGAGGAACTTTGTAAAATTCCATTTGATTTTTTTAGAAAGAACCCCTTTTTTCTCATCTTTTAAATAAGTAAATAAAGGATCCTCCTGATCCCCGTTGACATCAATTTTTGCAAACATCGGAAATGTTACGCCGTAATTCACTTTGCAAAACTCCGTCGTTTCTTCAATGTTATCAAACTCCTGGTTATTAAACTGATCACATGGGAAGCCGAGAATCTCTAAACCTTCTTCCTGATGCTTTTTATAAAGCTCCTGTAGGCCTTCGAATTGAGGGGTGAAGCCGCACTTACTGGCCGTGTTCACAATGAGCAATGCCTTCCCTTGATAATCATGAAGCGTTTGTTCTCCGCCATCAGGCTTTTTCACTGTAAAGTCATAAACAGTTGTCATCCTTCTTTCTCCCCTTTACGGTTTTATTTAGTTGTGAACGATTTAATTGTACACGATTTAAATAACCACAGCAAAAATAAATACTTCCCTCCAACGAAAAGCTCGCAGCAAAAAGTAAATTACTTTTTGCTGCGAGCCTGATGTCCATTATTTACGCTGCGTTTCTTTTTCTTCAAAGTCTTTGAGAGAAGATTCGGGCGTGAACGGAAAGAATTCATCACTTCTCTTGTATTCAGCCGTGTTTGGTGTTCCTGTGGATTTATATCTTATATGAAATTCTTCCTGGAATTCTGCAGGGTCCTTGCTGGATGGTGATTGCTTCATGTCGGAAATCCAAGATTCAAATTTATATGTACCGCGGTCGATAATCTTGCAGAGATCCTCCAGGGTTTGAGTTAACTCATTAATACAATCTAACCCATTCCTTAAAATGATGCCCTTTTCTTTAGCTTTTTCAACGGAGTGTTCAAGTCTGTAGGTCTTTTCTTTGTAGCCAAATTCAATAAAGCAACTGCTGCGATCCCAATTAAAATGATAGTTCTCAATCTTTAAACGCTTAATTGCCCGTATAAGCCTTTTTTCACTAACATGCTGTTCTTTATGTGGAATCAACCTAAACATAAGATTTTTAAACATCTTATTCCTCCACCTTCCTTATTTTGACTGATTCTCTTAAGCAGATGCCTTATTCTATTAATTTCTACATATCGGATGGAATTCCTTTTTTATACAGATAAAATTCTCAATAAAAAACAGAATTCAAAAAAAGACTGCCTATATTTCCCGGAAAATAAATCGTTGAGAGTTGTTACAGCCTTGAATAGCGGAGATAAAATAATGTAAAAAGAGTAGAAACACCTTTCAATATTTTGTCATGATTTCATTCTGTTGGGAAATGAGTCCGTGCTATAATTTAAGTAACTATTTACTAAAATTAACTGAGGTGTTAAGTAGAGATGAATAAATATTTACGAGTTTTCCTATTACTTATTGGTTTTGTCGGCACAGGAATTATGCTGTTAAATGGCTGCAGTCCCAAAGAGGAAGCCGCCAAAGAATATTCCGACTCAGCTACCGGGGACATTCGTGAGGAAACGAAGTCTGTGAAGGTGCTCCCTGATTTTTTAACAAATCAGTCGGAAGATTTAGGCAGGATCTACAAAGCGGTTGCATCTCATAAAGAAGTCGTTGAAAAAATGCCTTGTTTCTGTGGTTGTGGAGAATCAGTCGGACATAAAAGCAATTACGACTGCTTCGTCTATTCTGATCCATCGGGAGAGAAGATTGTCTGGGACGACCACGCAACGAAGTGTGGGGTTTGTCTTGAAACAGCAGTAGAAGCTATTAACCAATTTGAAAACGGAAAATCAATAAAAACCATTCGTAAAGAAATAGAAGCAAAATACGAAGAAGGCTATGCGGAGCCGACTCCTACTCCTTCTGTTTCGTAAAATTCTTTGTGTGAAATCTCTGCTCGAAAATAGGCTCACAGTCTGAATCTGCTTAGAACACTAAGTCTTTCAAATGGTTGAAAACCAATGTGATCGTAGGAACAATTCACACCCATATTCCACAAGACATAGAACCCTTAAAAACTGTCGAAAAGATCTTCGGCAGTTTTTTTATGCATGTTACTCATCCAATCTAGAAGAATTCTTTTTTCATACGGGGGTTAGCTTTATAAAACGCTTTTTTCATCCTCCATTCAACTATTCCATAAATGATAAGAGTAAGGAGTATGAGACCAAAGTAAACAACAATCACTGAATTAGGAAGCGTATTCAAGTCCCCAGCAGCGATTTTTATAGACAAATAGAGTAAGAGGAGAAAAAATAACAAGGTCTGGGCTGCTGTTAACGACAGATAAGAGCGAAAAAGGGCATAGAGCTTGAGACTTATTTCTTTTGGGTGGTTCCCGTGGTAGCGGTCAAATTTAATGAAGCGGAAGGCCTTGAATCCTAAAAAAAGTAAAATAGAAATCACCGGCAGTAGAAATAACGTGTATTTGGTCCCGTAACCGTCCGGGGCTCCGGCCGTATTGAAATGCATGGGAACTTTATCCGGCACCTTGTTCCAGTATAGGAAGACGATGATCCATTGAGTTAATAATGCTGTTCCTGAGAGAAGATCCAACAGGAGCTCATGGGTGATCCGTTTATTCTGCTGACCGAAATGATCTTCCAATCTTAAGCCTCCATTCAACTTGTATCCGTGACTGACTTTTAATTATTTACACATGTATTGTATGGATGAGTCAGTCTAACTCTTCTAATTATCTCATATATTTCCAATAGACAGGAGGGGAAAAGTTGGATAATCGAGAGGATTTTTATACGTATGGCGATCTGACATACCCAAATGACATGCTTCGTATTGTACGAAATGGTCTGAAGAAAACACCGGATCCTAAACGAGTGATCATCATTGGCGGGGGGATGGCGGGGTTGGTTTCAGCTTCTTTGTTAAAAGATGCCGGTCATTCGGTGACCATCCTTGAAGGTAACGACCGGATCGGGGGAAGAGTATATACCCTGCGTAAACCGTTTTCAGAAGGGTTGTATTTAGATGTAGGTGCGATGCGTTTTCCTGAGACGCATGATCTAGTCGCCGAATACGTAAAGAAATTTCATTTGCCGACGAATGAATTTAGAAATAAAAATGACCTTTACTTAGTCAATGGAGTGCAGACGACAGTTGAATATTATAATGAAAATCCCAATGTATTTAACATCCCTCTTCCGGAAGAAGAACAAGGGAGGACGGCCGTTCAGTTGTTGAGGTCTGCTGTCCAACCTTTTCTTGACCTCTATCAGGATGCGGATCCTAAGGAGCAGGAAAGGTTGCGGAAGAAATTTAATAGTTATTCTTTTGATGACTTTTTAAGATTTAATCCCCTGGGCACTTCCCTCTCACCAAATGCGATTCGGCTTGTAAAAGTGGTGCTCGGGATTGAAGGATTCCCTAATTTATCGTTTGTAGATATATTATTAGATATTGTTCGTACCGTTTTTAATGAAGACTTGAAATTTTATGAGATCACAGGGGGGAATGATCAGCTGCCACTGGCTTTTGTTCCGGAGCTGCAGTCAAATCTTTATTACTATCAGAAGGTTCATCAAATTGTGCAGCAGGAAAATGGGGTTACGGTGACTTTTAGAGACCGGAGGACCAATCAATACCACAGCTTGGAAGCAGACTATGTAATTAGTACGATTCCTTACTCAGTCCTTCAATTTGTAGACATTTACCCAATCGATTCCGTTTCCTTTCGTAAGTGGAAGGCCATCAGGGAACTCACCTATGTATCCTCTATTAAAATTGGATTGGAGTTCAATTCGAGGTTTTGGGAAGAAATGAAAATAGGCAATATTATTACAGATCTCCCACTGAGATATACGTACAGTCCGAGTCATAATATAGGAGCACAAGGACCTAGTGTCATGCTTGGAAGCTACAGCTGGGGCCAGAACGCCATGTTGTGGAACAGCCTTCCGGAAGAAGAAAGAATAAGAGAGGCCCTGTTTGGATTATCGAAGATTTATGGAAACCGAGTCTATGAGGAATTCAACCGAGGAGCTTCTTACAGCTGGAGTCAAAACCAATTTTCTGCGGGGTGTTTTACCTTATTTTCTCCTAATCAGTCCACTGATTTTTCCTGGGAGCTTTATTTACCTGAAGGACGCATTCATTTCGCTGGCGAGCATACTTCTGCCTTTCATGGCTGGGTGGAAGGTGCGATTGAGTCAGGAGTTCGTGCTGCATATGAAGTCAATGAACGAGATTAAAAAAGCGCGTGGTAAAACGCGCTTTTTAGTGCAAGAAGCTTAAAGCCCTTCGCAAACGACTCCATCGTGATCTCTGCCATCTAACCGGTGAGGGTCAGATTTTGGTCCGCCTGCTGCTTCATAAAAGGCTTGCGCTTCTTCTTGTGAGGAAAAATCGCTGCAATCCCGGTCCGGGCCATTGGGATTATAACGCACAGAGGGTGAAGAGGATTTTTTTCCTTCTTCCGTGTCCTTTGTATTTTCACTGGACTGCTCCTTTGCAGGGGCTTCCTTATCTTGAAAACCGCTGTCTTGGACATAGCCTTGTACACTCCAGATGCCTTTTTTCTCTTTTTTGGCACGATTTTGGGCTTTTATATACTCTTTCGCGTGGGTATAGGGCGGATCGTACACGTAAGCGTAACGAGCCAGGCCTTTTTCCAATAACATTTGATTAAACATATGGCCATCTACCCATACATACCCAAGCAACCGCCCATACTTGTCCCGCTTCGGGCCATCGTATTCAAGTTGAATATCCTTCCCTGATAGTGTTTCTTTCGCAAAAGCACTTGCTTCAGGTCCGAATTTTTGCACAGGTTTATTAGGATGGACCGTTTCAGGCGTGTCTACGAGCAGCATACGGACCGTTTCTTCTTTGCCGTTTAAGCTGATATCAATTGTATCGCCATCAACCACTTTTGTGACAGTAGCTGTAACTTTTTCTTCCTCGTTGGTTTGGGTGGTTTCTTCATGTCCTGAATTACCTGAAGATAAAGAAGAAGGTGCGCAGCTAGTAAGGAACAGCATTACCAGCACAAAGGACGAACTGACCAGTAATGAAGCGTGTTTTCCAGGTATCCATTTATTAAATCCGATAAGGATGATCAGAAGAATGAGTATCGTAAATCCAGACAAAGCCTTCACCTCATTTAAAATTGGCAGACACAAAAAAATACGCCTAAGACGTATTTTGATAAATATGTATCCGTAAGAAAAATTTCACTTCTTCATTATATCCTCACTTTTTACGATGTGAAACCAACCATCGAACTAAAATTCAGGTTAATCAGACAGAGAGGATACATATAGTCTTGCCAGGGCAGCTTGCCCTGACAATAAACTGTCAGAGACTTGCTTATTAATAAAAACAAGCAGCTCCAATAATTACTAACAAAATAAACAATACAACGATTAGCGCAAAACCGCCGCCGTATCCGTAGCCCACAATTTTCACCACCTTTAATCAGTATATTGTATTGTATGAAATGAATGAAAAAGGAGGGAAGGTGTTTGCCTAAAGGTGTAGAAAAACTATTTTGGATGCGTTCTGAAATAATGAAATGCCCCAGCTTAAAGCTGGGACATTTATTGATGGGGACTTAATTTGCCTGGATTTCTTTTTTCTCCCTCATGACGGTTTGAGCTGATGTGGAGGTTATAGAATCTTCTACATACTTTTCTTTTTTTCCTATCCAGAATTTCATGAGTAATAAATAAACTATACCAGCTGGGAGAAGCCCTAAAAACCAGGATAAATCAACATTGATGAAAGAAAACGCTGTACCTGCAGTAATGGCAATGATCGCTGCAGGATTCCACCCTTTGAAAGAGGAAAATAAATGAGCTGTCTCATATAATTTCTCCACATTGTAATGACCTTTATGGATAAAGTAATAATCGATGACCATAACTGCGAACACTGGTCCTAAGAATGCGGAAACGATGGAAATAAAGACAGTAAAGTAAGAAGCACTCATGATCCACCACGGACAAGTGAAGACTCCGAGGAGACCGATGATCACACAGGCTTTCTCCCAGGATATGTTGAAAAGATCCATGGCTACAAATACGGTAGGTGTAATGTTAGCGACAAGATTAGTTGTAATTTGGGCTAATGCAATGACGAGTAAGATAATCAGACTTGCCATGAAATTTGATATGTACTCGGAAATAATATCAACGGGGTTCCATATCCCAACGGCCGCTGCTCCTAAAACCCCGACGAGGGGGAGCAGGATCATTGGCGGTACAATCCCGATAATATGGGAGCCGATGAAGGTTTTACCTGATATTTTTTTAGGGACATAACGCGTGTAATCAGACACATTTAAGAAGAGCGCTGAAAACTGTCCGAGTAACACGGTCATCGCAAGCCAGAACGGAATGCCCCATGTTCCTTGTATGTCAGCAGTTTTTTCCACTTGGAACCCAAAGGTTGAGAGGAATAGGAAAATCATGTAGATGACACCAAGCATGATAATAATCGCCCCGACAATCTCGATCCATTTAATAGATTTGATTCCTTTGGCAGATAAATAAATCTGCAGTGCCTGAAAGCTAAAAAACCAGATCCAAACATTACCGAACCCTGTGATATCGAGAAAGATATGATTCAAGGCTTGTGCACCTAACCACGTTTGGACGCCATACCAAAATAATGCAGGAACTGCCCGAAGAAGTGAAGGAACTTTTGCTCCGGCGGGTCCAAACGAAGAACGAAGCTGTACCACCATCGGTATCCCATGCTTCCATCCGACTCTACCGTTTAAAGCAAACAAAAGAGCGGCTAATAGGTTTGCCAAAATCAATGCTGCAAATGCCTGATACAAATTTAGTTCTCCGAATGGGGGAATCATACTGGATCCTAACATAAACGAACCGACCATGATGGCGTCTCCCCACCACATCGCAATGTAAGCTTTTGGACCTAAAATACGGTTTTTTTCTTTAGTAATCGGCAGCAAGCTATAATGACTAGTCATAATTTCCTCCTTTTATTGATTACTCAGCAGCTCAGCCATTCCATTGAATAATTTGTGCAATGATTAAAAAGATAAGGCTCGTACCTGTCCACAATCCAAAAAGGGGAAGGTAAAACTTAACCCACTTCTGCCACTTCACTCCAGCTAAGGCAAGAGTGGCCATAAAATAACCGGAAGTAGGAAACAAGATGTTGCCTAAACCATCTCCGAATTGATAGGCAAGTATGGCTGTCTGCTTCGTAACCCCTATAAGGTCTGCCAGCGGAGCCATTATAGGAATTGTCACTAAGGCTTGTCCGCTTCCTGAAGGGACAAGAAAGTTGAATAGTAATTGCACAATAAACATTCCAATGGCGCTGAATATAGAAGGAAAATGGCCGACAAGTTGACCGAGTCCGAAGACGATCGAATCCATGATATGAGCGTCTTCCATAATGACGGCTACTGCTCGAGCCACCCCTACAATAAATGCCCCTAGTAAAACACTTTTAAAGCCATCATTGAATCCTTCACATATTTCACTTGTAGAGAGTCCTGCTACCAGACCTACAACGATACCCATGATGATAAACAACCCTGACATTTCCATCATGAACCAGCTGTGCTTCAGCACTCCGTAGACAAGGATACCGAAGAATAGCAGAGCGGTTATGGAAGCTAGCTTCTGCCTGAGGGTGGCTTGATAGCGATTCGTACTTTGTACGGTTTTGTAAAGCTTGCGTTTTTCATAATCGTCCTCATAAACAAGACTTTGTTCAGGGTCACGTTTAATTCTCCTTGCATATCGGAGCACATACAAGATACCGATAACTACCATGATCATAAAAGCGGCCAGGCGGAGACCTAATCCGCTGTAAAGAGAGAGTCCGGCCAGCTTCTGTCCTAATCCTGTGTTAATGGGGTTTAAAAAACCTGCAGTAAACCCGGCCGTTGTGGCGCAAAGAGCTATGGCTGCAGCGATGATCGAGTCATAGCCCAGCGCGATCACCAGAGGCAGAATGACAGGTACATAAACGAGGCTGAGCTCCTGTGTTCCTATTAAACTGCAAATCAATGAAAAAACGATCATCAGCACAGGGATAATGGCAAGACTTTTTTCTGTGAAGGTTCTCGTTAACGTATCAACGGCAATTTCTATAATGCCGGTTCTTCTTAATACCATAAACATTCCACCAATGATAAATGTGAAGAATACCACACTTCCTGCACTAACCAGCCCTTTAGGAAATGCGAGCATGAAATCCGTGGGAGAAGTTGGGCTTGGGGTTACTGTATGAAATGAACTAGGATCAATGGTCGTCCTTCCTTCAGGTCCACTTATTCTGTCGTACGTACCTGCTGGAACGAAATAAGTCGTAATGGCTGCCACCATACTAAACAAAAATAAAATCACGTAAATGTGCGGCATCTTTAAACGATTAGTGAAGACGGAGAGTTCATTTTCCGGACGTGGATCTTCTTTAGCAGTTGGATTTTGCAATCCCATTTACATTCCTCCTACATGACTTATGTCAACTTTTCTAACATTGTATAGGAACCTGGAAAGGAGGTCATTAGATATTTTAGACATATTTTTGCTGGATATTTAGATAAATAAGACAAAATTTTCGAAAAAATGCAGGAGGTAAGGATATCGATTATTTATTTGTGTTAGGTTTTCTTACATATATATTGAATGAAAAGGGTGGAAGTCGTAATATAGAAGAAATTCATATGCAAGTTTCGTATATTCTCAATAATCTGGTTTGAGGGTCTCTACAAGGAACCGTAAATTCCTGGCTACGAAACGTATGGTCGCGGGGCTGTGCGTTTTGCGGCCGGGTTTTTGTTTTGTCCATTTCATCTGTTTCTATCATCTGAAAATTTAATCGGGGGGTCTTTACATGAGTCGGATGCTAATTAAGAATGCTGAAATCATTACAATGAATGAGCGTGAAGAGGTGATAAAAGGAGATGTTCTGATCCAGGATGAATTCATTATTAAAATGGGTCAGAATCTTAATGACGAGGTCGATGAGGTCATTGATGCCGAGGGGCGAACTGTAATTCCGGGGTTCGTTCAGACGCATATTCATCTGTGTCAGACGCTTTTTCGCGGCAGGGGGATGACTTGGAATTGATGGAATGGTTGGAAAAGCGGATCTGGCCGCTTGAAGCTGCACACGATGAAGAGTCGATTTATTATTCGGCCATGCTTGGTCTTGGGGAAATGATTGAAAGTGGAACGACAACAGTGGTGGATATGGAGACGGTGCACCATACGGATGCTGCCTTTCAGGCGATATCAAAAAGTGGAATTCGTGCCCTTTCGGGAAAGGTGATGATGGATAAAGGTGGCGGAGTTCCGAGTAATCTCCAGGAAAGTACTGAGAAATCTCTTCAGGAAAGCGTTGATTTGCTGAAAAAGTGGCATATGCATGATGGCGGGCGGATCCAATACGCATTCTCACCGAGGTTTGCGATTTCTTGTACCGAGGAGCTTCTTAGAGAAGTAGCGAGATTGTCCAAGTTTTACAATGTTTATGTCCATACGCACGCTTCTGAAAATCAAGGGGAAATTCAAATGGTAGAGGCGGAGACAGGAATGAGGAATGTGGTGTACCTTGATTCTCTTGGTCTTGCTAATGAACGGTTGATTTTAGCTCATTGTGTTTGGCTGGATGAAATGGAAAAGAAAATCATCAAGGAAAAAGGTGTGCATGTCAGTCATTGTCCTGGTTCAAATTTAAAGCTTGCTTCCGGAATTGCTGATACTCAGGATTTAGTCAATCGGGAGATTTCATTGAGTTTAGGGGCGGATGGCGCTCCTTGTAACAATAATTTAGATATGTTTAACGAGATGAGACTGGCTGCTCTTATTCAAAAACCCTTTCATGGACCTGCAGCCATGGACGCGAAAACTGTATTCAGGATGGCAACCATAGGTGGTGCCCGGGCGATTGGCCGTCAACATGAAATAGGCAGCCTTGAAATTGGGAAAAAGGCAGATTTAGCGATATTGAATCTGCGTCAATTTCATACGTATCCAAGTTTTAATGTAGATCCCATCTCGAGAATTGTTTACTCCGCTACCCGGGCAGACGTGGACATGACCATGATTAATGGAAAAGTAGTTATGGATCAAGGGAAACTAAAAACGATAGACAAAGAACTTGTATTAAATGAAGCGGATAATTCGATTAAGCGTCTAGTCAAGCGATCGCCAGTTCTAACGTAAGTGTTTCTTCCTGCGGAAATTAATCCAGTTTCCGGATGGAATTTCTTCAAGTGCTGCTGCTTGTTCCTCTGTGAACGTATAAACATAACCTTCTTGATCGTTATTTGCATCTGCAATCCAAACGCGGTCATAGTGGTTATTGGTGCTGCCTGGTTCATGACCTTCGAGGGTATCGAATTGCCGCAGACCTTCTTCTGTAATTGTGAACCATTCGCCCGTAATTTTGTTTTTATCGTTTAAGACGACGGCTGGGTATCGGCCGACATTATATAAACATCCATGAATGGTACCTGGTTCGCTTTTTAATAAATGTGGAACAGCGATGTGATGGTTGGATTCGCCGTTTAGAAGAGTACCGTAAACGAAGACTTGATAGCTCATGGAATCAACCTCCTTTTAGAATGTTTAGTTACTCCGTCTAAAAGCAGCGGCAGGAATTATTCAATTTACACAATGACAAATTCCTCCATACATTTTATGATCTATATAAGCTGAGTAGACATTACATGTTGTGTTAATTAATATAACATCTGTACAGAGGAGATTCATATAAAAAAATTTCGCTTTAATTTTTAGAATATTAAAAATATGAAAGGGAGAAACAACTATGGATGATATTCATCAAATCTTTCCAGAAGCAGAAACTGGTGATGTATTAGCTACTATCGTCCACGTTGAAGGATCTGCTTATAAAAAAGAAGGAGCGATGATGCTTTTTAAACAAAATGGAAGTCAGGTAGGTATGATTAGTGCGGGATGTCTGGAGGAAGATGTAGCCGAACGAATCAAACGGAATGAGTCAAAAGATGCTGAAATTATTGTTTATGACATGAGAGGCTATCGTGATTTGATGTGGGGAGAAGGATCAGGCTGTAATGGCTTGATTCAAGTATTGCTCGAACCTATTACTGATGTGTTAAGTAGTCAGTTAACTAAATTAAAGGTACTGCTTGAGCAAGGGAAGAAAGTCACGATGTATAAAAAACTGCCTATCGGCAACAGCGAAGTGAAAACCCTTTACAGAGCAGGCGAGGAGTATTTCGGAGATAACGACTACTTTTCCGGGAAAAGTTTAGAAATGACCTCACAAAAATTCGGTAAAACAAAAGAAGGAGAAAAAGAAGTTTACTTTCACTGTTTTCAGCCTAAGGAGAGGCTGATCGTTCTGGGGGCAGGCAAAGATGCCATTCCATTAGTAGACATGGCGTCCAAAACAGGTTTTTCAGTTATAGTAGCAGACTGGCGTCCAGCCTTATGCACGAAAGAGCATTTTCCTGATGCTGATGAGAGAATTGTAGGTTTTCCAACAGACTTAGTAAACAAAATTCAATTTTCTCCCAATGATTTTGTTGTTCTGTTGACCCATAGTTTTCAAAAAGATAAAGAACTGCTCTCTTATTTAATAGGGAAAGAATTGAAATATTTAGCAGTATTAGGATCTAAACAAAGAACGAAACGGCTGTTAGGAACGGATGTCCTTCCGCCTTTAATCACGACTCCAGCCGGTTTATCGATCGACGCTGAAGGAGCAGATGAGATTGCCATCAGCATTATTGCTCAATTGATTCAAGTGTCTAAAAAATCTAAGGTGGTGCTTCATGAATCGGGATAAGGTCGGTATTTTTCTGGCTGCTGGAAAGAGCAAACGTATGGGACGTAATAAGCTGAGTCTTGTCCTGGAACGAACGACTATTGGCAGCCATTCCTTTTCGAAGGCTTTATTTTCGGAACTCGATCATATTTACGTGATTACTCAAGAAGGGGATTCCCTCAATTGGATGGAGCCTGCATTCCTTTGTGAACCTTACCGTTCAAAATGGACACACGTAGTATGCCCGAGAGCGTGTGATGGCCAGGCCTATTCACTCCAGGAAGGTATCAGAAGAGCTCAATTCTTTAAGGCCACACAAATTGTTATCCTGTTGGCCGATCAACCCTTTGTCACTCCCGCTATGATTAATGAGTTATTAAAGAACTATCGAGAAGGGAGAGAAGAAGACCCTCCTTTTCATTTCGTAGCTTCTGCTTTCCATGGAGTCATTCAGCCGCCTTTATTGATCGATTATACATTGTTTCAAGACTTGTTTACTCTATGCGGAGACAAAGGGGCTAAATGCCTCCTTAACAAAAAGCTTGCTGCTCAAGGGAGGAAGATTGAATATGATCAATGGTGGATGTTCTTTGATATCGATACGGAGGATGAGTATCAATGGATAACGGAGTTAGGTCCGGCTTATCAACTCAATTAAGCAATCCTAATCAGTTGTACACAAAGGTCTGGCATCCCGGAAGTGTAGAAGAAGCATGGAGGTTAAAAAGAAAATTTGGTGAACATGCGGCTTATATTGCTGGGGGTACTGTTCTTCAGCTTATGAGAGAAAAGGGGATTGCGCTGCCGGGTCAGTTCATAAGTCTAGCTTCTATTGAGGGGATGAAAGGGATAGATAAATCCACTGGGAATCTTATTATCGGGGCACTGACCAGCCTGAAGGCATGCCAGAAACATCCTTCCATAAGGAAGAGTTGGCAGGTTCTTTCTACAGCTATCGATCAGGTTGCTTCTCCAGCTGTGAGAAATCAGGCTGCTATCGGTGGGAATGTAGCTTATGGGATTGGAGATCTTATTCCGGCACTGCTCGTAATAAATGCACATATTTCCTGGTTTGATGGAAAGGAAATGCACGTAGAGTCTTTACATGATTTTGTGTCGATTCCTAAACGAAGGGATGAATTAATTACGGCGTTTTTCCTTCCGATTCCTTCTGCAGAAGGAGAAATCCTCCATTTTTATAAAAAGGTTGGGCGCAGGGAAGGTTTCATTCCATCTCTAGTGACGGTGGCCGGCAGTATTAGAATCGATTCCAATCATAAGGTCACTTCGGCCCGCTTCGCCATCGGAGGAGGGAAGTACTTGCCGCACCGGCTTGAAACGTGTGAAAGCTTGCTTCTAGGCAAACAACTTGACGACAAGAGGCTTTTGCTGCTTGAAAAAGAGATCATTCGTACTTATCGTCCAGCCCCAACGCCTTTTACATCGGGTGAATACTGTACGCAGGTCGCAGCTAACCTCATCGTATCGGAGCTGGAAGAATGGATAGCTCAGATAGAAAGGAGTTAACAAATGCAGCAGATTTCTCAATATCGTCAGCGGGTAAGACCGGATGGACAAGGAAAAGTCACCGGGGATCTGCGTTATTTAAGTGACCTTTCATTTGATTCTATGCTGTATGGAAAGATATTAAGAAGCGCTTATCCTCACGCCAATATTCTTAACATTGATACATCAACAGCAGAAGAAATGGCGGGTGTAAGGGCTGTTATTACTCATAAAGATATTCCAGAACTTAATGGGTTTGGCATTATTACCCCGGATCAACCCGTGCTTTGTGAAACGCGTGTACGTTTTATCGGTGATGCCGTAGCTGCTGTAGCTGCGGACTCCCTTGAGATTGCTGAACAGGCATTACAAAGGATCCAAGTTCACTATGAAGAGCTGCCTGTTATTGATGAGATGGAAACTGCCCTGCATGAGGAGACGATGCCCATCCATGACAATGGAAACATCCTTCACGAAGCTGGCTGCCAGCAGGGAAACATGGGTGATGGTTTTGAGAATTGCAAAGCAGTGGTAGAGGAAGCTTACCTTGTTCCAAGGCAGATGCATACCTATATGGAAACAGAAGGCGGAGTCATTGTTCCAGAACCTGGGGGAGGGATAACGGCCTATGTAGGTACACAGCATGGGTATAAGGACCGTTTTCAACTATCGAGGATATTAGCAATCAAGGAAGAGAGCATTCGCGTAGTATCCAGTCCAATGGGCGGCTCGTTCGGCGGGAAGGATGAATTAAATATCCAGCCTTACGGAGCTCTTCTTGCTTTGAAGAGTGGTCGTCCAGTTAAAATTCATCAAACGAGAAAAGAATCCATGATTTCCGGGTTAAAAAGACATCCGATGAAAATTATGATGAAAACCGGAGCTGATGAGCAAGGGGTGCTGCAAGCTCATCAAGTGCGGATCCTTGCTGATACAGGTGCTTATGCAACTCTCGGGCCGGCGATACTGGACTTTGCTGTTGAACATGCTTCAGGACCTTACATCATTCCCAACATAGATATAAAAGGAAAATCAGTCTATACGAACAATGGGGTTTCCGGTGAATTTAGAGGGTTTGGAGGCAATCAAGTTACGTTCGCACTAGAGGGGCAAATGGATCGGCTGGCAGAACAACTTGGTTTGACTCCGCTAGAGTTACGAAAAAGGAATGTTCGTAAAGAAGATGATCTCGGTCCGCTAGGCCATCGAATTGCTCCAACAAGCGGGGCGGCACAAGTGCTGGACGCCGTTTCTGAACATAACAAAGTTCGCGGGAAAAAATACTATTCCAGCAGGAAGAAGCGAATAGGAACAGGAATATCGATCACGATGCATGGAGGCGGGCTTGGTTATGGACGTTTAGATCCGGCAGGGGGCGGATGTCATTGATGCCGGATGGAAAAATAGAAATTGCGTTTGGATTCGAAGAGGCAGGTCAAGGCATTTTAAACGTCATCGAAACCCTGGTGACAGCGGAATTAGGGATCGATGACAGTGACCTGTCCATCGTTCTCGGGGATACAGCAAAGGTTCCTTCTTCTGGATCGACAACCGCTTCAAGAGGGACAAGCATGGTATGGCAGGCGATGCAAAGAATGAAGCCTCAGTTCATAGAACGCGTCTTAAACGCTGCTGCAAAGCTGACTCTTTATTCACGTGAAGAACTAATGCTTGGCCCAGGGGGGATTTTTCCTTCTGATGAAAAAAGAGGATCACCACTACTCCTTTTTACGGATTTGGCCGAGGAACTTGGAGATAAGGAGTGCATTTCTATATCTACTGATTTTCAGTTTCCTACCACTCCAGATCCCGTTGACGGCGGACACTTTTTATATACCTTCAGTGCTGTACTAGCCGATGTAGAAGTAGATTTGTTAACTGGAAGAGTACGTGTACTTACGTTAGATCAATTTATTGCAGCAGGACCGGTAGTAAGTGAAATTGGCTACCGTGGTCAAATTGAAGGTGGAGGCATAATGGCGCTGGGATACACGCTGATGGAAGAGGCGTTAATGGAAAAGGGCCGGTATGTTACAGAAAACCTTGATGATTATTTAATCCCAGGTATTCAGGATTTGCCGATCCACATGAAGGTCGATCCGATCGAAGCTTTGGCGGAAGGCGACCCTCATGGCCCCAGGGGAGTCGGGGAAATCGGTACCGTAGGAGTAGCTCCAGCTATTGCGAAAGCTATTCATGATGCAACCAATCATTGGGTCAATTCCCTGCCTGTTTCTCCGGAAGAAATATTATCAGCTGTAAAGGAGAGAAAATCACAATGGAAGACTATGAAGTTGTGAACCCTAAGGAAGACATAACTGCTCCTGCTATTCAAGTTACGATTAATGAAGTATCAATAGAACTTCATGTAAGTCCGACAGAGCGTGTCGTCGATATTCTCAGGAATAAACTGGGGCTGACAGGAACGAAAATTTCCTGTGGGATTGGCAGGTGCGGCGCTTGTTCCATCCTTGTCGATGGAAAGCTGATGAACTCCTGTCTCCTGCTTGCATATCAAGTGCATCAATCGACAATTAAGACGATTGAGGGAATGAAAGTTGAGGAGCAGCTTCATCCGATCCAACAAGCCTTTCTTACGGAAGGAGGTTTTCAATGCGGTTATTGTACACCTGGGATGATCATGGCTGTCGATTCTTTGCTGAATGAAACGACTTCTCCATCGGAAACAGAAATAAGAGAGGCTTTGTCTGGGAATTTATGCAGATGTACAGGCTATGGAGGAATAATCAGGGCTGTACAAAGCCTGGCGGAAATGAAAACAGATAAATCTTAATAAGAATATTATTGCTTTATTATCATGAGTTATGTTTTAGTCATTGAAAAATGATAGCCTCTTCACTAAGAACTAAGACAAATTGTATGTATAATTCGGAGGGTTGGAATATGTCAGATCAATATCAAGGTTTTATAAACGAAGAGCTGAGATTGGTCAATAAAGGCGGTGGAGAATTAAGCGGCCGTACCTTCTCGGTAAAGGATGTATTTGCTGTAAAAGGACATAGTAACGCAGCAGGAAATCCAACATGGTTGGAGACACATAAACCCGCTGTCTCAAATGCCCCGGTGATTGATCGCTTGTTACTTCGTGGGGCGGAGCTTACTGGAATAACACATACGGATGAGCTGATGTACAGCTTGAATGGAGAAAATGTCCACTTTGGAACGCCTATAAATCCAAAAGCACCTGCCCGCATTCCCGGTGGATCTTCAAGCGGTTCAGCTGTAACTGTGGCTGGAAATGAGGTGGATTTTGCGCTTGGCACAGACACAGGGGGATCCGTACGTATCCCTTCTTCATACTGTGGTCTATTTGGATTTCGTCCTTCTCATGGAGCTATTGATATGACTGGAGTCATTCCTCTTGCTCCGAGCTTTGACACTGTAGGATGGATGGCTGGAAAGGTACAAGATTTATATAAAGTCGGAAAAGTAATCTTGAAGTCTAGTGAGAAGAAGCGAACGTTCTCACGAATTATTTTAGGAGAAGATGCTTGGGAGCTTCTGGATGTACAAACAAACAATGCTTTTTCAGAGGTATTGGAGCATTTGCATACGATCCATGGACATCTGGAAACTGTCCGGCTGTCATCAAAAGGGCTGGACAGCTGGTTCCATACGTTCAAGCATATTCAAGGATGGGAAATCTGGCAGCAGCACGGAGCATGGATAGAAGAAGAACGTCCCGTATTTGGACCAGATATTGAAGAGCGTTTTCAGTGGGCAAGAACGGTTACTGAGGATGTACTAGCCGATGCATTCTCTCACCGACGGTCGATCACAGGCATGTTGAAGGAATTACTTGGTGAGGATGGACTGCTTGTGATTCCAACAGCTCCCGGCGGACCCCCTAAACGAAATACCCCTGGTCATCTATTGCAGAATGTGAGAGGGAGGACGATGCAGCTTTCTTGTATTGCAGGGCTTGCTGGTCTGCCTCAGGTTACTTTGCCTCTGGTAGAGGTACAGGGACTGCCGGTGGGATTATCAGTAATTGCGAATGAACAGGAGGATGAAAATCTCCTCGAGTGGGTGTACCAGACAATGCCAGAAATTTCGCCTGTCGTAACAGAAACCAGTTAGCCCTTTTTTCATAAAAAGTCCGCGTCCGTTTGTTACGAAACGCGGATATTTTTATGACGTTAACCACCTTCCTTGTGGGGGGGAAGTGGATGCTGCATCTGCATAGTAAACCAATTGTCCCCTTGAAAAAGTAGCATCTATCCGGCAGGGAAACGTATGATCCATAAACAAGGTAGGCTTATGTTTTGCATAATGATTCTTTTCAGTGACAGTAAATGATTGTTTAAGGTTAATGACGGTTAAATCGGCGTCAGCTCCTCGTTCAAGTTTTCCTTTCCCGCTGAGCTTGAAGCGGCGGGCGGGATTGGCAGAAAGTAAAGCTGCGATTTTTTCAAAAGCGATATCGTATCTGAGGGCTAGCTCCATCATCGAAAGAAAGGTGAATTGGCCACCCGTAATGCCTCCCCATGCGTCCATTAAACCAGTAGATTTTAGAAGAGGCGGACATGGAGAATGATCAGAACTAATCATATCAAACTGGTCGGATTGCAGCAGTTGGATAAGCCGCTGCTGTTCTTCTTCACTTCTTAGCGGCGGAGCGCATTTTGCAATGGCTCCTTTATCTGCTAAATCCAGCTCATTAAAGAGAAGGTAATGACTGCAGGTTTCAACAGTTAAATCAAGACCTGCACGTTTCGCACACCCTATTTTCTCCACCGCTGCCTGACTGCTGATATGTACGAAATGGAGGGGACAGCCAGTCAATTCAGCGTAGTGAATCGCACGTTCCACAGCTTCTACTTCGGCTTTGATTGGACGTGTTGCTGTATAATCCTCTGCTGTAACCTCAGGTTTATTTCGTAGTTGTTCTGTTAAGTACTGTATGATTGGCCCATTCTCTGAGTGAAGGGCAAGCACTTTACCGGTTTTGGCTATTTCATGCATTCCGTGCAGCAGAGTGGCATCGTCTACAGCTTCAAATTCTTTATTTCCAGTAGGGGATAGAAAAGCTTTAAAACCTATGACCCGAGAAGGGACAATTTTTGGAGATGGTGTTCATTTCCTGGTACCAGACCTCCCCATAACCCGAAATCAATCAATGATTTCTGCTGTCCGATGGCTGCCTTTTCGTTTAAAGCTTCTGGTGTAGTCGTAGAAGGGATGCCATTTAAAGGCATGTCAAAATAAGTTGTTGCTCCGCCGGCTGCCATCATATAGGAGCCGGATGAAAAACCTTCCCAATCCTCGCGTCCTGGTTCATTGAAATGGACATGTACATCGATCATCCCCGGAAAGATGTACGTTCCTTCAGCATCATAGATTTCCTTGGCTTTCTGGGATAGATTTTTATGAATCGTCGCTATTTTTCCATCTTTGATTCCTACATCCTGTTTATCGATCCCATGCCCTGTGACAAGATCGCCATTCTTGATGATCAAGTCTAATTCTTCCATTCTGCTATCATCCTTTCATAAGACAAGCGGTTTCTTGGAAGAACCTGCTTCTATTGCCCGACCGGTTCTCTATGGATCAATGAGTAGGAGTCTAGAGCGGCTTGAAGGGCTCTTCCTGTGTGAACTCTTACTCCATGGCGGATCAGTACGGCTTCTAATGCGCCTAAAGTAAAAAGGATATTCTCTTTCCTGCAGCTATACCCCATTGTTCCGATTCTCCATATTTTTCCTTGTAAAGGACCGAATGAACTGGCAATTTCGATGCCGAATTCTTGAAGAAGCATTTGGCGGACAGACTCCCCATCGACTCCTTCAGGAATATTCACACAAGTGACTGTTGGCAGCTTGCAGCTCGGGCTGCCGAATAACGTTAATCCCATAGCTTCTAACCCGGATACTAGAGCATTCTCATGAAATTTATGCCGATTAAACCGGTTTTCCAGCCCTTCTTCCAATACAATTCTCAATCCTTCCCTTAGCGCGTATAACATAGTCGTTGCTTCTGTATGGTGATTCAATCTTCTCGAGCTCCAGTAATCTTGTAGCATGCTTAAGTCTAAATAGTTGCTTCTAATGATCGGATGATCGCGTTCAAGCTCCTGTTTGCGGTCCTCAGCAGTCGATATGCCTCTTTCTACTTTTTTACGGGCAGTTATGATTTCCTCAATTCGTTCATTGTAAGTAATAGGTGCCATCCCGGAAGGCACGGATAGACATTTCTGGGTACCGCCAACGAGCCCGTCAATAAACCATTCATCCACTTTCAAGTCTGTTCCTCCGATGGAAGCAACGCCATCGACAGTAAAGAGAACGTTCATTTCCCTGCATGCAGCACCGATCTTTTCGAGAGGCTGAAGACGTCCGGTTGATGTCTCCCCATGTACGAGAGCTACAATTTTCGGATGCACTCGCTTGATTTCCTTGATGACATCAGCTGGGTCAAATACATCTCCCCATGTGCATTCCATAGTGTGAACTTCAGCTCCATGCCGTTCGCAGATTTCAGTTAGCAAGTAGCCGAATCTGCCGAAAATAGGTACGAGAATTTTATCGCCTGGTTCTATAATGCTGCATAGCAAGGCTTCCATGCCTGATCTTGACGTTCCATCAACTGGGAAAGCCCACTTGTTTTTCGTTTGGAAAATATGTCTCAGCATTTCCATTACTTCGTTCATAATCTTAGTAAAAGCGGGATCAAATTGGCCGACTACAGGCGTGCTCATAGCCCGTAATACCCGCGGATCAACTTCGACAGGTCCCGGGGTCATAATCGTGCGGAGTGGTGTGTTTAAGTCCGAGTAGGTCATAGGGGAACTCCTTTCGTTATTAGTAAGCTAACTGGTACAGCATTCTTGTTAATACTTGAATGCCTTGCTCCAAAAATTGAGAAGACGTAAATTCTTTTGGTGAATGACTGATCCCATTCTTACTAGGAACAAACAGCAATGAAGAAGGACAGAAAGAGCCAAACATTTGCGCGTCATGACCAGCTCCGCTGAACATCGATTGATAGGAGAGGTTTTCTTCCCGAACGGCTGCTGCCATTTGTGCTTGAAGATCTTGATCCATTTGAACCGGGTCTGCTTCCAGCCATGTATGATAAGAAAGAGCGAATCCGAAATGATCAGCTTTCTGATGAAAATGGTCAAGGACTTCTCTGCAAAATTGGTCCAACATTCTTTTCTTGTAATGACGGACATCCAGAGTAAATGTGACCTCCCCGGCAATGACGTTGGAAACATTGGGCGAAGCGGTTAATTTTCCTGTCGTTGCGACCAGGTCAGAGTCTGCCTGTTCTGCTTTGTCAGTCAAATAGGTAATAAACTGTGCCGCCAATACCATCGCGTCCTTACGGAAATGCATCGGTGTTGTTCCGGCGTGATTACTCTCTCCGGATAGCTTTATCGTGTAACGACGCTGTCCTGCAATATGGCTCACCACTCCGATAGAAGTAGCTGTTTTCTCTAACACAATCCCCTGTTCGATATGGCATTCCAGAAAACATTCAATGTCTTCGCGTTTAGGATTTTGATACGTTTCAGGATCAAAACCAGCCGCCTTCATTGCTTCTAAAAGGGAAACGCCATTATGATCGTTTTTGCCGACAGCATCCTGCAAGGAATAGTTTCCGGTGATATTTCCAGAGCCCCAAAAAGTAATTGGGAATCTGCTGCCTTCTTCTTCACAAAGGGAAACAATTTCAATTGTTTTTCTAGGGTGTCCAAATTGCTTCCTTAACTTTTGGACGGCTGAGTAGCTGGCCACAATTCCGTAAACCCCGTCATATATGCCTCCGTTCACTACAGTATCAATATGCGAACCTGTTAAGATGCAGTTAGAATCAGGGTTTGTACCCTCCAATCTTCCAAATAAATTTCCTACACTATCATAATAAGTTTCTAGTCCGGACAATTCCATTTTCTTCTGTAATGCGTGCTGAGCTTCCATCCATGGCTCAGAATATAGAGGACGAGTGACGCCTCCGCTCTTGGACTGACCAAAGGAGCCCAGCCATTTAACTAAGTCTTCGGCTGTATCAGTTACTGCCGTGCTGGTTTCTCTTTTTGATGCCATCAATTAGCCCCCATTCCATGCTCTCTTAAAGCCGTTATGGCCATTATGCTTATCTTAATCGTTAGTGTATCAATTGGAAATGGATCAATCATTGGTAATTTTGTGATAAATAGAAAGAATTTTTGTGCAATTTAAATAAATTATCTAAAAATTATGATAAAATATCTGTTAAACTCTCAAGTAGTGAAAGGACTGGTGACCATGAAGGTATCGAAGGTTCTCGATGTACCGGCACTTCAAGGTGCTCAGGTCATAGCAGGAAGAGATGGCCTGGAAGAAGAAGTGCTTCATGTGAATATGATGGATGCTCCAGATATTGCTCGGTTTTTAAAACCTAATGAAATGCTGGTGACGACAGCTTATCATGTGAAAGAAGACCCTCATTCATTAGTGAAATTAGTGGAGCACATGAAAAGAGAAGGGTGTGCTGCATTAGGAATCAAAACGAAAAGATTTCTAAAGGAAATCCCCGAGGAAGTAATAGAGGCAGGAGACCGGCTATCCTTTCCTATAATCGATATCCCTCTTGAACAATCGCTGGGCGATATTGTCAATGAGATTTTAAGCAGCATTTTAGATAAAAGGACGAATGAACTGCGGTTTGCTCTCGAAACCCATAAACAGTTTACAGATCACGTCATGAGTGGGAGAGGAATTAAAACACTCATTAAAAGCTTGGCTAAAATGATTGAATACCCCGTTGTATTGCTGGATCAATATGCAAAGCCGATCGCTTACTCCCAGCCTAATGATCTCACAGCAAAAGTGATGCAGGATTTATACTTTAAAGATTCTTCCATCTTATTTCCTGATACTTCATTTTTTACATTTTCTACACTGCCTGATCAGGCTACCTATTCAGCCTTTTTAGTTTATACCCATGAGAAAAAAGCCGGTTTTCTGCTTGTGTTGGGTGAAATAAAGCCGGATGATCACTTTTCTTTGTTAACAATTGAACAAGCGACCAATGTTATTTCCTTTGAAATGATGAAAGAAAATGCTCTCAAACAACATACAAGACAGGCTAAGAATGATTTCTTCTTTAATTTTACGGAAGGCTTATTTACATCGAATGCAGAGGTGATTAACAGGGCAAAAGAGTTTTCTCTTGATAGTGAACAAAACTATATGTGTGCCATTGGAAAAATGGAAGAGCATGAATGGACGACTAACTTTACACAAAGCCGCAAGGAAATGGACTCGATCTATGAGTATATCGAAGATGAAATTGTCCGGTTATCATTGTCCACCCATCTATTTACAAAGGGAGAGCTTTGTGTCTTGTTATTTGAAGTGCATGATTCCATTGACAATGTGAACGCTTATGCAAAAAGTTCGTTGAAGTTAGTTCAAAAGCAAGTGAACCAACGGTTTGGACGTTCGTTGTCTTTTGGGTAAGCAATATCTCAAGAGGGCTGATCAATGTGAACAGTGCTTTCAGGGAGGCTTTAGATGCTCTTAAAACTGGTGAAGCTGCCGGCAAATACCAGTTTATTCAGTTGTACCAGACCAAAGATGTCATGGAATTAATGCGGCTCCTGCCAAAGGAAGATTTACAGGAATTCTATTCCCACTCCCTTTATCCCCTTCAGGTGAGAGGCTTCGATAAAGACGAAACCCTTCTGCAGACCTTATTTGTCTATTTAGAAACACACTGTCAGATTTCTGAAACGGCGAAACGGTTGTTTGTCCATCGTAATACTGTCGTCTACCGAATTGAAAAATGTGAGGAATTATTAGGGAAGAGTGTCTCTGATTCTGAAATCACTCTCCAGTTAAGGCTCGCCTTAAGAATTAAAAAACTACTGGAGCAGAATTAAGGAATAATTGTAGCTGTTGCATAGTTTTGTGAAAAAGAATTAGTGAAACTGTCTAAAGACATTTGTCAGAATATTGGATAAACTCATAGTACTCATAGAAATATTATTGATATTCTATAAGGAGGGTGGAGATGCCCAGCCTGCAAAGTCTAAATGAAGCGAATGAGAAAAATTTTACAAATTGTTTAAGCGGAATTTTTGAAAACTCCCCTTGGGTAGCCAAAAAGGTACTCAAATTCAGACCCTTTCACTCCGTCCATCATCTACATGAACGGATGGTTCAAATTGTTGCAGAATCCCCTTTAGAAGAGCAGCTGGAATTAATTCGTTCCCATCCGCACCTTGGAGCAGCCGGCATTAATATGAGTGAGGACTCAGTAAATGAGCAGCTGCAGGCGGGGTTAAAGAACCTAAGCCAGGAGGATAATGACAGCTTTCAACAACTGAATCAAGCTTATTTAGAGAAGTTTGATTTTCCATTCATATTTGCTGTCAAAGGAAAAGATAAATCGACTGTCCACAAAGTTCTGGAGGAAAGATTAACTCGATCACCAGCGATAGAGTTCGAAACGGCTTTATGTGAAATCTATCAAATTGCTATGTTCCGGCTGGAAGATAAACTTTCTATAAAAGGAGATTCTGTCTATGGACAAAGAACGTGAAATGTTTTACGGAAAACGTGATGTTTTTGCATATCGTACATATTTAAAGCCGCTGAAAGATGTCCGGCGTATTGAAGAGTCCGATTTTAACGGAAAGAGCAATGTTGTGTTTGGCATAAATGTGAGTGTCAAAGTTGGCGGGGAGCAATTTCTCCCGTCGTTTACACAGGGAGATAATTCGATGGTTGTAGCGACAGATTCGATGAAAAATTTCATTCAAAAACATTTAGGCAGTTATGAAGGCTGCACGATCGAAGGATTTCTTGCTTATACAGCACAAGCTTTTCTTAATAAATATTCTCATTTTGAAAGTGTAGAGATGAAAGGAGAGGAAATTCCTTTTGAATCTGCTCGGGCACTTACATCAACCAGGCTTACAGAGAGTGATGTCGTCTTTAAGCATTCGCGTAATGAGACCGTAGCAGCTTCTTGTCATTACATCCGCAAGGAAGAAAAAATTTTATTGAAAAGTCAGCAGAGCTCTTTATACGATTTACAGTTAATAAAGGTCAGCGGGAATTCTTTTGTTGGTTACATTCAGGATGAATATACTACACTTCCGGAAGATGGCAATCGACCGCTGTTTATTTATTTAAATATTCATTGGCAGTATCATGACAAAAAGCTTGCTTATGGGGAAGAAGCAGAAAGCTACGTAGCTGCCGAACAAGTGAAGGATATCGCTGCTTGTGTGTTCCATGAACAATCTACACCTTCTATCCAGAACCTTATCTATCATATTGGTCTCCGTATATTAGCTAGATTCCCTCAACTAAAAGATGTAACATTCGAATCTCAAAACCGGACCTGGGAAACAGTTGTTGGGGAAATTCCCGGATCAGCGGGAAAGGTCTATACAGAACCGCGTCCTCCCTATGGCTTTCAAGTCTTTACGGTTACACATGAGGACCTTGTTCATCATGAAGGTTCCGCACTAGAGTCTCACAGTACTTATTAAGGAGGAACGTATGACTGGCTTAACGACGCATGTGTTAGATTTATCCCATGGGCTTCCTGCTTCTCAGGTGAGAATTGATCTTTTCCGTATCGACGAAGATGATCGGGAGTATTTAGGAACCAGCCGGACGAATGAAGATGGACGTCTAAGCCATCCCTTATTAAAAGGAGGGGAGATGGAACGAGGAATCTACGAGGTTGTTTTTTATATCGGTGAGTATTTCCAGAGAAAAAGAAAGGAAAGAAATGAACCTCATTTTTTAACGACGGTGCCTGTCCGTTTTGGAATCAGTGATCCTTCTCAACCTTATCACGTCCCTCTGCTCGTATCGCCGTGGGGATATCAAGTCTATCGAGGAAGTTAAAATAAATGAAAACAAGATGTAAGAAGGCGTCTGCCTCTTACATCTTGTTTCGTTAACTGTCGGTATTCTCATCCTTCCATTATAATAGTTATTCCCACCTATTTTTTGTAAAAAATCTATTATACAAACTAAATAATTATTTGTTTAATAAAAAAAGCCACACCTTTCACAGGAAGTGGCTTTTGGAATAAAGGTGAAGCTTTATGGAAACTGTATGCTAGGATAAATCCTGAAGCTCATCAAAGTAGACATCAATGAGTTTATTTTGAGGTTTATTCACGAGCACATAAACGAGTACGTCTTTTTTCTGCTGGTTTTCATTTTCCAATACAAATTTGAAGTTAAATTGTTCTCGGTTGTCAGAAATAAAAACCTTCCCGTCATATTCATACTCGGTAAGATTCCAGCCTGGATATTTTTTCGCTGTTTCTTCAACAGCCGTTTTGCCCCACTGGGCATATTCCGGCTGTCTGGCAAACCCAGAACTGAAGGCAAAAGCAAGAATAGAAATGACGATTAAAAACGCAGCTCCTCTGAAATGAGAGTGTTTCATAAGCTTCCTCCTTTCTATATCATTATCGTTCGTTGGAAAAGATGTTTTATACTTATGAATTCAGTAAAAGCTATAAGGGAAACAGGCGTGAACTTAGGGGGGAAAGAGGCTCTGCCAAATGGGTTTTGTCTACTGTAGATAAGGGAAATAAAAACAAAATAAACGGAAGTAGCAGTGGTGTCAGGAGGTTTTGGCGTGCTGTTTTCAGGAACAAAGATAACCGATCTTTCTAAAGCTTCCCTCGTCATTCTAATTCTTGGTTTCTTTTCAGCGGGAGCTTGCTTTTATATATTTTCAGAGCTGGCAGAGGATGTTTTGGAACATGAGAAATTTATTGCTGATCAAATGGCAATCGATGTTGTCAGTCATATGAAGACGCCCTGGCTAGATACTGCAGCGGGCTGGATTACGGAAACAGGCTCTGTGATGTGGCTGACGGTTAGTTCTGTTATCGTCATTCTTTATTTAATCTACTTTTCAAAATTAAGTAAATGGGTTCCCATTTTTTTTGCAGTCACAATGGCTGGAATCAGTACACTTACTAAAACCCTGAAAGCTTTTTTCGCCCGGCAGCGTCCGGAAATAGTAGCGAAGTATGATGCTACAGGTTTCAGCTTTCCGAGTGGTCATTCCACAGGTTCAATGGTGTTTTATGGATTTATTATTTATTTAATCATCATCAGTCCTATAAAAAAACAATGGAAATATACGTTCGCTGTCTGTTTATCGGTTTACATTCTACTCATTGGTTTCAGCCGTGTATACTTAGGAGTTCATTATTTCACCGATATTCTAGCCGGATTCACTTTTGGTTTTATCTGGCTGGCTGTATGCATAGCCGCTCTGGAGCTGACCATGTGGAACCAGCGAAGAAGAGATCGAAGGACAACAAGCAGGACAAACACAATTATGAAATAGAAGGAGGAGTTCTAATGTTATATATCCTGGCGATTTTTGTTCCGCCTTTAGCCGTTTTGTTTACAGGAAAGCCGTTGAAAGCCCTGCTTAACCTGCTGCTCACCTTGGTTTTTTACGTACCTGGAGCTGTACATGCTGCTGTTGTAGTGAAAGGTCATTATGACAGTAAAAAATAAATAGCTTTTGAGAAGCATGGAATCTTTTCATGCTTTTTTAATGATCGAGGAGAACATGAGATATAAAAAATGCAAAGAGTCACCAAAAATATTAAGTTCCTTGAAGAAAGAAAAAGCCGGATTCCGCTTATAGAATCCGGCTTTTTTAAAATTACAGCTTGTTATACACCGCGTTTATTTCCCCAAACGAGGGCATGGACTTGCGGCAGCACCCGCACGCGGTTAAGTTTGGCAGATGCGACAACCTTGTCAATCAGCCATTCATACTTGTCTAACAACTCACTGGCAAGCGAAGCGGGTTTATTTTCTTCCAAATCGTCATTTCCGACCTGCAAATAAAAGTCCACATCAGGGTAGCGTTCATGCACAAACTCGGCGTATTTTAGATCTTCATCATTAAAGATCACTACTTTGAGACTCGTGTGTGACAGGCGGTCGTGATCCTTTAATTTTTGTAAAATATCATCCAGAACGGTCCAGTTAGTTTTCATCATAGAACTAGGTGGTTTAGGAGAAATCGTCAAATCATCGATCAATGGAAACCAATCCTGCCAGCGGCTTCCTTGTGTTTCCAAGGCAACTTCAATTCCTTGCTCATGGAGGGGAGTAATCAGCTCGCTAAGCTTAGCCAAAAGCGCAGGGTTGCCACCGGAAATCGTCACGTGGTCGAATTGGCTGCCGCCGACCTGATAGAGTCTTTCGATGATTTGGTCTGCTGTTAAGCGTTCGATTTCTTCTTTTGCACTGCCGTCCCAAGTAAAAGCGGAATCGCACCAGGCACAGCTGTAATCACAGCCGGCTGTTCTGACAAACATCGTTTTCCGGCCGACGACCATCCCTTCACCTTGAATGGTTGGTCCGAAGATTTCCAGTACTGGGAATTTATTCATGTTCCATCCACTCCCGTCTGACCTCTGCATAGCTTGTCGGCGTTTCAAAAAGCTTCACAAATTCGACACGGGTTTCATCATTTCTTAACGCCTCGACCATCTTTTCATAAATCCAGACGACCATATTTTCTGCTGTTGTATTCATATTTGGGAGCGTCTCATTTAAATAGCGGTGGTCGAGATGAATTTCAATTTGCTCTTTCCAGATTTTTTTAATATCGCCAAAATCCATAACGATCCCGATCTCATTAACAAATCCGCTGATTCCGAAGATCACTTTATAGGTGTGGCCATGAAGATTTTTACATTTTCCTTCGTAGCAATGAAGGTGATGGGCGGCATCAAACGTGAATTCTTTGCTTACTAATACGCGCTTGCTATGGTATTTGAGCTCGTGGCGTTTGATATCCTGATCAATCTTTTGCAGATTTTCTACAATAGTAAACCCGTACATCAGCCATTTACCTCCTCAAGCTTTCTCAAGTAAGTTTCCAGTCCATTTTGCCGCAGCTTGCAGGCTGGACACTCTCCGCAGCCATCACCGCGAACTCCATGATAGCAGGTTAGCGTATTCTCCCTGACGTAATGGAAGGCATCCAGATCATCCGCGAGTTCCCAGGTCTCTGCTTTATCGAGCCACATCAGCGGAGTGTGAATAACAAATTCATCGTCCATGGACAGGTTTAATGAGACATTTAATGATTTAATGAACACATCCCGGCAGTCAGGATAACCGCTGAAGTCTGTTTCACATACTCCGGTAACCACATGTTTGGCGCCGATTTGCTTAGCAAGAATCGCTGCAAATGATAAAAACAGTAAATTCCTTCCTGGAACAAAAGTAGAAGGCAGACCCCCGTCTTCTTCAGCATCTTTAACTTCTATATCGTCCCGCGTGAGGGCATTAGGGGCAAGCTGATTTAAAAGGGACATATCCAGCACATGGTGCTTGACGTCTAAGTCTTCAGCAATTTCTTTGGCTACGTTTATTTCTTCGTTGTGCCGCTGGTTATAATCAAAGGTTACAGTTTCTACTTCTTCATATTTTTTTAGAGCCCAGAATAGACACGTCGTACTGTCCTGGCCGCCGCTGAATACGACAACGGCTTTCTCGTTTTTTTTCATAAAAAAATTCTCCTTTCCACAGAAAAAGAGAATTCCACTCACCCAAAAACATAAAAAAATCATACCTAAGGCTAGGTATGGTCTATCCTTAGTTTTTTATAGAGGGTGTAGCTAGGAACCTCTCCTGCACGTGTGGCAGATTTATATTCAATGACTAACTTCATCTAGTATAACAAATAGGAGGAAAAAGGAGAAGAGGTACGGACATCTTTTTTTGATATCCGTCAGGCACTGCTTCTCAGCTCCTTCACTTCTTCTTTCAATTTTTCAGTATCGTAGTTGTCTTCGATATTCTTTTTCATTTTAATTCCTAGAGCTGCAATGGTAACGAGAATAACACTTAAGATCAGCAGATTTCCTGGTTTTAATGTGAGCATACTGGAACCAAATAAACCGAGCATAAGCGATCCGGGGATAGTGCCGACGAGTGTGCCGAGCGTGTATTTCCAATCCTGCACCTCCGTTTTAGCACAGATGTAGGTTAACAGATCGAAGTTAACTGCGGGGATGAGACGAAGCATCATCACGGCCTTCAACCCATTTTTCTCGAGCTCCTTTTTGAGCTGGCTGAGATTCCGGCAGTTCGATAATTCCACGCTTTTACTTGCATATTTCAATGCAGAAAATGACACAATTCCGCCTAAAGTGGTTCCTATGACAATATAAACCGCTCCCAAGTATGGGCCGAATACAAGCCCGCAGGCAACAGCCACAATGGATAAAGGAATTAAGGTAAAGGGTCGCAGGATAAAAATCAGCATAAAGACGAACGGAGCCCAACCGTGTAGCTGTTTCATCCAATCAGCAACTGTTTTCGGTTTAATGTGAATAAAGAGCTGGTTGATGAGCACAATCAGGCCAGCGGCAGAGAGTAATATGAGTATTTTTATGATAAAGCTTTTCAGCTGACTGCTATTCATTAAAATCTCCCTTCTATACGCATATTTTTTTTACTATATGTTTCCACCTTTCTAATGGAACGAAACGAGAAATAAATGGAATGCCTTGAATGCATCCACTTTTCAGACGGCAAAAAAACTTCAAATTTTTCTTTGAATATGTGTTGACATCCATGAATGATTTTGTATAATTATAATCAATTATTAATAAAAATACATTCGACGATGAAGAAAGTACGTAAAAAGCGAATCTCAGCGAGCCGGGGTTGGTGGAAGCCTGGCGATTCAAATTTACGGAAACGCACTTCAGAGAAGTTCGGTGAACATCAGTAGCCAGAACCGGGATCACCCGTTAACAGTTGGAGCAGGTCTACACACTAGACAATGAGAGTGGTACCGCGGATAACAAACACTATGTCCGTCTCTTACATGATAAGAGACGGCTTTTTTAATGGATTATACAGAAGGAGGCAGCTAGTAATGACAAAACCTAAAGTAGTATTAGCGTATTCAGGTGGATTAGACACTTCGGTGTCCGTAAAATGGATTCAGGAGAAATATGGTTATGATGTGATCGCTCTTGGTTTGGATGTAGGAGAAGGAAAGGACCTGGAAACGATCCGTCAGAAAGCTCTTGATGTAGGTGCAATTAAAGCAATTATGATTAATGCCAAAGAGCTCCTGGCAAAAGAGTATCTAATGCCGGCTCTTAAAGCAAATGCCCTGTATGAAGGGAAATATCCATTATCTTCAGCATTGTCCCGTCCGCTAATTTCGAAGCTTTTGGTTGAAGTCGCGGAGCAGGAAGGGGCCGTAGCTGTCGCCCATGGATGTACAGGAAAAGGAAATGACCAGGTACGTTTTGAGGTTTCCATCCAGGCTTTAAATCCGAATCTTGAAGTGATTGCTCCCGTAAGAGAATGGGGCATGACTCGTGATGAAGAAATTGCTTATGCAGAGAAAAAAGGAATCCCGATTCCGGTCAACTTGGATAATCCGTTCTCCATTGATGCCAATATTTGGGGGCGTGCTTGTGAGGCTGGAGTGCTTGAAGATCCTTGGATGGAAGCACCTGAAGCCGCGTATGCGTGGACGAATCCGATTGAAAATACGCCGGATCAGCCAGAGACAATTGAGCTGGAATTTGAAAAAGGAGTTCCAACTGCTCTCAATGGCCAGGTGATGGAGCTTGTGCCGTTAATTGAAAAATTGAATGAGCTAGGTGGAAAACATGGCGTCGGACGGATCGATCATGTGGAAAACCGTCTCGTAGGCATTAAATCAAGAGAAGTATATGAGAACCCTGGCGCTATGATTTTGATTAATGCCCATAAAGAATTGGAATATTTAACGTTAACGAGGGAGGTTTCCCAATCTAAGGCGCAGATTGATCAGCAGCTGTCGAAAGTGATTTATGACGGTCTTTGGTATTCACCACTGCAGCCAGCCTTATCCGCTTTTGTAGAGGAAACCCAGCAGGTCGTTACCGGGACAGTGAAAGTGAAGCTGTTTAAAGGGCATCACCAAGTGACAGGCAAGAAATCTCCTTGCAGCTTATACAACGAAGAACTTTCTACGTATTCCAAACATGATGCCTTTGATCATAATGCTGCTGTCGGTTTCATTAAGCTGTGGGGTCTTCCGACAAAAGTTCACGCCGACGTGCATAGAGCGGAAGGAATTACCGCAAAGAAGGTGCCGGTGAGCGCCCATGAGTAAGCTCTGGGGCGGCAGATTTACTAAGCCTACAAACAAGCTGGTCGAAGAGTACACCTCTTCGATTGGCTATGATCAACAATTAGCTATGCAGGATATAAAAGGCAGCCTTGCCCACGTGGAAATGCTCGGTAAATGTGGAATTATTACGCTCGATGAAGCATCCCAAATTAAACAAGGACTGCAGCTTGTGGAGAAGAAGATAGAAAATGGCGAAGCATCTTTTCATGTAAGTGATGAAGATATTCATATGAATATTGAACGAATGCTCATAGAGGAAATCGGTCCCGTGGGAGGGAAGCTTCATACAGGTAGAAGCCGAAATGACCAGGTAGCGACAGATATGCATCTTTATTTACGAGAGAAAACAGAATACTTGCTTACGCTCCTTAAAGCTGTCCAATCGGCCATTGTTACCCAGGCGGAAGCAAACGTGGAAACGCTGATTCCAGGCTACACGCATCTTCAGCGTGCTCAGCCGGTATCCTTTGCGCATCATCTGCTTGCTTATTTCTGGATGTTTGAAAGGGATAAAGAACGGCTGAAGGACAGCTTAAAGCGGGTAAACTGGTCGCCTCTGGGGGCAGCAGCCTTAGCTGGCACGCCTTATCCGATTGACCGGGCTATGACCGCAGAAGAGCTCGGCTTTGATCGCGTGTATCCAAATTCGCTTGATGCAGTCAGTGATCGGGACTTTATTCTTGAATTTTTATCAGATGCATCGATTTTAATTACTCACATTTCCCGGCTGTCAGAAGAATTAGTCTTATGGAGCAGCCAGGAGTTTGATTTTATTGAACTCGACGATGCTTTCTGCACGGGCTCAAGCATTATGCCTCAAAAGAAAAACCCGGATGTTCCTGAACTCCTAAGAGGAAAAACGGGACGGATCTATGGAAGCCTGATGGGATTACTGACGCTTCTTAAAGGCCTTCCGCTTGCGTACAATAAAGATATGCAAGAGGATAAAGAGGGGATGTTTGATACGGTTGATACCTTGGATGGTGCTCTTTCATTATTAGCTCCTATGCTTGAAACGATGGATGTCAAACAGACTAATATGAAACAGGCGGTACAGGAGGATTATTCAAATGCAACGGATATTGCTGATTATCTAGCAATAAAAGGCATGCCTTTTCGACAAGCCCATGAAGTGATCGGCAAAATTGTCTTATACGCCATTGAGAACAAAAAGTATTTACTTGAATTAACCATAGAGGAATACCAGCAGTTCTCTGAACTATTTGAAGCTGATATTTATGATAAATTGGCACCGGATCAAGTAGTAGCTGAGAGAAACAGCGAAGGCGGTACAGGATTTAAGCAAGTCGAATATCAATTGGGACTTGCCAAGCAGCATTTACAGCAATAATCGTCAATGATGAGCAAAAAGCATAGGATTCAGAAGAAAACCCGAATCATTTTACATATTGGTTCGGGTTTTCTTTCTTCATCCATGAGTGAAGCATCCCCATTCGTCAACATCCTTCACTTTTCTTTTAATGACAAGGAGTGATTTTTTCTACAAGTTGATCTTTACTTTAAAGAAGAGGTCTTTTTTGTTTAGCAAATAATAGGTTTGAGAATTGAAAAAAAGGCAATTATAAAAGTACTATACAAGTATTAGAAGAGAAAGGAATGGAGCCTATGGCTAAACATGTGGAGGCTTATTTTCACACAGAGAACGATGCAGAAAGTGCAAAAGCCGATTTGCAATCTCTTGAAATTGAACATGAATTCATTGAGGCAATTCCAGACGACAGAGATTTAAATACCATTGTACCTGTCGGGGGCAGCAGTCAGTTTGGCGGAACGGCTAATATTTCAAGCGTGATGAATACGAAGGATATTATGGATGACCCGGACGGCCACTTAACCCATTTGCTGCAATTTGAAGTAGATGAAGATCGCTATGAGGAAGCTCTGTCAATCATTAAACAGCACATGGGACATATGGATCAGGATCATTTATAAATAATCTGTACAATTAGGAGTGTCAGTATGGAAGAGCATGCCACGTTAAATAAAAAGGAACAGCTGCTCAAACATTTCAAGGGATCCATAGATTGGGTCCAAGCTTTAAGCAGCATCGCCGAAGAGAATTGGCGCCTTCCAATCGAACCGGGGAAATGGAGCGTAGCTGAGGTCATCAGCCACCTCGTCGCCTGGGATAAATTCGTGCTTAACCAACGGATCCCTTATTTATTTACCCACCAAGAGATGCCTGCTGCCCCAGATGTTGAAGTGGTGAATGAAGAAGCTGCCATTCAGGCAAGGGCTGAGGAGAAGGAAGACACGATTGAACGGTTTTGTGAGGAGAGGCGGCATTTCGTCCAAGTTCTTCATCATTTTGAAGAGTCTGACTTTGAAAAGGAAATTCTCATCCGCTCTAAACCGATGACTCTCTATGATTACTTATTAGGGTTAGCCGAGCATGACAATCATCATTTTACTCAAATCGCCAAATTAATAGAGATACCTCCCCAGTGAGGTATCTCTATCTTTGCGGGATCATTTGTATTTGTACTTTTCCTTACATATAAAGACTGGCTAAGAAAATACCAAGCGATTCCTGATAGATTTCATCAAATTGACTAAGGGGGAGCGGGTTCAGTCCACTTCCAAGTTCAACAGTAAAACCAGGACGTCTCCAAACCATAATAAACCAGTCCTTGTAACCCGCATAGCTGTCAACGTAACGAATGGGTTCATAACCGCTTACACGGGAAAATTCACTGACAATCGTTTGCGCTCTCGGTGGTTCAAGGTCTTCATACCCCCAGTAGATCACTTCTCCCTGAGTGTGAAAGGCCAGTAATTTTTCGAATTGACGGTTTCCGGCTAGCTCTGCCATTGCGACGGCTTCAGGTTCTGTCAATGGTTCATATCCGGGAAAATCACGAAAAGATGGTTCGTTCGGCTTTCTAGCGGCTTCTACATCCCATTTTGCGGGATACTGATTATTTAAATCAACGCCTCTAATATTCGCTTTCCACCCGGAAAAGTCTTCACTTCCTCTATTGATTCGAAGTGCTTCTTCTCCAAAAGGTCCTGCCGGCGGCCCGTTCAGCACTAGGTCCACACCGTCTGGGTCTACCATTGGCACAACAGATAGCGTGACTTGGTCGTAAAAAGAATAAATCGAAAGCCCTCTAATCGTTTCCTGGTTTGTTAAAGCCAGCAGGAAGTCATTTAGGAAATGCATAATAATGGCTGTTGTGATCCATTCATTAGCATGGAAGGATCCGTCCCAGTGGATGAACTTAGACCCGCGGCCAATTTGTAATTCTTCGAGTGGCTTTCCCATCACACTGCTGCCAATCATCTCCTTTCGAATGAAAGGATAGAGTTCATACAGCTGATTGAGATGAGAGGAGAGTGTTTGAAAATCATAGTTCTGGTTTCCGCTTATGATTCGATAGGTGACTCGTAAAGGCACATGGAGCGTTTGGCCGATTTGCAGGTTATTTGGATTTATATCAGGATTAAGTAAAAATAAGGTGTCGATAGAAATTCGTCTGTTGTTGGCCACTGCCCAAAGCGTGTCGCCGGGTTTGATACTGTATGCAGAAACACTGTACCCTGGAATTTTAACCGTTTGTCCAACGGAAAGCCCCTCTGGAGAAACAGATGGATTGGAATCGATAATGAGCCGAAGCGGCACATTGAATACGTGGGAATAATACCAAAGAGTATCGCCTTTTCTTACTTGTACATCCATGTGGAACCTCCTCAAAGCCTTCTTTTTTCATTATATGGAAATAGGGAACAGCACATGAATTGAATCAAAGGTTCACAGAAAAAAGATACACCTCATTTTGCTGGGTGTATCTTAAATAAATTATAGGCTGTTATCGATAGCTGTAATTAACCGCTGTTCGATATTTGCTGCCAGCTTTTGTAATTCAGGGTCGTTAACCATTTCAATGAGTGCGGTTGGTTTGGGCATGCCGATTTTAATCGATCCATTGTCTTCGTAAACGACAATCTTGCAAGGGAGAAAGTATCCGACAAGCTGATTTTCAGAAAGGACTCGTTCAGCTTCTTCAGGGTTACACACCTCGAGTACACGGTAAGGCTGGTTAAAATCCAATCCTTTATTATTGAGAGTCTCCTTGATATCAAAATGCCACAGCACTCCGAACTGATCCTGCTTTAAGCTGTCTTCAAGAGAAGTAACTGTCTCTTCCAGAGAACGATTGGATTCGACGGTGTAGTGAAACATATTATTCAGCTCCTTTATTATTTTATACCCCTATATGTATATTATAACAATGAAATTGCCGGAATAAAACGACGAAGGCGGGTGCGGTTTTCAATAGCCTACTAGTACCATAATGGGTCATAGCGACATAGAATAAACCAATTAAGAACGAAAAAAGAGGAACCAGCTGTTTCCATTGTAGTTCCTAATTAAATATGATACATTGAAGAAGTAATTCCGAGTTAAACGATTGGAATTATTGACTATAAGGGGTTGAATGAAATGGGAGTTGAATTCGTCGACCTTTTTAACAAATGGGCGAGTTCATATGATGATACTGTAGCCGGGGGCGATCCAGAGTATTTGGAGGTCTTTGAAGGCTATGATAAGATGCTTGAAGAGTTAGCTGATCTCGCTGTGTCTCCTGTTATGGAGTTCGGTTTAGGAACGGCTAACTTAACGAGAAAGATCGTCAGGCAGAATAAATTAGTAATCGGTGTAGAGCCTTCAGAAGAAATGAGAAGGATTGCTGCCTTAAAGTGTCCGGAAGCGGCCATATATGATGGGGATTTTATGAATTTTCCCAACCTGTCTACACCAGTACACTCAATTGTAAGCTCTTTTGCTTTTCACCATTTAAATGCGTTAGAGAAAAAGGCGGCAATCAAGCGGTATTTTCAATTGCTTGAGCCTGAAGGCAGGATCATTTTTATCGATACGTTGTTTAAAGACCAGAAGCATAAACAAACGCTGATCAATGAGGCTGAAAAATCCGGCTATTTAAATTTAGCACAGGATTTGAAGGAAGAATACTATGCCTATGTAGAAGAACTTAACGAGATGTTTTTAAAGGCAGGTTTTGAGGTAACGTTTAAACAACTGAACAAATATGCCTGGTTAATCCAGGCGCAAAAAGGAGATGGATGACATGCCACAAATGAACGTGGAAAGCTTTAACCTTGACCATACGAAAGTAAAGGCTCCATATCTTCGCCTTGTAGGAGTAACAGAAGGGGAACATGGCGATAAAATTTATAAATATGATTTAAGAATTAAGCAGCCGAACCAGGAGCATATGAATATGCCTGCGCTGCACTCATTAGAACACTTAATGGCAGAGAACAGCCGTAATCACCACGACCGGGTTGTTGATGTTGGACCTATGGGATGCCAGACAGGATTTTATATTTCCATTTTGAATGATGACAGCTATGACAATATTTTAGCGGTCATTGAAAAAACGTTAAAAGATGTGCTGGATGCAGAAGAAGTACCCGCTTGCAATGAAGTTCAATGTGGATTTGCCGCGAGTCATAGTCTTGAAGGCGCTCAAGAGCTTGCCCGCGAATTGTTAAATAAACGTGATGAATGGACGGAAGTTTTCCAATAAGCGGAGGTTGAAGCAGCATGAGCTACGTGACAAACGTACAGTCGTTAGTTGGTAATACGCCAATGATTGAACTGACACATTCGGATATTCCGAACCAAGCTCGTATTTTTGCGAAGCTTGAATTTATGAACCCAGGCGGCAGTATTAAAGACCGTCTGGGTTTAAAACTGATTGAAGATGCCTTAAAGCGCAAACTCTTGAAGCCGGGGGGAGTCATTATTGAGCCAACGGCAGGAAATACAGGGATTGGCCTTGCTATGGCAGCCATCGGAAAAGACTTTAAGGTCATTTTTGTGACACCGGAAAAATTTAGTGTGGAAAAGCAGACGCTTATGCGGGCGTTAGGAGCAGAGGTTATTAATACACCAACGGAAAAGGGCATGCGGGGAGCCATTGCGAAAGCTGAGGAATTGAATAAGGAAATCCCAAATTCATTCAGTCCACAGCAATTTCATAATTCGGCTAATCCTGATACCTATTACGAAACCCTTGCTCCTGAAATGTATCTTGATATGAATGGGGAAATAGACGTATTTATAGCAGGATCAGGAACGGGCGGTACGTTTACCGGAACGGCCCGCTTTCTGAAAGAAAAAAACAAGAACACGAAAACGGTAATTGTGGAACCTGAGGGCTCAATTCTTAATGGAGGAGCACCCGGGTCTCATCGTACAGAAGGAATTGGAATGGAATTTCTGCCCCCGTATATGGATAAGGGCTTATTTGATGCGATTCATACCATTCCTGATGAGATTGCTTTTCAAAGGGTAAGGGAACTCGCATTAAAAGAAGGATTGCTTGTTGCCAGTTCTTCTGGTGCTGCCTTTGAAGCAGCTCTCCGGGAAGCAGAAACAGCACGACCGGGAACGAAAATTGTCACCATTTTTCCTGACAGCAGCGAACGTTACTTAAGCCAGGGGATTTATGAGGAGGAGAATGAATGAGAAAGAAGACACGATTAATACACGGTGGAATTACCGGAGACGAAAAAACAGGAGCGGTTTCAGTACCGATTTATCAAGTGAGTACGTACCGCCAGGATGGTGTTGGACAGCACCGCGGCTATGAATATTCACGAACAGGAAACCCTACCAGGTTTGCTCTTGAAGAGTTAATAAAGGAATTGGAAGGTGGATATGCTGGGTTTGCTTTTGGCTCAGGGATGGCTGCAATAACCGCGGTGCTTATGACCTTCAATCATGGAGATCATGTCATTTTTACCGATGATGTCTATGGGGGAACGTACCGGTTAGTATCTAAAGTAATTAACCGCTTCGGTTTAGAAGCAAGCTTTGTAGACACGAGTGACCCCGCAACCATCGAAGCCGCTGTTACGGATCGGACGAAGGCCATTTATGTAGAAACACCGACGAATCCGCTTCTGAAAATCACTGACCTTAAGAAGGTGTCGGAGCTTGCTAAGTCGCATGACCTTACATTTATCGTTGATAACACCTTCAGCACTCCTTACTGGCAAACCCCAATTAATTTTGGTGCCGATATCGTTCTTCACAGCGCGACAAAATATTTAGGCGGACATAGTGATGTCGTTGCTGGACTTGTCGTTGTCAATTCCCAAAAGCTGGCAGATGAAGTGCACTTTGTCTTAAATTCTTCTGGAGGCATTCTTGGACCACAGGATTCCTGGCTGTTAATGCGCGGCATCAAGACGCTTGGGATCCGAATGGAAGAAATTGAGGACAATACGCGTCAGTTTGTTGAGTTTCTTCAAGGTCTGCCGGAAGTTGAGAAAATTTATTATCCTGGGTTGTCGAACCATAAAGGATCTGATGTCCATAAGAACCAGGCCGCAGGCAGCGGTGGTATGATTTCGTTTGATGTTGGAAGCGGAGAGAAAGCAGATCAAGTCCTCCGAAACGTTCAATACTTTACGTTAGCTGAAAGTCTGGGAGCAGTGGAAAGCCTGATTTCCGTTCCAGCCATGATGACCCACGCCTCTATTCCGAAAGAGCGCCGTCAGGAACTGGGGATTTCTGACGGATTAATCCGTGTTTCCATTGGTCTTGAAGATATTGAAGACTTGAAGGAAGACTTTCTACAGGCGTTAAGAAAATAAATTAAGATTTGGCATTTTTCATTGAACCTTGCAGAGAATCGTCAGGATTTTCTGCAAGGTTTTTTGTGGTGATTTTAGAAAACATTGAAACGCACCCTCCTCTTTAGAACATCACTTAAAGTTCGTATATACATAAGATCCTAAGCCAAACTAAGATGGAACTATGAAACAGGAGTGTGGATGATGGATTTCACTCATTTAAAAAAACAATTAGAGGAGCGCCAGCATGAAATAGAACAGCGGCTGCTCAACTCAAAAAGTTTAGGCTTAGACAGAGGCTTTGCCAGTGATATGTCTTCAGGCGAGTTGTCTCAATATGATAACCACCCCGCGGATTCTGGCACGGAACTGTATGAAAGAGAAAAGGATATCGCTCTGCTTGGCCACTTAAAAGAAGAGTTATCAGATATTACCTATTCGCTTGCACAGATGGAACAGGGAACCTATGGCATTTGTGAAGTGACAGGGGAATCAATTCCTTTCGAACGTCTTGCAGCAATGCCTACAGCAAGAACAACGGCAGATGCGTCTCCAAATCAGGATGTTTTTACTGATCGTCCTGTCGAAGAGGAAGTGATTGAAAATATGGAAGAGGAGTATGGAACGGATCAGGCTGAGTACGAGTATAATGAGCAGGATGCCTATGAACAAGTGGCTTCTTTTAATCAAACTAGTATGACCTATGATGATTCTTCATTAATGGATAATGAAGACGGGGTGGGTTATGTAGAAGAATTTGAACCTTTTGTTTCAACAGATATTGACGGTTATACAGGTGATGAAAATATTCACATCGAACGAAATATTCATTATGACCGGTATATGGATGAGAAGGATGAAGAAGAAAGTTAAGAAGTAAGTAAGACTGACTTACTTCGACAGTCTTATTTATAAACGTATAACGTGATAGCAGATGAAAACCAGAACTTCCAATTTTATGGAGGTTCTGGTTTTGTACAATCACCAGCAGGTAAAATAAAACTCTTCTTATAAGACCGCTAGCCCCAGGAATAAGTATTTTTTCCATTGCGATACCTTTTTTAGCGAATTTAAAAATATGTAGGATCTAAAATTATTCTACAAGTTACTCATCTAAGATAGAAAAAGCTTGCAGAAAACGTATTTCTGCAAGCCTAATCTCTTAAGGAACGCCTTTCAATTTTAATAACCTACTTCCACGGCAGCATTGACGATGTACATCATATCATTGTTGTCTCCCTGGTCTTCAAGCTTTATTCCACTAGTAGTCAGCATGCCGCCATCCATTATCTCTATATTCACCTGACCGTAAGGGATCGTCTTTTTCACTTTTTCTTTATCTAATTGGTCTTTATCGCACGGGAGAGCAAGCTTCACATTTACCTTCATATTATCTAAAGAATGGTTAGGAAGCAGGTTTTTTATCCCCGGCATTGAATTGGAACGGACAGCATTGTTTACTGCCCGTACGGCCGCATTTGTAATATCCTGTCCGTGTACATCTGTCCCCATTCCGGTTTCAATAAATACAATTTGATCCATGATTACTCATCCTTTCTGAAATAAATGGACAGAGGCCTGAGTTAAGACACTCCTTTTTCAGGTTGAATTGGAGATTCCAGTTCAATTTCTGCGAGTGTCTGTAAAATGGTGCTATGGACGAATGCGGGAGTTTGTTTTAGGATTAACTGGCTGACTTCATAAGGCTTAATTCCTTGGAGTTCATCAACTTCAATAAATAGACTTTTCAATTCCTCGAGTGATTCCAAGGTTAGAGCAAATAAAGAAATTTCCTTAATTAACCGTTCTCTATGCTGTCTTCGCAGGATGAAGTCATCTATTGATGCTTGAATTTCCATTAATTCCTGATCTGTAACATCTGTTTGCTGCTTTTTAGAATGCAGCTCGTGACCATTGGCGAATGAGAAAGAGACATGTATATCCTTATTGATTTTTACATCATAATCAGCAAATACATCCGTAAAGCTCTTCAGATCCATCCATAGTTAGCCCCTTCCATACAAGATTTGTAAAACCATTCCCTTTTTTGAGACGTGCAAACATCTATCCACCATTAATCCTTGCAAAACGAATGTGATTTTGAATCGTCCATTAAAAAAGCCTGCGAAAAACAACTGTTTCTCTGCAGGCAGGCTACTTACGATTATTCGGTGCAAAAGCTTGTTAGGAAGGAGTGTTATGGAGGGCAGGTTGAAAGTTATGCATCATCCACATGCCGGTATCTTCAAACCCGAGCCGCTTATAAATCCTTCCTGCTTCTGGATTGTCATAAAATAAGCAAAGCATTTTACCTTCTTGTAATAGGTCAAGACACAATTTAGTCATGCACAAGCTGGCGTAGCCTTTTTTGATATGATTCGGATGAGTACAGACTCCGATTACCATAGCAGACAGTGAATTTTCCGCTGTGGTGGAGGCAGACGAAAGAACTTCATTGCCGTTCTTCAGCAGGTAAGTACGCGCTGAACCGCTCTCCATACCACGCTTCATGCTTTCTTTTCGCCGGTTGTTTTTCTCGAATTCTGAGATGAGGTTATAAAGGTCGTCAATAGCAGGAATATCTTCAATGCCGGCAAGTGATACTTGCTCTAAAGGAAGGTCGGTATTCAGGAAATCACTTTTTTCGCACTTTGCGTAATATAAGGTACGTGTTCTCGGTTGTTTGTTTTCCAAATAAGGCAGGATGTGCTCAGTGATCGATTTTAATCCAGAAAGCTCGGTAAATTCAGGATCTTGATTGATAATCTCAGCAAATTCTCTTCCTGAAAAAACGGTGTTGGAATAGGCGATATAATTGCTGTGGTATTTAAGCAACACGGCTTTCAAACGTCCATCTTCCGTAAAATCTCCCCAAAGCTTTTGAAAATCCTGATCAAATCCAAAATTTTCAATGTCTCCAATCATAAACAAATTTTCTGCGGGCTTTTCAAATAATAATTCCTGACACCGCTCACGGTCCGTTTCCCTTAATTGTCGAATCATACCGAATCCTCCCTTTGGTAAAAGTGTTATATATTCTAACAGATTATTCACAAAACACAATAAGTTCAGATTAGAAAAATTTCCTCAAGTTCCTTTAGATTTAGCAAAATGGGTCAAACTAAGGGAAACAGGAGGGATTTGATTTGAAAAAAAATCTGTGTGTACTCTTAAGCTGCATGCTCGTCAGCGGTTTATTTTATCCTATCCAGGCTTCAAGCCAGTATGGAATTAAACATAAAGATCAAGTAACTCAGGATTGGGAAGTTCACGTGGACTATCCCATTTTTCAACAGCTCGAGAATAAAAAGCTGCAAAACGAAATTAATAAAAAAATTATTCAGAAACTGGAAGATACATCAAGAGAAATTTCCAGCGCTGCCGAGGAAATGAATGGCTTTCCTGTTTTATATTATGAAGAAAGTTCAGTGATTAAAAACGAAGAATTCTATTCAGTTATTCTCACTTCTCATATTTCTAAAGGGAACAATTATAATTCCACAGTGACTTCGATTAATTTCATGAATCAAAGCAATGGAAAGGTCGTTGGGCTGAAGGACCTTTTTCAGATGGAAGAATTAAATAAACAAGTGAGAAAGGAACTGGCGAAGGAACCGGATACTTATTTCACTAAAAGTTTTGCGGGCGTAAGGGAAAATACGGCTTTTTATATAAGAGGAAAGCTGGTTACCCTTATTTTTAATAAGTTTGAAATTGCTCCAGGTGTGTATGGAACGCCTGAAATACAAATTCCATTAGAACGACTTAAAAGAAAAGATAATGAAACGTATGCCCCTTTTCCTTCGATCACTTAAAGTCGTTGGTCGCTTTTAAAAAATTACCCACAAGAAAAAATCCCCTGTTTACAGGGGATTCTCTAATTTACACACATTATCCACATCCGTGTGGATAAAACTTATTCACAAGTACTTCCAGGACCGTATAGTGGTATTTAAAGGCTGTTAATGTTTTATCCACTTTGTGCACAGGGATGTGGATAAGTTAAGCTTGTAAAACTTCCTCACTGTTATTCTGATCTCCATAATAGTGGAACAAATACTGTTCTTTTGAGATGACGAAGAGGTCATAAACATCGTTTTCCCGGTTAATCCAAGATAATACTTCAGGGTATTGGTCGTTTGCAGCCGCTGCATAAGGAATTTTTAAAGCGGCTTTCATGGATCTAGTGTTGGTGCGCCGTATTTTCATAAAAACACCTTCGATGCCAAGCTGAAAGAACAATTCTTCAAAGAAGGATTCTTTCGCTGGTTTGTTATATCCTTTTCCAAAGTATGGCTGACCGATCCAGGTGGCTAAAAAACCTTTATTTTCATGAATATCAAATAAATTGATGGTTCCGATTGGCTGACCCCATTCATCAAGGATGGTACGTGAAATAAGCTCCCCCCGATCCTCTGCTTCTAAAGTCTGCTTCGTTAAGAAATAAAATTCATCAGTCGATGCGGCTTTGTGACGGACAAATGGAAACACTTCCGGATGGCTCATTAACTCAAATAAGACCGGGGCGTCATGTAACTCACGCTTTTTTAGCATAAAAAATCCCTCCTTATGAATAGAGGAGGGTAGTCTGAACGTAAGGAAATTATGCGCTCAGTTTGTTCAAACCACCCTCGAATTTTTATCAACAGCTCACAAAAATTCGGGGTGGGAATCGAACCCACTAGAACCAGCTCAGCTGGTGGCGCACCATTTGCCTTCCCTTACTACTTACTGATTATATTTGCATAATCATCTAAGCTTATAATAATCGATTTTTTTAAAAAAGTGAATGAATTTTTTTGTAAAATTTATTAAAAAATTGACACCTGTTTTTGCAGGCCAGGCTTAGGTTGTAAGGGCTTTATTAACCAGGGCGGATCACTCCTGGATATAGACGATTTTTCCATCAATCATCGTCCAGATTGGTTTAGACATAAACTCGAATGGATGACCGTTCCACAAGACAAGATCTGCATCCTTCCCTTTCTCAATTGAGCCGACTCGATCGTCAACTCCGAGGTTTTTAGCTGGAGTAATGGTAATGCCTCTCAGCGCATCCTCGATATCCATGCCTTCCCGGGCGGCGAGGGCTGCACAAATATTCAAATATTGAATAGGGGTATAAGGATGATCGGTCATTATCGAAACTTTAATACCGAAGTCGTGCAGAACCTTATACGTCTGCCACGTCTTGTTTCTTAATTCGATTTTTGACATCCGGGTAAAAGTAGGACCGACAGAAACCTGCAGGTCGTCCCACGCGGATAACTCATCGACAATGAGGTGTCCTTCCGTACAATGTTCAATGCGTAAATCCAAATTGAACTCTTTAGCGAAACGAAGGGCAGTAATAATGTCGTCAGCCCGGTGAGCGTGGATTCGGACAGGAATTTCCCGATTGATGGCTTGAAGAATCGGTTTAATTCTTAAATGGTTTGGGTGTTCGCTTTCCATTGCCGCGTAGAAAGTTTCCCTTAATGTACCCATAATTCCTAATCTGGTAATGGAAGCGTTTTTTGACTGCGAATGAATTCTTTTTGGGTTCTCACCCAGAGCAAGCTTTAACCCCGCTGTTTCTTTGACAATCATTTTATTAATTGTGTGACCGACAGTTTTGATAACGGACGTTGTACCGCCAATCATGTTCGCACTTCCCGGCATAATATGAGCAGTCGTAACACCTGCTTTGCGTGCATTAAAAAAAGCGGGATCAAGCGGATGTGCTCCGTCAATGGCTCTCAAATGTGGGGTGATTGCTTCAATCGTTTCATTGGCATCACTTCCTGCCCAGCCAGTCCCTTCATCATAGAGACCAAGGTGGGTGTGAATATCAATGAAACCAGGGTAAAGACAGGCTCCTTTGCCGTCGATTACTTCAGCATCAGGAGGAACGGACAAGTTCGCTCCAAAGACTTTTATTTTTCCATCTTCAACGTGTACGCTCCCATTAGGTATTCGGGAAGAGGTGACGGGATAAATCGTGACATTTGTAATAACGGTATTCATAAACATCGAGCCTTTCAGTGGTAGTATTATTAGTATACGGAATAAAAGCATTTTAGCTATAAAAAGAACGAAGCTTTCTTTTAGGCTTCGTTCCTCAGAGGGGCTATTCCTTCTTTAGAATGGAGCTTAGAGCTGGTTTTAATTCAGGATACTTAAACCGGTAGCCATTTATGACCGCTTTCCTGGGCAGAACGGCCTGTCCATTGAGAAGCAGGGTGCTCATTTCTCCCAAGGAAGCTTTTAGAGCGAATCCAGGCACTGAAAGCCAGTGAGGTCGATCGAGCACATCTGCCAGCGTCTGTCCAAAATCTTTGTTTCTTTTTGGATTTGGAGCGGTGGCATTAACGGGACCTTTGAAGTCGTTATTTTGGAGGATAAAGTTAATTAACTCTGTAACATCATCAACGTGGATCCAGGACACCCATTGTTCGCCCGTACCTAGATTTCCACCCACCATCCATTGGTAAGGAAGCTTCATCATAGGTAAAACTCCAGCTTCACCAAGAACGATGCCTAGTCGCAGGTAAACCGTTCTTATGCCTCTCTTTTCAGCTTTTGAGGCGCGCTCTTCCCATTCTTCAGCTACATTAGCCAGAAAGTCTGTGCCTGGGGATTCAGTCTGTTCGGTAAACGATTTTCGGTTGGATTCTCCGTAATACCCAACTGCAGAAGCATTTATAAGTACCTCAGGTTTATGTGGTAAAGAGTCGATGATGCTTATGATTTCTTCAGCAGCCTGGATACGGCTGTCCATAATCAACCGCTTCCGCTCTTCTGTCCATCTTCCTCCGCTTAATGAAGCACCGGCAAGGTTAATAAAAGCGTCAATTTCCCCGAGTTCATCCTCAGGATGGAAATCATCTTTTAACCAGCCTAAGTGAGTAATTTTATTGGAATCTTTATGCTTTTCGGGACTGCGTGTAAGTATGTACACATGGTGCCCTTCCTGAGTGAAAAGTTGAGAGAGACGGCTGCCTACAAAGCCTGTTCCTCCGGCGATTGCAATCTTCATCATTCATTCCTCCTCGAATGTCTGCCAATCGGTTCTTTTATTATAGCGGTTCTTATCACTGCTTGCTGAGTTATTACTCATGCTAAAATAGAGGAAAGAGGTGAAGCAAATGGCTAAAATAACTCGTATTACTACGCAGAAAAAGCATAAGAACCGCTATAACATCTACTTGGATTATGGGGATGGGGAGGACTATGGTTTCAGTGTCGATGAAGATGTCCTCGTCAAATACCGGCTCCAGAAAAACATGGAGTTAGATAAGCCGACCATCGAAGCCTTAATCCAAACGGATGACGTTCATAAATCCTTTACCCTTGCACTCAACTATTTAAGCTACCGGATGCGCTCTGAAAAAGAGATTCGTGATTATTTACATAAAAAAGAAGTAGAGTCGGAGCACGTGGACGAAGTCGTAGAGCGGTTAAAGGATCATCAGCTGCTTGATGATCAGGAATTCGCCAATTCTTTAGTGCGCACTCGTGTAAATACATCAAGCAAAGGTCCCTTGCTTGTAAAGAAAGAACTGCAGGAAAAAGGTATACACGTCTCTCAGGCAGAGGAAGCCCTTCAGTATTATCCGTATGATAAGCAGTATGAGAAGGCGATGAAATTTGCGGAAAAAAAAGCAAAATCTGAGGCAAGGAAATCATTTAAACAGCTCGTACAGACCATTCAGCAAAACCTTGCTCAAAAAGGATTTAAGGGAGAAGTCATTCAGGAAGTGCTCGCCAACCTGCCCGGTGAAGATGAAGATTCGGAATGGACGGCTGCTGAGTTTCAGGGAGAGAAGCTGTTGAGGAAACACGCCCGGAAGTACAGTGGATTCGAGTTAAAACAAAAAGTGAAGTCTGGGTTATACCGTAAAGGGTTCGACAGAGAGGTCATTGATCGGTTTATTGAAGAAAAATGTGACGAATAAAAGTCTTGCCGAAAAAAAGGAAAATACACTGTTATACCGAACAGATTAGTGTATACTATACACTATGACAAAAGAACTATGGGAGGATCAGTGATGATCTATAGAAAGAGAACTTATACGATTAATCCGGAACTGTACGAGCGGTTTACCCAGTTCTTCCATGAGTATCTCCTTCCTAATCAGCTTGGTCATGGGGCAAGACTTGTCGGAAGATATACTACACTTGACCACACGGAAATAACGGCCATTTGGGAATATGATTCTTATGAGCACTACGAAAAAATCATGGAAAAAATCCGTCAGTCCGAACTCCATCAAAAAGCTCAGAAAAAAAGAAATGAGCTGGGAAATTTATTTATTGACTCAAAGGAAGACTTTCTTGAAGCGACAGGGGAGTATCATTTTTCCAAGCACATTGTATCTGTATCTGGTTATATAACCAATGCAAGTGGTGAAGTGCTCCTAGTGAAAAATGAACACAGACCCGATACCTATGAACTGCCGGGAGGACGCATGGAGCAAGGCGAAACTTTGGAAGAAGCCATTCATAGAGAGATTCTTGAAGAAACCGGTGTAAATGTGACCATTACAGGGCTGACAGGGATCTATCAAAATCTTACGCAAGGAATTGTCTGTATCGTTTTTAAAGGTACTTATCAATCTGGGGAATTAAGGGTGAATCCGGGAGAGACGGAAGATGTCCGCTTTCAATCCTTAACAGACGATAATTTATTGCAGTGGATTACAAGAGAAAATTTCAAAATCCGCGTGACCGATGCTCAAACAAATGAAGGAATATCTATGGAAAGTTACCAAGTCCGCCCATATGAACTGCTTCACCGGATGGAATGGTAAAAAATCCGCTCGCGTTGATGTCTAACGCAAGCGGATTTTTTAAATGAGTCCTTGATTTTCTAAATCTTTTATAGCTTCATGAACGTGATCGACAACCTTTGCAGCTTTCTGCTGGACTTCAGGGTGGGCTGTTGACATCGCGTAACTGTGTGGAATATTTTCAAACATAGAGATGTCATTAAATGAATCTCCAATACAAACGGTTTCCTCAGGTCGTATTCCGATTTTACTTAACAAAGAAAGGATGGCATTACCTTTGTTGATTGATTTAGGCATAATATCTACACAAGACTCGTGGGAAATGAAGCTGTCCAAATCATTGCCAAAGCGCTGATCAATACGTTTGTAAGCTTCTATTACATCGTGTTCCTTACCATGAAGAGTAATTTTTGAGGGAGCAATCGTTGTACCAAATTCCTCGGCCATTTTCGGGTGAATAATAACGTCATGCAGCAGCTGTTCAGAAATAAGCTCAATCCACTCATTGTGCTCAGCAGAGTACGTTTTGTCAGCAGTCGAAACGGTTTTTATTAAAGGCTCAGGTTCGATTTCAGTCATGATTTTTCGAGCAAGACTGCCTTCAAAAGTTTTAGAATGAATATGGGTGTCTTCGCGGTCATAAATGAAGGCTCCATTTTGGCTGATGCGGTGCCCTGCGACTCCCATGCGTTTTAAAATTTCTTTGATTTCGTGATCCATTCTCCCTGTCGCAACAGCAAGCTGGACATTATTCATCACCAGCTTTTGGATGGCTGTCACATCTTCTTTCTTAAGTGTGTGGTTCATTCCAAGCAGGGTTCCGTCCAAATCACTGATAAACAGCTTAATCATTGGGAATCCCCCTTTCTAACAGTTGTTTTAACACTTTAAAGATTGTATAATACGTAAGCGTTTTCGTGCAAAATAATCGGTTTGCTTGGAGACCGGCTTGTAAAAATAACTGAAGGAAGATAGGATAAAGATGAATGAGGACTCACCATGACCCAGGTGAAATGTAGTGGAGGCTATTCAGCATGGAACAGCAAGTGACTATTAAAAAAGTATTAAATAATAATGTTGTGATCGCAGACCACCCTTCCTATCAGGAAGTGGTCCTTATTGGCAAGGGCATTGGATTTAACCGAAAGCAGAAAGACCAAATCTCTTTAAACAAAGCAGATAAGACTTTTCTGTTAAGCAGTGAAAAAGAAAAAGAACAATATATGAACCTGCTGCCTCACATCGAAGAAAGCTTAATTGATTTTATGAACGATATCCTCATTCATATCGAACAGCGTATGGGCCAGGAGCTGAATGAACATATTCACGTTGCTCTGACAGACCACCTGGCATTTGCCATAAACCGGGCCAAACAGAATATGCAGTTTTCCAACCCATTTTTATTGGAAATCGAGTCGCTCTACCCTAAAGAATACCAAATCGCTATGGAAGTGGTTACGATGGTGTACGACAAAATGGGGATCCAATTTCCAAATGGCGAAGTAGGGTTTATTGCCCTCCATATTCATAGTGCGGTCACGGATAAGACGTTAAGGGAAATCAACCGCCATAATCAGCTGATTACCCAGATGGTTAAACTAGTAGAGGACACAATGGGAATCACCATAGATAAGCACAGTGTTGATTACCACCGCCTCGTCCAACACCTGCACCGGGCTGTTGACCGTGTTTATCAAGAGGAAAATATTGGCGATGAGATTCGGCTTGCAAAGATGTTGAAAGAAGAGTACCCGGTGTGCTACAATTTGGCATGGAAGTTAATAAAAGTGATGCAAAAACAGTTGAATAAGCCTGTAGATGAATCGGAAGCCATTTATTTAACCATTCATTTGCAGCGGTTGACACATAAATCCTAACGTTACGTGTTACTGACACGATCAGGCATGAGTATCGGAAGATTTTATAGTTATCCTAAGGGAGAAGTGTACCCTTATGTATAGCTTAAGAATCTTTGATGCTCATGCCTTTTTTAATGCCCTACGGTAGGTATGTGGTCATTTATCCAGGGTGAATTTCCAGCTTTCTGATCGTCACTGGCAAAAATTTATGGCTTATCCGTATCGGCTGATGGAAGCTGTCCGTCCCTTAGGATAAAAATGAAACCGTTTTATTTATCTGATAATTTACAGAGCTTTCTGTCACTGCTCACAAATCATTGCATAAGGAGGAAATTACATGTTCAAAAATGCCTTTGGAACTTTGCAAAAAGTCGGTAAAGCTTTAATGCTTCCTGTTGCCCTTTTACCAGCAGCGGGGATTCTGCTTGCCTTTGGTACGAGCTTTGCCCAGGATAGTTTTGTAGAAAAGGTTCCTTTTTTTGGAACCCATTGGGTACAACTGCTGCTTCAAATCATGTCTGAGGCTGGAGGAATAGTTTTTGACAACCTGCCATTACTGTTTGCCGTAGGGGTTGCTATTGGTTTAGCCGGGGGAGACGGTGTAGCCGGCCTGGCAGCAATTATCGGTTACTTAATTATGAATGTCGTTATGGGGGTTCTTGGCGGAATTGATGCTAACATGACTTCCGATCCTGCTTTTGCAAATGTACTTGGAATTCCTACTCTGCAAACAGGAGTATTCGGGGAATTATTGTTGGGATCCTCGCATCTTCCATGTATAAGCGTTTCTTTAATATTCAACTGCCGCAATTTCTTGGGTTCTTTGCGGGAAAACGTTTCGTTCCGATTATTACAGCTTTTGCTTCATTATTTTTAGGAATTATTATGCACCTGTTCTGGCCATATGCCCAGGATGGTTTAAACGCACTATCGCACTTGATGCTGGATACAAACCGCACAGTGGCAGCTTTTGTGTTCGGTGTGATTGAACGTGCTCTGATTCCGTTTGGGCTTCATCATATTTTCTACAGTCCGTTTTGGTTTGAGTTTGGTAATTATACAAACGCAGCTGGGGAAGCAGTCCGTGGAGACCAGGCGATCTTCTTTGCACAATTAAAAGATGGCGTCGATTTCACAGCAGGAACGTTTATGACAGGAAAATTCCCATTCATGATGTTTGGGCTGCCTGCCGCTGCTCTGGCTATTTACCATACAGCAAAACCAGAGCGGAAAGCAGTAGTGGGAGGGATTATGGCTTCCGCAGCACTAACTTCTTTCCTGACTGGGATTACTGAACCAATTGAGTTCTCGTTCTTATTTGTTGCCCCTGTGTTATTCGGAATTCACACTATTTTTGCAGGTCTATCCTTTATGGTGATGCAGATTCTTGGCGTGAAAATAGGCATGACCTTCTCTGGTGGTTTGATTGACTTTATTTTATTCGGTGTTATGCCAAACCGTACCGAATGGTGGTGGGTCATCCTTGTAGGCTTGTGCTTCTCTGTCATTTATTACTTTGGATTCAGGTGGGCAATTCTTAAGTTTAACCTGGCTACTCCAGGACGTGAGGATGAGGCTCAGGACAGCGAAGATCAAGGAGAAGTCGGTGATCTTCCGTTTGAAATTTTAGAAGCTATGGGTGGACAGTCGAATATTTCCCATTTGGATGCCTGCATCACCCGTCTTCGTGTGTCTGTTAACGACAAAGGCGAAGTCAATAAAAACCGTTTGAAAAAGCTTGGCGCTTCCGGCGTTATGGAAGTCGGTAACAATATTCAAGCCATTTTCGGCCCTGTGTCGGATACACTACGCGGGCAGATGCAGGATATCATTGATGGAAAAACACCTCGTGCCAACGAAGATACAGCAGAAATGGTGAACGATGTGAAAAAGGCAGAAACACCTATTACAGTCGGGGATTTGTCCTTTGTGAGTCCGATTAAAGGAAAAGTCATTCCGATTACTGAGGTGCCGGATCAAGTGTTTTCTGGTAAGATGATGGGAGACGGCTTTGCAATTGTACCGGAAGATGGTAAAATTATTTCGCCGGTTAATGGTAAAGTTCTTAATGTATTCCCAACTAAACACGCGATCGGTCTCGAAGCAGAGAACGGTATGGAAATTCTCGTTCACATCGGCATTGACACTGTAAGTTTAAAAGGGGAAGGCTTTACTTCCTTGATCTCTGAAGGGGATGAAGTAAAACAAGGACAAGCACTAATGGAAGTTGATCTCGACTATATCGAGAAGCATGCAGCTTCTACAGTCACTCCTATCGTGTTTACCAACCTCCATGAAGGTCAATCTGTTCAGGTGAAAGCCTCTGGTGAAGTGAATTTTAACGATCCAGATATAATTGAGATAGCAAATTAATAGAAATATGAAGGAGAGAAAGAACATGGCAGAACAAACGATGAAAATAACTTCAGCAGACGGTGTCCACGCACGCCCAGCAACCGCTCTTGTCCAAGTGGCAGGCCGGTTTCAATCAGAAATCAACCTTGAGTATAATGGCAAATCAGTCAACATGAAGTCCATTATGGGGGTTATGTCCCTGGGTATTCCTAATGGGGCAGAAATTAAATTCACAGCGGAAGGCTCTGATGAGCAGGAAGCGATTGAAGCTGTTGTTGCGAAGACAAAAGAAGAAGGCTTGGGAGAGTAAATCCAAGCTAAGCCGGTCCTTATGGGGCCGGTTTTTTTCATAAAAAAAGACTCTCCTTCAATGAGTCCTTGAAAGAGAATCCCTTTTAAATGGTACGTTATCGATCGATATAAATCGCTTCACGGCGGTCGTCTTCCTGAAAAATCTGCTTAGCAACTACGTCTGGGGTTTTCATTCCGGAAGGATCTTTTACGTGGTCACTTTCATCCCAAAAAGGTGTGTTCATGCCGCCCATATATACGGCGGTCGCAGATAATGGTTCGTTTTCCCATTCTTTGTGCAGGCTCTCGGTAAACCCGCGGACGGCAAATTTACTTGCACAGTACACACTTTCATTTGTTTTTCCGCGCAGTCCTGCTGTGGAAATAATATTTAGCACTCTGCCCTCTGCAAGCTTAAGCTTAGGAAGAGCCATTTGCGTCATCAGAACCGTTCCTAATACATTTGTGTGAAGCATTTGGTCCATTTGTTCTTTGCGGTAGGAAGCAAGGTCGCCGAAAATACCGATTCCTGCATTGTTTATGAGGATATCGATGGACTCCAGCTGCTTTAAGCACTCTTCCACGGAAGCTGGCTCTGAGACATCGCAAATTAAGACTTCCGCTTTGCTTCCGCTTTCCCGTAATTCCTTTTGAACTAAGAGTAGTTTTCGTTCGGTGCGTCCAGCTAAATAGACCGTGTGACCGGCTTTCGCGTACTGTTCCGCTAAGGCTTGCCCGAGTCCTGATCCCGCTCCTGTAATTAGCACATTACCCATTATCTCAACTCCTTACTTTTTCTATTGTGAAGAATCCTTGATAGAATGTAAAATAGAACGAAATGATTAGGAGGATCATCATGGAACGAAGATACAGCCAGTACACCACAGAGGAATTAAGATCTGAAATTGCTGAACTGACCGAAAAAGCTCAGAAAGCAGAACAACTGGGGATGGTCAATGAGTTTGCCGTGCATGAGAGAAAGATTATCATGGCAAAATCTTATATGCTCGACCCAACCGATTTTAAAGCAGGAGAAATTTATGGAATTGATGGAGATCCCGAGCACAAATTTTATATTGAATACATGAATGGCATTTTTGCCTGGGGCTACCGGTTTAATCCGAAAGAAGAGGAGCGGAAGAGCGGGGAAGAGGAAGCCCTCCCTATTGCTTTACTGGAGTAAAGGCAGAGGGGATGTTTGGTTTCGCTGAATTCATTTTTCCTTAAAATTTAGTGGATCGCTGAATTCATTCTATTTGACTGATTAATTGTGATATCGCTGAATAAATCTCGTTATCGCTGAAAAAAACCTGATATCGCTGAATAAATCTCGTTATCGCTGAAAAAAACCTGATTCCGCTGAATTAATCTCAATATCGCCCGAATCAATCTTGTTTCACCCAAAATAATCAATATCACCGAATCATCCCAATTTCCGCTAAATTCAATAACGAAGAAAAAGAGCGCCTCTTTAGAAGAGACGCTCTTTCGTTTAGGACCGTTTTTTAACTTGCACTTTGGTGATCTGGTCAGATTGGGTTAATTCTGTTTCTCCATTCACCAAATTACTCAAGTGTTTAGGTCCGCGATGAGGTTTCTGGGAAGTTTCTGCGATTGGTCTTGATTTGTTATGACCCACGCTTATTCCTCCCCAGCTGGTTAATATCGCGCTCTCTGGAATGGGCGGCCCGCTCCTGAGGGCGATTATTAATAGTCCCGTTTGGACGTAAAGCTAAATGTTCGCTTTGATCGTCAGGGGAATGGGACATTTTAACATTAGGAAAGTTCTTTGCTTTATTTCGCATTGGATACCCTCCTTAACGTGTCTCATGAGGAGACATTTATAGTGTGTGCTGATCCATCCTTTCTATGTGGTACAATGGAGGTGTAATCATTGGAAGAACGAGGTGATCTTTGATATGGAGGAAATTTTTGCACGCCTGGCGGAAAGGCTGTATAAAAAGAATTCTCATTTGGATATTGACCAGGCCAGAAGCTGGATCGAACTGCTGTGGGAGGATTTTGAGTCCACACGCGCCAAGGCAGGACATGAGTATCAAGGAAAGCAGGTCACCGAGCAGATTGTTACGCAATGGATTGATTTTTACGGACCGAAGCTTCATGAATATATAGCGACAAATCCAAAGTACAAAAAGCTTTTTGAAGACCAAGGACGCACTCATTAGAAAAGCCGCCTGCTAAAAGCAGCCGGCTTTTTGTTATCCTTTCGAATTTGCCATCGGTCCGAGTTTGCTTTGCAGTTTTTCTTCTGTAAATACCCATCCTGTATAAGAATTCAGGATTTTCATGTCGTCCCCATGCTCATCATCGATTTGCGCAAGAGCAACGAACGGGTAGCGCCCTTTCGAACGATAACGTAAATCAATAAAACGAACTTCCGTGTATTCATCAAAGTAGCTCAATTCATAACGGTAGACAGGAGAAAAGGACAAAAAGGCTTTAATGTTATGATCTGTCAACGCTTTTTGGATGACAGGATCTTCGTAATCAATGTGTTTGTTCACAAATTCATCCAGAATGGTAATGTGTCCATTCTCTGCACGGCCGACGTAGTAATTCGTTGGCGTGGTTATAGCTATTCTCCACACGTTCTGCTGCAGCGTCGGTGACGTTGCGATTTGTTCTACCGGATCAAAATGCTCATGGATAAGTCGGACAAGTTCACGTTTATCAAAATATCGTTTAACATAGTACAAGGCAATAACAAAATAGATGACGAGCCACAATAAACCTGGATCGGCACCTAAGTTCCAGGCGACGATACCGGCTAAATGCATCGTGAAAATATAAGGGTCAAATGTATTGATGAAGCCGTATGCGACCCACCTGTTAGTGAAAGGCCGGTAAGCCTGTGTCCCATAGGCATTAAATATATCCACAAAAACATGAATAATGACAGCCAGAAAGCTCCATAACCACAAGTGAAGAAAATTTACTTCCGGCACAAACAAATAAATAAGCGCTGGAATTCCCAATCCCCAAAGGATGACAGCAGGTATTGAGTGTGTGATTCCCCGGTGATGCCGAATGTAGATGGCATTGTTTTTCAGCTTCAGGACTGTGTCGATATCGGGAGCTTGTGAACCGACCATCGTTCCCACTAATACGGCGTTAAATAACGCTGGATCCGCTTGGATGGCTGGGTCAAGTGTTGCAAGTCCTCCGAGCGCCACTCCCATTACGACGTGTGTACCTGTATCCATTACCGCTTCCTCCTTTGGCTTGACCGTACAAATGTAGTTTATCACGAAGGATGATGAAAGATGAAGAATGAGCAGAGAGTTCAGCATATTGTTGAAGATTTTGACGAAAATAAGTTTAGAGATTCTTTGATCAACTGGTTTAAGACGGAGCAGAGAACGTTGCCATGGAGAGATAACCAAGATCCCTACAGAGTCTGGATATCAGAAATTATGCTCCAACAAACTCGAGTTGATACTGTAATTCCGTATTTTAATAATTTTTTAACAAAATTCCCTACTCCTGAAGCGTTGGCAGAAGCAGACGAACAGGAAGTGTTAAAAGCCTGGGAAGGTTTAGGGTACTATTCCCGTGCGCGAAATTTGCAAAACGCTGTGTGTGAAGTCGTTGAGGCGTATGGAGGGATTGTACCTAGTGATCCTGATGAATTAGGAAAGCTTAAAGGGGTCGGCCCCTATACTAAAGGAGCAATCCTCAGTATTGCGTATGATCTTCCGGAGCCAGCGGTTGATGGGAATGTGATGAGAGTACTGTCGAGAATTCTTAAAGTGGAGGATGACATTGCAAAACAAAGCACGAGGAAACTTTTTGAAGCTATGGTTTACAGGCTCATTTCCAAAAGTGATCCCTCTTCCTTCAACCAGGGTATGATGGAGCTTGGGGCGTTAATTTGTACCCCTAAAAGCCCATCGTGTCTTTTGTGTCCGGTACAGGAGCAATGCAGAGCCTTCTCAGAAGGTATTGAAACTGAGCTCCCTGTCAAGTCTTCGAAAAAGAAACAGAAAAAGCTTCCCTTCGTTACACTATTCGTTCAAAATGAAAGCGGTGAAGTATTAGTGGAAAAAAGGCCCGACCAAGGTCTTCTCGCTTCCATGTGGCAGTATCCAATGGTTCCGCTCACTGATGTGGACGAGGCAGATGTACGAACTTGGTTTTACGGAGAATACGGGCTTACCCTTGAAATAGGGGAATCCATTGATAAAGTAAAACACGTTTTTTCACACTTGATTTGGGAAATGCAAGTCGTTCCTGCTGTTGTAACTGGTGGAGAGCTTGATCGGGAAAGGGCAGAATTTGTCGACTCTAAAAAAATTTTCGAGCTGCCGTTTCCAGTCTCTCATCAAAAAATCCATAAACATATTAATCCGTAACGGAATGAGTGCCGCTGTCCCAATGGGCTTCCTTCATCTGAAGCCCGCCGCGGCGCTTAATTTCATTGTTAATTTCTCGTAATAAAGTCGTCCCTTCTTCGTTTAAAAAGGGAGCTGCCTGAGAGAGGGCATAGTGAAAATAGCCTAGCTCCTTGTCCTGCCATTTCTCCTTCGACTCCATCGTTAATTCGGACATATCCCGCCCAGCATACATGAAAATCCCTCCTTTACCTCTTTACTTTGTGTAACAACCAGTGAAATATACGTTCATCTCATTGAAGAGGTAAATAAACCTATAAAACTACCATATACAGGATGTAACGAAACTGTAATGTAACTGTAACGAAACCTTTTCAGCCCTGTTATGACAATAGTTTTAAGAGATTTGTAGACTTTTGTTTAAGTTTGGGACTATTTACAATAAAAACGAATTTATGAATAATAGGAAGCAGAGTAAATTTCGTAGGTGGATTTGGGAGAGTAAAATAATTTTCATAGTACATATAAAGAGAGGGATTTTATAATATGAATAAGAAAAAAATGGCAACTGCTGTATGTGGGACGATTGTTGGAGCTTCACTTTGGGGAGGAACTGTATTCGCGGATGAATCTCATAAGGTAGAGCCTGGCGATACACTTTGGGGCCTGAGCCATAAATTTGACGGTTCTGTATCCCAACTGAAATCCTGGAATGGTCTTAACAGCAATATTATTTACGTAGGTCAAAATTTAGTTGTAAGTAAAGATTCTTCAAATCATAAGTCTTCAAACAGCCATTCAACTTCAGGCAGTACATATACAATTAAATCTGGTGATACACTTTCTGCGATCGCTAGTAAATACGATGTATCTGTTAGAAATTTGATGGATTGGAATAACTTGAATTCTTCCCTTATTATTACTGGAGATAAACTGACAATTAACGGTAAATCAGTTCAATCTTCTTCTAAGAAGGAAAGCAGTCATTCTTCAAATTCTTCCCATTCTTCAAATGCAAGCGGAAGTGAGTATGTCGTTCAATCCGGTGATACACTTTGGGGCATCTCTAATAAATACGGCGTGAGCGTATCCAGCATTAAAAGTTGGAACAACCTATCAAGTAACACGATTTACGTTGGGCAGCGCCTGAGCGTAAAAGGTGAAGCTACACAAAGTACTAGCAACTCTGGAAGCAGCCATTCAAGCGGTTCTAATCATAGTAGTTCCTCAAATTCTGGAGTTTCAAACTCCGGATTGATCCAAGAAGCTAAAAAACTAATGGGAACTCCATATGTTTGGGGTGGAACTTCTCCGTCCGGGTTTGACTGCAGTGGTTTCATTAACTATGTATTCCAAAAAGAAGGCGTGAACCTTCCAAGAACAACAGCGGCTATTTATGCAGACAATCGTTTGTCTTCAGTCGGCCGCAACAGCCTTCAAGTTGGAGACCTTGTTTTCTTTGAAACGTACAAGCCTGGTGCTTCCCACGCTGGTATCTACGTTGGAGGTAACCAATTCATTCACGCTGGTTCTTCCCGCGGAGTAGAAATCAGTTCACTTTCCAATCCTTATTGGAGTCCTAGATATATCGGAGCGAAACGCTTCTAAATTAAATAAAAGCTTTCAAAGGCGCTTCTTCATGAAGCGTCTTTTTATTTTGCGCTTTCCACCAAGTGATTATGCTGTGCAAGAAAAAATTAAAGGTTTTTTGAATGAAATTTTAAATACCTGTACAAAATAATTTTTGCGGAGGTGATAATCATGGCTAAGCAACCAAAACAAAACAAAACAGCTGCTGGTACAAACGCTAAGGAAGTTAAGCAACAAAACCAACAAGCTGCTCAAAAGCAAAACCAACAACAGTATGGTACTGAAGCTGCATCTCAAACTGATGCACAACAAGTGCGTGAGCAAAACCAAAAATCTCAGGCTAAGAAAAAATAACGTCTGGATTATTTGGTAAGGCTTGTCAGGCTGTTTAATTAGCCTGTATCAATCCCCCGAATTTCTAAGAAGTCGTCCAACTTTGGGCGGCTTCTTTTCATATATATAGACGAGATCACCAGTCTAAATGTTTTCATTCCAGAAAAATTGTCGTTATAATAGACAGAAGATAAAGCTACGGAATAAAGCAAGGGAGGGGAGATCATGCCCGGCCCAGAGTCTGGAAAAAGAATTGAAATACAAAGTTATAAACATAATGGAAAAATTCACCGCATATGGGATAGTACTACTGTATTAAAAGGTACTAGAAATGTAATTATCGGGGCCAATGATCGCACAACCGTCACGGAAAGTGATGGGAGGAGATGGATAACCAGGGAGCCTGCCATCTGTTATTTTCATTCAAGGCAGTGGTTCAATGTTATAGGTATGCTGAGAAATGACGGGGTTTATTATTATTGTAATATCAGTTCGCCGTTTATATATGAAGAGGAAGCGATTAAATACATCGATTATGACCTCGACGTGAAAGTTTTCCCAGATATGACCTTTAAGCTGCTTGATGAGGATGAATATGCTCAGCATAAACAGGAAATGAATTACCCGCATGTCCTGGATCGAATTCTTTACAATAATATTGACACCCTGGTCAGATGGATAAGGCAGCGTAAAGGACCGTTTTCTCCTGAATTTATAGACCAGTGGTATGAGCGTTACTTAACTTATCGTTAATTGGGAATGCGCACTTCTGAGAAGTGCGCATTGATTGTGGGTTGAAGAAAGTAGGTGAGTCAATTGGATAGTATCCGCAGATATTTAAGCTTTGTAAAACCATATAAGGGTAAAATCTTGATTACAGTGCTCATTGGAATCATTAAGTTTTCTATTCCTTTATTAATGCCTTTAATCATTAAATATGTCATCGATGATATCATTAATCAGGATGCGCTTGCCCAGTCGGAAAAACTGGACCATCTTCTGCTTTTAATGGGCGGCGCGTTTTTAGTATTTATGATTCTTCGTCCCCTGTTGAATACATCCGACAGTATATGGCCCAATGGATCGGCAGTCACATTTTATATGACGTGAGAGATAAATTGTTTGACCACATTCAACGCTTGAGTTTGAAATTTTATTCAAAAATGAAAACGGGGGAAATCATTTCCCGCGTGATTCATGATGTGGAACAGACAAAGACATTTGTAATTACAGGATTAATGAACATTTGGCTCGATATGATAACCATTGTCATCGCGGTCATCATTATGTTGACGATGGATCCGTGGCTGACCCTCGTCTCAGTGATTCTTTTTCCTTTTTACGGATTTGCCGTGAAGTACTTTTATGCCCGGCTGAGAAAGTTAACGCGTGACCGTTCTCAGGCGCTTGCCCAAGTCCAAGGGCATCTCCATGAACGAGTGCAGGGTGTCCCTGTTATTCGAAGCTTCGCACTTGAAGATTATGAGCAGGAACAATTCGATAAGCAGAACACAAACTTTTTAAGGAAGGCGATTACTCATACGAATTGGAATGCTTACACCTATTCGGTAACGAACACGATTACGGATTTAGCGCCTTTGCTCGTTGTCACTTTTGCCGGGTACCAGGTGATTACAGGGAATCTTACTGTAGGGACCATGGTCGCTTTTGTCGGCTATATGGACAGGGTTTATAATCCTTTACGCCGGTTGGTGAACTCAGCCACCGTACTCACTCAGTCGATTGCGTCCATGGACCGGGTATTTGAATTTCTTGATGAAGATTATGATATTCAGGATAAACCAAATGCAGAGCCTCTGGATAAAGTGGATGGAAACGTCACGTTTGAGCACGTTTCCTTTAGATATGATGAGGAAGAGCCGCTCGTATTAAACGACGTGAGCCTTGAGGTTGAGCAAGGGGAAACGATCGCTTTCGTAGGCATGAGCGGAGGAGGTAAATCTACATTGATCAGCCTCATTCCCAGGTTCTATGATGTAACTGACGGCCGAATTCTTATCGATGGGCAGGACATTCGTGAAGTGCAAGCCCGTACGCTGCGGGATAAAATCGGTATGGTGCTGCAGGACAACATCTTGTTCAGTGAATCCATTGCCATGAATATTAAAATGGGCAATCCTGATGCGACTGATGAAGAAATGTTTGAAGCAGCCAAAGCCGCAAATGCCCATGATTTCATTATGAATCTGCCTCACGGGTATGAAACTCTAGTGGGGGAGAGGGGAGTAAAACTTTCTGGAGGTCAGAAACAACGAGTAGCTATCGCGCGTGTATTTCTTAAAAATCCACCGCTGCTCGTGTTAGATGAAGCAACGTCTGCACTGGATTTGGAGAGTGAAAGCCTCATACAAGGAGCATTGGAAAGACTTGCTTCAGACAGAACGACTTTCATCGTCGCTCACCGCCTGGCGACCATTACTCATGCCGACCGTATTGTCCTAATCGAAAACGGAGAGATTGTAGAAGCCGGTCCTCATGAAGAACTGATGAGCCGGCAGGGAAATTACTACAATCTTTATCAGGTTCAGCAGCTTGATGATGATAAGAAAGAATATTTAGGGACGTAACAAATCCTTAACGAGAAAATATAAAGTAAAAAGGAGCCTTATTCAAGGCTCCTTTTTTTAAGTCTTAATATAATCTTCTTTATGGTGAGTCTGGTAACTTTTTAATAACCGTTTCAGCTTTTCTAATTGATAATAGTATTCCATCAGCTGGGAAGCTAAAGGAAGAAAGACAAGCTTGTCAGGGTTGTTGGTTTCTTCATACACGTGCATCAGCCGGTCGACAAGCAGCGGAATATCGGGTTCTTCAATTTGTCTTAATGACTGCTTATGCGTCTGTTTTATCCTTCCTTTTAAGCTGAGTACTAATTTTTCGTGAGCATTGATAAGCTTATCCAGTTCGCCTACCAGCGCATCCTGGAACTCGTCCGGAATCTGCTCGATCTTATGCTCTAAGCGGTAGAATGCTTTGACGACATCGAAGGATTTCTTTGTCGTCGTAATCAGCTGCCTGAACAAGACGAGCTTCCTGCCTTTTGAAAAGCGGCTGCCTTTGAAATAAGTGCGCTCTTCTTCATACAGGAGATAGGTATGATCAATCCAGCGGAGGTCATCCTGAATTCTGGTAATTTCATACTTCAAAGCAGGCTGATCAGACAGCTGCCGGGTCGTTACTCTAAGCCATTGCAATATATCTGTAGTGGACACGTCAATTTTTCTAAACAAACGGGTTTCATATTTTGGCGGTACAAACACAAGATTGACGACGAAAGCAGCCAGAATCCCGAGGAGCATCGAGGAGAATCTAGCTGAAGCAAAATGAATAAAGGTTAAGTCTGTTGTATCCATTAAAGCTATGACCGCAACGACTGCCAGCGAAATCGTGTTTTCATTCATTTTTAAATTCGTCGTAATGCCGATAACTACAATAATCGCAAACGCAGCAATAAATGGATCATTACCAAGTGTAAATACCGCAACGACAGCAATTAAAGCGCCGATGGTATTCCCTTGAATCTGTTCAATGATCGATTGGTACGAGCGATAGATTGACGGCTGGATAGAAAAAACAGCCGCGATGGCCGCGAGTAATGGAGAAACAAAAGGGAGTAAGTCTGAGATATACAACGCTACAGCAACAGCTAACCCTGTTTTCATCATGCGGGCGCCGAGTTTCATAGGCAACATCATCCTTCAAAAATAGCATTAACGCCAATTATTATATAACAAGTTCCTTGAGAAAGGGATACATTTTTTTACGTACCCTTGAGTTCATTATTGTTAACCTGGTAGCAAAAATTTAGCACAGGTAATAAGGAATGTAAAAGAATTCAACCAGTGGCAGATTGCATATAAAGGTTGGATGAAATTATTCTCGTTTGGAGGGTTTCATTAATGGCAGAAGAGATTAACAAAGAAGGGAGCAAAGATATGGAACGCAGCGTGCCGGAGCTCTTTAAGAACGTCGGGACACTCCCGGGGGCTGTTTCTTCCTTTTGTTTACTGAGGGTTTTTATTCTGCACCCACTTTATTAAAACAAAAAAAGAGACTATTGCACGCAGCAATAGTCCGTTCCTCGAGAGGAAGGAGGCAGCAGACGATAATCTGAGCCTATGAAAAGGGAAAGAAATGAAAACAATGATCATAATTCGTGGGAATTTTCAGAATTATGAATATATAATAGCATAGGTATCGTTTTTTCGCAATGGTTTAACGGAAATTTCCATACAAAAAACCCGGAGAAGATACTCCGGGTTCATTTTTTAGAGTTGAGCCATTTCCGCAAATGTTTCTTCCACTGCTTTGAGTGTTTGTTGAATGTCCTTATCAGTATGGGCTGTGGTCAGGAACCAAGCTTCATATTTAGAAGGCGCAAGATTAATACCTTTTGCAAGCATTAATTTGAAGAAGCGGGCAAATTGTTCTCCGTCTGTTTGTTCTGCTTGTTCGTAATTAGTGATTTCACTGGTTGTAAAGTAAACGGTCAGTGCTCCTTTTAGGCGGTTGATTTTTACTGGCAGTTGATACCTTTCAGCATGGTGAAGAATACCTTCTTCAAGCATGCTGCCAAGCCTGTCCAGTTCTTCATATACTCCCTCTTGCTGAAGCACTTCTAAACAAGCGATCCCTGCTGACATCGAAGCGGGGTTCCCAGCCATGGTGCCGGCTTGATAAGCGGGGCCGAGTGGAGCGACTTGCTCCATGATATCTGCGCGGCCCCCGTAGGCCCCGATAGGCAGCCCCCCGCCAATGATTTTACCCATCGCTGTCATATCCGGCTCCACATCAACGAGCTGCTGGGCACTGCCATAGGTAAACCGAAAAGCTGTAATCACTTCGTCGTAAATCACTAAAGCTCCGGCACTATGTGCCTGTTCATTAACAGCTTCCAGAAAACCAGGGGCGGGTTCCACGATCCCGAAATTTCCTACAATCGGCTCAACGAGGACTCCAGCGATTTCGTCGCTGTAACGATCGAGTGCTTTTTTAAAAGATTCGATATCGTTAAAAGGCACCGTAATTACATCTTGTGCAATGGATGCAGGTACTCCGGCAGAATCTGGTGTCCCTAAGGTAGATGGGCCGGAACCGGCAGCGACGAGTACGAGGTCAGAGTGGCCGTGGTAGCAGCCGGCAAATTTAATGATTTTATTCCGTCCCGTATAAGCCCTGGCTACTCGAATCGTCGTCATTACCGCTTCAGTCCCTGAGTTGACGAAGCGTACTTTATCAAGGGAAGGAATGGCGTCTTTCAACATCTTGGCAAAGGTATTTTCGAGCTTGGTCGGCGTTCCGTAAAGCACGCCGTTATGTGCGGCCGTTGTAATGGCCTCCGTAATATGAGGGTGGGCATGTCCAGTAATAATTGGCCCATAAGCCCCTAAGTAATCAATGTATTCATTGCCATCCACATCAAAAAAACGTGAACCTTTTCCTTTTTCCATATAGACAGGGGTTCCACCGCCAACTCCTTTATAGGCACGTGATGGAGAATTCACACCGCCGACAATATGGCGCTGGGCTTCTGTATATAAGTGTTCGGATTGTGTGTGATTCATTCTTTCTACCCTCCAGTTGTTCAAGCATTCATGTCCCATTGTAGCATGGACAACGGTCCTTTAGTGAAATCTTGAACAAAAAATAACTCTCCTTGCTTTAGAGCAGGAGAGTATTTTTCATCTATATAATTAAAGTTTACCAAACGTACGCAGCACCAACGATAATTAGAAGGATGAAAAGAACAACGATTAGAGCAAAGCCTCTACCATATCCGTAACTCATTTCATTTCCCCCCCTTCCTCGATTTACAACATCATATGTCAAATGTCTAGGTCGTGAATGTGCATCTGCCTAGTTGTGCGGAAAGAGTAGGGTGGGGTAGGGTAAATCCGGCATAAAATCATCGGCATGGACATAAAAGGTAGAAGGGGCTAGTACTAGAAATTTTCTTCTTTTCTCAGTAAAGGGGCATGCCAATGATTCCATATCTTCTTTTGATTTTTTCACTATTGGTCATTACATTCAGCCTGCGGCAGATTTTTATTTCTTTGGAAATGGAACAGAAGATCTTTTCTTTTCACTTGTTTTTGTCGGTCATTCTTCTCTACACCATTATTACAGTGGGATTCGGAATCGTGTATAGTATGCTTGCCACAGCTGGTCTCGAAATCTTTCATGATCCTGCAGAAACCAAACCGCTCCTATGGTGGGAAGAATTATCGAGGAGCATGTATTTCAGCGGGGTGACCTTATTTACGGTAGGCTACGGAGATTTGCTTCCGCTTGGCTTCGGGAGATGGATCGCGTTGTTCGAGGCGATGATAGGATATGCCCTGCCTGCTGCTCTAGTGATGAAAGTATGGAGTGCCAATAAGCAAAATAGCTAAGGTTGGCACTTTGCGGATAGATAAGGTACGCTAGAGATACATATTGATTAGGAGGGATTTTTTAGGTATGACAGTTGAAACAGGCAAAAAAGCACCAGATTTTACGCTACCTGCAAACAATGGCGAAAACGTATCCTTATCTGACTACAAAGGCAAGAACGTCGTGCTCTATTTTTACCCGAAAGATATGACTCCGGGATGCACAACGGAGGCTTGTGATTTTCGTGATAAGCACGAGAGCTTTGCGGATGTAGACGCAGTCATTCTTGGGGTCAGTCCTGATCCAGTGGCCAGCCATGAGAAATTTATTGACAAGCACGATCTTCCGTTTCTGCTTCTTGCTGATGAAGATCACAAAGTAGCCGAAGAGTACGGGGTATGGAAGCTGAAGAAAAATTTCGGCAAGGAATATTATGGCATTGAACGGTCTACGTTCATCATCGACAAGGAAGGCAACTTATCTGAAGAGTTCCGTAAAGTAAAAGTGGAAGGCCACGTGGAAGCTGCGTTGAATTATATTCGAGAAAAATTAAACTGAATTGGTTAAGCCCTGGCTTAGGTCAGGGCTTATTTATTAAACGATTCTTTTGAGTAATTCATGAATAATCATTATGATAGAAAAAAGAGGAGGGAAAAAGATGAAAGTTGTCTCAGCAATTAAACGAGTACCCGAGCATATCCAGAAACGTTTAACTGATAAATTTTCCAGCGTTGAATTTTTATTTTGTGAAGGCATTGAAGAGGCAGAGCATCATTTACCCGAAGCAGACGTTTTTATTACATATGGAGAAGACCTGGGAAGCGAAAGGATTAAGAAAGCAGAACGCCTGAAGTGGGTTATGGTGCTGTCTGCAGGGCTAGATAAGATGCCGTTTGAAATAATCGAAAGAAAAGGCATTACCGTAACAAACGTCAGGGGAATTCACGCAGAACCTATGGCTGAATACGCGCTTTCGATGCTTTTGCAGGCTTCTCGTTCAGCTAAAGCGATGTATGCCAATCAACAAAAGCATCATTGGGGACGCAGCCTTACCTTTAACGAAATTAATCACCGGACTATGGTATTGATTGGTACAGGCGCGATTGCCCAGGAGACAGCGAGACTTGCTCAAGCGTTTCATATGAAAACGATCGGGATATCCAGGTCAGGGGAAGCGAAGCCCCACTTTGATGAAACACATAAAGTGGATGAGTTGAGCGATCAGCTTCCGCAGGCTGATTTTGTAGTAGCGGTTCTGCCGAGTACGGAAGAGACGAAATACTTATTGAACGCTGCACACTTCCAGCTCATGCCGGAACATTGTATCTTTCTAAATATGGGCAGGGGAGATCTCGTTGCTTCAGACGATATTTTACTTGCAGTCCGGGAAGGGGAAATTTCTCATGCGGTTCTTGATGTATTTGAACAAGAGCCTCTACCAGAAGACCATCCTTTCTGGGAGGAAGAAAATATAACCATTACCCCGCACATTTCCGGTCATTCGCCGCAATACATTCCGAGAGGGTTTGATATTTTCGAAGAGAATCTCGAGCGCTATGTACAAGGAGAATCTCAGCTCGTTAATTTAATTGATCCTAAACGGGGGTATTAACATGAGAATTTATACTAGGTCTGGGGATAAAGGTAAAACTTCGCTTATTTATGGAGAGCGTGTAGCTAAAAATGATCTGAGAGTGGAAGCTTACGGGACATGCGACGAGACAAACTCAGCCATCGGGCTTGCCATCAGCCACCTGCATAAGGAAGAGTGGGAAGGAAAAGATGAATTCCTGAATGCGATGCACAAGATTCAGACGATCCTGTTCCACGTGGGAGCAGAGCTTGCAACGCCGAAAGGAAAAGATGTAACGTGGCAGCTGAAGAAAGAGCATATTGACCATTTGGAAAATCTGATCGACAAATGGGATAAAGAGCTTCAGCCTTTAAAGAATTTTATTCTACCGTCAGGAAACGAAGCATCCGCAGGCCTTCATTTAGCAAGGACTGTGGCCAGGAGAGCGGAAAGAACAGCGGTTGCCCTCGGTGAGGAGATGGTTAATCCGCTGGTCGTTTCCTATTTGAATCGTTTGTCTGATTTGCTGTTTGTAGCAGCAAGATATATCAATCATCAGCTAGGAGGCAATGAGCTGCCTCTGCACCCTGATGTGTAACGTTTTCCGTTTAACTTTTATTGACAATCCCTTCATAAACAGGTTACACTAATTATAAAGATTCTAATTTAATAATATTCTAAATCAAGAGTCAGTTAATGAAAGCGAGGTGCATGGCTGTGTCTGACCACCGACTTCAAGAAGCAATTGATACATTAAAAGATTCAGGTGTCCGAATTACACCACAGCGTCATGCGGTGCTTGAATACCTGCTGAATTCTATGACTCACCCTACAGCTGATGAGATTTATAAAGCATTGGAAAGTAAATTTCCCAATATGAGTGTCGCAACGGTTTACAACAACCTGCGCGTATTTAGAGAAATCGGCCTTGTCCGCGAATTGACTTATGGGGATTCTTCGAGCCGGTTTGATTGTAATACGACCGATCATTATCATATTATTTGTGAAACATGCGGCAAAATTGTTGACTTTCACTATCCAAGTCTCAATGAAGTGGAATCATTAGCTGAACAGGTGACTGGATTTGATGTAAGTCATCACCGCATGGAAGTTTACGGAACTTGTTCTCAATGTAAAAACAAAGCGGCTCACTAATAACTGAAAGCATTTACTGCTTTCAGTTAATTTTATTTTCTATAAAATCACCCCCGTCTCGCACGAGTACGGGGGTTACGTATGTTCATTAAGACTGCTGTTTTTTATAGCGTTTTGAATTGTATTTCTCATCAAATTCTTCGCCTTCCAGCTTCTTGTCCATCGTCAGCGGCTGATTGCAGTGCATACAAGCATCCACGCGGCCGAGCATTTTTGTCGGCTTTTCACAAGAAGGGCAGATGATTTGAATGGTGCGGGTTGAAAGCATGCCGATCCAGAAATAAACGACGGTGCTAAGTCCGATAAAGCCCATCCCTAATATCATAAACACGGCCATCAGCCAGGCTGTCTCTTTAAACACGAGTCCAAGATACATAACGCCAAAACCAACAAAGATTAACCAGAACGCAAAGGAGCGGATTTTATTAATTTTGCTACTGTATTTTAAAGCCACACCGCGTACCTCCTTTATCTCTTCATTCGTAGTATAGCATAATTTACCTGTGGGATTATAATTTGAAAAAAAGGATTTTTTATGAACGTATCGAATAGGAAAGTGAACAGAATTAGAATGTGGGGGAAGAGTAATGGAGGATGTATTACGCCCGATTTATCAAGAAAGGGCAAGTCAAGCGAATACATTAGGTATTTTGATTTTAGAAAAGTTCAAGCCGATAAGTCCGGTTACGGATAACTTTGATGTGATTTTATTTATTATCGTAAGGGATGCCGAAGATTCTTGGTATGTAAAACATTATGAATTTGACGAAAAGTCTGCTGCGATGCATATTGTTGATGAAAAATTATTAAAACACTGGATTGATACAAGTTCATATAGACGCGCGATCGAGTGGATCATCAATGGCGCGATTATCTTTGAGCGGAATGAATACGTGACGGATCTTAAAGAAAGGCTGCGTTCCTTCCCGCAAAAAACGAGAGACTTAAAGAAAGCTATCGAATTTGCCAAGCTGATTCGAAGCTATAGTGAATCAAAGGATTTATTTGAATCTGAACAATATTTAGATTCCTTCAGCCGGATGGTTCACTCGCTTCATTACTTAGCGCGGCTTTCGATTATTGAAAAAGGTTTTCATCCGGAAGTGACCGTCTGGAACCAAGTGAGAAGAATTGAACCGGAGATCTATAAACTCTACCAGGAATTAATTGAAAGCGACGAACCGACAGACAAACGCGTGCAGCTCATGCTGCTTGCTGTGGAACATGCGATCAGTAAGCGGGCCCGCTCCAGTGCCAAGCATCTGCTTGAATTAATGGAAGAAAATGAGGAGGCGTGGGCTTTTGGGGACTTGAAAGTCCATCCTGAAGTGAAAGAGTATGCCCTGGATCTTTCTTCGATGGTGGAATACTTAGCAGAAAACGATTTTATTGAAGTCGTCCTGCAGGATACAAAAGGACCAAGTATTTACCACCGTAAATATAAAGTGAAAAGCAGCCACGAGCTCTATTCTTCCTAAGAAATTCATCGTCATCACTAAAAACGCGTGGAGCCCTGTGTGGGAATCACGTGTTTTTTTATTGGCGCTGCATTGATCTGAGGCAAAATGAAGGAAAAGATAGCACTTCAATACCTGCTTAATGGAAATTATAATTTTTTGTCGAAAAGTTATTGACTACCTCCAGAATTCCATGCTATATTATTAAACGTCGCGTTAAGACAACGTGGCAAAGCTTAACAGCAAAATAAAATCATGGAAATTAAATATTGACTTTCATTTAAAGCCATGATATATTAATTAAGTCGCCATTTTGAAGCGGCAAACATTGATCTTTGAAAACTGAACGAACCAACCAGTACGTCAATTCATTCTTTCTATTATATAGAAGGAATTCAAACAAAGCACACACGATGTGCACACGAGCTTTAGGACCTTCAACGGTGTTGAAGGCAAGCGCTGTCAAAAGCGCACAGCTTTTCAATTTTTTTTGGAGAGTTTGATCCTGGCTCAGGACGAACGCTGGCGGCGTGCCTAATACATGCAAGTCGAGCGCGGGAAGCGAGCGGATCCTCTTCGGAGGTGACGCTCGTGGAACGAGCGGCGGACGGGTGAGTAACACGTGGGCAACCTGCCTGTAAGACCGGAATAACCCCGGGAAACCGGGGCTAATGCCGGGTAACACCAACCTTCGCATGAAGGAGGGTTAAAAGATGGCTTCTCGCTATCGCTTACAGATGGGCCCGCGGCGCATTAGCTAGTTGGTGAGGTAACGGCTCACCAAGGCGACGATGCGTAGCCGACCTGAGAGGGTGATCGGCCACACTGGGACTGAGACACGGCCCAGACTCCTACGGGAGGCAGCAGTAGGGAATCTTCCGCAATGGACGCAAGTCTGACGGAGCAACGCCGCGTGAACGATGAAGGTTTTCGGATCGTAAAGTTCTGTTGTTAGGGAAGAACAAGTACCGTGCGAATAGAGCGGTACCTTGACGGTACCTAACGAGGAAGCCCCGGCTAACTACGTGCCAGCAGCCGCGGTAATACGTAGGGGGCAAGCGTTGTCCGGAATTATTGGGCGTAAAGGGCACGCAGGTGGTTTCTTAAGTCTGATGTGAAAGCCCACGGCTCAACCGTGGAGGGTCATTGGAAACTGGGGAACTTGAGGACAGAAGAGGAGAGTGGAATTCCACGTGTAGCGGTGAAATGCGTAGATATGTGGAGGAACACCAGTGGCGAAGGCGACTCTCTGGTCTGTCTCTGACGCTGAGGTGCGAAAGCGTGGGTAGCAAACAGGATTAGATACCCTGGTAGTCCACGCCGTAAACGATGAGTGCTAGGTGTTAGGGGGCTTCCACCCCTTAGTGCTGAAGTTAACGCATTAAGCACTCCGCCTGGGGAGTACGGCCGCAAGGCTGAAACTCAAAGGAATTGACGGGGGCCCGCACAAGCGGTGGAGCATGTGGTTTAATTCGAAGCAACGCGAAGAACCTTACCAGGTCTTGACATCCTTGGCCCACCCTAGAGATAGGGTTTTCCCTTCGGGGACCAAGTGACAGGTGGTGCATGGTTGTCGTCAGCTCGTGTCGTGAGATGTTGGGTTAAGTCCCGCAACGAGCGCAACCCCTGACCTTAGTTGCCAGCATTCAGTTGGGCACTCTAAGGTGACTGCCGGTGACAAACCGGAGGAAGGCGGGGATGACGTCAAATCATCATGCCCCTTATGACCTGGGCTACACACGTGCTACAATGGATGGTACAAAGGGCAGCGAAGCCGCGAGGTGTAGCAAATCCCATAAAACCATTCTCAGTTCGGATTGCAGGCTGCAACTCGCCTGCATGAAGCCGGAATCGCTAGTAATCGCGGATCAGCATGCCGCGGTGAATACGTTCCCGGGCCTTGTACACACCGCCCGTCACACCACGAGAGTTGGCAACACCCGAAGTCGGTGAGGTAACCTTTTTGGAGCCAGCCGCCGAAGGTGGGGCCAATGATTGGGGTGAAGTCGTAACAAGGTAGCCGTATCGGAAGGTGCGGCTGGATCACCTCCTTTCTAAGGAATATATATGGAACGTACTCGGTTGGTTGTTCAGTTTTGAAAGATCAAGTGATCTTTCTTACGTGAACCTTGAAAACTGGATAAGAAATCAATAGTTTCATCAAGTGATGGAGCTAGTGATGACAAGACATTCAACGAACATCGAAAGAAACAAACGTCTTTTCACAGATAGTTAAGTGAACAAGGGCGCACGGTGGATGCCTTGGCACTAGGAGCCGATGAAGGACGGGACTAACACCGATATGCTCCGGCAAGCCGTAAGTAGGCTGTGAACCGGAGATTTCCGAATGGGGGAACCCACTATTCGTAATGGAATAGTGTCCATGACTGAATCCATAGGTCATGGACGGCAGACCCGGGGAACTGAAACATCTCAGTACCTGGAGGAAGAGAAAGCAAATGCGATTTCCCGAGTAGCGGCGAGCGAAACGGAAACAGCCCAAACCAGAAAGCTTGCTTTCTGGGGTTGTAGGACACTCCTTTGGAGTTACCAAGAAGAAAGGTAGGCGAATCGATCTGGAACGATCAGCCAGAGCAGGTAACAGCCCTGTAGCCGAAACCTTTCTTCCTCCGGAGTGGATCCTGAGTACGGCGGAACACGAGAAATTCCGTCGGAATCCGGGAGGACCATCTCCCAAGGCTAAATACTCCCTAGTGACCGATAGCGAACCAGTACCGTGAGGGAAAGGTGAAAAGCACCCCGGAAGGGGAGTGAAAGAGATCCTGAAACCGTGTGCCTACAAGTAGTCGGAGCCCGTTAATGGGTGACGGCGTGCCTTTTGTAGAATGAACCGGCGAGTTACGACTGTATGCAAGGTTAAGCCGTGAGCGGCGGAGCCGCAGCGAAAGCGAGTCTGAACAGGGCGAGAGAGTATGCGGTCGTAGACCCGAAACCGTGTGATCTACCCATGTCCAGGGTGAAGGTCAGGTAACACTGACTGGAGGCCCGAACCCACGCAAGTTGAAAATTGCGGGGATGAGGTGTGGGTAGGGGTGAAATGCCAATCGAACACGGAGATAGCTGGTTCTCTCCGAAATAGCTTTAGGGCTAGCCTCAGAATAGAAAGTCTTGGAGGTAGAGCACTGATTGGACGAGGGGCTCCTATCGGGTTACCGAATTCAGTCAAACTCCGAATGCCAGCGACTTTGTTCTGGGAGTCAGACCGTGGGTGATAAGGTTCATGGTCGAGAGGGAAACAGCCCAGACCGCCAGCTAAGGTCCCTAAGTGTGTGTTAAGTGGAAAAGGATGTGGAGTTGCTTAGACAACCAGGATGTTGGCTTAGAAGCAGCCATCATTGAAAGAGTGCGTAATAGCTCACTGGTCGAGTGACTCTGCGCCGAAAATATACCGGGGCTAAACACACCACCGAAGCTGCGGATTGATCTTACGATCAGTGGTAGGAGAGCGTTCTAAGGGCGGTGAAGTCAGACCGTAAGGACTGGTGGAGCGCTTAGAAGTGAGAATGCCGGTATGAGTAGCGAAAAAAGAGTGAGAATCTCTTTCACCGAAAGCCTAAGGGTTCCTGAGGAAGGCTCGTCCTCTCAGGGTTAGTCGGGACCTAAGCCGAGGCCGACAGGCGTAGGCGATGGACAACAGGTGGATATTCCTGTACCACCTCCTTTCCGTTTGAACGACGGGGAGACGCAGGAGGATAGGGAGAGCGCGCCATTGGATGAGCGCGTCCAAGCAGCAAGACGGCCGGATAGGCAAATCCGTCCGGTGGGAACGTCAAGCTGTGATGGGGAGGGAACTAAAGTACCGAAGCTCCTGAGTTCACACTGCCAAGAAAATCCTCTAGTGAGGAAAGGGGTGCCCGTACCGCAAACCAACACAGGTAGGCGAGGAGAGGATCCTAAGGTGAGCGGGAGAACTCTCGTTAAGGAACTCGGCAAAATGACCCCGTAACTTCGGGAGAAGGGGTGCTCCTCTGCCGAGGAGCCGCAGTGAAAAGGCCCAAGCGACTGTTTACCAAAAACACAGGTCTCTGCGAAGCCGTAAGGCGAAGTATAGGGGCTGACACCTGCCCGGTGCTGGAAGGTTAAGGGGATGCGTTAGCTTTTGGCGAAGCGCTGAACCGAAGCCCCAGTAAACGGCGGCCGTAACTATAACGGTCCTAAGGTAGCGAAATTCCTTGTCGGGTAAGTTCCGACCCGCACGAAAGGTGCAACGACTTGGGCACTGTCTCAACGAGAGACCCGGTGAAATTATACTATGCGTGAAGATGCGCATTACCCGCGACAGGACGGAAAGACCCCGTGGAGCTTTACTGTAGCCTGATATTGAATGTTGGTACAGCTTGTACAGGATAGGTAGGAGCCAGAGAAGCCGGAGCGCCAGCTTCGGTGGAGGCGCTGGTGGGATACTACCCTGGCTGTACGGACATTCTAACCCAGGACCGTGATCCGGTCCGGAGACAGTGTCAGGTGGACAGTTTGACTGGGGCGGTCGCCTCCTAAAAGGTAACGGAGGCGCCCAAAGGTTCCCTCAGAATGGTTGGAAATCATTCGCAGAGTGTAAAGGCACAAGGGAGCTTGACTGCGAGACCTACAAGTCGAGCAGGGACGAAAGTCGGGCTTAGTGATCCGGCGGTTCCGCATGGAAGGGCCGTCGCTCAACGGATAAAAGCTACCCCGGGGATAACAGGCTTATCTCCCCAAGAGTCCACATCGACGGGGAGGTTTGGCACCTCGATGTCGGCTCATCGCATCCTGGGGCTGTAGTCGGTCCCAAGGGTTGGGCTGTTCGCCCATTAAAGCGGTACGCGAGCTGGGTTCAGAACGTCGTGAGACAGTTCGGTCCCTATCCGTCGTGGGCGTTGGAAATCTGAAAGGAGCTGTCCTTAGTACGAGAGGACCGGGATGGACACACCGCTGGTGTACCAGTTGTTCCGCCAGGAGCATCGCTGGGTAGCTACGTGTGGACGGGATAAGTGCTGAAAGCATCTAAGCATGAAGCCCCCCTTGAGATGAGATTTCCCTTACCTCTAAGGTAATAAGATCCCTCAGAGACGATGAGGTAGATAGGTCCGAGGTGGACGCGTGGTGACACGTGCAGCTGACGGATACTAATCGATCGATGACTTATCTAAATTGAAAAGCGGAAGCTAGACATACAACTATGATGTTTCGAGTTCGTTTGAATGTGTACTTATCCAGTTTTGAGGGTTACACAAAAAAGTTTGTAAATTCCCTTGAAAAATTTATAAAAGGACAATATAATATATCTTGTCCCTTTAAAAAAGTACATTTAGAGATCTGGTGGTGAAGGCGAAGAGGTCACACCTGTTCCCATGCCGAACACAGTAGTTAAGCTCTTCAGCGCCGATGGTAGTCGGGTCGATCCCCGTGAGAGTAGGACACTGCCAGGTTTCAACTGTTCCACCGTAGCTCAGTGGTAGAGCAATCGGCTGTTAACCGATCGGTCGTAGGTTCGAATCCTACCGGTGGAGCCATTCTATGGAGAGCTGTCCGAGCTGGCCGAAGGAGCACGATTGGAATTCGTGTAAACCGTTACCACGGTTTCGAGGGTTCGAATCCCTCGCTCTCCGCCATAAATACACTTTCCTAATAGCTGGCCCGTTGGTCAAGTGGTTAAGACACCGCCCTTTCACGGCGGTAACACGGGTTCGAATCCCGTACGGGTCACCAATTTATTTTAAGCCAGCTAGCGGTATTTCGCTTAAGCACGACCGCACTCCGGAGGATTAGCTCAGCTGGGAGAGCACTTGCCTTACAAGCAAGGGGTCGCAGGTTCGAGCCCTGCATCCTCCACCATTTTCGCAAGATTTCACCGAAACACCTTGCAGCACGACGAACAGTTGAACAGAAACATTTTTATGGGAACAACAAAAGATATTCCCACATTATCGCGGGGTAGAGCAGTCTGGTAGCTCGTCGGGCTCATAACCCGGAGGTCGCAGGTTCAAATCCTGCCCCCGCAACCATAATATCCAATTAACTACTTCGATTCCACTTCTTTGCTAATTGGAAATAGGAGCCCTGTAAGGGCAACCAGATTAATTTAAATATGGTCCGGTAGTTCAGTTGGTTAGAATGCCTGCCTGTCACGCAGGAGGTCGCGGGTTCGAGTCCCGTCCGGACCGCCACTTTACATAGAAAATCATTGTTTATCACATAATCGGCTCGGTAGCTCAGTCGGTAGAGCAACGGACTGAAAATCCGTGTGTCGGCGGTTCGATTCCGTCCCGAGCCACCATTTATCCGACTTGCAAACATGGGGATACAAGTAGGAAGTCCAGAGAGATGGACATAGTTATTTAAATATGGAGGGATAGCGAAGTTGGCCAAACGCGGCGGACTGTAAATCCGCTCCCATCGGGTTCGTAGGTTCGAGTCCTACTCCCTCCACCATTACATCTTAGGGGTATAGTTCAACGGTAGAACAGCGGTCTCCAAAACCGCCGATGTGGGTTCGATTCCTACTACCCCTGCTTTTCATTATGGCGGCTATGGCGAAGGGGTTAACGCACCGGATTGTGGCTCCGGCACTCGAGGGTTCGATTCCCTCTAGTCGCCCTTTAATAATTTTATTACGCTTTGGGCCATAGCCAAGCGGTAAGGCAACGGTTTTTGGTACCGTCATGCGCTGGTTCGAATCCAGCTGGCCCAGCCATTTGCGGGAGTAGTTCAGTGGTAGAACACCACCTTGCCAAGGTGGGGGTCGCGGGTTCGAATCCCGTCTCCCGCTCCATTAATTTCATTCATTTTTCATTTGTTTATGAATAAGATATAATATTAATGATTTTTCAATGGCGGCATAGCCAAGCGGTAAGGCAGAGGACTGCAACTCCTTTACCACCGGTTCGATTCCGGTTGCCGCCTCCAATTATTTGCCGGTGTGGCGGAATTGGCAGACGCGCACGACTCAAAATCGTGTTCCTTCGGGAGTGTCGGTTCGACCCCGACCACCGGTACTCATTAAAACGAAATAATGATTTAATCAGAAGACAGGATTACTCAAATCCTGTCTTTTTTATATATGCCAGCTTTTTCAACTAAAGTTAAAAAATGCTGTTGTTTTCCTAATTTAAAAGGGATAAGATTAAAACGTACACGGATTAACCCTGATCTTCACTTATCCTCTTTTTTACTCTCTCTTCACCGTAGTACATAGGCAAAATGGAAAGCGGATACATGGAAGCTCTCGGCAGTTTATTTATTAAACCTTAGGAGGTCATTATGGGACGTTTAGTACATTTTGAAATTCATGTAGATGATATGGAGCGGGCGAAGAAGTTCTATGGTGAAGTATTTGGCTGGAAATTTGAAGACTGGAGTGAATTTGCCGGCATGCCTTACATGGGGGCTGTGACTGGCGATGAGAATGAGCCTGGCATCAACGGGGCGTTGATGCAGCGCCAAAGTGCTCCTCCAGAGCAGAACCAGCCTATGAATGGCTACACTTGTACGATGGCCGTAGAGGATTACGATGTGACAGAAGCAAAAATCACTGAAAACGGCGGCACGGTTGCGCTGCCAAAGTATGCGCTCCCTGGTATGGCTTGGCAGGGATACTACCTGGATACAGAAGGAAATGTATTTGGCATCCACCAGCCGGACGAGAACGCAAAATAGAATGATAAAGCAGACGAAAGGCTTCAGCAGAAATGCTGGAGTCTTTTTCTATCAAAGGGAACATAAAATACACATTGTTCATATTAAGTTTATATTTCTTTGCTATGATCCTCATGTACTCATTTTTAGGAGGAATATTAATGGAACATTTATTGAATAAGAAGCGAGGTTCTACTCAACCGGAATTAGCGGTTGAAGCAAAAGGACTCGTAAAAACATTTGGTAACAACCGGGCCGTTGATGGGGTGGATTTGAAGGTTCCTACTGGTTCGATCTACGGGGTACTTGGTCCGAATGGAGCTGGCAAGACGACGACAATTCGGATGCTGGCCACTTTACTTCGCGCCGACGGAGGGTCTGCGAAAATCTTTGGACATGATGTAGTAAAAGAACCGCAGATCGTGCGGCAGTTGATCGGCGTTACCGGACAGTATGCATCGGTGGATGAGTCCCTGACAGCTATGGAAAATTTAATGATTTTTTCGAGACTTTTAGGACTCAGCCGGAAAGAGGCACGCCGCAAAGCCGTGGAGCTTCTTGAGGAATTCGGCTTAACAGAAGCTGCGAAGCGTCCGTTGAAAAATTTCTCCGGCGGGATGAGGCGCCGTCTTGATTTAGCTGCCAGTCTTATTTCCCAGCCCCCGCTGATTTTTCTTGATGAACCGACGACGGGACTGGATCCGCGTACGCGAAATCAGATGTGGGATACAATCCGCAGATTAGTGAAAATGGGTTCAACCGTGCTTTTGACGACCCAGTATTTGCAAGAGGCCGATGAATTGGCGGACCGGGTTGCAGTCATTGATCGTGGAAAAGTCGTGGCAGAAGGAACGGTTGATGAATTGAAATCTTCGATTGGAAGTTCCTCTTTACAACTGACCATTCAGGATGCAAAGGACATCGACGAAGCTCGGAGAGTTGTGGAACAAGTGCTGCAGGCACAATCGAATGTACGTCCTGAAGCAGGAGTTATTACAGCCCCGATGAACGATGCCGACAGGGCTACCGACTTATTAATCAAGCTTAGGGAAGCAGGGATTCACTTAACTGAACTAAGTGTGCAGAAACCAACACTTGATGAAGTATTTCTCACAATCACGGGTCACGGAGTGGATCATTCTTCCAATGATATTCAGGAAGATGCAGAGGAGATGAGTGTATGAGCACGAGTACAATAAAGCCTGTTTCACAGCGCCGGTTAAAAAATAAAACCAGCTTTCGCCAGTCCATTCGCAATTCACTGACGATGGCCTTTCGAGGTTTGTTAAAAATCCGGCGGACGCCTGAGCAATTATTTGATGTTACGTTGCAGCCGATCATATTCACCCTCATGTTTACTTATATTTTTGGCGGCGCCATTTCAGGAGATGTAAAAAGCTATTTACCTGTTATTATTCCGGGAATTCTTGTTCAGACGGTGATCACGACATCGATCGTTACGGGTGTCCAATTGCGGGAAGATATGGACAAAGGGGTGTTTGACCGGTTTAAGTCGCTGCCGATTGCAAGGATTGCCCCGCTGGCAGGAGCACTCTTGGCAGATACTATCCGCTACACGATAGCGACGGTGCTTACATTTGCTATGGGCTATGTGATGGGCTACCGGCCAGAGGGTGGAATTGAATTTGTCTTATTAGCAGGTCTACTAGTGATTGTCAGTTCGTGGGCGATCAGCTGGATCTTTGCGTTTTTTGGAGTCATCGCAAGAACCGCTTCCAGTGTTCAAGGGATCTCAATGATCGTGTTATTTCCGCTGACGTTTCTGTCGAATGCCTTCGTACCGGTAGAAACGATGCCGGATTGGCTGCAGTGGTTTGTGAAGATTAATCCGATTTCCCATCTCGTCTCTGCAGTCCGGGAACTTGCCAACTCTGGAAGTGTCGGCTGGGACGCAGGTATTTCCCTCTTGGGAGCGGCCGTAATTGTGGCTGTTTTTGCGCCGATTACTGTGCGGGCTTATATGCGCCGTACTTAAATAGGACTGATTTGGCTTAAAAAACCCTGGTCAATGAACCAGGGTTTTTTTGTATCTCTAAAAATGTTTTCGCTGAATTAACTGGGATATCCCGATAAAAAGTTAGAATCGCTGAATTAACTGAGAAATCGCTGGAAAAACACTAGAATCGCCGAATGAACGGGGGAATCGCTGGAAAAATTCTAATATCGCCGAATTATCAGGATTCCCGCTGAAAAAAATCAAATTCCGCTGAATTATCCTGATTTCCGCCGGAATATCTCATATTCCGCTGAATTACCAAAAATATCGCTGAAAAAACTAGTTTCGCTGGAATATCCCGATTTTCGCTGAATCACATCACTTCCGTCCCATCCCATCATTATTAAAAAAAAAGCATTGAAAAACGACACTAATGTCGTTATAATAAATTTAATAAAACGACATCAGTGTCGGTTTGGAGGCGGAAAAAATTGAAGAGATTAGCGAGCAATAAAGGCTACGTCACATTAATGTCAGCCCAAGCTATATCCAGTATTGGTGATTGGCTTAGTATCGTAGCGGTCATCACCCTTGTCGGCTTGAAGTGGGAGGCTTCGCCTTTTGAGGTTTCACTCGTCATTTTATGCCTTGCCGCCCCAATGGCTCTGTTCGGTCCGGTGGCAGGGACGATCGCGGATCGTTTCAGCCGTAAAGCATTAATGATCACTTCCGATGTGATTCGTGCCGGTTTAATTCTTGTTTTAACGATAGCAGGGAGTCTTTGGGTCGTGTATCTTTGCTTGTTTTTGACCGGGATTTTTTCCGCTGTATTCATTCCGGCGAAAAACGGAAAATTAAAAGAGCTTGTGGAAGAGAGAAGTATGAAAAGTGCGATGTCCATCACTTCCATGATTGATTCAAGCACGAAGATCCTAGGACCGCTCTTGAGCGGAATCTTTGTAGCATTGATTGGGGCAAAGCCGGTATTTATCGTCGATTCGGTGACATTTGTGTTATCAGCGATATGTATTGGTTTCCTGCCGGCAGCTGTTAAGGCAGTACAAGAAGAAAAGAAAGAAGCAGGTAAGAGCTTTAAAGAGGAGTTTCTAGCAGGCTTGAGTTTTATTAAAAGTAATCGCGTCATTATGGTAGGGATGTTTTTCTTAGGGATCAGCCTATTGATCCTGCAGCTCTCAGACTCCCAAATCATTGTTTTGATCAGAGGATTGACGACTGCTTCCCCCGATTTATTTGGCTATATCGTGACGGCAGCGGGTGCAGGAACCTTCCTTGCCGGACTACTCCTTACGAAAAAGACAGATTATCAAGCGTTTCCTTTAATGCTGGCAGGAGTTTGTGGAATAGGCATAAGCTTTGGTATGATGGCCGTACTTACATTTTATGATCTGCAATTATCGGACCTGTGGGGGCCGATCCTTGGTCTTTGCGCCGGGTTTGCGGCAGGACTTGTCTTTGTACCTTTTCAAGCGGCGGTGCAGACGGATACCCCTGTACACATGACGGGAAGAGTGTTTGGTGTCGTCAACAGTGTAACGACGACGGCAACCATTATCGGACCGTTGCTTGGAGGATGGCTCGCTACTTTGATCGGAGTGGTTCCGACGTTTTTAATCACAGCCACTTTGTTAGTAGTGCTTGCTCTAGCAGGGTTCGTTACAAGAAATAAACTGGAAATGGGGAAAAGTGATGGCGCCGAAGGTAAGCAGAGAGTACCTGGAGAACCGGCGGGCTGATATTTTAGCTGCCGCCAGGGACGTATTTATCGAACATGGCTATGAAAAAACAACGATGGCTCATGTGATGGAAGCAGCGAAAATCAGCAGAGGCGGACTCTACCAATATTTTTCAAATAAGGAAGAATTATATGAAGCGATTTTAGAAGAGAGACTTGCTGAAGTGGTGGAAGAAACTGAGAAACTATTAGAAAATGAGGTTTCTTCTTATTGGGATCTACTCATGCAACGGTTATTTGGGGACTGCATGAAGCCGGATGATCGAATGGACCCGCTCATACCGAGCACGCTGGAATTTTTTATTACAGGAAGAAGTGAGGAGCGGAGAAGGGAGTATGGACGAAAACGTTATGCTTATGGGGTCAAATTATATGCTGGCGTAATTCAAGCCGGCCAGCAGCACGGAGAATTCAGTAAGCAGTATGACGGGGAGTTGTTGGCACGTTCCATTATTGCCTTCACAGATGGATTGGCTCTTGACCATGCTATTCTTGATGATAAAAAGGAACTCCAATTAAAACAGCAGTCACAGCTGATCGTAGATTTCTTACAAGGAGCGCTTAAAGTGGATTATGATTCATAGAAGGGAGGAGGACGATGAAACAAGAGCGGCTGATAGAAAAATTTGATCGTCAGGCAGATAAGTATGAGCGCAGACGAAGGAAGGAAACGAAAAACCACTGGAGGAGAAAAATTTTTACTTCAGCCAGGGGGAAAACTCTGGAAGCAGCCGTCGGGGCAGGGATGAACTTTGCCTTTTTACCTGCCGACATTGATTACACAGGCGTCGATTTCAGTCGCGAGATGTTGAAAAGAGCAGAAGCTGCTGCTGGGAACTATCCTTTTACTTCCCAATTTATTCTTTCTGATGTTGAAGCGCTTCAAGTACCAGAAGACTCCTTTGATACCATCATCTCCTCGGGTACATTGTGTGCTTACCCTGAACCAGGGATAATACTAAATTTGTTTCAACAATGGTGTCGACCTGAGGGGCAGGTTTTATTAATGGAGCACGGGTTGTTTGATTCCGCTTCTTTAGCCTTCCTTCAGAAAATCGTTGATCCCGTGGCCCATTCATGGCTCGGTTGTCATCAAGACAGAAACATTCTAGAGCTAGTTTCTAACTCGAAACTGAAAATTGTCCGCCAGGAAAAAGGCTTTCACGGGGCATTGAACCTAATCTGGGCGAAACCGTAAAGAAAACCCGTTCTCCAGCTATTGGGAAAAAGAGATGTTTTATTCTGCTTTTGCAAACATTTCCACGAGCAGTAAGGAAACAGCACCTAGAGCTGTTCCAAATTTACCTAGATTTGAGAAAACAATCTCTGTTTCTTTGGCTTCTTTTGTTAGAGCTTTTCTTGTGATCGTGGCTTTAATTGGATCGAGAAGCAGGTCGCCTGCATTTGCCAGACCGCCGCCAATCACGATACGTTCAGGGTTCAATGTGTGAATCACATTCGTCAAGCCTGTTCCTAAATAAACCCCTGTTTCTTCAAAGATTTCTTTGCAAAATGCATCTCCTTTAACCGCTTCTTCATAAATCACTTTTCCTGTTATGTCCTCCTCCTTAAAAGAATGAAGAGAGGATTCAGGGTGCATGGACATAGATTTTACGGCTCTTTTTACTAATGCCGGCCCTGCAGCAAGCGTCTGTAGACAGCCGTAATTCCCACAATCGCAAAGGGGTCCGGACAAATCAATGGTCATATGTCCAATTTCCCCTGCAATTTGGTGTTTGCCTCGAAACAGCTTGTTATCGATGACGATTCCAGCGCCAATTCCTCTGCCAACATTCACAGTAATCACGTGTTCCGAATTGCTTCCTTTTCCAAACCAGGCTTCTCCAAGCGACAAAGCACGAGCATCGTTCTCCACTTTAACAATCAGATTGAACTTTTTTTCCAGCACTTCTTTAAAGGGGATATTCCGTAAGTCCAGGGAAGGTGCGTATGTGGCAATTCCGGCATCAGCATCAACTACACCGTGCATGCCGATGCCGATGCCAATGACTTTCTCCTGGCTTTCTGGATGAGCTGAAAAAATCGATTCGATGGTATCTGTAGTCAGTTCAATTAGTAATTGTTCGGTAATGGAGGCTGGAATGTGATGGATCGCAGAATCATAGGATTTTCCATTCAAATCGGCTATCACAGCCCTTAGCCATTTAGGGCCGATATCAAGACCAATGACAAAAAAATTGGATGCATTGATCATCAGCATCGTTGGTTTGCGTCCACCACTTGATTCGCCTTGATTGCTTTCTATAACAAGTTTACTTTCTATTAATTCTTTCACGATACTGCTCACGGTAGGAGGGGTAAGCTTAGTCTGCTTAGCAATATCTGCACGGCTGATAGGGCCGTCCATTCTAATCTTATTTAAAATAATGGATTTGTTTAAAGATTTCATCCAATGAAAGCTTCCTCGGATTTGTGTACTCATCTATGTCCCTCCAGAGATCAAATAAACCGTTAATTTTGTATAGGGATTATTATAACATAATTAAATTAATTAACTAACTGTACAATCTTTATAAAAAGACTTAGAGCAGCACGCTCTAAGTCTTAATTACTTTTATCCTTCAGCATGGCCATTGTTTTTCTCACATACACATAAATCAAATACCCTACACTCACTATAAACAGGGCACAGAGTACCACCCAGACATAGCTTAAGTACTGCGGTGCAACTATGCTAACGACCGCAACTAAGGCTGCAGCAATGATAAAGAAAGTAAGCAGTCTTGCAATCATCATGAATCCCTCCAGGTCGTCCAATAAATTACACTTATTATAACGTTTCCGTAACGGATTTGTCGAAGCTGACAGCATTTTTCAAGCGAAGAGTTCCTGCTCAATTACCAGGATTCACAAATTTTTCATAACTTTGTTACTAAATTGTGAAACAGTGAGCAATTGAGGTTCAAATAGACCAGAAAGTGATATTCTATAAGTGTAAGGAAGATACATTACTTCTTGTGAAATGCTGAACAATTAATATGGATGGAGAAGGGAGCGTTTAACAATGTTTGTTCAATTTTTGAGAGACAACAAAGTAGTTGCTGGGGTGCTTGCCGTCCTACGAATTTATTTAGGCTATGAATGGATTACTGGGGGACTTCACAAAATCAGAGATGGATTTGATGCTACTGGATTTCTTCAAGGGGCAATCGCTAATACAGGAGGGGAACACCCAGCTGTCCAAGGCTGGTGGGGAACGTTTCTTGAACATGTAGCTCTTCCAAATGCCGGTTTATTTACCTTTTTAGTCATGTGGGGTGAACTTCTTGTTGGTATCGCTTTAATTCTAGGTATCTTTACTAACTTCGCTGCACTTATGGGAATTATCATGAATTTTGCTTTCTTATTCAGCGGTACTGTAAGCACGAACGGTCAAATGATTCTGCTCACTGTGTTTCTCCTAGTTGCTGGTTACAATGCCGGCCGTTATGGACTTGATCGCTGGGTCTTGCCATTTGTTAAAAACTATACACATCGACACATTCATCACCGGAAAATTCAGGCTGTATAACGAATAAGGGTCCTGGCTGATTGCCAGGACCCTTATTCTAATGAAACAGGAGGAAAAGTCCGCCGGCAAATAGAGCAGCAGAGCCAGTGAGCAGAGCGATCTTAGTGGGACGGTTAGCTTTGTGAAAAAGTTTAAACCACATAAGCCTCACCTCGCTTAGAGTCTTTGGTTTACTTACGTTTTTGGTCAACTAAAGGTTTCGTTTTTCCAAAAAGATTCAATGCTGATCCGCATTTTTCCACCAGGAAAAAGTGGCATAAAGTCCTATGAGGCAGGTGGACAGAATAATCAAGGTGCTGCTTACTTTCAAAGGGCTTTCTACACCGGTCATACCTGAAAATAAGGCGGGAATAGCCCAAGGGAAATAATCTCCGTATCCAATAGCCCCGATAATCTGCGACAGTAATACCATAATAATGATAAAACCGAGAGGAGCGAGGTAGCCCCGGCCGTAACTGGCAAAAAACGCGACTGGGGTGCTGAGTGCAATCGTAAAAAGAGCTGTGAGCGCATATTGGTAGAGTCCATGAGCCATGACTGCCTGATTCAAACCAGGCAGTTGAATGAGCGAACCTAGCAGTATACCTAATGCAAATACATAAATAGAGAAGACGATACAAGTGATGAACACTGCCGTAAATTTTGCCACAATAATGACCCAGCGGGGAAAAGGCAGGGCGATGAGGTCTTTAATTGTTTCATCCGTATATTCTCGGCCGAACGCCCAGCTTGTGATAAACCCAAAAACGATTACCCCACCGACGGCAATGATTTGGGCCAGCATGCTTAAGAGTGAGGGCCAGTTGGCTTCTCCTGCAATTTCTGCTTTGGCCCCTAAGAGCCCTGAGCTCTCAGCAAGATCAGGATTTTTTAAGACAAACATGAAAAATGCACTCATGAGAGGACCGAGAGTAAGAGCGGCTAACGTAATCCAAATCATTTTTGATTTTATGATTTTCAGAAGCTCAGTTGTAAGTGCTGCTTTATAATATTCCATGGAGCTGTTCCACTCCTTTCCCTGTAATCACTCTTAGAAAATAGGCTTCCAAATCTTCTTCTTCTACAGTTAATCGAACGGGCGGAAGTTGATGTTCGGTCAGCAGGCGGGCGATGTTTTCCGGCTTTTTAATAGCTTCGGGCTGATAGGATTCTATGAGCCCTTCTTTATTTTGCTGCCAGGAGTACCCCGATTCACTGAGAAGGCGTCCGGCAGCTGCATTATGACGAGTATGGATCACAAGCCGCTCTTTAAGCAGACGGTTCAACTGCTTTGCTTTGACTTCATCCACTAACTTTCCTTCGTGGATGATTCCGATTTGGCTGACTGTTTTTGAAATCTCGCTTAACAAATGACTGGATATGAAAATGGTAATGCCATGATTCTCAGCTAGATCAAGAAGTAATTCACGAACTTCAACAATCCCTGCCGGGTCCAGTCCGTTGACGGGTTCGTCTAAAATAAGTATTTCCGGCTGGTGCAGCAAAGCTTTCGCTATCCCTAACCGCTGGGCATTCCCCAGGGAAAGATGCTTCGCTTTTTTATTGACATAAGCCGTTAATTTTAATTGTTCACAAACGTTATGGACGGCTTGTTTATTTTCGACCAGTCTCAGACGGCGGAATATTTCAAGGTTTTCTTTCACCGTCAATTCCGGATACGCACGAGGAGTTTCAACCATATATCCGACTTTTTCCCAAATGGAAGGATTCGCTTGAACTACTTGTTTACCGTCAATATAGCAGCTGCCCTCGCTAGGTTTAATCATCCCCAAAAGCATGCGGATCATGGTCGTTTTTCCGGCACCGTTTAATCCTAAAAAGCCGTAAATGGTTCCTTTTTTAATGCTGATGGACACTTGATCAACGGCCTTTAACCCATTATAGGATTTGGTTAGTTGATTCGTTTGAATTGCATATCCCATTCATTTCACTTCCTCTTCTATTAACCCTTCCACCAGCAAGTCGACATGGAGCTCAATCGTTGCCCGGTAGATATCTTCACCGATCTCTTTTTTGTGTAAGGTAAGCATGAATAATGACCGGAACAACCCTGTTACAAGTTCAGGTTCATATTTAATAATTACGCCTTGTTGCTTCCAATTGGTAATAAGGACGGAAGAAGCTTGGTTATCCTCCTTTAAATGGTTGGCTAATTTTTCTTCAGGAATTTTTCTGGATAGAGCATTCATATTGTCTCCTAGATATATTTGACGCATTAAAGGATTCTTTTCCACCATTTCGATAGTCGTCAGGAGATGCTGTTTAATCACAGATTTTGGATTGCTGCTATTGGTGACGTCTAAATTGTTCAAAAAGTTCTTCACTTCTTCTTCTTCGTTCGCGAGAATATCAAAGTAGAGCTCTTCTTTCGATTGGAAAAATTTATAAAATGTACCAGCAGCTATTCCGACTTTTTTCGTAATATCCTGGATGCTCGTTTTTTGAAGACCAAACTGACAGAAAAGCTCACGGCCTTCTGCCAAAAGCGCTTGCTGGATGTGCTGCTTTTCTTCTTGTTTAAATCCTTTAGGCATACTAAAACCTCCAAAGTGAATATATGAATTATTTTATTTTTTATTCACAATATGATTATAAATCAAGCTGAATGATCCTGCAAGATCTATTTGACCGAATGGATATTCCGTGTTAATTGTTCAGGATAAAAAGTCCTGAAAATTCTAACGGTGATAAAATAACCAGTATGATAGGTACTTGGTGGTGTATTTTATGATAGTAAAGATGGATTATTTTAACTAAAAATGGTTTTAATATGCAAAAATTAGGAAATTTATCAGTGAACAAATTTTTTAGGAGGAGTGTTTCCATGTCAACTGCAATTCGTGAAAGGTTAAGCTCTGAGGGTGTTTCGAATTTGCGGACGGCTGCTGTACTGGAGTTTACGGAAGAGGTTTTTGAATCAGATAACTATCGGACCCTGGAAGTACTCACCCCAGAATTGCATTACCTGTATATCGTAAATATCAATGACCGCACGTTGACGATTTTGACCATTTCTGAAGATTTGGCTGTTACAAAGGAAACCTTGTTTACGGACCGGATTATATCCATGAAGGAATACTTTGACGACTATAGCCTTGTAGATAACACACCTCCTCACAAACTGGAAATGGTATTCTTAAATGGAACTAAGATTGAAATTGAACCTGGCTTGTCCAAACTTCATGCTCAGAATTATCAGGAACCGTCCATTGTTAATCAGGTGAGTGAAGAGTTTGAACATTTAATTGCTGCCATAAAAAACACAATTATTCTCTAAGAGAAAAGGAGCCGGGGTATCGGCTCCTTTTTTGTTAAACAGGAAAAGGTTATTTAGAAATAACGGGGCGTTTTGTTGATTAATATGTATTTACACTGTAGCTGGAAACTCCATAATTCTGATCATCGATATTTATGTACCAGTAGTCGAGATCGGTGTAGTTTTTATTCTCGTCGTAATATCCGTAGCATTGCACCCACTCGTATTGATCTCCTAATGTATTGCCTTGGTTATAACTGCCTTCCCGGCCGAAAATAATTTGGTCGCTTGCCCCTAGATATTGATAATTTCCGTAACCATCGGAAAGGGTGGCACCCCCGCGCAAATCATAATAGGCTCCGCCGGATCTCGAGCAGCGCCAATGGTTTCCCCATACTTTGTAATTCATGACCGTAATCGAATACAGCCATCCTGAGCCACCACCGCTTGATAAATATATGCCGTTTGGATTGCTGTCTTTGAGAGCAAATTCTGTCCATTGCCCCCGATCCCAATAACCAAAATTATCATAACCGTAAGAATTCGAGCTGAATTGATAAACAACTTGGCCATCGATCAAGTGAGTACCGTCACTATTTGTTTGTGTCGCACCGTTGTAAATATAGACATGTGAGTTTGCCATCTATAATTTCCTCCTCTTCATTTTCACATTGACTTTATAAGAAAGCGCATATTAAAGGTAGCTTTATAAAATTCTTTCACCGAGTTTTCTTCAATGGCTTTATTAAAATGGTGTTTGGCCTCCTCAGCCAACTCATTCAAAGGTGAATTTGTGGAGAGCTGCAGCAGCTCGTCAATATGAGAAATCTTGGTCTGTACCTGGCTTTTTAGTTCTTTTTCAGGATATTGGCCTTTAGGATAGCGGCCGCTGAGGGCATCGGTCGCAATTCCTCTTATCAGCTGTGCGATCCGCTGTTTACGTTCGAGTGGTGTTTTCGGGTTTTTTATAGTCCCAGCAGGGATGACGCTTCCGTTCCCTATGTACGTGACTATTGATTTTACGGTGTTTTCCGGAATAGCATCAGATTTCAACTGTGGTTCTGCAGGCGTCTTTTCATAGTCTAAGTCATTGATCATTTCATATAATTTGCCTTCCACTTTCATGACAGGCTGGGGTTTATGTACGATCTCTCCATGCGAAGCTTTCGCATGATAATCTTCATTCATGCTCGCTTCTATACCGGATACCTTTTTTTCTCCTTTCTTTTTTTCTTGATTCCAAAAGCTCTTTAAGAAGTATCCATCTGCATCAGCTTTCGTTAACCCAATACTGCAGACAGCTGCTAATAAAAAAGCGATCGTAAGAAAAACGAGTTTCTTTCTCATAGTTCCTCCTATTATTGAAAAAACTGGAATGGAAATCGGTCAATTTGCAGGGGATATTCTTCATACATAAGTGTAACAAAATCCTATTCCTGGAGAAACTCTTCGATTTAAATAAGTAACGTCCAGCAAAAAGAAATCACTTATCTGCAGGATAAAAGCAGACAATGAATTTGGGTCTGTGATACAAGAGTATTAGTCAATATAAAATCCGAATGAAGGTGAACTTAGTACGATAAGACTTCACCCTCGTTCGGATTATTAGGTTCATTCAACTTCAATTTCTTATAGGTGATGGGACCATGGCCGCTCCGACAGAAGATTTCCCTACCCTTCATTGTTCGTCTTTAGAAGGGGGATTTATGTCCCGGCCTCTACTTCAAAAATTAATGATCGGTATTTGTGCCCCCAAGCTCTTTTCCAAGCAGAACTATGGACTGGTTGATACGCCAAATATAGTAGAGATGATGAATTAAATCACCTTTAGACTGGTGTCGTCCTGGTGCCAGACGTTCAATGGCTTCCCGTTCTTTTTTTAAGGAATAGTGCTTTGGAGCGTGGGCTTTTCCTCTGATCAAACGTTTTAAATGCTCTAGATTATGACTCGTTTTTTCTTCAATGTCTCGGAATACTTCGATTAACTCGCCGGGATAATCAAATTCTTTTTGGTAGGAAGAGGCTACGAGATGCTTCGCATAGTAGTTCATCGCCGTAAAAATGGTGATCCATCTTGATATGCTTGACTGGCTGAACATACCGGGGCGCTGGAGAAGGGACTGTGCTTCATCCTTAATGACCTGCAGGTTCTGGTCGAGTGTAAAGGCACGATCTGCAAGCTTTTTAACATTTACCGGCTCGTGAAAACGTTTGACATAATCCCGGATGTAGGGTGACAGTTCATCAATGTAATCCACCAGTGCATCATCGACTTTGTCTCTTGTGCGCTTGGGTAAAATGAATGCAGATACACCTAAGGCTATGGCAGCTCCTGCAATAGTGTCGAGCACGCGGGCTCCGAGGAGAGACAGGCTGATTCCTCCGAGCAGCAAATCATACATAAAGGCAATCAGCATCGTGATGAACATACTCATTAATGTATAGGATACAGAAAATAGATAAAAGGCAAAAAACACCTCTACAAATAGTAAGCCAATTTCAAGCACAGAATGTCCGGAGACGAACTGGGCCAGGAAAAAGCCAATAACAGCTCCGATTACTGTGCCCAAGGAGCGCTGCAGTCCTTTCACATATGTTCTTCCAACGGAGTCCGTACCTAACTGCACAATAAATGTAGTCAGTACAACCCAGTAAGGCTGAGCAGGAGAAATTAAATACCCTACCACAATGGCAATTCCGCCAGCGATTAATGCTTGAATCGCTTTTTTTGTAGTGGGCTTGAGTCCCTTCTCTTCTTTCGAGTCTGTTTCTTCCGCTTCCTTTTCATCCTCTTGATCTTCTTTTGGCGTTCTCTTTAAGTGTAAAGAGGTTTGAATGGAAGCCGCTCCTTCGATTACGTGGTTGGCAATGGACTCAATTCTCCTAATTAAATAGAGCCATCCTTTAGAAGCAGTTTCCGCTTGATGAAGTCGTTCAGCTAAATCCAGACGCAACGCTTGCACCGCTTTTTCTGCTTCCTGTAAGTGCTGTTCTTTATAATTTTGAGCAAGAACTTCCGCGTCTCTTAATGACTTTACGACCCAAATCAGCAGTTTTTTTAATTCTTCCGCTTCCAATGCCTCCGCTTTTTTTAATTGCTGTACTGAATCGGTGAGCGTCTCCATCAGCATTGCAGTATCAAACACGTACAGACGCAGTTGAGAAGTGCTGAGTCCGGGCCACACCTGCCGCACATCTTGATCGCTTAAATCCACAGATACATTCCGGGCGTATTCACCTAGTTTGGCATTGTTTTTCTTCAAACTTTTCAAACGCTTTTTGCTCGTCTTAGGATCTTCCATTAAGGAGATGAGGATTTGAAAAGTCAGGTTTGCCTGAATGTGAAAGGAACGCATGCTGCCTTTTAATATTTGCGCTGAATCCTTGAAAATAACAAAGTTATATAAGAAGGCATAGCAGATCCCTATCGCCACGCCCAGATAAAACCACGGCAGCTGGACGGGGGAGAGCTTAAGAATGGAAGAAAAATAAAGAGTCATAAATCCAATCATGCCAAGTGAAAAATATCGGCTTCCATACTTAGAAAAATAAAAGGCGCAGAATATTACCGCTACCATTACGGTACCTATCAAAATAGCGTTGCTTGACAGTAATGAACCTGCGGTAATCCCCAATGAAGCGGAGACGGCTAGCAGAACTGTTGTCAGTTGTTTCTTTTGCTTTGTATCATCCATCACAACCATGATGCCCATTAATCCTGCCATACCGGATACTATGGCTGGTGTAAAAAGAGATTGTCCACTTCCATGCAAAATCAAAAGAGTTGTAAATATGGCTGAAATAAGACTGATTGTTGCTTTGCCCGCTTGATTTAATCGTTTTCGGCCAGGATCAGCAGCAAGAAATCTCGACAGCCAGTAATTATTTCTATGAAGGTGTCTAATGGTTATCAACCCTTTTTACTTTTTTCTTACTTTCTAATGGTAAGTGGAGGAAGAAATCAATTCAACTAATTACGTTTAAGGGATGAAAAAGGGGGAGCATAAAAAAGAGGGAAATGATCATCCTAAGGAGTAATACTAATCTTTAAGTTCCAACCAATGCAGATAAAGTGAACTAAAGAACCCTCCAACATGGAACCATAATTCGAAAGCAGCTGGTTCGTTTTTAATTAGGAGGAGGTGGAGAGCAAATGGATGCCAAATTTCTTTTAGACGTCTTAAACTTTTCCATTGATGCCCTTAACTTGATCGCTTTTCTTATTTTCTCAACAATCCTCGTTTTCCAGTCGAATCGTAAACCGGACAAATAGGAAGAAAGAGATAATTATCGTGTATAAAACTCATTCAACATGTGGAGAACGTTACGTTCATCTGCATGTTTTTTATTGTGCCCTTTTCAGAACAAATAAGGATCACTCTTGTTAAGTGATCCAATTGTCTAACTGGTATAGAAAAAACTGTAATAAATACCTGTGATGAGTAAATAAAGGCAGATTAGGACGAGGACAATAAGCAAGAGGGTAAATCCTTTTTTTGTCGTACTTACGACAAGCGCATTATTTGGGTCGAATAAATAACTCCATAGGATAAGTCCAATTAAGGCAAGCATACATATACCGAGGAATAAATTGATCAATGAGCTCCCTCCTTTCAATTTCACAGAAAATAGCTTATGTATGGAAAGCTAAAGTGCTAAAGGTTATCCATAAAATGATTCTATTGAACTAGTTTAACATTACGTATCTATACGTATACTATGATTAATTTAACGAGGGTTGCAGGTCCCTTATAAATCTATGTAAATATAAAGTTAAAATTTCGACAAAAAAACGTAAATTTTTTATTGCACTGATTTGAGAGGATTGTTATAATTACAAATATCACTTTGAATGACTCTTCACAATGTCTTTTGAAGGGATCATTTTCTGAATTCCCCTCGGAGTTGGGGACATGTAAAAACGAGGCTAATGAAACTATTTAAACGCGGGTGTAGTTTAATGGTAAAACCTCAGCCTTCCAAGCTGATGACGAGGGTTCGATTCCCTTCATCCGCTCCATAGATCTTTTCACAAAAGATCTGCTGCATTAATATATTTATAACTACGTGAGCCAACGCAGTGTTTCGTTTATTGACCAACGAAGCATTGCGTTTTTTACTGCTGGAATTCGGATACATCCTTTACTAGAAACTGTTTAATTGGAGGAATATCTATGAACCATTTACAGAAACAATTACAGCAAATCGATGGAAAGAGCTATAAAGCGTATAAGCAGATTCAAGGAGCTTACTCTTTTCCAGATTACGAATTATTGATTGATTACGTACAAGGGGATCCTTTTGCCGCTCCATCCAAGATCAGAGTAAAGGTACCTACCCAGAAAAGATCTATCAAACAGGAATGGAAGCAGGATTTATGGCGAAGGATGTATGTAGAAGATGTGATCAACCGGAAAGTTGCGAAGACACTTTCCCGGACACACGCTAACGTCAAAGGATCAGGGAAAAGTGGCATGGTAGCGATTGACAGGCCGGGACAGGAGATAATCGATAGAACGGCTGTCACCATCAACGAAGATGATGTAACGATTTGTTTAACGGTAGGACTTCCTGCCAATGGACGGCGCATCAATGGAAAACAAGCAGAAAAGCTTTTTTTCACAGTGCTGCCAGATGTTCTGAAGGATTCTATATTTACGATTAAAGAGGAAGAAATGGAGAAGGCGAGCCAGCTGGCAGACCAGCACCAGGCAATACGGAAAGAAATGAAAAAGAATGATTGGATCGCATTTATTGCCAATGATGCTGTTCTCCCACGGGAGAGTGGCATTAGCGACAGACCTATGAAGCAGGCGGTTCCATTTAAAAGCCCGAAAGAAAATGAAGTTTCTTTTTCCATCCCTCACAGAGAGGAGCCGCTCACTGGAATGGCGTTGAGCAAAGGAATTGTTCTCATCGTCGGCGGCGGTTATCATGGAAAAAGTACCCTGTTGAATGCAGTAGAACGCGGGGTGTATCCTCATATCAAGGGTGACGGAAGAGAATACGTTCTGACCGATCCAAATGCAGTGAAAGTACGGGCAGAGGATGGTCGCCAAGTGAGCGGGGTGGATATTTCGCCTTTCATTAAAAATCTTCCGCATGGCACTGATACCTCTCATTTTTCCACCGAAAATGCGAGTGGAAGCACGTCACAAGCTGCTAATGTCATAGAAGCTCTTGAGGCCGGAGCCGGGAGCCTGCTCATTGACGAAGACACAAGTGCCACCAATTTTATGATCAGAGATGAACGCATGCAAAAGCTCGTAGTGAAAGAAAAAGAGCCGATTACTCCTTTTATTGATAAAATTCAACAAATGCGCGATGATTTGGATGTCTCGACGGTTTTAGTTATGGGGGATCCGGCGATTATTTCCAAGTCGCAGACGATGTGATTATGATGGACCAATATCTCCCTTACAATGTAACGGACGAAGCGAAGAAAATTGCCAGTGAATACCCGAGCAAGCGTCAGTCAGAAACGGAACAGCATTTTGGAGAGCTTTCTGAAAGAGCCTTTCTTCCGCAAAGTATTCAAGCGAAAAGAGGAAAAAAAGAAAAAGTCCAGGCTAAAGGACGCACCTCAATATTGATGGGAAGAACCGAGATCTCACTTGATAGCGTAGAACAGCTGGTAGATCCTTCCCAAACCCGTCTCATTGCTGATTTACTCATGCATCTCGATAAAAAGAATGCTCTTAGTAACGAGCGTTCTTTAAACGAATTGTTGAATGATATTGAAGAACAGCTGGACAAGCAGGGATTAGCTTCTATTGCTCCATTTAAAGATCAGCACCCAGGAGAGCTTGCCCGGCCAAGACGTTTTGAGATTGCCGCTGCACTTAACAGGATGAGAACGGCTAAAGTGAAAAACCTATAATGGAAAGGAGGAGCCAGGGTGGTTGATTTTCATCAATTTAAGCAGGAAGTTATTGATTACAGTAAAGAAATAGGTGTAGATAAGATTGGGTTTGCCTCGGTGGATGTATTTGGAGAGTTAAAATCCCGTTTACAAACGCAGCAGGAATTTGGTTATCAGTCCGGATTCGAAAAAGGCACGATTGATGAGCGGACTGAACCAGTACGTTTACTGCCGGAAGCCCAGTCCATCATTTCTATTGCCCTGGCTTACCCTTCCAAAATGAGCGACGCCCCAAAAAGCAGAAAAGGGGAACGGCGGGGTATTTTTTGCCGAGCTTCTTGGGGAAGAGATTACCACGATGTCCTTAGAGAGAAATTAAATAAAATTGGCTCCTTTTTACAAAAGCATTTTCCTGAGGTACAAATGAAATCCATGGTAGATACAGGCGAGCTTTCAGACCGAGCTGTAGCTGAGCGGGCAGGAATAGGCTTCAGCGGTAAGAATTGCGCCGTTATCACTCCGGAGTTTGGTTCATATGTATATTTAGGAGAAATTGTTACCAATATTCCATTTGCTCCTGATGAACCTGTGGAGGATAGCTGCGGAGATTGCAATATCTGTGTAGATACCTGCCCAACAGGGGCGCTCGTTCAAGGCGGTCAGCTGAATGCTCAGCGCTGTATTGCCTTCCTAACTCAGACAAAAGACTTTTTGCCGGATGAATTTCGTACTAAAATCGGTAACCGCTTATATGGGTGCGATACATGTCAGACGGTTTGCCCAAAAAATAAAAAGAAAGATTTTCATAACCATGTGGAATTTGAGCCTGATCCTGACGTGGTGAAGCCGAAGCTGATACCGTTATTATCCATTTCAAACCGTGAATTTAAAAACACTTATGGGCCTATGTCCGGTTCCTGGAGAGGGAAAAAGCCAATTCAGCGGAATGCGATTATCGCGCTCGCCCACTATAAAGAGCAATCATCTGTACCTGAACTAATCAGGCTGATGAACGAGGATCCACGACCGGTTATACGAGGAACAGCTGCCTGGGGATTAGGAAAAATAGGGACAGCAGAGTGCTTTGAAGAGATTGAAAAAGCTATGGAACTTGAGAAGGACGAACAGGTGGTCTATGAAATGAAAAAAGGACTAGAATTTCAGAAAATTTGACCATTTGTACCTTTTCATAGAGAAGGGACTTTTGTATAATAGAAAAAAATGTTAAAGAAGGGGTTAACGTATGAACCACCGTTCTTTTTTGTACTACAACTCATTTGATACCCCTATAGGGACGATGACGGTACTTGCAAATGATGAAGGAGTCTGCCGGATCGATTATGGAGATTATGATGAGCGGATGGCTGCCATTCAGGCTTGGAAAAAGAAACATTTCCTTAATGGCGAACTCGTATATGATCCTGAACAACGGTATGTGGAGCAGACACGAAAAGAGATTGATGAATATTTTCAAGGTAAGAGAACGGAGTTTACGGTTCCGCTGAACTGCTATGGAACGGATTTCCAAAGAAGAGTTTGGAGAACGCTCCTTCACAGCGTTCCTTTCGGGGAAACGCGTTCTTATAAAGATATAGCAGAGGCGCTTTCAACTCCAAAAGCCGTCAGGGCAGTTGGAGGAGCGGTTAACCAGAACCCATTCTCCATTATTGTTCCCTGTCACCGAATTATTGGCAGTAACGGAAAGCTTGTCGGCTATGCAGGCGGTTTGGAGAAGAAACAACAGTTGTTAACCTTTGAAACGGATCATGTCGTTGTAGATGCAAAGCAATAAACCATCCTTACTCAGAGGAGAAGGATGGTTTTTTTGTATGGATTCCTTTCTTACATCATAAGATGGGGTAGGGGGGATGAGCTATGGAAACAACGACTAGGAAGCTGCAATTGTACTGGGAAAAAATCATCGATCAGCTGGAAACCCAATCTGAAGAAAAATGGCTAACAAAAAAAATAGAGGGATTCAAAGAGCGCGGCCAAATGCTTGAGCGTTCTACCTTTCATATAAAGCCTTACCACAGATTTCGCTATGATCAAACATCCGAGCTTCAGTACATGCTTACCTTATCCTTATTAATTAAAGATCAGCGTCATTATTTTTTGGAAGAAGGGATCTACCATGGCAAGGCCGTCTTTGAAAAAGACAAGCTCGCCAGTCAAATGATTAAAACAGAGGAACCTTCAACGGAAATGAACGTCAAGGAAACCAGCTTTGTCGATAAAGAAACAAGTCAGCGTGTCCGCTTTAAATATAATCGCAGGGAAGCTGTCCGCTATGCTGAACGCTGGTGGGACAGCTATAATCCTTCTTACCATCATTTTGAAGTGGATTGTACCAATTATATTTCACAGTGTCTGCGTGCTGGCGGAGCTCCAATGTGGGGGATGTCAAACCGAAGTAAAGGCTGGTGGTACAGTGGCAGCAGCTGGAGCTACAGCTGGGCGGTTGCTAATGCGCTCCGCTGGTACTTAAGCGGCTCCAGACAAGGTTTGACGGCGACGGAAGTTTCCAGTCCTGAGCAGCTTTCGCTTGGCGATGTGATTTGTTACGACTTTCAAGGCAATGGACGTTTTGACCATAACACGATTGTAGTCCATAAAGATACGCAGGGCATGCCGCTTGTCAACGCCCATACGACTAACAGCAGACACCGCTATTGGAGCTATTTAGATTCAACAGCCTACACACCTGACATTCAATATAAATTTTTTCATATTGATGGTTAGAAGGTATGATATAATAGTCAAGTTGACTATGTATTTTTATAGAGGTGAACTTGAATGCCGAATCATATCGTACTGTTTCAACCTGAAATTCCAGCCAATACGGGGAACATAGCGAGAACCTGTCTTGCTACAGACACAAGTCTTCACTTAATACGGCCCTTAGGTTTTTCCACAGATGATAAGATGGTCCGCCGCGCCGGTCTTGACTATTGGCAGGAAGTGACCATTCATTATTATGATTCCATAGAAGATCTATATAAAACGTTTCCTCACGGAGAGTATTTTTATCTGGAGAATTTCGGCACGCGGTCCTATGCCGATTTTGATTTTAATAAGACTGACAAGGACCTTCTTTTTGTGTTTGGAAGGGAAAGCAATGGCATTCCCCGCGAACTGCTGGCCGGTCTTGAAGACCGTTGTCTGCGGATTCCGATGACAGAAAAGGTACGTTCTTTGAACCTTTCTAATACGGCTTCTATCATTATTTTTGAAGTATTGAAACAGCAGGGGTTTCCGAATTTAATAAAATGACCTTTTGAGGAAGGTAAAATGGGTCAGCAAAGAAGACACCTCCAAAATCCATGATCGATTTTTGGAGGTGTTTTTCTAATAGGAACAGGAAGATAGAGGGACAGGATTTAATTCCTGCGGCGGGAAGAACTATTATTGAGTCTTAACGTAAAGTAAATCACAATTCCTCCTGTGAAAGCGCCTAATCCTGTAGATAATCCTAAGCGAAAACCACTAATTATATAAACTACTACGAAAATGACGATCACAAGGATAATAGGTCCATACCATTCTTCCAATTGATCCCCTCACTTTTTGATTTTCTCGTTAAAATGGTCAACCCTGGTCCAGCTTAAAGAAACGAGTGGTTCCCATAGAAAAATCGCACCCGGCTCAGGGTGCGATTTTTTAAGTATTTATTTTTTTGGTGATCCTGCTTTCTCATCGTAACCCGCAGCAAAGATGGAAACGAGGTAGGTTACACAGACGAGAATGATAATCGTAAGCTTCATGCTGGCTGCCTCCTTTGTAATCAATACAGACAAGCGTTTCTGCTTGTTATTATACCTCAAATTGTCATTCATGTGAATTCCAGCCGGAAGAAAATGCTTCCAGTTCAAGAAATATTCCACTTCTCTAGCCATCCGCCTATACGAAAAATAGGTGAAAGACATATGGTGAAGAGTAGGTGAATAACCAGGAATTGAAATGGGGGAAGAGAATGGATCAATTTCAATACCAATATCCTTACCATCAGGATTTTTATTATGTAGATGAAGAACGACAATTCCACGGACCAGGTTACGAAGGAGAAGACAGCCGCTTCTTTGGGCTTCCATTTGTTGGAGGGTTTTTAGGCGGATTCTTAGGCAGTGCGATTGCCAGACCACCGATCTATGGGTATGGTGGATTTGGTTACGGAGGATTTGGATATCCTTACGGTGGTTTCGGGTACCCTGGATATTTTTGGTAAGAAAAAAGTCGCCTGAACAAGGCGACTTTTTACATAGAGTCCGGTAATGGAAGAGATTCAGGTGCTGGTAAGGGATCAGGGTTTACCGGCTCAGGGTCCGGAGTCGGTTCCGGCTCTGGTTCAGGTTGAGGTTCTGGCTCTGGTTCTGGGTTCGAGGTGTCTCCACCGTTATTTGATCCATCATCCTGATTCCCCTGGTCGTTATCCTGGTCATTTTCATCACCGACGCCTGTTTGGTCATCAGGTTCTTCTGAAGGCTGTGAGCTGTCAGAGTCATCGTTTTCAGCGGGAGGACTTGATTGAGAACCCCCATTATGATGGGCAGGGGGTGAATAACTATCGCTCGAGGAATTTCCTGACGAGCTCCAGCTGTCCGCTTCTCCCTGACCGCTGCCCGTCTCTTCTGTATCAGCAGCAGGACTGCTCTCTTCATCTTCTTCTGTAATGATTTCCTCTTCAGTAGGTACATCTTCTGTTTCCTTTATTAAGGAATCGGATTCTATCTCATCAAAGGGTTTTGCTTCTTTGTAGTCAGGAACCTTTTCTTCAATTTCTTTCTGGCCGTCTTTCATATGTAAACGAAGCTCTGCTTCTTCGTCTGGCGTGACGTTCGTAAACGAACCAGAAGTTCCGCAAGCCGATAGGAAACATAATGGAAAGAAAAGAATCAGTGGTATAACATGCACTTTCACCGGCGTACTCACTCCTCTCTAGGTAATTATTTATTGGAAATTTAAGGGTATGCAGACAAGCTTTGCCTACATTATACCATAGCTCCAAAAGCCATGGATGATAAAAAGGATGCCCAATTTGGACATCCTCTAAGCTGCTTTGTTAGAAGTTTGTTTTATCAAGAACTTCTCCCTGGGATTCATACCCTTGCATATATTTAATGCGGCGCTGTGCGGAAGTTTCGTTTACTTGTTCATCGGCATGGTAGGAGGAGCGAACCATAGGGCCGGCTTCACAATGTTTAAAACCTTTTTCCATCGCGATCTGTTTTAGGTCCTCGAATTCATCAGGATGGTAGTAGCGTTCTACATTTAAATGCTTTTTCGTAGGCTGAAGGTATTGGCCGATGGTCATGATATCAACATTGTGAGCTAAGAGATCATCCATCGCTTGAAGAATTTCTTCTTTTTCTTCTCCAAGACCTACCATCAAGCTGGATTTAGTAGGCGTATTCGGGCGAATCTCCTTGACCCGGCGCAGCAGCTCTAAGGAACGGTCATACATAGCGCGGGCACGTACACGCTTCGTCAAGCGTCTGACAGTTTCGATATTGTGGTTGAAAATGTCCGGTTCCCCACCCATTAGAGTATGAAGACTATCGTAGTCTCCTTTCATGTCAGATGGAAGAATCTCTACGGTACATCCAGGTACACGGCGGCGGATAGCCCGGACTGTATCAGCAAACACGGCAGCCCCTCCATCATTTAAATCATCACGGGCAACAGCGGTAACGACTACGTGCTTCAGTCCCATAATTTCAACGGATTCCGCTACACGTTCCGGCTCGCCGAGGTCCAGTTCATTAGGAAGACCGGTTTTGACGGCACAGAAGCGGCATCCACGTGTACACGTATCCCCGAGAATCATAAAGGTTGCTGTTTTTCTTTCACTCCAGCATTCGTGGATATTAGGGCACCTTGCCTCTTCACAAACGGTGTTGAGCTTTTTATCACGCATAAGCTTCTTTAAGCCTGTGTAAGATTTATTCGTGTTGATTTTAATTTTGAGCCACTCAGGCTTCCTTATGTATTCATTCTTTTTAGACATATACTAACGTCCACTCCTTTATTAGCGTGCGTAGTTCCAATCATCATTATTGTAACGTGTTTCAGCGATCTTATAAACCTCATCCCACTGGTCACTAGTTAAGTTAAAGGGTTCGAAATTGATTCCTAAGCCTTTTTTAAAACCTTGTTCAAAAGCGGTTTTCGTATCTTCAAAAGAAACTTCACCATCAAGGATTGTGTTGATTGCGACAGCTTTATCACTAAAAGCGCGCTTTGCGCGTTCTTTTACCCGATCATTTTTATAAATAAACATATCGAATAGTTTTTCATCATCAACATCAATAGGAATGGACCCGTGCTGGAGTATGATGCCTCTTTTTCTAGTTTGGGCACTGCCGGCTGCTTTCTTTCCGTCCACAATCAGCTCATACCAGGAGGGTTCCTCAAAACATACGGCAGACCCAGTAGTACCCAGCTTTCCTTCCGGAACAGCAAAATCAGCGTGAATACCAAGGTTTCTAAACCCTTCTAAGAGGCCTTTAGAGATAACCAGATACGCATCTTTCACTGAAGGAGGCATTTCCGGGTGATCTTCTGAGACAATGACGCTGTATGTTAGTTCCTTATCATGTAAAACAGCACGTCCTCCGGTTTGCCGGCGCACGAGTTCAAATCCGTGACGTCTAATCCCGTCAAGGTCAATTCTGCCTTCGACTTTTTGGAAGTATCCAACTGAAAGACCTGCCGGATCCCATCCGTAAAAACGCAGAACTGGAGGGATTTTTTTATCGCGGTGCCAGTTCATAAGCGCTTCATCGAGCGCCATGTTCACTGCAGGTGTGCAGTATCCGGAATCGACATAATACCATGTTTCCATCATGTTGACCTTCTTTCCGAAATGTATTCCTTTACCTAGTTAAAATATACAGAATTCATTCTATCAAGGGTGAAAGGGAGTGTCAAAAGGTGATAGAATCATTAATAATCCAGTTATTAACAGCACAAGCAGAAGACGTCAATTATGCAAGTAGTGTAAACTGAGAAGAGGAGGCGAGTCCAATGAACCAAACGCTATTGTCTTGTATTCTTTTCTTCCTCAGCGCAGTTATTTGGGCAGTCCTGGCCTTTGTGTTTGAAGATTTGCGCTGGCTTAATCTACTTTTATTTGCTATTTTCTTAGTTTTGGCAATTGCCCAATTGAATCGGTATAAGCATGACAGTGAATTGGAAGACGATAGTGACTGATCCATTTGATCAGTCACTTATTTTATTTTTGTTCCTATTATACGTTGGAAAAAACACAGTCGTGGACAGGCTTGAACATTTGCTCATTCCCTTTAAGACGCCTTCTTCATTCTATAAACTGCACATGAATTGTTATGAGAGTGCATAGAATGTATTAAATTTCGTCTGTTATGACGGGGGAGGTCGCTAAGTGGATATTTTAAAGAAGATACAAGACCACCGGGAGCAGGAAGAAGAATTAAAATGGGAAGGCACTTTTGCTGAATATTTAGGTATGTTGAAAGAACGTCCTTATTTAGCCCAGTCTGCACATTCCCGTGTTTATAATATGATTAAAAACGCGGGCGTTGTTGAAGAACATGACCATAAGCGCTATAAGTTTTTTGATGAGGATATCTATGGTTTGGATACGGCAATGGAAAAACTGGTGGAAGAATATTTTCATCCGGCAGCAAGAAGGCTTGATGTCAGGAAGCGGATTCTATTACTCATGGGACCAGTCAGTGGCGGGAAATCAACGCTCGTCAACTTATTAAAGAGAGGACTGGAGAAGTATTCTCATACGGATGAAGGTGCTGTGTTTGCTATAAAAGGCTGTCCGATGCACGAAGATCCATTACATTTAATACCGCATCATTTAAGGGAAGAATTTGCACAGGAATATGGCATTCGCATTGAAGGAAGCTTGTCCCCACTCAATACGATGAGGCTTGAGAAAGAATTTGGCGGACGAATCGAAGATGTTCTAGTTGAACGTATTTTCTTTTCTGAGGATAAACGTACAGGCATTGGGACATTCAGTCCATCTGATCCTAAATCACAGGATATTGCTGACTTGACAGGGTCTATTGACTTTTCCACGATTGCCCAGTACGGCTCTGAGTCAGACCCACGGGCTTACCGCTTTGACGGAGAATTAAATAAAGCCAACCGAGGGATGATGGAATTTCAAGAAATGCTGAAGTGTGATGAGAAGTTTTTATGGCATTTACTGAGTCTTACTCAGGAGGGCAACTTTAAGGCCGGACGTTTTGCTTTGATTTCAGCTGATGAACTCATCGTTGCTCATACGAACGAGGCGGAATACCGGTCGTTCATTGCTAACAAGAAAAACGAGGCGCTTCATTCGCGTATGATTGTTATGCCTGTTCCATATAACCTTAAGTACAGCCAGGAAGAAAAGATTTATGAAAAAATGATCCGTGAAAGTGACATCCGGGATGTACACATTGCGCCTCATACGCTGAAAGTTGCCGCTATGTTCTCCATATTGACAAGATTAAAAGAATCTAAAAAAGCTTCGGTCGATATTTTGAAAAAACTGAGACTTTATGATGGAGAAATATTGGAAGGTTTTAGTGATGTAGACGTCGAGGAGCTGAAAAAAGAATTTTCGGATGAAGGAATGAGCGGCATTGATCCACGTTACGTGATCAACCGGATTTCTTCCACGATTATTAAGAAGGAAATGACATCGATCAACGCGCTGGACGTACTTCGTTCGCTTAAAGACGGTTTAGACAGTCATGCTTCTATATCGAGTGATGATAAAGAAAGATATCTGGAATTCATTTCGTTGGCAAGAAAAGAATATGATGAGATCGCCAAGAAGGAAGTTCAGAAAGCATTTGTCTATTCTTATGAAGAGTCAGCAGTGACATTGATGGATAACTATTTAGATAATGTGGAAGCCTATTGCAACAAAGCGAAGCTTCGTGACCCTCTCACAGGTGAAGAGCTTAATCCGGATGAACGGTTAATGCGTTCGATTGAGGAACAAATCGGTGTATCTGAAAATGCTAAAAAAGCGTTCCGGGAAGAAATTTTGATTCGGATCTCAGCATACGCCCGTAAAGGGAAGAAATTTGATTACCAGTCTCACGAACGTTTACGAGAGGCCATCCAGAAAAAGCTGTTTGCTGACCTGAAGGATGTAGTAAAAATTACAACTTCTACGAAAACTCCGGATGAACAGCAGTTGAAGAAGATTAACGAGGTGGTTGCTACTTTAGTCGATGAGCACGGATATAATTCCAGCTCTGCAAATGAACTCTTGAAATATGTAGGAAGCCTGCTGAATCGATAACTTTATTAACGATAGCCTTTCCGTGATTTCCTGCCTTCACGGAAAGGCTATTATGTTATAATTGCCCCAAATTATTAAAAGTAGGTGGGGACAATGTCAAGGAAGTACTACGCAATTATTGATGTCGGCTCTAATACAATGCGACTTGTAATTTATTTACGGGATAAAGGGGGACGGCTGCGTGAAATTGAAAACGTTAAAGCTGTCGCCCGGTTAAGAAATTACCTGCTTTCTAACGGGACTTTATCGGATCAGGGGATTCAAAAGCTGATTACAACCTTGAACAGTTTCGAGGAAGTTACGAGTTCTTATGAGCTGGAGGAAATGGTTTGTGTAGCTACTGCAACGATTCGTCAGGCCACAAACCAGACTGAGATTCTGCACAGAGTGACAAATGAGACAGACTTTCATATGCGGATTCTTTCCGAACATGAAGAAGCCTTCTATGGTTACTTAGCCGTAGTAAATTCCACGCCTATATCAGAGGGTATTACTGTAGATATCGGCGGGGGAAGTACTGAAGTTACATATTTTAAAAATCGTAAGCTGATTGAGTCTCACAGCTTTCCGTTCGGAGCATTGACGTTGAAGCAGGATTTCTTTAAACGAGATCTTCCTACAGAGGCAGAATTTTCAGAGCTGCGTCATTATCTATTGGAGGAGTTTCATTCTTTGCCTTGGTTAAGGGACAGAAAAGTTCCCTTAATAGGAATCGGCGGCGGTGCTCGAAATCTTGTTCAAATCGATCAAAATTTAAAGGAATACCCGCTGGCAGGTCTTCACCAATACAAAATGAAGGATAGTGACCTTTCTTTTGTGAAAAATTATCTTTTCACGCTTCCGATGAAAAAATTGCAGAAGGTGGAGGGGTTATCAAAAGACCGGGCGGACATTATCCTTCCTGCTACTGAAGTTTTTCATTCTCTTTACGACACTGTCCAGGCTGCCGGCTTTATTCTCAGCCGTAAGGGTTTAAGGGACGGGGTTTTCTTTGAGCAGCTGACCCGGGATATGGGAACATCGGTTTTTCCAAATGTCCTGGAAGAAAGTATTCAGGAATTAATTAATGATTTTGAACTTAATATCGCCCAAATTCATCACGTACAGCATTTAGCTTATGAGCTTTTTCACCAACTCCACGAAAAAGGAATCGGTTCATTAACTAAAGAAGATTGGACAGAAGTGAAAAGGGCGAGTTATGTATTTAATCTGGGGGAATATATTGATAACGAATCGAGCTCCCAGCATACTTTTTATTTGCTCGCAAACCGGACCATTGACGGGCTGATGCATATTGAGAGACTGCGCCTTGCTCTGCTTGCTTCATTCAAGAATAAAACCATTTTCAAGCAGTTTTTAAACCCTTATAAGAAATGGTTTCTGAAGTCTGAACGGAAGAAGCTCCGGCTGCTTGGTGCGCTCCTTAAATTTTGCTACAGCCTGGACAGTACGAGACGGCAGACGGTTCAAGATCTCTATGTAGCCAGTCATGATGGCGAGCTTCACATCACTGTTTACTGCACCGGGGACTGGATGCCGGAGGAGTACCAGTCAGAAAAGCAGAAGAAACATTTGGAAAAAGCATTAAAAAGGTCGATTGAGCTTTCCTTTGTAGAGCAAGAAGCCGAGATGGTGTAAGTGTTACCTTCACAAAATGTTTACTAGTTCTTTACAAAAAATTAATATGACGCTTAAATTCGTCAATTAATCTTTAAATGAGACAACAATCGTAAAGGGTGTGTAGGTATAATATGGTTTCTGAAGAAAAGACAAAAGAATTAGACAATCCGCTCTATTATAATAATCGCGAACTAAGCTGGCTCGCCTTTAATGAGCGAGTTCTTCAAGAAGCTCAGGATAAGGACAACCCTTTGCTTGAAAGACTTAAATTTCTTGCAATTTTTTCCTCGAACTTAGATGAATTTTTTATGGTCAGAGTGGCCGGGCTGAAGGACCAGGTGAAGGCTGGATTTAATAAACCCGAGAATAAAGCAGGGTTGACGCCGAAGCAGCAGCTGGCAAGAATTGCTTCCATTAACCATGAATTAGTGGCCCAGCAATATGATGCTTTCCAGGAGATGAAGCCTGAGTTAGAAAATGAAGACATAACGCTGCTTTCCCTGGAAGATTTAACTAAGGAAGAAATCAACCGGATGGAGACGTATTTTGATGAAGAAATCTTTCCAGTTCTCACACCGATGGCTGTCGATGCTTATCGGCCTTTTCCTATGCTGTTGAATAAATCCATCAACCTGGCTGTAGTTTTACAGGATGCCTTTGAAATGGATGACAGGGTTACTAAAACCGCTATTGTACAAGTGCCGGCAGTTCTAAATCGGTTTGTTCAAATTGATCATGAATCGAAACATCAGTTTATTTTGCTGGAAGAGATTATCAGCCATTTCATCCATAAGTTGTTCAAAGGATATATTGTACAGTCCATTACGGAATTCCGCATTACACGGAATGCTGATATGACGATCCATGAAGAAGGTGCCAGGGATTTATTAAAGGAAATTGAAAAGGAATTAAAAAAACGCAAATGGGGAGCTGCAGTCAGGCTGGAGGTCCGGGAAGGAAAGTATGATGAAAAAGTCGTCCGTTTTCTGCTCAAAGTTCTGGAAATTCATAAAGATGATTTGTACATTACCAACGGCCCGCTCGACTTAACCTTCCTGTTTAAATTTCATAAGACACTCTCCCAATATAAGGATCACCTCGTTTATGAAACGCTGATGCCCCAGCCTCCACGTGATTTGGAAGGGGAAGATGATATATTTGAAGCTGCAGGCAGCAGGGATATCTTCCTGCACCATCCTTTTGAATCTTTCGAACCTGTGGTGGACTTTGTTTCAGAAGCTGCGGACGATCCGTATGTCCTTGCCATTAAGCAGACGCTTTATCGTGTAAGCGGGGATTCCCCCATTATTGAAGCTTTAAAACGGGCTGCCGAAAACGGAAAACAAGTAACTGTGCTAGTAGAGCTGAAAGCACGCTTTGATGAAGAAAACAATGTGCAATGGGCTAAAGAGCTTGAGATGGCTGGATGTCATGTCATTTATGGGATGACTTATTTAAAAACCCACAGTAAAATAACGTTAGTTGTCCGTAAGCTCAATGAAAAAATTGAACGTTTCGTTCATCTTGGTACAGGGAATTATAATGATCAAACGGCTACGCTTTATACAGATATGGGCTTAATTACGTCTAAACGGAAGTTTGGAATCGACGCGACAGATTTCTTTAATTATCTCAGCGGTTATACTGAAAAACCACGCTATCATCATGTATCGATGGCGCCTTTCGATATCCGTAATGATTTTATCCGGTACATTAACAATGAAATACGTTTCCAAAAGCAGCACGAGAATGGCAGGATTATCGCTAAAATGAATTCCTTAACCGATAAGGCTTTAATTATGAAGCTTTATGAGGCATCCCAGGCAGGTGTGCAGATCGACTTGATCATTAGAGGGATCTGCTGTCTCCGTCCTGGGATAAAAGGAGTAAGTGATAACATCCGGGTGATCAGTATAGTCGGTCGTTTCTTAGAACACAGCCGAATCTTTTTCTTTCATCACAATGGAGATGAACGAATGTTTTTGTCCTCTGCAGATATGATGACGCGTAATATGGCGAAGAGAGTAGAACTTTTGTTTCCGGTTTATGAACCAGCGGTCAAGCGGCGTTTAAACAAGATTTTATCTTTGATGCTGCGTGACAACGTAAAGGCCAGGGAACAAAAAAATGATGGAACTTACCGGTACGTGGAGCCCAAGAAGGGCGAAGAACGGATCAACAGCCAGATGAAGCTTTTTGAACGCGCTTATCGTGTACTTGAAGATGAAGAGTGACAAATTCATACAACTTTCGTGGAAATGAGAAAAAGACGTACCAACTGGTGCGTCTTTCTTGTTATAATAGAAATGTTGTTAAGCTTCAAAAAATAAGTGTAAAATGTTGAATATGTAGTCTATACAATTCTATAATAGGTAATGGGTTTTGCAAACGTTTACGATTCAACAATAGTCAACAACTACTTGGGGGTATTACACGTGTCTAATCAAGGCTCCAACGAAGAAAGATTTTGGGAAAGCTTTCATGGCCCCAACATGGGGTATATTGAAGAGCAATATGAAAAGTATCAAAACGACCCATCCTCTGTTGACCCTTCCTTAAAAGAAGTATTCGACAAGCAGGGTGCGCCTGATTGGATGAAGTCGGAAGAGACTGTCCAAACCAATGGAGCTGCTGCTCCTTCATCAGCAGATATTTCAAAGGTCACCTCAACAATGAAACTTGTTGAGGCTATTCGTCGTAATGGCCATCTGCAGGCTAATATTTATGCGGTTGGAAGCGATGAACGACCAAAAACAAAACTGCTGGATCCCGATTATTATGGCTTAAGCGATGAGGATCTAAAGCAAATTCCAGCCGAATGGGTATGGCCAAACTCACCTGTAGAATTAAAAAATGCGTATGAGGTTGTGCAAACCTTGAAAGAAAGGTATGCAGGCACGATTTCTTTTGAGTTTGATCATGTCAATAATGATGATGAACGGCAATGGTTACAGCAGAAGGTCGACTCAGGAAACTTTCAAGTTAACCTGACCAATGAAGAAAAGAAGATATTATTAAAGCGTTTGGCAAGAGTCGAAGGATTTGAAAATTTTCTGGCAAAGACCTTCGTTGCCCAAAAACGTTTTTCTATAGAAGGCCTGGACATTATGGTTCCGATGTTGGATTATCTCGTTCATTCAGCCTCTACGGATGAGATCGATAACATAATGATGGGTATGGCTCACAGAGGCCGTTTGAATGTACTTGCGCACGTACTCGGAAAACCTTACGACATTATTTTTTCTGAATTTCACCATTCTGCAGATAAAGAACTTGTACCATCTGAAGGTTCCATGGGAATTAACTACGGCTGGACAGGTGATGTAAAGTATCACTTTGGAGCTTACCGTAAGATTGAAAGCGGGGAACAATCTGCTACCCGTGTGACGTTAAGTCACAATCCTTCCCACTTAGAATATGTGAATCCAGTTGTAGAAGGCTTTACTAGAGCTGCTCAAGATGATCGCAGTCAACGCGGCTATGCACAAATGGATCAAGATGAAGCCGTTGGCGTCTTAATCCACGGTGACGCAGCATTTATCGGCGAAGGCGTAGTAGCTGAGACATTAAATATGAGTGACCTGCCAGGATATCGGACTGGCGGTACCATTCATATCATTGCAAATAACCTTGTAGGATTTACTACGAATCGCAGTCATGGACGTTCTACACGCTATGCAAGTGACCTGGCAAAAGGTTTTGAAATTCCGGTCATTCATGTGAATGCTGATGATCCGGTGGCTTGCTTATCTGCCATGGCTTTTTCCTATGAGTATCGCCAGCATTTTCATAAAGATGTATTAATCGATTTAGTAGGATACCGTCGCTTCGGCCATAACGAAATGGACGAGCCTCGTGCCACCCAGCCTCAGCTTTATCAGGAGATTGATGATCACTCTACTGTGGCGGCAATTTTTGAACAACAACTGCTTAAAGAAGGTGTTGTCGAAGAAGGGGCTCTTGACGAGTATAAAGAAGCAGTAGAAACGAAACTTCGTAATGTTTATAACGATATGGGTGAACATGAAACAGAAGAACCTGACGTTAAAGAGCGTCCCGGTGCTGTTGAAAGACCACTTGATGAAATTGAAACTGCCATCGATTTAGAACGTCTCCGCAGTTTGAACGAAGGAATGCTGAAGCGTCCAGAAGGTTTTAATGGTTTCAAGAAGCTCGAAAAAATCCTTCAGCGCCGTGGGAAAATGCTTGATGAAGGAAACAAAGTGGACTGGGCAACGGCAGAAGCTCTGGCATTTGCCTCTATTTTGGAAGATGGTATTCCGGTTCGTATTACAGGGCAGGATACCGAACGAGGTACATTTGCTCATCGTCATATGGTGCTTCATGATGTAGAGACAGGGGAAACGTATTGTCCGCTTCACGGGCTGGAACAAGCGAATGCCTCTTTTGACATTCATAACAGTCCTTTGTCAGAGGCTGGTGTGATTGGATTTGAATACGGCTACAGCGTACAGGCTCCTGAGGCACTGGTTTTATGGGAAGCTCAATTTGGTGATTTTGCCAATGCGGGACAAGTGATTTTCGACCAGTTTGTAGCTGCAGGAAGAGCCAAATGGGGTGAAAAATCCAATATGGTTTTTCTTCTTCCTCACGGCTATGAAGGACAAGGACCTGAGCACTCCAGTGCACGGCTTGAACGATTCCTGCAAATGGGAGCTGAAAATAACTGGACAGTTGCGAACGTAACCTCTTCCGCCCAGTATTTTCATCTATTACGGCGTCAGGCTGCGCTTAGTAATCAGGAGGAAGCGCGTCCATTGGTACTCATGACGCCTAAGAGCCTGCTTAGAAACCAACGGGTAGCTGTGGAAGGCTCTTACTTCAGCGACGGAAAATTCCAGCCTATCCTTAGACAACCTGGCTTAACGAAGGAAACGAAAAAAGAGAAAGAAAAGGTAAAATCCTTGCTGCTCGGAACTGGAAAGATTATGGTCGATATAGAAGATGCGGTTGAAAAAGCCGAAAACAATAAATTCGATACCATTGATGCCGTTCGGATTGAACAAATCTATCCATTCCCAGAATCCATGCTTGCTGACATTCTCGAAACCTACCCTAACTTAGAAGAACTAGTCTGGGTTCAGGAAGAACCGCAAAACATGGGCACTTGGTATTTTGTAGAAGGAATCCTTCATAAGCTGCTGAAAGAAAATCAGATTCACCGTTATGTAGGACGTCCGCATCGTGCTTCACCATCTGTTGGTGAACCAAACATCCACAAAACTGAACAGAATCGTATTATCTATGAAGCTCTACAGATGTCTAAAGGAGGAAATTCAAATGAAGGAAATTAAAGTTCCTGAATTAGCTGAATCAATTACAGAAGGTACGATAGCGGAATGGCTTGTAAAAAAAGGGGATCAAGTTGAAAAAGGCGACCCAATTCTTGAACTGGAGACCGACAAAGTTAATGTCGAAGTGAATGCGGATGCCAGTGGAGTTATTTCCGAACTTCTTAAAGACGAAGGCGATGACGTAGAAGTAGGCGATGTTATAGCCAAGGTCGACGAAAATGGCGAAGCGGGAAGTTCCAGTGAAGAAGACTCTCAAGATAAAGAAGAAGAGCAGCAGGAACAACCAAAGCAGGAAGAAAAGCAACAGAAAGAACCGGCGGCTGAGAAACAGGAGAAAGCTGCTGATCATGAGAATAAAGGGGAAGTTATTGCAACTCCGGCGGCTCGTAAAAAAGCTCGTGAGCTAGGCATTGATCTCTCTGAAATTTCTGCCCGCGATCCACTGGGACGCATTCGTCCGGAAGATGTAGATGCAGCGGCTAGCGGAAGCAAGCAGGAAACGAAACAGGAAGCTCCTAAACAGGAAAAGAAAGAAAAGAAACAGCAGCAAACCAGTGAAAAAACAGAATTTACAAAACCGGTGGAAAGGGAGAAAATGTCCCGGCGCCGTCAAACCATCGCTAAACGTTTAGTGGAAGCACAGCAGACTTCTGCAATGCTTACAACCTTTAACGAAGTGGATATGACCAATGTCATGAAGCTGCGTAGTGAACGTAAAGAATCTTTCTTGAAAAAGCATGACATTAAACTCGGATTCATGTCCTTCTTTACAAAAGCAGCTGTCGGTGCTTTGAAAGAATTCCCATTAATCAATGCAGAGATTCAAGGGAATGAAGTCGTGAAGAAGAAATTCTATGATATTGGCATGGCCGTTTCAACAGACGAAGGACTTGTAGTCCCTGTTGTTAGAGATGCGGATCGTTTAGATTTTGCCGGTATTGAAAAAGAGATCGCTCAGCTTGCAACCAAAGCCCGTAATAAAGAATTGCAGCTCGACGAACTACAAGGTGGTTCCTTTACGATTACAAACGGGGGTATCTTTGGTTCCATGCTTTCCACACCAATCTTGAATTCTCCTCAAGTAGGAATTCTTGGACTTCACAACATCGAAAAGCGTGCGAAAGTCATGCCGGATGATACAATTCAGGCCCGTCCGATGATGTATATTGCTTTATCCTATGACCACAGAATTGTGGATGGTAAAGAAGCGGTTCAGTTCTTGCGCCGTATTAAAGAAATGATTGAAGATCCATACGATCTGCTATTAGAAGGTTAATGGATTAAACCCCGCTGGCAACTGCCTGCGGGGTTTAAGTTTGGTAAGAAATGTTTACCAATTAAAATCGCCCGTAGAGAGTTTACTTCAGGTCCTGGTAATTTAAAGAGTTCTTCTTGCTAATTGTTCGAAAGCGATTTATCATAAGTAATAGAGTGTTTTTGAAACTAAAGACGAACCTATTCGTATGACAACTAAGACTTAAGAAAAGAGTTTTGCTCTATGACTATATTTGTAGAATTACTGGATGGATCCTATGATTTATTGTTTTTGTCCATTTATCTAAGTTTATTAATGACGATCGCTGTACAAACCATTTGGTCCCACATGGTACACGAACCATCTGGATGCCTTTCGACTCGGCAGGTAATCGCCGATACACGCAATATTGAAGTGAAAGAACGGCGATATGTTGTTCTGCCTGATAATGAAATGGTGCAATGGCTCCAGCGAACCGTTAGAAGGAAAGAAGACTCCAGCGATGATGACCACTGCCTCTATATTTGATTAAATCGTATTCAAATATAGAGGAGGAAAATATAATGAAAAAAATGCTAGGAATTATGAGTGTAGTTGGATTATTGCTTGCCGGCTGTTCTCCGCAAAGTGCTGCGAATGGAGATGGATTTTTTGGCAAATACCTCGTTCAGCCATTTATCGATTTAATTAAAGTGGTGGCTGATGCTTTTGGAGAGAATTACGGGATCGCGATCATTTTAATTACGCTTGCTGTTCGTTTTGTTCTCATGCCTTTTATGCTGAAAACATTTAAAAACAGCCAGGATATGAAATTCAAGATGGAAGCTGTCAAACCGGAGATGACCGATATTCAAAACCGGCTGAAAGCGGCAAAAAGTCAAGAGGATAAACAAAAAATCCAGGCAGAAATGATGACTCTTTACCGCAACACCAACATTAATCCTCTAAATATGGGGTGTCTGCCATTAATTATTCAAATGCCTATTCTCATGGGATTTTACTATGCGATACGCGGCTCCCATGAAATCGCGACGCATTCGTTTCTTTGGTTTAATCTTGGACAACCTGATATAGCGATGGCGATCGTGGCGGGGATTCTTTATTTTATTCAATACAGAGTTTCCATGCTGGGGATGACGGAACAGCAGCAAAAACAAATGAAGCTGATCGGCCTGCTTTCTCCTGTTATGATTTTGTTTATCTCTTTTTCGGCACCAGCAGCCTTGCCATTGTATTGGGCAGTTGGAGGTCTTTTCTTAATCGTGCAAACTCTTATATCGAAAAAACTTTATCAACAGCCCGTCCCGGCCAAATAATAGAGTCAGCCTGATGCGAGTCCAGCATCAGGCTTTTTTATGGGCATGATCCCATTTCTTACTTGCGCACGAATAGACAAGACTGGTTTAAGGACACCAGCCTGACCAAATTATAGGAGGAAAACACAAAATATTCAGTTATATTAGATTTCGTTTCATCCAATCACGTGGACCTGCATACGATAGAGTAATACTCGACTAGGAGGGGAAATGATGGAAGATGAGAAAAGTTTCGTAATCGCCGAAGACGACTGGTCCCTCCATCGGAAAGGCTATGATGATCAGCGGCGACACCAGGAAAAAGTGAAAGATGCAATGCAGAAGCAGCTCCCGGATTTAGTTACAGAAGAAAATATTGTAATGTCGAATGGAAAACGTGTCGTTAAGATACCTATACGTTCGCTTGATGAATATAAAATTCGTTACAATTATGATAAGAATAAGCACGCTGGTCAAGGCGAAGGCGATAGTGAAATTGGTGATGTTGTCGCTCAAGCCCCATCCAAAAAAGGCAAGCCGGGAGATGGAGAAGGTGCAGGAGATCAGGCTGGTGAAGACTATTACGAAGCTGAGGTATCTTTAGCAGAGCTTGAGGAGGCATTTTTTAAGGAACTTACCTTACCTAATTTAGATGAGAAAGAAAGAGACACCATCATTCAAACAGATTATTCTTTTAGTGATATACGTAAAACCGGGTTAACTGGTAATATCGATAAGAAAAGAACTATGCTTGAAGCTTATAAGCGGAATGCTTTGGGCGGAGAAGCAACTTTTTCTCCCATTTATCCTGAAGATCTTCGATTCAAAACGTGGCAGGATGAGGAAAAGCCTGAATCAAAGGCTGTTGTCATTGCCATGATGGATACGAGTGGTTCGATGGGCCAATGGGAGAAATATATGGCGAGAAGTTTTTTCTTCTGGATGAATCGTTTCTTGAATAAAAACTATGAAACGGTCGATGTGGAATTTATCGCTCACCATACACAAGCAAAAGTGGTAAGCGAAGAGGACTTCTTTTCAAAAGGAGAAAGCGGAGGAACCATTTGTTCTTCAGCCTATCGAAAAGCGCTAGAGCTTATTCATGAAAAGTACTCACCTGCCCGCTATAATATTTATCCTTTCCACTTTTCAGATGGAGACAATTTGACTTCTGACAACAAGCGATGCGTCGCTTTAATAAATGAGCTGTTAAATGTTTCACAAATGTTTGGCTACGGGGAAGTGAATCAATACAACCGTGCGTCCAGTTTAATGCAAGCTTATAAGTCAATTGATCACCCGAAATTCAGGTATCATATCCTTCGTAAAAAGGCAGATGTATTCCATGCGATGAAAGGGTTTTTCAGTGAAGAAGGAAGTGTAGAGGTTCCGAGCTAATGATGAAACCTTAAGATTGGGTTGAATAATGAAAAAACAGCTGAACACGAAAAAAGCCGAGCTTGAGGCAGCTCGGCTTTTCTCGTAGCAGCTATGATATTTGTGGTGAATCGTTATGATATGAAGAATACACTACTTATTATAGGGAAGGAATGTCCATTTGTAAACCTTTTCCCTTAAAAACATGAAATATTTACTACTCTTTAACATAATTACATAATCGATTGTGAACGAGAAGATTATCGGATACAATGAAAGTCACAAAAGGAGGCGATACGGGTGAACAAAAAAATAGGATTCCTAGGATGTGGCCAAATGGGACAAGCAATGATTCACGGCATGGTGAAAGCTGGAGTCGTCCCGGCAAATCAAATAGCTGCTACGGCCATAACTGATGAAACCATCGACTTTGTAGCTGAGGAGTATGGCATTAATATTACGAGCGATAACAAGAAGCTGGCACAGGAAAGCGATATTTTATTCCTTGCTGTAAAGCCTTATATTTATAAAGAGGTTATTGAAGAAATTAAGGATGAGATTGCCAAGGATACTGTAGTCGTTACTATTGCTGCTGGCGTTACACTTGAAGCCACGAAAAAAGCCTTTGGCTTTAATGTGAAAGTGATTCGTTCTATGCCGAATACCCCTTCACTCGTTGGCGCCGGGATGAGTGTACTTTGTCCAAATGAATTTGTAACAAAAGAAGAACTGGCTGACGTATTAGAGATTGTGGAAAGCTTCGGTGAAGCAGAAGTTATTGCCGAAAAACTGATGGATGTCGTCCCTTCTCTTAGTGGTTCTTCTCCTGCATTTGTCTATATGTTTATCGAAGCGATGACGGACTCTGCTGTTCAGCAAGGTTTTCCACGCGATAAAGCATACAAACTGGCATCTCAAGCTGTCATGGGAGCTGCAAAGATGGTGCTCGAATCAGGCAAGCACCCTGGACAGTTGAAGGATGACGTATGTACTCCTGGTGGCGTTACGATTGATGCGGTAGCGGCGCTTGAGGAGTCAGGGTTGCGCAGCTCAGTTATCCAAGGGATGACCGCATGTACGAATCGAGCACGAGAGCTTTCGAAAGGTGAATGAAGGGTAAATAAAAACCAGACATGCTGAACAATACCATGTCTGGTTTTCGTATCGTTTGAAACCTTTTATCGAAAAGACTCGTATCTAGTAGGGAAAGTGTTTGATTGAGGAGGGAGAGTAATGAGGGAGCCGAATCAACGGATTTCGGAGCGTGCCTTACTGTTATGGAGAATTTATGGCGGCATTCAAACAGGAGCAGTTGTGATTGCTGCAATTGCCTTGCAAATTATGATCCAATTGTGGGATTGGCCGGCATGGCTGGTACTGATTCCTTTGGGACTGATCTTGCTTTTATTGATCTTTTCCGTATGGCTGATTCCATCCATTCGCTGGAAAAGGTGGAGGTATGAAGTCAGCGATGTAGAAATTGAACTTCAACATGGGCTTTTCATTGTTACAAGGACGCTTGTCCCGATGGTCCGCGTCCAGCATGTGGATACTGAACAAGGTCCATTACTAAGAAAATACCGCCTGGCAACGATTAGTATCTCCACAGCAGCCACTGTACATAAGGTTCCAGCTCTCGACGAAAGAGAAGCTGAACGTCTGCGGCAGTCGATTTCATCTTTAGCAAGGGTGGCGGAAGAGGATGTCTGAATATAAGAAGCTTCATCCCATTTCTGCCATCATTAATTTTTTTAAAGGAATAAGAGAGGCTATATTTCCCCTTATAGTCATTGTTTTTTTAAATGGAAATTTTTCCGGAGGGTCACCGAATTGGTTTTCGCTTGGTATTTCTGCCGTTGTTTTAATTGGTGTACTGTTGAGTGGGATATTCAGATGGATTCGTTTTACATATCGAATTGAAGAAGGAGAACTACGAATTGAATATGGCCTCATATTTAAGAAAAAGCGCTACATTCCGATTGACCGCATCCAAAGCCTTAACTTTTCTGAAGGGATTTTTCACCGGCCGTTCGAGCTTGTAAAAGTCTCCGTAGAAACCGCAGGCGGTTCAGGAGGCAAGCAAAAGGCCGAAGCTGAATTAACGGCCATTAAGCGATCGGAAGCTGACGAGCTTGAAGCAGTTATCTTTCAAGAAAAGCAGGGCCATAAAAGAGAACCAGATCGTACAGAAAACGGGCAGGAGCGGGAACTTGTTTTTGAAATGAAAATGAAGGATTTATTGATTATGGCGATTACCTCAGGAGGAGCAGGTGTCGTATTATCAGGGGTAGGTGTGTTTTTCTCTCAAATAATGGATTCTCTCCCTTTAGGTATGATCTATGAGCAGGTAAAAGGGTGGCTGCAATTTGGCGTTCTCGTGATTGCTAGTGCCGTTTTCTCAGTCCTGTTAATTGCTTATGGAGCGGCGATCATTATGACCATTTTCAGGTATGCGAATTTCTCTGTATTTCTAGATCAGGATGATGTTATTATCACTCGAGGTCTCCTGGAAAAGAGGCAGATGACTATTCCAAAAAATCGAATCCAGGGACTAAGAATAGATGAAAATTTGATCCGTCAGCCTCTAGGGTTTGCTTCGCTTACACTTATAAGTGCAGGGGGGTCCGTGAAAACGGAAGCGGAGCAGCAGCTAAAACTATTTCCTCTCATCAATAGGAGGGAATTGAGTAAAGCTCTAGGGAGGATTCTGCCTGATTATCAAATAGACGCCCACTTGAAGCGGCCGCCGAGGCGTTCCCTTCGTCGCTATATATTGAGAAAGTCATGGTTGACATGGATTCTAGCCATTGCCGCGGCTGTTCTCTTTTGGCCATTCGGTGTCATGGCATTGGTGGTACCTGTGTTCTTCACGGTTTTAGGATGGCTTTCTTATCTTGGTACAGGGTTTTCTTTAGTAGAAAAACAATTGACCATCAGAAACAGGGTGTTTTCCCTGCGTACGTATGTGATGAAAAAATATCGTATTCAATCGGCGGAGACTGCGCAAAGCCTCTTTCAAAAACATGCGGAGCTCAAGAGTGTCCGCGTTGTAATGAAATCAGGTGCCGGCGGGGCACAGGCCGAATGCTTATACTTAGAACGTACGGATTGCGATTCCGTTATGGAGTGGTACCGTCCCGATCAAACGCAAGCTTAATCCGCTGGAATAATATATTATATGAAAAAGCACAAGGGATATGGAGGGTCCTTTGTGCTTTTTGTTAGTGTTTTTTGATTGTTCGTTATGTATGGGTAATTTGGGTGAAGCGTAGAAGTATATTTTAATAATTAAGTTAAAAACGAACATTAAATACATATCTGTTGAACTATGTACGGAAAGTGAATATAATAGCGAGTGTGATTTTATAGGAAAGTCAGGTGTCTGGATTGTTCAACCGATTTAAATTAGAAGAAAACAACACAAGTGTAAAAACTGAAGTGCTTGCAGGAGCGACTACCTTTTTGACGATGGTTTATATTATCGTAGTCAACCCTGTCATACTTAAAGGAGCAGGACTGCCGCTGAATCAAGTATTTATGGCAACAATTATCGCAGCGGTAATCGGTACATTAATCATGGCATTAGCAGCCAATTACCCAATCGCTATTGCACCGGGGATGGGTATGAACGCTTACTTTGTTACGGAGGTTACCCAGCAGGGGGTTGGTTATTCAACGATATTAGGAACTGTATTTATAGCAGGAATCCTGTTTGTCCTTCTTAGTTTAACAAGCCTTCGGGAAAAGCTGATTACTGCAATCCCGCCATCATTAAAATATGGGATCACCTCAGGAATCGGTTTGTTTATCGCATTTTTAGGGTTGAGAATGTCTAATATTATTGTAGGAAGTGAGGAAACTCTTGTAACCTTAGGTGACTTATCGGAACCGGGTACGCTGCTTACAATTGCGGGACTCCTCATCACTTTGGCGCTCGTTACTAGAAATGTAACCGGTGCCTTATTCATTGGAATGATTTTAACTTCCATCCTTGCCTTCATGACTGGCCAGTTGAAGATAGATGGATTAGTATCTGCACCACCAGCGCCGGTGTTTTGGGATGTGGATCTTTCCGGTGTATTTTCAAATGGACTTTATACAGTCGTATTTGCCTTCTTATTAGTAACCATTTTCGACACGACAGGAACTATGGTAGGCGTAGCTGAACAAGCAGGGTTCCTGAACAAGGATGGCAGCCTTCCAAAAGCCCGGGCTGCTCTAATGGCCGATGCAACAGCCACGACGGTAGGCTCAATGTTTGGAACGAGTCCTTCTTCTGCGTATATTGAATCATCGACGGGTGTAGCAGCAGGAGGACGGACGGGTCTTACGACTATAGTGGTTTCCGGCTTGTTTATTGTGTCCATGTTCTTTTCGCCGGTTATTGCGGCAGTATCAGATTTAGCGGCAATCACTGCGCCTTCCCTAATCATTGTCGGCTGCTTTATGATGAAGGGGCTGGCTAAAGTGGAATGGAGCTCATTTGATGATGCTTTCCCAGCTTTTATCATCATTCTGACTATGCCGCTTACTTCAAGTATTGCTACCGGGATTTCCATAGGGTTTATTTTATATCCATTCGTCAAAGTCGTAAGAGGGAAAGCAAAGTCCGTGCATTGGCTGTTGTATCTGTTTGCGCTTATTTTTGTACTGCAGTTGATCTTCTTCCCTTCCCACTAGTTAAATGAATGCCTAAGGCTGTCGATTGTCTCGGCAGCTTTTTTTATTGGATTGGCTGTCAGGAATGAAATCCTCTTTGATTCTAATTATAGGCATCACAGTATAAATTCTGTATTCTGTGACAGGATATGGATAGGTGATGACAATGGCATTTATGAACTGGTTATTTAAGAACCGCAAAGATAGAGTAGTGGACAGTTCAATAAGAGAAGAATCAAAGGACCCCGTACAGCCATGTTCTGGGAATCTGTCCAAAAATGTGGATTATTTGTTAGAGGAGTTTAAACATACCGATGATTTAAAAATTCGTGTGCTTAAAAATGGCAAAGCTGCTCTGCTCTATTTTGATTCGTTAACTGATCAGGAGAAAGTGCAGGAGAATATCTTCGCTCCTCTGGAAATGGGGAGAATCGATGATATCTCAGAGATTCCTAATTCGAAGGTTACAGAAAATCTGGAACAGGTGATTATCACGCTTCTCCGCGGCCATGCTGTCTACCTGGAGGAAGGCAGAAAGAGGGCGTATCAATTTAATGTCACCTCGGCCTTTAACCGCACTGTTGAAGAACCGGCTAATGAAAAGATCATTCGCGGTTCACATGATGGGTTTGTAGAGAACTTACTGATTAACATTAATCTAGTCCGAAAACGGATCGAACATAGAGATTTAAAAGTGAAGTACTACAAGCTGGGAAAAAAAACTAATACAAACATTGCATTAATTTATATGGAAGGAATTACAGACCCTGTTGTGCTGCAAAAGATTGAGACGAGGCTGAAGGATATAAGTGCAGATATGATCCACAGCCCGGGGTATGTGGAGGAATTTATTGAAGACAGTACGCTGTCTCCATTTCCGCAAATGCTGAATACAGAAAGACCTGACAGAGTAACCGCTAATATCATGGAAGGGAGGGTGGCGATCCTTGCCGAAGGAAGCCCGACATGTTTAATTGCTCCTTCGACTTTTTTTATGTTTTATCAGTCTCCGGATGATTACAACATGCGCTGGTATACCGGCACCTTTGTCCGCTTAATTAGACTGATGAGTTTTTTAATCGCTGTAGGGTTTCCAGCATTTTATATTGCCATCGTCAGCTTTCATTTTGAAGTGATTCCTGATGAATTGATTATCCCGGTAAAGAGCTCGATTAACGAAATTGCTTACCCGCCAATTATGGAAGCCTTTGTGATGGTGGTCATTATTGAACTCATTCGTGAAGCGGGGATCCGCTTGCCTCAGCCGATCGGACAAACGATCGGTATCGTCGGAGGTCTCGTCATTGGGGATGCTGTCGTTAGAGCGGGGCTTGTATCCAACTTAATGGTTATTGTTGTCGCATTAACTGCCATCGCATCATTTGTGGTGCCCTCAAACGAATTGAGTACGACACTCAGACTGTTAACATTTCCGCTCATTATACTTGCTGCTACTTTAGGTTTTCTTGGCATTGTATTTGGTCTGTTGTTTATCATAATCCATTTAGTTAAACTGGAATCTTTTGGTGTCCCTTATTTTGCCCCGGTTGCACCGCTGCGCCTGGCGGATCTTAAAGATACCTTTGTTCGAATACCACTTTATCAAATGAAAAAACGCCCGAAGGATGCTCACCCGATGCAGCCCGTTGCAATGGATTCATCAAGGGAGTGGAAAAAACGTGAGCAAAAAAAGCAACCAGACAACCAGTCAAATCAACAATCCTGAAACTCCAGGATCAAAAAAAGGGCTTAAAACGAAACAGAGTCCTCCTGAATTTAAACAGAAGCTTTCCCGACGCCAGTACTTTTTCATGATTATTCAAACGCAGATTGGAGTCGGGATTTTAAGTATGCCCTATGATTTACACAAGGCTGCAAAACAGGACGGTTGGATTTCCTTAATCATTGCTGCTGTGCTGATCCAGGCCGTAATTTTTATTCTGTGGTTAATAGGCAGAAGCAGTCCGCAGGATAACTTTTTTAAAATTATGGAAAATACGATGACGAAATGGGTGGGGAAATTTTTCTCACTTATTTACGTAGTTTACTTTCTTAGTATTGGAGTCCTGATTCTGCTGTTGTTTGGACGGATGATCAGTTTATGGGTACTTCCGAGCACACCATTTTGGGTGCTGGCTTTTCTCATGGTTTTAATCTGCTTGTACCTTAATTCAGCAGATTTATTAGTTATGGGGAGACTGTACACAGCTCTGTCCTTCTTACTGGCCATGCTGCTCATTCTTATGATCTACTCCTTAAAAGAAATTCGGCTGGTGTACATTTTACCGATCGGTCACAATGGTTTGGGACCGATTATTAAAGGTTCCCATGAAGCGATCCTTTCCTTTTTCGGCTTTATCGTATCACTGGTGTTGTTTTCAGAAGTAGAAGGGAAGCCTAAAGATAAACTGAAGACTATTTTTCAAGCTCACTGGTTTGTCGTTTGCTTTTATTTATTTATTGTAATGGTCTCGTTTACATTTTTCAGCACTAACGAAGTAGGATTGGTACCTGAGCCGGTGCTGTATATGCTTAAATCCTATGAGTTTCCAATTGTAGCCCGGGTGGATTTGTTTTTTATTTCGATATGGATTGTATCTGTGGCTACTACGTTTTCTACGTATTTGTATATGTCATCGCAAGGCCTGTTATCAATTTTTCATTCTAATAGAAAACAGCTAAGTAGAATACTCGTGTCCCTCATAATCTTCAGTTTTGCCTTTTTTATTGGGTACGATATGAAAAAAATCGAAACGTTTACGACGTACGTCGTAAACTCCGGCTACTTTTTCTCCATCGGTTTCCCTGTACTTATTTACCTTTGTATTAAAATACGAAGTTTATTTAAAAAGAAGGGGGGAGCTTCATGAAAAAAGCCCTGTGCATGCTGATTAGTTTGTTCCTGCTTACCGGCTGCTGGGACCAGCGCCAATTTAAAGATATAAAATTAGTGTTGACAAAAGCATTTGATTTAACTGAGGATGGGGATTTGCATGAAACGGTGTCCATTCCTTCTGTTCAACGAGGAGGAGAGGGACCTGGACCAGAACATATTCAAATCGTTTCTGCGGAAGCAGATAATGTAAGGGAAGCACGCGAGAGAATTGATGAAATGATCTCCCAGTCCTTTGACCCGTCCAAGCTGAAGGTCATTCTGCTCGGAGAAGAGCTTGCCCAGAAGGGAATATACCCGATCTTAGATGATTTTTACCGCAATCCGAGAAATAATCTGAACGCTTATCTGGGGATTGTTGAAGGTGAGGCAGGAAAAGCGGTTTCGATAAAAAATCAAACCGAACCGAGAATAAGCACTTACATTAGCGGTATCCTTGAATCTAACATTACATCGACTCACTTCACCGGAAAAAACCTGCAGCTCATTTGTTCTGATTTGTTATCACCAGGAAAGGATTTTACGCTTCCTTATTTAAAAGTATTGGAAGAATCTCAGTTGATTAAGTATGATGGTCTCGCGTTGTTTCATGACGAAAATTACACTGGTGTTCATTTAACACCAGAACAATCCCTGCTCTTAATGCTTCTTGAAGGCTACCGGGGCCAATATGCCAGAATTACAAAAAAAATCGGTAAAGAAGGCGACAACCCATTGCTGGATTATATAAGCATTAACGTAATGAAAGCTGATCAAAAGCTTAAAATCGATGCTAAAGACAGTGAAGTAAAAGTCACCGTTCGTTTAAATCTGAAAGCAAGAATAGTCGAGTATCCTAAAAACCATTTGGATTCGTACAGTAAAGTAGAAAAAGTCAATAAAAGACTGTCCGAGGTATTGACGAAAGATGCAAAAGAAATCATAGATATCGTCCAGGAAGCGAACAGTGATGTGTTTGGTATCGGACGGCGGGTGATGGCTTATAAACCTGATGTATGGGACAGGCTGGATTGGAATGAGGAATTTCCTGACATCGAATTTGAACCTAAGGTTACTGTTGAAATTCAAGAGCTTGGGATTATTAATTAAATTATTTGAAACCTTTCATTGGGGCCATTCGTCTATATACTAGAGTGAAAATGAAAAGGCTTAGCTTGTGGACAAAGAAGCTGAAGCCTTTCATTAATAGATGATTTTACCTCCCTAGGTAAAGCACCCGGCGGCTGACCACTGCCGGGTGCATTTTTTTTACATAAATTCTCAATTTCAAGCCAGACTACTATCGATAACGTTATTAAGGAGTGAGTAGTTTGAAAGTAGTCTGGATGTGGATGGTTATCATTATGGCTTCAGCCGTATTGTTTGTGCAGCACCCGGCTGAATCTCAAGCGCAGTCGACAGCAACTTACACAGTGAAATGGGGAGATTCGTTGTGGAAAATTTCTAAACGCTATCAAATTGGTTTATCTGAGATTATTAACGCAAATCCGCAGATTGCAAATCCCGATTTGATTTACCCCGGGCAGAAGGTCACAGTGCCATTAAAGAAACAAGTGAAATCCATTGAACAGCAGGTAATTGACTTAACCAACCAGGAGCGGACCAGCCGCGGACTTCCGGCGTTAAAAGAAGATTGGCAGTTATCCAGAGTGGCACGTTACAAAGCGAGAGATATGGCGAGCAATGGATACTTCTCTCATACATCCCCAACTTATGGGTCGCCATTTCAAATGATGAGTGATTTTAATATCTCTTATCGAAGTGCGGCAGAAAACATAGCGGCAGGGCAGAGAACAGCTCAAGAGGTTGTCAACGGATGGATGAACAGCTCTGGACATAGAAAAAACATTCTGAACCGGAACCTAACTCATATTGGAGTAGGTTATGCCAAAGGCGGCAGCTATGGTACTTACTGGTCACAAATGTTTATTAGTAAGTAAACAACATAGGGAAGTAATACAGCCTAAAGACATTGTCTTTAGGCTGTCATGATGATTGGATAAAATTCTAATTTCATTTACCTAGTACCTTATGGTAATTGTTACATAATTTTAAAAAAAATGATGGTAAATGCTTGTTATTACAGGGAATGGACAAAAAAGAATAAAGGAAAAGTATTAGTAAGAAGATTCGCTCTATTAATATTCCCTTGCAAGACGTCTGACAACCTGTTAAAATCCTTTATGGAAACCAATGATGAAAACACTTTCATTGTCGAAAAGAGACGACTTATTACAATTGAGGAGGAACAAAGTGTGGATATCCTACTAGGTATCGTGGCAATTGCCGTGATTCTCGGAATTGCATTTCTAATGTCTAATGATCGAAAGAACATTAACTATACTGGCGTCATCGTTATGTTAGTGGCACAGCTGATTACTACGCTGGTGATGTTTAAAACAGAGGTTGGACGAACAATTATTGATGGAGTGTCATGGGTATTTAACAAGCTGATTAAATATGGTTCAGCTGGAGTAGATTTCGTTCTTGGAGGAATTGCGGTTAATGACGGCGCTACTGTTTTCTTCTTTAACGTACTTTTATTAATTATTTTCTTTGCAACCATCCTTTCTGTACTTACGTATTTAAAAATACTTCCCTTCATTATTAAATATATCGGCCAGTTTATTTCCTATATTACCGGCCTTCCAAAAGTGGAATCTTTTAATGCTGTGAACAGTATCTTCTTCGGCCAGTCTGAAGCGATCCTTGCAATTAAGTCCCAATTCTCTCATTTAAGTGAAAATCGGCTTTATATCGTAAGTGCATCAGCTATGGGCTCTGTATCTGCTTCAATCGTAGGAGCTTATATTAATATACTTCCTGCAGAGTTTGTACTGGTGGCTCTTCCGCTTAATATGTTTAGTGCGCTGATTGTTGCTTCATTAATCTCGCCTGTTAAAGTTTCGAAAGAGGAGGACCATGTAGATATTCACGAAGTGTCCAATGCGAACAGCTTTTTTGAAGCCATGGGGAACGGAGCATTAGATGGCGGGAAAATTGCTTTAATAGTTGCGGCTATGCTGATTGCCTTTATTGCTTCTCTTGACTTAGTGAACGCTGTATTCTCATCTCTATTTAATGGGTTTACTTTACAGGAAGCATTAGGATATGTGCTTGCACCAATTGGACTTCTTATGGGAATACCAGCTGGTGAAGTCATTGATGCAGGGGCCATTATGGGAACTAAAATTGTGACGAATGAATTTGTGGCTATGCTTCAATTTAAAGACATGGTTCCTTCAGTATCAGAAAAAACAGTTGGAATTGTTACGGTCTTTCTTACAAGCTTCGCTAACTTTTCCTCTATCGGGATTATTGCCGGTACAGTACAGGGGATTGATCCTGACAAAGGAAGAAAAGTTTCCGGTTTTGGAATGAAGCTGCTGATCGGTGCCACTCTAGGCTCTATGTTATCTGCTACGATGGCAGGACTTTTCCTATAAACCATCAAGAGGCTGGGACACACGTGTTTCAGTCATACTAAATTCCGAATGAGGGTGAATTGTTTATCATACCATTTCATCTTCGTTCGGATTTTTTGTATTTTACACGCTGTTGCCTTTCTCCCTTAAAGTGCAAACTGTGTTTTGTCTTCCTGCCCGTCATGAACTTAAAATAAAGAGGAGTGTTAAACCCGCATTCAGGAATGAATGCGGGTTTTTTCTTGTAGTTTTCTACAAAATATTTTTTGTGCCGGAGACAAACATTCCTTTGCTTTTAACGGTCTGCTCGACGCAGGACTGCTAATAGCAGGGTTTATTCCCCAAACGGTTACTTAGAACGAACGAGACTTATGAATTTCCCATATCCTTCATTGTTCATCTTTAGTTTAGGGCTCTAATGAAGGGCCGGCTTCTTTTTTATATTTCAGCCTGCGCGCCCGTTTTTTTTGCAGGATAAGCATTCTGCAAAGTAGACAGACTGCACCGGCTGTTAGTCCGATAATTAAGCTCATCCAATATCCAAAAGGGCCGAGCGAAGAATGGGTGGCCAGCAGATATCCGCTTGGGAGACCGATCACCCAATACGAAATAAAGGCCATGACGAGTGTAATGTTGACGTCCTTGTAGCCGCGGAGAACTCCTTGTATAGGGGCTCCGAAGGCATCTGATAACTGAAAGAAAATCGCATAGTAAATAAAGTGCTTTGTCAGTTCAATGACTTTTTGATTAGAGCTGTAAAGGCGGGCTACCTGATCATCCAGGACATATAAAATTACCCCAGCAATGATAGAAAAGCCTACGGCCAGAATAATCCCCAGGTAAGAATAAGTTTTCGCATCCCGTTCACGCTTAGCACCAGCTTCAAATCCCACTGCAATAGTAAGCGAAAATGCTATGCTAAGCGGAATCATATATAAAAAAGAAGCAAAGTTAATAGCCGCCTGATGGGCTGCGATTGTATTCGTGTCGTAGGCAGTCATAAAAAATGTAACCGCGGCAAAAATACTTGTTTCAAAGAAAATGGCAAAACCAATGGGGATTCCGATTGTTAATTGTTCCCACCATTCTTTAAGGGAGGGGGCAATCCTTGTTGACATCAGGTGATAACTGGTTAACGGTTTAACCTTGGCGATTACGATCAAAATAATGATTAACGAAGTCCAGTATGTGAGAGCAGAAGCAAGGCCGGCACCTATTCCTCCTAGAGCTGGAAGGCCGAATTTTCCAAAGATCAATACGTAATTGAATAGAATATTGACCGGAAGACTTAGTAAAATGATGAACATAGAAATCCTTGTTATACCGAGAGCATCGACAAATGACCTTAAGATATTGAACACAAATAATGGTATGATTCCTGTTCCAAGTGTGATTAAATAATATTTAGCGACATGGCTCACTTCAGGATCTATATCTAATAAATGGAGCGCTGGATCTAGCAGGAAATATCCAGTGATGCCGACGGTTACAGCAAGTATTATCGCAAGGTACACCCCTTGAATGACGGATGGCGCAATATCTTCTTCCTTCTTTGCTCCTTTTAATTGGGCGACAATTGGAGAAATCGCCATAAGAATCCCATTCAATCCTGTAAATACCGGCACCCAGATACTTGAACCGATGGCGACACCGGCAAGCTGGTTCGGCCCTGCTTTCCCTGACATGATCGTATCGAAAAAATTCATTGAATACATACCTATTTGTGTAATGAGGATAGGCGTTAAAATGGTTAGCAGTAACTTTATTTTTGCTTGAATCGTGTGAGTCTCATACATAAGTATCTCCTTTTTGATACAATTCCATAAGAACACGAGGATTATAGCACATTTATCTATTGAAACCCAGCTACATCCATCGAAGAAAGGACGTTGAAAGCTGCTATGAAGAATAAGCGGATACTCTTTACCGGCGGAGGAACAGCTGGTCACGTCATCGTAAATCTGGCTCTTATTCCTGAATTTCAGAAACAGGGATATGAAGTAGATTATATTGGCTCGTATGAAGGAATTGAACGGCAGCTGATAGAATCCATTTCAGGAGTGACCTACCATTCCATTTCCACTGGGAAACTGCGAAGATACATGTCTAAAGAAAACTTTAAAGATCCTTTTAAAGTCATGAAAGGGCTACTCCAGTCGATTGGTATTATTCGAAAGAGAAAGCCTCGCGTAGTTTTTTCAAAAGGGGGATTTGTTTCTGTCCCGGTGGTTGCAGCAGCGAAGCTTAATCGTGTACCAGCAATTATTCATGAATCTGATTATACGCCAGGACTAGCTAACAAGCTGTCTTTCCCTTTTGCACACAAAATATTGGCTACATTTCCAGAGACGATGCAGCATCTGCCTGAAGAAAAAGGCGAGTACATCGGTGCGGTTGTCCGGGAAGAGCTCTTCACAGGAAATGCTCGAAAAGGACTGCAGCTATGCGGGTTTACGAGTCAAAAGCCTGTCCTTATGGTTATGGGAGGCAGCACGGGTTCAAAGAAGATTAATGAGGCGGTTCGCAGTAATTTAGAACCCTTATTAAACGATCTTCAAGTCATCCACGTTTGTGGAAAGAATAATGTTGATCCTGCTTTTAATCATCGTGGGTATGCTCAGTTCGAATACGTGAAAGATGAATTGAAGGACCTTTTTGCGGCGAGTGATTTCGTAGTTTCAAGAGCGGGCTCCAATTCTATTTTTGAATTCCTTGCGTTACGAAAACCGATGCTTCTCATCCCACTCTCAAGAAAAGCGAGTCGCGGGGACCAGATCTTAAATGCGGATTCTTTCGTTAAGCAGGGATATGCTCATAAATTAGAAGAAGAGGATCTATCGAATGAACGTCTGCTTTCGGAAATCAGACATTTAATTGATGATAAAGAGGCCATGATTCAACAAATGGAAAATTATCAAAGTGAAAAAACGAAGGAAAGAGTGGTTTCCCTCATTCAAAATGCTCAAAAATAATGAAACCTGCAGTGGCGGTCGTCACTGCAGGTTCTTTATTTTGCAGCAGTTTTGTCCTTGCGCTTCTTAATGCTTAGAAATATGATGCGCCTGCGTTACAATAGAGAAGATCATGAATATTTATGGGTAAAAAAATGCAGGTTGGGAGTAGATAAAGTGGACACTCATATATGCCGTTATTGTTTCAAAGAAATAAAAAGCAGAGATGAACTGGTGACCGCGTCCAGCTGGTTTCGGATTCGTCCTTATCACTATCGCTGCTTTCAGCTTCTTGAAGAGGATACACGAACGGTTGCTGGAGCATGGACTCCGATTAATGGGACTGTTGGACTCGTAACGGTTTTCATTATGCTGGGATTATCAATCCTCATGCTGTCGACTTCGCTGCTCGGAGCGGTAGGAGATCTTATCGGAGTGCTGGCTCTATATCCTGTGCTACTGAGGATATTGTCATTCATTGCTATTGAAAGCAGAATTCCAGGGAGAAAAAAGAACAAATAATCAATAGGGGCAGGAATAACCCGGTTCAAAATCGAAGGAATTACATGCAGTAGTACTCAATTGCTTTACAAACCTGAGGAGGATTTATATGAGTAAAATGGGATTACAGCTTTATTCGATAAAAGAGGAAGTAGAGCAGGATTTTTTAGGGACCATTTCAAAAGTAGCTGACCTTGGTTATGAAGGTGTCCAGTTTGCAGGCTTTTTTGAAACGCCTGCAGAAGAACTGCGGACTTTGCTTGACCAGAAATCGATTGAGCCGGCAGGTGCACATATAAGCATTGACTTATTACGCGGTGCCCAGTTGCAGGAAACCCTTGAATACAACCGGGAAATTAATAATTCGTTAATCATCTGCCCTTTTCTCCCGGAAAACATGAGGCAGAATGCAGAGGATTATAAAAATGTCGCAGATCTGCTGAATAACATTGGGGAAAGGTGTAACAAAGCAGGATTTACTTTTGCCTACCATAACCACGCTTTCGAATTTGAACCTCAAGGTGCCTCGACTGGATTTGAAATTATTTGGAACAATACCGATCCGGAGTACGTCAAGATGGAACTCGATTGTTTTTGGGCCTTATACGCCGGCCATGATCCGAATGAGTTGATTCAAACGTATGGAGACCGGATCATTTCTTTACACATTAAAGATATTACAAAAAAAGGAAATCAACAGATCAGTACAGAAATTGGTCAAGGAAACTTAGATATAGCTGAAATTATTAACACAAGTAAAAATAACGAGGTAGAATGGATGATCGTGGAGCAGGAGCATTATGAAATGGATCAGATGGAGAGCTCCAAAGTAAACGCCGAGAACTTAAAAGAGCTTTTAACTGCAAAGTAATAGCCCGATCGCAAGTGATAAATGAGTAGAAAAATGCTTTTTGTCTAACTCTTCATCTTTCATGTAAAGATCGAATAAAGAATTCTCTTTCCCGAGTCAGGGGAGGAGAATTCTTTTTAAATGCATTTTTATGATAATTAGTAGATTAAATAAAATTGCCGCCTTAACCGACTCTTTAAGATCGAACCTTCTCGGCAGAAGGTAAAAATGTAAGCGGATAGATATTTGTTGCTCCGGTTTCTTTTTTATGGTATCGTAAATTTCGTTGCTTCGAAAAAAACAACATGAGGGCCTGCTTGAAACGTCATTCCATTTATAAGCTGAAGGGAGAATGGCAAATGACCGATCAACATCCTGATTTTAAGCTAGAGCTCGACCGTCTTATATTTACTAAAACGTATATGGACCATCTTATTACTTCGCAGGAATTCGGACAAGAAGCGTTAAAGCAGCGGCAGGAAGACGTTTTGGAAAAGCTCGATTTTAAGGACAGCAGTCTTCGTTACCAGGAAATGCTCACACACGCAAGCTTCATGAAAATGTCGAGAGACCAGTTAGAACACCTCAAACAACTACGAAACAAACCTTACTTTGCCCGCATTGATTTTCATCGAAAAGAAAAACCAGATCAGGAAATCTTCTACATTGGAAAAGTCTCATTATTTGACCGTGAAACCCAGAACCCTATTATTCTGGATTGGCGTTCCCCGCTTGCCAACGTCTATTATGAAGGAAGACTTGGGGATGTGAGTTATGAAGCTCACGAAGGAGAAGTTTACGAAGGAAGCGTCTCTTTAAAACGTCAATATCAGATTGAACAAGGTGAATTGCAGAGCTTCAGGGATATTGATATGACCACCAAGGACGAGCTGTTGCAGGATTCCTTATCTCAAACTTCAGAAAACCGCCTGACCGAAATCGTCTCTACCATTCAGGAAGAACAGAACCGTGTCATTCGGGCAGACCTGAGAAAACCAATTATTGTCCAGGGCGCTGCAGGGAGCGGAAAAACTACCATTGCTCTACACCGCATTTCGTACTTTTTGTATACGATGCGGGAAATTTTTAAACCGGAAGAGATGCTGATTTTAGCCCCCAATCGTTTATTTATTCACTATATATCAGAGGTTCTCCCGGAATTAGGAGTTCACAAAGCGAAGCAGTTTACCTTTATAGACTTTGTAAAGCATGTGACGGGTTTAACCTGGATTGTGGTAACTCCGCAAGAGACGCTTACCGATGCGATTGAACAAGGAAATGAAGAGCTTTGGATGGCTGAATATAAGGGCTCCAAAGCTTTTAAGGAAGTCATTGACCGCTATGTCCAAATCGTAAAAAAACAGTACGAAGTGGATCAGGATTTTTATTTAGCCGGATTCAGAATTAAGAGCGGAAAAGCAATCAAACGGCTGTTTGTGGAAGAGTACGATTATTTTCCTTATGAAGTACGGGTCCAAAAGATAAAAGCCGTCCTGCAAAGTGAAGTGCGCCGCAAGAAAAAGCAGATTCTTTCAAGTCTTGCAGCCAAATACGACGAGGAGCTGGATCATGCCCTCTTTGGAATGAAAGATCCTGAGAAAAGAAAGGTGAGAGTAAGCTACTTAATTACTCGTAAAGAAGAGCGGTTAAAAGAGGTAAAGAAAGAAGCACGTACCGCTGTGGCAAAATATATGAAGCAGTATCCTAAATTCAAACTGGTTCAGCTTTACCGGGACTTGTTTACAGAAGAAAACTTTCGCCAAGCAGCTCTTCATGACGCCAACCGTTTAAAGCCTTTAAAGAAAAAAACAGAAGAATATCTGCGGAGAAAACAGCTGCAAGCAGAGGATTTAGCTCCGCTCTTATATATGAAATCTTACCTGAGCGGACTTCATAAAGATGATCAGATGAAAAAAATTGTTATAGATGAAGCTCAGGATTACAGCTACTTTGAAATTTTCAGCTTAAGAAGAGCTTTTCGGACAGATCTTTTTACAATAGTAGGCGACTTGGCTCAGGGGATCTATCGATATCGAGGGCTTAAAGATTGGGACACATTAATGAAAGACGTGTTTCCAAAGGCCACATACCTTACGCTGCAAAAAACGTACAGAACCACGATTGAAATAATGGATGCTGCCAATCAATTGCTGGCGTTAATGCCTGAACAGCTGCCAAAAGCGGAACCAGTTGTCAGGCATGGAGAGAAACCGATTTTTGCTCCGCTCACACAAACTTGGACGAAGTATGTGGGCGAAGTAGTACAAGAGCTGAAGGGACAAAATATGGCCAGCTTCGCTGTGATAACCAAGACATGGAAAGAAGCAGAACTAGCGGCTTCCACATTAGCAGAAGCCGGGCTTCCGTTTCAACTGATGGATGAAGAGCAGGGGATGGGAGACTGTATGGTGCTCCCTGCTTACCTGGCTAAGGGTCTGGAATTTGATGTGGTGTTTCTTTATTGCAAGGAGCACGCTTACCAGTTGAATGAAATGGACATCAAGATGTTATATGTCGCCATGACCCGCCCTCTGCATCGTTTATTCTTAATAGGTGAAAATCGGGAAACCTTTCTGCTTTCCAAGATCGCCTCCGCTTTGTATAAGGAAGCGAGCTTAGACGTTTAAGAGGGAAGTGAAGGCGGGTATTTTATCCACATGCTTTAATTTCATAAGGAGTGGATAAAATGAGTTTAGCAGAAGCTGCAACGTTAAGTAATGGAATAAAGATGCCATGGGTGGGGCTTGGCGTTTATAAAATGGACGACGGCGAGCAGGTTGTTAAAGCGGTGAAATCAGCATTAAGCCTCGGTTACCGGCACATTGATACAGCTTCTTTCTATGATAATGAAGAAGGAGTTGGAAGAGCGATTAGGGAAAGCGATGTGCCCAGGGAAGAATTGTTTGTCACTACAAAAGTTTGGAATGACGAACAAGGCTATGATGAGACGCTTCGTGCTTTTGAACGCAGCATGAATAAATTAGGCCTTGATTATCTGGATCTCTACTTAATCCACTGGCCTGTTGGCAGTAAGTTTAAGGAAACTTGGAAAGCCATGGAAAAGCTATACAAAGAAGGAAAAGTAAAAGCTATCGGAGTCTGTAATTTTATGCAGCATCATTTGGAGGAATTAATGAAAGACGGGGAAATTAAACCGATGGTAAATCAGGTTGAATTCCATCCGGCTTTGTATCAAAAAGAATTGAGCGAATTTTGTCATCAACATGAGATTCAAATGGAAGCATGGGCACCTTTGGCAAGAGGTAAATATTTTGATGCAGCCATTTTAAAACAGCTGGCAGAAAAATACAATAAAACCCCGGCTCAAATCATGTTGAAATGGGATCTTCACCATAATGTTGTGACGATACCTAAATCGGCAAACAAAGACCGCCAGGCTCAAAACGCAGATTTGTTTGACTTTGATTTAAAAGATGATGAAGTTCTTCGCATCAATGAGCTTCATAATGGAGAGCGGATTGGTTTCCATCCAGATGAATTTAACAATCAATAATTAAAAAGGGGCTATGACAACAGTGTTTTAGCCATTATAAAATCCGAATGAAGGTGAACTTTTATGTAAGATTCACCATCATTCGGATTTTTTAGGTAGGTGAACTGCAAATTTAATTCCCGTCATTACTCCTGACAATTGTCTTTAAAAGGGGGAGCATGGTCGATCCGATAGAAGGTTTCTTTTTTTACAGGTCTACAAGACGCAAATCAGTTCAATGTTGGCACAGGATATGCCGGTCCTATCAAACTATTGACTCTTCGGATAGCAAAGTTTGCTTGCGAGAGTTAAGAGGTGCTGTTCCTGCTTGTCCACAATCTACATTGGCGAAAACGGGGACTATGGCCAGCGTAGGAAATACACGTAGACTTCTGCGGGAGGGAGGCAACGGGAAGACCCCGTAGTGCGCAGCACGAGGAGGCTCGCCAGCCGTCCGCAAAAAGCGAAGTGTATTTGCGAAGCGTTCCCTCAGAACCATCGATGGATTCGGAATTTCCTGATTCCTCATTGTTCGTTTTTAGAGGGAATGCTTTAAATCTTGAACTCAGCCCCTTTATTTCTCTTTCAGGAATCCGGTCAGTCTGCAAATATTATCTGATCATAAGCTCGTGGTGTTACACTTGAAAAACCTTTTTATTCAGTAATCCCGTGCCGCAGTAATTTAAAGCTGACTTTAAACTCTGGATTAATGTCTGGAATGATTTGCCGCAGCTCTTTTTTACTCAGCTGGTCGTTACGATTTTCGCTATTGTAGGCTCTTCCAAAGCCAAGCGGATCTACCTGTGCTTCTTTAAAACTGGTCGTAAGTTGATTTAGTTTTTCTGTGATTTTATTCTCTACTTCCTTTTCAATATCTTTTACCATTTTCTTTTGTTTAAAGTCAAGGTCTTTTGAACTTTCAAGCAGTCGTGCTTTTAATTGTATTTTTACTGTAGGATGCGCCGCTTCTCCTTCTTTGGTGGAAATGTGAATATTACTGTTAATTTCACTAAATGACAAAAACAGGGGATCATTTTTATATTTTTCTTTACTAATGGATCTCAAATACTTACTAAATGTCTTATTAGAAAGCTGAATCTGAAATTGTCCTTTCTTTAAATCATTCTGCATCAGCATCAGGTAAAAAACGTCTTGGTCAGGAATCTCTCCAACGAGCTGATCATCCTTTAACAGGCCGAGCCCTTTAATGACCACTTTATTATTTTCTTTACTCATTAACGGCAGAACAGGATCAATTCCTTTGTCGCTGAGAATATGGTTGAATTCATGGAGTGAGCAATCCGGGATGAGTTCTCTTTTAATGCTTTTCTCAACAAGCCGCTGGACATAGGTGCCCATATTTGGGGAGTCCTCTGTATTGATAGAATTTAATAAACTGGATGCCCTATCATCCGCTATGACGATATACCCCATATCGGAAATCTTTGCATCTCTTGAGAGGGTATCCATATACCTCATTAATCCTTCCTCTGCTATTTTTCTCCCATACATATCTAAACGAATCTGCCCGGAAACAAGCTTATGGCTCGTTTTTCTGTCCGCATTTAAGCGGACTCCTTTAAGCGTCTCCCCTTCACTTGAAATTACTTGTGATATATTAGGGGAAGAAGGATTGAACTGATAAATAACAAGGGTTCCGCTGATTTTATTGTCCTCAAGCTTGTCATATCCTGCAGATGTGATAATCCCCAGCTGTTCAATATAATTTTTCGGAAGACAACCGCAAAGCAGCAGGAATGTAGAAAAGATCAGGAGGAATTTCATTTTGCCCGCCTCCTTTTAAAAAGCTTTTTGAGTAAAAGTGCTGAATAAATAATAAAGGGATAAACGAATACAACCCAAAAGCCGATTCTGGCAGAGACATCCGTAACTTTGTTAATGTCCAGACGGTATTCAATGAGTATCGAAGTAACAAATAACAGGCCGCCAATTACGTACATCATCCATTTGTCTGGTGCACCGAAGCTCCTTTTCAGGACACGAATCATCATCCAGAAAAGGATGATCATATTAGGAAGTACGACTACCATCCACACGGAAACGGCTATGACATCAAACCGTTCGATAAATGAAAAATGGATGATTTTGAACATGGACAAGGTTGCCCAGACGGATTCCTGCAGCTGACCGGGGCTGAAGTATCCAACCGAAACGACGGTAACAAGGAGGACTAATAAATTGGTGGCGAACACGCCTGCATGAACAGGCAATTTCACATTTTGTTTATTCTTTACATACGGATAGATAAAAAATAATACTTCCATTCCAAGAACAGTAAAGGTCGTTTTATAGGCGCCTAGCAGAATATCTTTATAATTAGTGAGTCCAATAGGAGTAAAGTGGCTGAAATCCATTAACGAAATAGGCTTATATAAGGAAAATACAAGCCAAATCGTGGCTATAAAAAAGATAAAGCTGACCCCTACTACTACGCGTATTCCTCCGAGAAGACTGTAAATGATGAGAAAAATAAGAGCTAGACTCATCAGCCAAGTAGGCATTTCGGGAAAAACGAATACTTGAACAACTTCGATATAATTTTTTAAAACAGAAAGTGTCGTAGGGAATAAATAAACGAGATACATCAAGGAAAAAAACATACCGATCCATTTTCCAAATACATCTTCCTGAATCCCTAAAATATCCGCATTGTCATATTCTTTAAGGACGAAAAGCATCACTGCTGCAACAATGTGCAGACCAATAGATGCAATGATGATGGAGATCCACGCGTCTACCCCGGCTTCCAAAAAAATGATTCTCGGTACCCCCATAAGTCCTGCGCCTATTTGTACGGTATGAATAACGTAAAACAAGTAAAAAGCTTGGATTTTAGTGTCGTTCGTAATGGTTAAATTAGTGTTCATTTAGACTCTCCATTTTTATGCTCACTCGCTTCAGCTTCGCTGTATCTTTCTACATCTTTAGGCATGACGTTCACCGGCCGCCGGGTATTCTTTTGGAAAGGCATGCGAAAGATGGAATCATTAAAATCCTTAGCTTGAAAAGGGTACAAGGGAGATAAGTAAGGGCGGCCAAGCGATTTCTGTTTGAGCAGATGGATAGCTAAGAAGCTTAAACCAAAAAAAATGCCAATCATCCCCCAAAAGCCTGCCAGTAAAATCATCGGGAAGCGGATGATGCGGACAGCTGTCCCCATTAAATAACTGGGAGCTGTAAAGGAAGCAAGAGCGCTTAAAGCAACAATAATGATCAAAATGTTACTCGTAAATCCTGCTTTAACAGCCGCCTGACCAAGTACAATACCTCCTACGATACCCATTGTTTGTCCTACCTTAGTCGGGAGCCTTGCCCCTGCTTCTCTCAGCAGTTCTATGAGCAGTTCAAGCATGATGGCTTCAAATACGGGTGGAAAAGGGACTGTCGATCTGGACTGGCCGAGGGAAACAAGCAACGTTGAAGGTATGATTTCATAATGATAGGAGAGCGCAGCTACATACATAGGTGTTAATATTATGGATATGAACATGGCTGAGAACCTAAGGAGGCGGATAAATGTCCCCATGTTCCAGCGCATATATACATCTTCCGTAGATTCAAAAAAGCTGAACAGCGTCATTGGTCCAAGCAATGCCGATGGACTCTTGTCGACTAATACGCCTACACGCCCCTTCGCCAAAGAACTGCAGAAGCGGTCGGGCAGCTCAGTGAAAATGAGCTGCGGGAAGACAGTGCTTGAAGAATCCTCAATATATTGTCCGAGAACACTTGTATCTTCGATTTGGTCCACTTCAAGTTTGTCGATCCTTTCACGAAATGCATTAACATTTTCATCATTGGCAAGCGATTTTAAATAAACCAACCGAATTTCTGACTTGAGTCTTTCTCCTACAAGAAATTTCTCGACGACTAAATCATCGGTATCCATACGCCAGCGGAGTACGTTAAGGTTCGTTTCTAAGGATTCTGTAAACGCGATCTGAGGACCGAAAACGAGGGACTCAGTTTCAGCGCGGGCAAGCTGCCGCTTGGATTGTTCAGGAAGAGAAAATAAAACCGTATATTTCGCTCCTGGGATGTAGATGGATACGGCCCCGTGGATGAGCTCCTGAGTCGCTTTATTCATACAGTCGGTCACTTGGCTTACCGCAATGGGGATTCGGTTTTGCAAGTCGTTTATGGACCATGGTCTTCTCGCCTGCATAAGAGGAGTTAACAATTCTCTTTCTAGTGTTTCTTTGTTTACCTGGTAAGAGATAAAATGAATGACGATCTCCTGGCCTTTGATATGAAAGACTTTCTTGACAAGATCCGGGCTGTAATTGAATTGTTCCTGCATAGCGTCATCATAGGCTTGCAAAGTAAGCGGAAGCTGTTGAGTCATTTCTTCACCTTCTGTTGAAGTTTTGATGCCATTAGTATGCGGAAAATGAGAAACAATATTTAATTAATTGGTGATTCGTTTTCTATAAAAAATGGAGGGGAAGGATACCAAATTTCATGAAAAGGATAAAAAAGGAGATAATGAAGAAAAAGGGGTGAGATGATTGGAATTGCAATTGGTTGAAGTTTATATCCCTCATCATCACTTTGAAGCCATCGATGAAAAGCTCAAGGAATTTGACCATCAATCCTATTGGCTTTCTACTGAATCAGAGGAAAGAATGCTCGTTAGAATTTTAGTAAAAACAAGAGATGTAGAAGAAATTCTGAATTACCTGGAAGGGGTCTCAAACGTAGTAGAAGGCTTCGAAACGATGCTTATTCCGGTACAAACTTATTTTTCCAAAGAAACAGTCAACGAGGGTTCAAAGGATGAAGAAGAATCGAAAGAAAAAGAAAAAGAGAACGCCAGGCTGCTGCGCGCCAGCCGGCAGGAATTGATTAATGCTGTAGAAAAGAACGGAAGAGTTACTTGGAATTACTCGCTGATGATTATTTTATCCGCTATTGTCGCGACCGTTGGTTTTCTTAAGGATAGTGAAGCAGTAGTTATAGGGGCTATGGTGATTGCACCAATGATAGGGCCGGTCATTGCGGTTGCTTTTTCTGCGGTGCTTGGTGATTATAAGCTGTTAGGCAAAGCGGCCATTACATCCTTGTATGGTATTATTATTGTTTTACTTATTTCTGTTATTTTTGGCTATTTTTCCGACCTTGGCATGAATACGGATCAATATTTGGACCGGACGAAAGTGACGATTATTGATATCTTTCTAGGTGTAGCTTCTGGTGCCGCTGGGGCATTGGCGTTTTTAAACCGCTTGTCTGGAAATCTCGTCGGCGTCATGGTGGCCGTAGCTTTACTTCCACCAACCGTCGCGATGGGGATGTCGCTTGGGGATGGCTCTTTTTTGCATGGATACGGAGCATTTCTTCTATTAACCGTTAACATTATGTCGATCTTGCTATCCGCTGTGATTATTTTTTCGATTAGCGGAATTCGTCCTGTACGATGGGTGGAGGTTCAGAAAGCGAATGTATCACGACCACTGTCCATCGTTTTCGTCGCGGTTATTGTCCTTATCCTTGCCTTTGTTATTATTATTGGTAAAAATGTCAATGCATAAAGATGAATATTTTTTAACACTTTTTACGTAAGAGTGGTTGAATTAATTTTTTGAAAATTATATAATTAATAATCATTAACACAAAGGAGGTCACGATCATCATGGAGAATCAACAAGCTACTTACACAGTTAATTTCATAATGATCGTGACTTGGATATGAGCAGGAAGTTTTGTATTTAACTCAATCATTCTGGTCACTGTTTTGCGTGACCGCTGCCATATGTTTATGAAGCATACGTCTGGGGACGTATGCTTTTTTTGTGTCTTTTGGTGGGATGCCGTTCTCGATTGGAAGAGGACTGTTTCTATAAATACTTATGAGGAGGATAACGATATGAAACTGAATGTGGTGATTCAAGAATGGAACGAAGATTGGAAAGAAAGCGGTTAGCAATGGAATACAACTGAAGGGCGGAGAAGAGTATGTTTAGTGTTTTATTTAAGTTAGGCTGGTTTTTTAAAAAATATTGGAAACGTTATACATTTGCGATTATTGCATTAATTATTGTGAGTGCGATTGACTTGCTGCCTCCTAAACTGGTGGGGATGGCTATTGATGAAATCCAATTCAACTCATTAACAATGGATAAACTGCTCCACATCCTGTTGATTTATGGCGGTCTCACAGTTGCCAGCTATACGATATCCTACTTATGGGATTACACGCTGTTTAGTGGAGCTATGATTATGGAAAAGACGATGCGTTCACGTCTAATGAACCACTTTTTGAAGATGACTCCAACTTTTTTTGGTAAAAATCGCACCGGGGATTTAATGGCCCGTGCGACCAACGATTTAAAAGCATTGACGATGACCGCAGGATTTGGAATATTAACGCTCGTGGATTCTACCATTTTCATGATCCTGATTATTATGATGATGGGGTTTACGATCAGCTGGGCACTTACTTTAGCAGCACTGATCCCGCTGCCGGTCATGGCTTTAGTTATGAACCGTTACGGTAAAGTGATTCATTCGCGATTTATGGAGGCACAAAATGCCTTTGGAGAGATGAATAATAATGTTCTTGAATCGGTAAGGGGCGTAAGGGTGCTTCGCGCTTTTGTCCAGGAGGAGAACGACGAAAAGCGGTTTCAGGATATGACAGAGGATGTCTACGACAAAAATGTCCAGGTCGCAAAGGTGGATGCTCTATTTGAACCTACCATTCAAATTCTTGTAGGACTTTCTTATACGATTGGGTTGGGTTACGGTGCTTCTCTCGTTTTTCATAACGCGATAACCCTTGGTGAAATGGTTTCATTCAACGTCTATTTAGGTATGCTGATCTGGCCGATGTTTGCAGTTGGAGAGCTCATTAATGTGATGCAGCGAGGAAATGCTTCGCTTGATCGTGTGAATACGACTTTAAATTACAAGCCGGATGTAGCTGCTCCTTCCAAGCCGAAACGACTTGACCAGCCCGATGAAATATCATTTAGAAATGTCTCTTTCCAATATCCCGAAGTAGAATCGAAGGGACTTGAAGATATCAATATAGCGGTAAAACGAGGAGAGACACTTGGAGTTGTGGGGAAAACCGGCTCTGGAAAGACAACATTACTACGTCAGTTGTTAAGGCAGTACCCAGGTATTGAGGGGGCTCTTCAAATTAATGGAGTAAATCTTGAAGAGCTGGATTTGGAAACGACACGCTCATGGATTGGGTATGTACCGCAGGATCAGATTCTGTTTTCCAAAACCGTTCGTGAAAATATTCAGTTCGGGAAGCAGGGGGCAAGTGACGAAGACATATTCCGAGTACTCGAACTTGCTCACTTTCTTGACGATATCAAAAGTCTGCCGGAAGGATTGGATACGAAAGTTGGGGAAAGCGGTGTTACGCTTTCTGGTGGACAGAAGCAGCGGGTTTCCATAGCCAGGGCCTTCATTATGGAACCGGAAATACTCATCCTTGATGATGCGATGTCTGCCGTTGATGGTAAAACCGAAGCGAACATTATTGATCAACTGCGTGATCAGCGAAAAGGAAAAACAACAATTATTACGGCTCATCGTTTAACCGCTGTCACCCATGCGGATAAGATTATCGTGCTTGAGGATGGAAAAATTGTCGAAGAAGGAACACATGAAGAATTAATGAACCGGATTGGCTGGTATCAGACACAATTCGAGAGACAGCAGTTAAGTGAGGTGAGATCATGAAAAAACAGCCTTCTACTGAAAGAAAACTGTTTATGTATGCCTGGAAATTCAAGAACAGCATCCTTATCGGACTAGTATGCTTAATTATTGCAGTGGCACTTGAACTCACTGGTCCATTTATAGCGAAAAGGCTGATTGATCAGCATATTGTGGGAATCGAAAACCAGTGGTACCAAGTCGAACAATCCGATCGATATACGGTAGAATACAAAGGGAATTTATATAAGCGCAAAGACAGGCTCGACCAAAACGATGATGCTTCCCAACCAGCGGCTATCGTTCAAGTGAAGAGAGCGTATTATTTTGTTAATCAGGAGGTCCCAATGCAGGGGCAACGAAGCTTGCAAGGCGACCAATTAACGATCAAGTCACCAGATAAAACGGTGACTGCCAAAGCTGAGAGACTGTCTCTGAGCACGTTGTATCAGTTTTTTAAACCTGAACAGCGGGCAATTTACTGGCTGTTAGGTATTTATGTAGTCCTCTTGTTAATCGCTGCAGTATTTAAGTTCTCCCATACGTTTATTTTACAAAGGTCTTCTAATCGAATCATTCGGAAAATGCGGGATGACCTCTTTGCTCATTTGCAGAGGCTGCCTATGCAGTACTATGTGAACCAGCCTGCAGGCAAGGTAGTAGCTCGCGTGACTAATGATACGGAAGCGATTAAGGAGTTATACGTTCGCGTACTAGCTACGTTTGTCACAAGCTTTTTCTACATGGCAGGCATCTATGTAGCGTTGTTCTTATTGAATGTAAAGCTTGCCTTAATGTGCTTAGCCCTGATTCCTGTTCTATATGGATGGATGAAGCTGTACAAATACCTTGGTGGAAAATACAATACTGTGGTTCGTTCTACGGTCAGTGAAATGAATGGCAATATTAATGAAGCGATTCAAGGAATGCCGATAATTCAAGCTTTCCGTCAGGAAAAACAAACCTCTAATGAATTCGAGGAGCTTAACGAAAGGCATTTTACTTATCAGAGGAAATTAGTTCGGCTAAGTGCGCTTACTTCTTTTAACTTAGTAAATGTGCTCCGAAATATAGCCTTTGTCGGGTTTATCTGGTACTTTGGCTCCGCTTCATTAGGTGTGGAAGGGTTGGTAACGGTCGGTGTCCTTTATGCTTTTGTTGATTATTTAAATCGACTATTCCAGCCCATTACCGATTTGGTAAACCAGCTCCCGCAGTTGGAAGTCGCCCGGGTATCCGCAGGCCGTGTGTTCGAAGTTCTTGATGAACACGGTGAATCCGTAGAAACAAGGGAGCTGGAAAGGTACAAAGGGCATATTGCTTTTGACCATGTATCGTTTGCCTATGAAAAGGATAATTACATTCTGAAAGATCTATCCTTTGAAGTAAAAGCCGGACAGACAGCCGCTTTTGTTGGTCATACGGGCTCTGGAAAAAGCTCGGTCATGAATTTGTTGTTTCGTTTTTATGACCCTCAGCTTGGAAAAATAACCATTGATGGAAAGCCGATAAAAGATTGGTCGCGCCAGCAGGTGCGCAGTCATATGGGGATCGTTTTGCAGGACCCGTTTATCTTTTCAGGTACGATTCTTTCAAATGTTACGATGAATGATTCTTCGATTTCCCGGGAAATGGCAGTGTCTTCCTTGAAAGCTGTCGGAGCAGATCGATTTATAGAAAAGCTTCCGGATGGCTATGACTCTCCTGTAAAAGAAAAAGGTGATTCTTTGTCAATGGGGCAGAGGCAGCTTATTGCATTTGCCCGTGCTCTGGCTTTTGACCCGGCGGTGCTTATCCTTGATGAAGCAACAGCAAATATTGATACAGAAACTGAACAGCTGATTCAGGAAGCTTTAGAGGTCTTAAAAAAAGGGAGAACAACCCTGGTCATTGCTCATCGCTTATCTACGATACAGCAAGCTGAACAAATCTTCGTCCTTAATCATGGTACAATGGTTGAGCAAGGGACACATCATGAACTGATTGCAGAAGGCGGACACTATTATCAAATGTACCGCATGCAGCAAAAAGGCTTGAAAGCTCAGGCGATGTAGTTCCAGACTCCATTTATTTGGAGGAGGGAAGAAATGAAGGATCGTAAAGATAAAGATGACATCATAGATGAAGATTTATATGAAGAGATTGACGAAGAGGAGCTTTATGAGCTTGTCCAAAAGGAGAAGGAAAAAGCGTGGGAGCGTGCGAGAGCCCGGGAGAGACGAGCATCGTCCAAACGCCCTTTTCCCAAGTGGGCATTTTGGTTAATTGCTGTCGTAATGGTGCTCAATCTTCTGGCCGTACTGCCTGCTACTTTCTCCATTCCTGCGATCGATTTTTTAAAGACGTCAGCCCAGCTTTCAGCAAACAAACAGATCGATGAGTACCAAAGATCGATTGTCGTTGTCGAAGCAGGTGAGAGTAAAGGGACAGGATTTTCCTTTACAGCAGATGGAAAGATTTTAACGAATCATCATGTGATAGAAGGAGAAAAACGGATTTCTGTTGCTTTTAAGGAGCAAGGTTTGTTTCAAGCAGAAGTCATTGGTGATTACCCGGAAATCGACTTAGCGGTTCTGGATGTTAAGGAGGATGAGCTGCCTCATCTTGCTTTAGCCGAAAAAACCGCTTTTAAAGAGGGGAACATTTCTATTTTATAGGGAATCCTCTAAAATTCACCGGAATTGCCAATGAGGGTACGATCCTTGATTATACAAAACTGGAGGACTGGTCAAAGCCAGTGCTTATGCTCGATGCACCCGTGTATTGCGGTAATTCGGGAAGTCCTGTAATCAATAAACAGGGGGAAGTAATCGCTGTAGTGTTTGCAACGATGCGGGATGAAGAGGCAGGAAGAGTCGGCCTTGCCGTTCCCATTGATTACTACTTTGAGAAAAAAGACAGGAAACAGAACAAGCCCTGAGCAGTAGCGCTCAGGGCTTGTGCATTTAGCTCGTCTCTGCTTCCGGCTCATTCACAGGTATTGGGTTAAATGTAAGCAATTCTGAAAAATGAATGACGTTATAGGTCATTTTTACAACTTGTTCATGCACTTCTTCGGTTGTGATTTCGGAGGAGTTAACGAGAGGTTCCGTACAGATGGCACTAGATTCTGGAGGCATCGTGAAGCCTAACATGGATAGACGGTAGTGTATCGATTGGGCAGCAAGTCTCGCCCCGCCATCTCCTCCATCAGCAACAATGACTCCCCCTACTTTATTGTAAAATAATCCTTGTCCTCGTCGGTTTTTCATATGGTGATATCCTTGCAGCCGTTCCAATATTAAGGATGCAATGCTGCTTTTATCACCCATGGCGATCGGAGTTGCAAAGAGAACGATGTCTGCTTCAAGAATTTTTTCAAAAATAAATGGCCAGTCATCATTACTATCAACCGTGCTTGTAATTCCGAAGTTAATATGAAAGTCACGCAGGTGAATTCTCTGGATGTCTATTTTTTCTTTTTGGAAGAGGATCGCAGACGCCTGGAGAAGTTTTTCTGTATCAGTTTCTTTGCTGCCTTTTTCTAAGCTGCAATTGAGTAAAACTGCATTCATAGCTTCACCTCCTTTAGGGTAGTCACTTTGGGTTTAACCCTTATTCCCGTCTTATAAACTATTAATTATTTGAGGATAAATAACCACCTTGTTCTAGTCCTAAAGTAATGTTATGCGGATATGAGGCCGCGTTTTGGTTAGTATAGGCAGGTTAGAGAGTCTTAAGTCCTGTTTTTTGAAATGATTATTTAACAAAATGTAAATCCACTGTGGTGGAAGATAAAGTCTGTTTACAGTAAAATAGTCATGCTCTCTACAATACCAATAACTTTGCCACCCTTTTTAAAAAAGCTTAGAAACACGGGTTGATACAATTTTGTAATAAAAATGAAATTTTCTTTTAAAAATACACCCAAAAAATAGTTGGAAAAGACGAACCAATTTAGTAGCTGGAGGTGATAAAGGTTGATCAGACGTCTGTTCCAAAAGAACAACACCTCTCTTGATGTGCAAGTCGTTGCTGCGAAGCAAGGAGACGAAGATTTGCGAAACGAAATTCTCAAACAGTATCAACCTTTCATTGCCAAAAGTGTTTCTGAAGTGTGCAAAAGATACATTGATCCAACCAAGGATGATGAATTCAGCATCGGCCTCCTGGCTTTTAATGAAGCGATCCAGGCCTATTCTGCCGAAAAAGGAAGTTCATTTCTCTCCTTTGCCAGACTGGTGATCAAACGAAAAGTTATTGATCACATTCGTAACGAGCAAAAGAAGCCTCTAGTCAAATCACTGGATGAACCTTATGAAGATGAAGAACAAATGGAAAATCCCTCAGAGGTAGCCGCAGCGAAGGACCGCTATCAAATGGAAACGGAAGCGTGGCTCCGCAGGGAAGAGATTCTTGAGTTCAAGTCCCACCTTCTAAGGTACAAGCTTACATTTGCAGAGCTGACAGATGCCTCTCCTAAGCATAGAGATGCCAGGGCTTCTGCTGTGCAGATTGCGCGTATTGTTTATCAAGACGAGCATCTTAAAACGCAAGTGATAGACAAAGGACGCCTTCCGATTAAAGACTTAATGGGAAAGGTGGAGGTCAGTAAGAAGACGCTGGAGAGAAATCGTAAATTCATCATTGCTATGGTGCTTATCCTTGATGGGGATTACGTGTATCTGCAAGATTACCTGAAGGGGGTGGGTGTGTGAGAAAAGGTATTGTTATGGAACAGAGCAAGTATTTTACTATCGTTATGACCAATGATGGGGCTTTTTATAAAGCAAAGCCTATTCGTGCAGAGGTGGGGATGGAAGTCCATTTTCTACCATTAGTAGAGCCTCAACAGCAGAGAAAATGGACGTTTCTCCTCGGTGATCGGCATATGAAAGTGATAGCGATTGCGCTCGTTTTATTAATAGCCTTCCTGCCTGTCTATCTATGGTATGGAAGCAATAAAGCTTATGCTTATGTAAATATTGATATTAATCCAAGTGTAGAGCTTAAAGTCAACGACCATATGAAAGTGATTGACATCCAAACGTTGAATAGCGACGCGGAAGACCTTGTCTCGCATTTGAAGAATTGGAAAAAAAGGAGCGCTTCTGAAGTAGCGCTTGAAATGATTCAGTTGAGTAAAAAGTATGGATATATGAACAGTAAACAAGAGGTTCTGATCGGGATCAGCTACCTTCAAAGCGAACATAAGCAGGATTTTAAAAGCGAAATCGAGACTTATTTAAGTACTCAATCCAATGCGATGACGATTGCTGCGTATGATGTTCCGGATAAAGTAAGAAAACAAGCCCAAAAAGAACGGGCTTCTGTGAATGAAGTCATGGCCAGAACAATCGAAGAAGGTACTAAGGCTGTGGCAAATAAAAGCGTGTCGCAAACTGTTGAAATTGAAGACGATGATAAAGCCATTATTCAATCTTTTTATCACAAGGACCATGATTCAAAAAAGAACGAAGCTGAGGATCAGACGAATCCGCCAGCGACACCTGTGGAGAAGCCTGAAATCGTTTCTGGGAAAGAAAATGAAGAGAAGCCTCAGATAGAAAACCAATCTTTTAACCCTGACAAACAGAAGGAAGAGAAATTAAAAGCACCTAAATCTGACCAGGGGCCAAAAGCAGAGAAAGATTCATCCCTGCAAAAAAAACATAAACAAAGTCCCAATACACATAAAAATGAACGAAACCATGGACATTCGAAGTCCAAAAGCCACGCTCCTCTCAGGGATGAGAAAGCACCGATGAAGAGACAGAATCATAAGACGAATCGACAAGGTCCACACCACTTTAATAACCATCATAAATAGAACACTTCCAGTGGTGAAGTGTTTTTTTATTGGAAAAAAGGTGAATAGATAGGTAAGCTCTTATGAGGAGGAGAAGACAATGAATAAAGAGTTACATGGTGTTAAGGACGGAAGGCTCGCCGCATGTCCAGATTCTCCTAACTGTGTGTCTACTCTAGCCCAGAATCCTGAAAAAAGAATGGACCCGCTGCCTTTTTATAAAGATACTTATACAACAAAAGAGTTGTTGAAATCGATCCTCCATAGTATGGATCGTGCATCGATTGAAATGGAAACCTCAAATTACCTTCACTGCTTATTTACAACGAGAATCTTTCGGCTTAAAGATGATGTCGAATTTCTAATCGATGAAAAGAATAAACTGGTTCATTTCCGCTCTGCCTCAAGGAAAGCCTATTCAGATCAAGGTGTTAACCGTAAACGCATGACAGAAATTGCTGCCATTTATGTGCAGCGGACTCTGGATGGACCTGGTTTATAATTCCGTTTGAGTTACCATATTAAAATAAAAACAGCTGTTCAGATAATATGTCTGCCAGCTGTTTTAGTCTTTTATTAATCGATCGTTTTGATTTCCTAATAACCCGTAAAAAAACATGTGGGTTAATTCTTCAGCAAGCTGTCCGTCCTGTTTATTCTTTTGAAACAAGTCTGAACGGCTGCGCATAGTTTGGAAATACATGTCCACGTAAAATAAAATAGATTTCACAGACAAATCTGGATGAACGGCCCCTTCTTTTTTTCCTTGCTCAATTAATTCAATTAATAATGGGATGGTGGTTGTTTCAGCTAATTCATTTACAAAGCTTTGTATTTCCGGCTGGTCGGACATCATGGTATTTAAAAAATCTGAGTCCATGTGCAAGATCTCTTTTTTATTAGAAATAAGGCAGCCTATTTTATCTCTGAAATCCCGACTTTCATCTTCCAAGACAGCACGAAACTGATCAATTTGCTGATAAGCAAACTGTTTGACTGTGGCGAAAAGCAGTTCGTCTTTCCCGCCAAAATAATTGTAAATGGTGACTTGGGAGACTTGGGCCTTTTTTGCAATTTCCTGAATGCTGACCTTCTGAACTCCGTGTACCGAAAACAGCTCATATGCAGCTTGTAAAATATTGTTCTTCTTTCTTTCAGTCCGTCTCTCGAATCCATTCACAAGTTCCACCTCTTTCATCTCATCATACATTGGGTTTTGAAGTAAATCAATTCAAACATTTCATAATATAATGAACCCGCAAAGTCTGTGAAACTTTACAGGTTTAATTCCTTTTCAGTACGATAAAATAGAAAGCAAAACTATTGCAAAGAGAGGAAAGTCAATATGTCCAAGCTTGATTTATCCCAATTCGAAAAAAAACTGATTGTCCGCAATCTAAAAGCAGAGGATATCGAACAAATCTTTGAGCTTCAGGAAGTTTGCTTTCCTAATATGGAGCCTTGGAAAAGAGAGCACTTGGAAAGCCACCTGACTTATTTTCCTGAGGGACAGTTTGTCGTAGAATACGATGGGAAAATCATTGGAAGCTGTTCCAGTTTAATTGTTAACTTTGATGAATACGATGATAAACATACGTGGGACGATATTACAGATGAAGGATATATCACGAATCATGATCCTGATGGATACAACCTGTATGGAATAGAAATCATGGTCCATCCAGAATTCCGCGGCATGAAGATCGGTAGAAGATTATATGAAGCACGGAAAGACCTTGCCCGCGAGTTAAATTTGAAAAGCATTATCATTGGAGGACGAATTCCGAATTACCATAAGTATGAAGATGAAATGACACCCCGTGAATACGTAGAGGAAGTGCGCAGTCAGAACATATTTGATCCTGTGTTGACCTTTCAAATTATGAACGGATTTACAGTCATGAGAATTAACCCTAATTATCTTCCGGATGATAAGATGTCATTGAAATTTGCCACATTAATGGAATGGAATAATATTGATTACAGAGCCAGGACAAAACGGCATTTTAAAACGAGCTACCCTGTCCGAATTATGGTCATTCAATATATGATGAAAAGAATCGACTCGTTTGAGGAATTTTATACTCAGTGTGAATATTATGTCGACGTTGCTGCAGATTATGGGTCGGATTTTGCCGTCTTTCCTGAAATTTTTACTACTCAACTGATGTCGTTCCTGGAAGAAAAAGTTCCTTCAAAGGCAGTTCGGCGTTTATCTGAATATACAGAGGATTATATTGAAATGTTTACTCATTTAGCAGTGAAGTACAATGTGAACATCGTAGGCGGTTCTCACTTCGTAGAAGAAGATGAGCATATTTATAATATCTCATATTTGTTCCGTCGAGATGGAACGATTGAAAAACAATACAAAATCCACGTTACCCCAAATGAACGAACTTGGTGGGGCATCCAGCCAGGAGATGCAGTGAAAGTGTTCGATACGGATTGCGGAAAAATTGCCATCCAAATCTGTTACGATATTCAGTTTCCTGAGCTGGCTCGTTATGCGGTGGATCAAGGGGCAAATATCATCTTTGTTCCTTTCTGTACCGATGATCGTCAAGGGTACCTGCGTGTCCGCTACTGCGCCCAGGCCCGTGCTGTAGAAAACCAGGTTTATACGGTGATTGCCGGAACAGTGGGGAACTTAACTCACGTAGAAAATATGGACATCCAATATGCCCAGTCCGGCATATTTACTCCATCGGACTTTGAGTTTGCGCGTGATGGTATTATCGGTGAATGTAATCCGAACGTAGAGACAGTTGTCGTTGGGGATGTAGATTTGGAAATTCTGCGCCGGCAGAGAAAGTCAGGGACTGTCCGACAGCTCCGCGACCGACGAAGAGACTTATTTCAGCTTGATTACAAAGTAACGACAGAAGTAAAACCTGAACGAACCTAAGGAGGCAGATGCATGCTGCAAGATAAAACTGTAATCATTACGGGGGCATCCAGAGGTATTGGCAAACAAATCGCCATTCAAATGGCTGAACAGGGAGCTAATCTTGCCTTAATGGGAAGTACAGAAGAAGTGCACGATACGAAAGAAGAAATCATAGCGAAGGGCTGCTCTCATGTGCTGGCTTTCACAGCGGATGTAGCTAAAGAAAATGAAGTTGATCATGTCGTGCAAGCTGCAACAAATGCCTATGGTACGATTGATGTTCTCATTAACAACGCTGGAATAGGAAAATTCAAGAAGGTGGAAGATGTAACGGTTGAGGAATGGAAGAAAACCTATGATGTTAATGTACAAGGGGTTTTTCTAGCAACTAAATCCGTGCTTCCCCAAATGAAAAAACAGCAGTCAGGAACGATTATAACGGTAGCGTCCGACTTATCCAGATATGCTGTTCCTGAAGGGGATCCCTCTATACATCAACTAAATATGCTGTTCAAGGCTTTATGGGCTCGGTGGCTCAGGAAGTCAGAGCTTTTGGAATTAGAGTCGGAACGATTAATCCAGGAAAAGTGGATACTTCCTTTGGAGGAAGAACGCAAGGAGACGGGAAGCAATCGAAGTGGCTGAAAGTAGAAGATATTGCTGAAGCCATCGTTTATATGGCGAATGCTCCCAAGCATGTAGTCATTGATGAACTTCAACTCCATTCTTTAAGCCAGGAATACCCGAGATTTTAAAGGTCACAAGCGAGCCAAGCGTCAGGCTCGCTTGTGACGTGTTATACTATTTTTACTTTATACATAAAAGAAAGGAGGGGGAGGATGGCTCCTTCTTCTTCACAATTAGAGACGTTAAAAAATATTGCCGAGCTTCTTAATCAATCGACAGATAAGAAAGTAATGAAAGATGTATTAGCTGCTTTTATTTCCATGACTCACTTTGAAACGGGATGGGTCTTTCTTGAACGTGAAGACGGAGTTCACCTGGAAGCAGATGTAGGCCTTCCTCCCGCCTTAAGCAAAAACGATAAAGAATTAATGTGCGGGGAAGATTGCTACTGTGTGTCAAGGTATAAAAAGGGAAAGCTGACCCAAGCTACGAGCATTATTGCCTGCAAACGAATTGAAAAAGCATTGCGTAAAGGTAGTAAGGAAACATGCGGAATCACTCACCATGCCACTGTACCACTGCAGACACCAAATAAGCTTTATGGACTTTTTAACGTAGCTGCAAGAAATCGGCAAAATTATTCAGAAGAATTAGAACTGCTGGAATCCATTGCCTTGCAATTAGGAACGGCGCTGGAAAGAATGGAGCGATTTGAAAAAGAGGAAATACGCAGTAATTTATTGACGAAAGCCCACTTATTTACTAAGGAAATTCAACAGTCCCGCGACTCCGTTTCGCTGAGAGAGAACGTAGCCAAGTATATGAAAGTGGTATTTGGCGAAGTGAGTGTTCAATACACTCCACACGAAGAGCAGGAACAATACAGCTTAGGAAGGTGGCTGAATGACAAATACTATTTGAAAATGGTAAGGAATTTCTCTTTTTCATCCCAGGAAAAAGAAATATTCAATTTGCTCATGGATTACAGTAACATTGCCTGGAAGCAGCTTCTCCTTAGTAAAAAGGAAAAAGACCTTGCCCGCCGCGAAGAACGCTCACAGCTTGCACAGGATTTGCATGACTCGGTCAACCAGCTGTTGTTTTCGATCGTCTTAACTTCAAAGGGCGCAGGTGGACTGATTTCAGCTGAATCCCCTGCCTACGAGCAAATTCAATACATTCATCAGATGTCTTCGCGTGCTCTTAAAGAAATGAGGTCTTTGATAGCTAATGAAAAAGAAGACAGCATGGAAGGTGGTGTCTTTGTTGAACTTTATCGGTATGCACAAACCATCGGAGTTACTTTAAAAGGTCACTCAGAGGGGACACAGACCATTCCTTATTTTATAGAAGAAGCTTTACTGAGAATTGGACAGGAAGCTCTAAATAATGTTTATAAGCATTCAGGCTCGCAGGAAGCCCGCCTTGAAATTAAAAAGTTTTCTGATAAAGTCCAGTTAATCATTTCCGATCAGGGACGTGGTTTCAATCAAAAGGAGGCTTCCCAAAAGCCTTCTTATGGTCTGTCTGGAATGGAAGACCGTGCGTACAGCTACAATGGAACGATTAAGATAACCAGTGACCTTGGAAAAGGTACAGTAATAGTAGTAGAGCTGCCAATTGAGGTGAAAAAAAATGACCATTAAGATTATGATTGCTGATGACCACCAAGTCGTTAGAAAAGGATTGGTTTTTTTCTTCCAATCACAAGCTGATATTGAAGTGGTAGAAGAAGCAGGAGACGGGTTAGAGATTTTAGAAAAATTAGGTAAATATAAGGCGGACGTTGTGTTGCTCGATATTCAAATGCCTAATATGGATGGAGTGGAAACAGCAAAGAAAATGCGTACGCATTATCCGGAAGTGAAGATTATTATGCTTACAAGCTTTTCGGATTATGATACGGTCATCCCGGCGGTTCAAGCAGGCGCGAACGGTTACCAGCTGAAGGATATTGAGCCTGACCGCTTAGCAGATGTGATTCGCCGGGTACATAAAGGAGAAACTATGATTGACTCAAAAGCAGCTTCTCAGTTGATGACCCATGTCACTGGTGCCAACCAGAAGGAAGAACAAAAAAGACTGGAGGAGCTGACACTAAGAGAAAAAGACGTGCTGAAACAAATTATGAAAGGGCATAGCAATAAAGAAATTGCCCGGAATTTGTTCATTACAGAAAAAACAGTTAAAACGCATTTATCGAATATCTTCTCTAAGCTTGAAGTACATGACCGCACTCAGGCTGCATTATTTGGTGTCAAGTATGTAAAGGAAGAAAAATAAAGCCTCAGGAATTTCCTGAGGCTTTTTATATGAACACATCTTGCTCTGTCGCAGCTTGAGCGTGGTCAATATATTGCAGTAATTCATCATGAGATTCCAAAACACTGCTTTCATAACCCGGGTAATAGCTGGCATGCAGGAACGCTTCGATTTTTTTCGATAAAAAGTTATCGCGTGTGCGCACCATGAGAACAAGTAAGTCATCCCATTGTCCCCAGATCATGAAATGCAGGGCCTTATCGTAATCCAGTTGATTCATTCGGCCACATCCTTCTGGTAAAGGATAGTGTTATTATGCCCGTACTTAAAAAAGTTGAACCTGAAAGTTCGTCACAAGAATGGATAGTTCGTCAAAAATTGCAAATCTTTACCTCTCCACCCATAATTTTTGTTATGATAATATGGGAATCATTTACTTTGATTGTTCTGGAACATGGAAGGAGAATGGGGATTGCTGACTGAAAGAAAGCTGCTTTTGGGGAATTTAGGAATGATTATTACCTTTGGCGTATGTTTATTATTAAGTCTTCTCCTCAGAGGTTCGGGTCAAAACGCTATGGTAATCATAAGTGAAGTTATTGGAGCATTAACCTTTATAACAGCCATTATTGCCGTCATTTACATAAAGAGCATCCAAAAGTGGGTGCCGATATCTGTGATCGCCTTTTTAAGTGTCTGGCTTGTATTTATGATTGGCTATGAAGCCGGAATTCATGCTTCAACGCCATATCAATGGATATGGTTTTTAGTTTTTTATTTAGTTACAGTCACAAGCATTGTTTATTTAAGATTAGGGTATGAAAAAGTGGAAGGCAATTATAAACTGCTCCCTGCTTTTTTTCTGTTTTTTAACAGCATGCTTACCGTCTCAATGATTTTTATACATATTTGGTGGAACCTTCCTTTTTGGGGAAAGGGATGAGAAGTCTTCTGATACAGAAGGCTTTTTTTACTTCTGTAATCCCTTCCTGCTTCATCGCATATTTGCTATTTTATAACGCATACTATGCATAAGCTGCGAAGGAGGTATGAAATCATGAAATTAAAAGCTTTTGCCGTCGGTCTAGTTGCGGTTTCCTCGCTTGTAGCTTGTCAAGCCGAGCAAGGACAAGGTACACGGGATAATGATAATAATAACGGAGTTCAAAACACACGTTTTGAACGAACGGCCGACGATATGTATGGGCAAAGAAATAATGCGAATCGTTATGACAATGACATGAACATGGTGCATAATACCAATTACCAAGTTGCAAAAGAAGCTGCCAATAACATCGAGCAAAATGTTAAAGGTGTCGACAGAGCGTATGTGTTAAAAACCCGGGACAATGCTTATGTGGCAGCAGTAATGGATAACCCAAATGGAGAAGCATCTGAATTAACCGATAAAGTGGAAAGTCAAATTACTAAAGCAGTGAAAAAAGCCGATAACGACATCGATAACGTATATGTGTCAACGAATCCTGATTTCGTGGACTTAGTCAATAATTACGTAGGCGATGTTAAAAACGGAAAACCTGTTCAAGGTTTTTTCCAGGAATTTGGCCAAATGGTTGAACGTATCTTCCCTAATGCAAAATAAGGAAAAGCCAGAAGCCTTCTCAGGTTTCTGGCTTTTTTGTTTAACAAGAATAAGGTATACTGGCTTGCAAAATCAATGAAATGATGTATAATCAATTTTAGACGAAATGACTAAAATGTCCAAATGGTCAGGTGATGGAAATGAGCGTTCAACGTAAGGAAGAAATATTGCAGGCAGCCAGGCATTCTTTTGAAGCTTTTGGCTACAAGGCAACCACGATGGATCATGTAGCAAAAGCTGCGAATGTAGGAAAAGGAACCATATATAATTTTTTTAAAAATAAAGAAGAATTATTTCATGAGATCATTACTGACTTATTAAAAGAAATGAAATGGAAAGCTGAGTCAGTGATGGATGACCAACGCTCTTTTAAGGAAAACGTCCACTTAGCTTTATATGAACTATTGGAATACAGGCGAACGAATCAGTTGATGGTCAAACTGATTCAGGAAGGGAAAGAAATTGGGACAGGTACTGTCAAGAAGGCCCTCATCCATGAAGAAGGTTTAATTATTAATTATTTACAGGATCAGGTATCTAAAGCCGTGAAAAAAGGCGATATCCGTTCTTGTGATCCTGAAATGACGGCATTTATCATGTATAAATTATACACGGCCTTTACGATCGAATGGGAAGCGCTTCATGAGCCGCTGCCGAAAGAAAAAGTGGCAAAATATTTTGATGAATATTTGTTTAAAGGATTGTCACCTTCATGATAATCCTTTTCTCTTGCAATAAATTGACTAAATGAACATTATAGTCATATGTTATTAGGAGGTAATAAAATGAATGGAATTAAATTATGGTTTGAAGAATTCAAACATATGTTTACAAATAGAAAACGCCTTATTCCTTTTTTAGCTGTGCTGCTCATTCCTTTAATTTACAGCGGTGTGTTTTTATGGGCGTTTTGGAATCCATACGGGAATTTGGATGAACTTCCAGTTGCTGTTGTAAATTCAGATAAAGGAGCCGATTATAACGAAGAACATCTGGAAGTAGGAAAAGAATTTGTTGACCAGTTAGAAGAAGATGGTGAATTTGATTATCATTTTGTATCTAAGGAAAAAGGGTATGAGGGAATAGAAAAGAATGATTATTATATGCTCGTGGAAATTCCGGAGAATTTTTCCTCGAGAGCAGCAACCATCTTAGATGAAAAGCCTAAGAAATTACAATTGAAATATGTTGTAAATGAGGGCGAAAATTATATATCCTCAAGAATCAGTGACTCTGCATTGGATCAAATGAAAGCGAAGTTATCTGATGAAATGACGGAGACTTACGCAGATGCGATGTTTGCTCAATTTAATGATTTGAAATCAGGCCTTGCTGATGCAAGTTCGAAAGCAGAAGATTTAAATCAGGGAGCCGAAGAAGTGGATAACGGCGCTGCGACGCTGAGGGATAAATTGAAAACCTTCTCCAGCAAACAGTTGCAGCTCGCCAATGGAACGGAAACCATAAAAAAAGGAACAGCTGATATAGCGGATAGCTCCCAGCAATTAAGCCAGGGATTAACAGCTATGAATGATAAGTATGGCGAAATAGTAAATGGTGCGGAAGCCCTTCATAATAAAACGGAGGAAGTACAAACACACATAAAAGCATCAAAACAAGGTGCAGATCAATTAAGTCAAGGGTTGTCAGAATTGTCGAAGCAATCTCAAGGTCTCCCTGACGCTGCAAAAGGATTGAATGATTCACTAGCTAGTTTAAGTCAGCAGGCTGGACAGATCAGTAGTGCTTCCTCCGCTCTGTCTAATGAAACTCATAAGGTGAAGCAGCAGCTTGCTCCGATCATCAGTCAACTGCCAGAAGAGGAGCAGCAGAAGGTTCTTGAAGAACTTACTAAATTAGAGCAGGGAACCGGTCAATTGTCCCAAAATACGGGAAAGCTCGCAGAAGGCTCCCATGCTATTTTTGAAAAATCACAGCAGCTGCCAGAGAAGATGAAGGTGTTGGTATCCTCCGAGCAAAAGCTTAAGCAGGGGGCTTTAAATTTATCATCGGGGCAAACGCAATTGTATGACGGTTTTACACAGTTTTCCGATAAACAAGGTGAGCTTGTCACAGGGATGGACACCTTTGGAGGAAAATTACAGCAAGCAGCCCAAGGAGCAGAAAAATTAGCTGGGGGAGCGAGCCAGCTAAATGACGGGGCAAATGAATTATTTGCAAGCACGAATAAGCTTGCCGATGGTTCACAGCAATTACAAAAAGGAGCTAGTGATTTATCGGAAGGCACAAACCGGCTTTCTTCCGGAGCAAACGATTTTAAAACAAACTTGTCAGAGGCCAGCTCTGAAGCAAATGATGTGAAGACTTCTGACAAAACAGAAGATATGATGGCTAAACCAGTAGAAGTAAATAAGAACAGTTTAAGTGAAGTGCCTAATTACGGAACAGGATTTACTCCATATTTTCTATCGCTCGGATTGTTTGTAGGGGCGCTCCTAATTACAATCGTATTTCCAGTCAGAGAACCTGTGGCAGCACCTAAAAACGCGTTCAGCTGGTTTATTTCGAAATTCGGTATGCTCATGCTTGCAGGCATTGTACAGGCTCTTATTGTAGCGAGTGTTATTCTATTCGGACTTGATTTGGAAGTGGGTAATGTTCTGGATTTTTATCTGCTAAGTATGATTACGAGCCTTACGTTTATGGCATTGATTCAAATGCTTGTCACTCCGCTTGGTGATCCGGGGCGTTTTATCGGAATTATGATCTTAATCTTACAGTTAACGACGAGTGCGGGTACATTCCCACTTGAATTGATACCTCAGCCACTTCAGCTGTTTCATTCGTTTTTGCCGATGACTTATTCAATCGATGCTTTCAGATCAGTAATCTCTGAAGGGAACGTTGATGTCATGTGGCAGGATGCAGGTACTTTAGGACTGTTCTTTGCAGGATTTGTTGCTGTTACAATTCTTTACCTTGTATGGAACTTTCGAAAGAAATACTATTATCTAAAAGAACAAACTATTTAAGAGAGAGTGCATCCACTCTCTCCCAGCCTGTAGAGAGACCCCGTGTTTTTTACAAGCTTTTTTCTTACCAAAAGGAGCGATTGCCCCTTCCTTTTCCGAGGACGAGCGTCTGAGCTTCCTCTAGAAACCCACACTCGGCTCACTCGTTTTTCCGCAGGAGTGGAAGGGACCTCGCTCCTTGGTATGCTTTAAAGACAGAAAAAGACTCTCCTTCACCTAGCTAGATGGAGGAGAGTCTTCTTCATGTTCTGACAGGCAGCTGTCATCAGCGCCTGTTCCTTTACATTTTCTTTTCCACGCAAACGCCAATAACGCAGCCCATGCCGTTCTTTTGAATCGGTGAAGCTGCGCTCCACTTTCTCTTTTCTCATTCTATAAATCCATTTTCCCGGTATAAATAATCACTCTCCGGATCGGTCTCACTCCTTTTTACTTCTTTGGTTTTCTGGCACAAGTTCTTCCATCGTTACCATTTCATCTTGTCGTGCTTTTCTTGATTGAAACCAAAAATCAGGATACCGAGACTTTCTCGACAGCCTAAAGTGCATCCGCACTTCCTTTTTGTGAATTTTCACAAAAAAGGATAGATTAATTTGTGAAATCACACATGATATCCTCCTTACGACATGAAGTACAATGAATTTACAGTATTTTTTTAATAAACTGAAAACTTCAAAGGAGGAAATCAGTTGAAGAAAAGTTTGCTATTTTTCTTACTATGCTCATTTATTCTTTTACTGGCTGCTTGTACAGACCCGACTGCTTCTGAAGGAGGTTCAGAAGGTTCAGGAAATGAAGACCAAGGATCAGGGGAGGAAGCTTCGTCTGGGGGAGAATTGACTATTTCAGACCTCACAGATGCGCAAAGCTTAGATCCACATGTAGTTACTGGAGCTGCATCGATGAGGTATATTGAAAACATGTATAACACGTTGTTTCGTTACAAAAAAGGTACATATGGAGAAATTGAAGGGGATTTAGTAAAGGATTACGACATTTCAGATGACGGCAAGGTTTATACATTTACCCTTCATGATGGAGTGAAGTTTCATAACGGGGATCCATTAACTTCTGAGGATGTAAAATATTCGATCGAGAGGATTCAGAAAAAAGAGGTGCGTGCTGCACAATTTGAGGCCATTAAGTCAATTGAAACCCCGTCCAAGACAAAAGTTGTTATTAATCTTAAACAACCAGTGGCTCCGTTTTTAACCTTTCTGGCAAATCCTATGAATGTTGTAGTCAACAAAAAAGTGGTGGAAGAAAATGATAATGATCTATCGAATGCTGATGCTGGAAGCGGACCGTTTAAGCTTGTGAAATGGCAGAAAGACCAGCAGATGGTACTTGAAAAATTCGACGATTACTTTAAGGAAGGAAAGCCCTATTTAGATAAAGTCATTTGGCGTGCAATTCCGGATGAAACAGCTCGTACAACGGCTATTCGCAATGGTGAAATTGACATTATCCTTCAAGTTCAGCCAAAAAATGTCCAAGCCTTAAAGCAGGCGGAGAACGTCAATGTTAAATCCGTCACAGGCTCCTACTGGGAATATTTAGGGCTGAATACGGAAAAAGGTCCGCTGGCTAAAAAGAAAGTTAGACAAGCGGTCGCCTGGGCGGTTGATCGCGAGGCAATCAACAAGGTCGTGAAGTTCGGCAAAGCTGACGTCCTTAAGAGTGGTCCGATTCCAGAAGGACACTGGGCTCATTTGGATGAAGAAATTTATCCTGATCGTGACTTAGACAAGGCGGAGAGTTTATTGAAAGAGGCCGGCTATGGAGATGGATTTGATATTACGCTGAAGGTAAGCACCAATAAACACCAAATTGATGCCGCACAGATTATTAAACAACAGCTGAAAGAAGTAGGGATCAATGTAAAAGTTGTATCTCAGGAAAGCAGTGTGTTCTTTGAGGCACTGGGTAAACATGAATTCGATATGACTGTCGTCGGGTGGGTTGGATTTGTAGACCCTGATGAATTCCTGTATAACATCTTCCATACAGGCGGCATGTACAACCAGCAGGGCTATTCAAATAAAGAAGTAGATAAACTGCTTGAGCAAGGCCGTAAAGAATTAGATAAGGAAAAACGCAAGGAAATCTATGACAAAGCTCAAAAAATCATTGCTGAAGATGCACCGATGGTATTTCTTTACGCAAATTCCCAAACTTCTGCGATTAGAGATCGAGTGGAAGGCTTTGATGTGAACCCTACGGTCACGACCATTTCTTTAGAGGACACGAAAGTAAAGAAATAAAGTAAATCATATAAAACCGACCGTAACTGGTCGGTTTTGTATTAAGTATCTAATTATATTTCGAGAGGTGATCTCGGTGGTTAAGTATGTAGTAAAAAGATTGGCCGTTTCTATTCCCGTCTTGTTTGGCATCTCGGTCGTTGCGTTTTTTATGGTCAGGCTTGTTCCGGGGATACCGTTACGGCGATGCTTGGATCTAATTACAATGAAGCACAGGCAGAAGTTATTAGAGCAAACCTTGGGTTGGATAAGCCTTTAGTGAGTCAATATTTTATTTGGCTCGGGAATCTTTTTCAAGGTGACTTCGGCTATTCTCATTTTACGAGCATGCCCGTACTTAAAACGATTATGGGACGTCTGCCTATAACGATTGAATTAACGATTTTAAGCGTATTGATTGCTATTCTGCTGGCTATTCCTTTAGGCACGATTTCTGCTTTGAAACGAAACAGCCGTTTTGACTATAGTGCAAGCATTTTTGGCATGCTGGGTATTTCCATTCCTAACTTTTGGCTGGGAACCTTAATGATTCTCTTTTTATCTTTGTATGCAGGAATTTTTCCTTCTGGAGGTTTTGTAGGCTTGAGTACCAGTTTTACAGGCAATTTACAAAGCATGCTGCTTCCAGCGATCGCTCTAGGGACCGCTGTTGGGGCTGTTGCCATGCGGATGACAAGGTCTTCTATGCTTGAAGTAACTGGTCAGGAATATATTAAGATGGCACGGGCCAAAGGGGTTTCCAACAGGAGGCTTATTTGGCGCCATGCAATTAAGAATGCTTTGATTCCTGTTGTTACGGTCCTGGGGATTCAAACGGGATATCTATTAGGGGGCTCGGTCGTTGTGGAGCAGATTTTCGGACTTCCGGGAGTAGGGCAGCTGGCCCTTGAAGCTATTACCAACCGTGATTATGCACTCTTACAAGGAACCATCCTCTTTATTGCGAGCGGTTTTGTCATTGTAAACTTAATTGTTGATGTCATTTACGGATTCTTAAATCCTCAAATCAGGTATTAGGAAAGGGAGTGAAGACATGGGAGATGTTTGGTATCAATTTCGAAAAAATAAGATTGCCCTCGTTGGTTTTTTAATAACACTTTCCTATATCATCATGGCGATAGGAGCTCCTATTATCGCTCCTTATGACCCATTTCAAATGAGTCCGGATATCATGCTGTCCGGACCTAGTATTCATCATTGGCTGGGTACGGACCAATTTGGACGTGATATTCTCAGCAGAATTATTTTTGGTACACGTATTTCTCTGCAAGTCGGGATTATTTCTGTCGGGATCTCTCTCGTTATTGGGACAATCATTGGAGTGGTGGCAGGCTATTACGGCAGGTGGGTAGATGGTTTGCTTTCACGTTTCACTGATGTCTTGTTTGCTTTCCCTGATATTCTGCTGGCACTTGTGATCATGGCTATTCTTGGACCAAGCCTGACAAATTTAATGATTGCCATTGGAATTGTATATACGCCAATCTTTGCACGAATCGCAAGAAGTGCTGTCTTGTCTATTAAAAACTCCCTTTATATTGAAGCTGCCCAGTCCATGGGTGTCAATAACGTAAAAATTATGTGGAGACATATTATTCCTAACAGTATGGCTCCTATTATTGTGCAAATCACTCTATCCTTTGCATTCGCTATATTAGCCGAGGCTGCCCTCAGTTTCTTAGGACTTGGTGTTTCACCCGATACGCCATCGTGGGGCATAATGCTAAGTGAAGGAAAAGACTGGATGGAGTCAGCCTGGTGGATCGCAGTCTTTCCGGGGGTAGCCATTACATTAGCCGTATTCAGCTTCAATGTGATGGGGGACGGGCTTCGCGATGCTCTTGATCCCCGGTTGAAAAACGAGTCTGCTTAAAACCAGTAACTAAGGAGAGATTGTATGGCAGAATACGTCATGGAAGTGAATGATTTACGAACTCATTTCCAAACTCAAAAAGGTGTAGTAAAAGCTGTGGACGGCGTAGATTTTAAAGTGAAACAAGGAGAAATACTTGCTATTGTAGGGGAGTCGGGATGTGGAAAGAGTGTGACTTCCCAGTCGATTATGCGGCTGATTGGAAATAAGAAAAATGAACATATTTCTGGAGAGGTTCTCTATCACGGGGAAAACCTGCTGGATAAGTCCGAGTTTGCGATGAGAAATATCAGAGGCAGGGATATTTCTATGGTATTTCAAGATCCAATGACCTCGTTAAATCCTGCTTATAACGTAGGAACCCAAATCGCAGAAATGCCGGTTATTCACGAAAAGGCCAATAAAAAAACAGCATGGAATAGAGCTGTTGATATGTTGACAAGAGTAGGAATCCCTTCTCCTAAAGAGCGTGCGACCCAATACCCCCACCAATTCAGCGGGGGAATGAGACAGCGCGGCGTCATTGCTATGTCTCTCGCTTGTGATCCAGACCTGATTATTGCAGATGAACCTACTACAGCCCTTGATGTCACGATTCAAGCCCAAGTGTTAAATCTCTTTAGAAAACTCCGTGATGAAACTGGAGCAGCCATTATTTTAATTACTCACGATTTAGGAGTTGTGGCTGAGCTTTGTGACAAAGTAGCCGTTATGTATGCAGGCAGAATCGTCGAGCAGGGGACGGTAGAGGATATCTTTGACCGCCCCAGGCACCCTTATACGGTAGGTCTATTGAACTCAGTGCCTGTTCCTGGAAGCCGAGATCGACTGCAGCCGATCGATGGACAACCACCAAATCTTCATGATCTGCCTGAAGGATGCCGGTTCGCTGACCGTTGTCCATTTGTGATGGAGAAATGCTTAAATCACCAGCCGGAGCTTGAGCCTGCTGGTTCACCATCCCATACTGCTGCATGCTGGATTGAGGATAAGGAGGATTTGTATGAACAGTACAGAAGAGCTCGTGAGAGTCGAAGGCCTGAAAAAGTACTTTAATTTATCTAACGGGATATTTTCTAAAAGCTCGCTCGTAAAAGCAGTCGATGATCTCAGTTTTACCGTTCATAAAGGGGAAACGCTTGGGATTGTAGGGGAGTCCGGCTGTGGAAAATCTACTACCGGGAGACTATTGCTCCGGCTGTTAGAGGCGACTGAAGGAAAGGTTTATTTCGAGGGGCAGGACCTGATGGAAATGAGCAAAAAGCAATTGAAGCAGAATAGACGGCATTTTCAAATGATTTTTCAAGATCCATTTGCTTCCTTAAACCCGAGAATGAAAGTAGAAGATATTATTGAAGAACCGATGCAAACCATTGGTATGGATAAAGATAAGAGGAAACAGCGGGTGCTTAAGCTGTTAAAAGACGTAGGGATTCCTGAGAGTTACCGGGACCGTTATCCTCATGAATTTTCAGGTGGACAGCGGCAGCGCATAGGAATCGCACGAGCGCTTGCTTTAGAACCGAAGTTTATCGTTGCTGATGAACCTGTAGCAGCATTGGATGTTTCCATCCAGGCTCAAATCATTAATCTGCTCGTTGACCTGCAGGAAAAGTATCATTTTACGTACCTGTTTATTGCTCATGACTTAAGTGTGGTTCAATACATTAGTGATCGTGTTGGGGTGATGTACTTAGGGCAGATGATGGAACTGGCGGAGAGTGACGAGCTTTATGAGAATCCGCTTCATCCTTATACACAAGCTTTATTATCAGCAATTCCTATTCCAGATTTACACACGAAGCGGGAACAAATCCCATTAGAAGGGAGATACCAAGCCCTGTAAATCCCCTTCAGGATGCAGGTTCCATACAAGATGTCCAATTGCGACAGAACGGTGCAAAGTGGAGGTGCCAAAATTCAGAGAAATAAAAACAGGTCATTATGCGGCCTGCCATGAGGTGTGAAGCAGATGAAGTTAAATACATTTTCAATCATTGCAAGGTGCAAGCAAACGGGCTACTTTGGAGCAGCTGTAGCCACTTGCTTTCCTGGGGTGGGAGCACATTCCCCACATATTGAACCGAATGTCGGTGCAGTAGTGACTCAGGGCTGGGTGAACCCTGAACTTGGTCAGGACGGTCTTGACAGCTTAAAAGAAGGAAGAACGGCCAATGATACGCTGAATTATGTGCTGTTAAATGATCCCGGCAAGGAACTACGCCAGGTGGCTATCGTTGACCAGTATGGAAATTGCAGCGCGTATACCGGAGTAGAAAATGATGATTATAAATCCCATATTATCGGAGATCAATGGTCGGTGCAGGGAAACTTGCTTACCGGTCCAGAAGTATTGGAAGTCATGGCTGAAACCTTTGAAAAATCCAAAGGCGCACTGGCTGATCGTCTGCTTCTTGCTATGGAGGCAGCTGATCATGTTGGAGGAGATGTCAGGGGCAAACAATCAGCGGTCATCAAAGTGGCTGCCGTTGATCATTTCCCTTTTGTTGACTTTCGAGTCGATGACCATCCTGAGCCAGTAAAAGAATTACGCAGAGTTTATCAAAAGAATAAACCCGTGTTAATTGATAGATATTATGAATGGATTAATGCAGTAAAAGAGGGCTCGATGCTGTGAGAAAGTTGCATTTTTTTAACCTGGGGTTATAGTGAATCTGAGGTGTACTAATGAAAGAGACGATATTAAATAAAATTAGAGACCAGTTTAAACAGAGAAATATTATTATAGTGAATAGAGATGATTCAGCCGTTGCTGGATCTCTCGAGCCTTTTAATTCTTTAGAGATTCAGGCTTGGATAAAAGAATGTGACCGCTCTCAGCAGGAGATCTGGGAGCTGAATAAAGAATGCCAGGCGTTTATACAGGAGGAATTTATCGTTTTTCTTATCGGTGATGAAAATTACTCCAAAAATCAAGCGCTGGATTACTTTAAATTCCATAAAGAATGGCTGCAGCTGTTTGTCCAATATGGAAAGTATGAATCAACTAATAAATCTCTGGATTTATTAATGAAGGTGGCGCATACGATTGCTTCTCATATGCATGAAGAACATATTCTGGACATCATTATTGAAGCAGTCGTAGAGGCAATTAATGAAGCAGATACCGGATTTTTATTTCTATATGACGAAAAAATTGAAAAACTGTTAATTGAGTCGGCTGTTGGGTTTCGTGAACAAAGCTATCGAAAAACACGTTTGGAAATTGGGGAAGGAGTCAGCGGACGAGTCTTTCAAGAGGAAAGGTCTGTCATGATTCACGGCGCAAAGAGAATTGAAGCAGCCATGGCTGACATGACAAAAGAAAATTATAAGCATTACATAAATTCAACCTTCCACAGGAACTTCCCGGATAGCATGATTTCTGTTCCTCTAAGAGTCCATTACAAGACAATAGGAGTGCTGACTATTGACAGCTTTAAACAGGGAGCACGTTTTAAGCATGAAGATTTGGCTCTGTTGGAAGCTTTGGCAGACCACGTAGCTGTTGTTATTACGCACGCTCAGCTCTATAAGCAGGAAAAAGAACAGCGGGAAGAACTTCAAAAAACACACCTTGCTTTACGTAAAGAGCATGAAACGATGCAAAGAACGACGGATTTTCACCACCGGCTCACGAATATCGCAGCTGGCGGCGGCGGGACAATGGCCATTGTTGATACACTGCGAAAAATGGTCCGCGCCCCTTTTGCTATTTATGATTCATTATTAAAGCCTTATTTTATTGAGTCAGGAGCTGAAGATAAAAAGCTGCCGGAAAAATTCTTAACTCATACCCGTGTCAAGAAAGTGATGCGTACTAAAAAGTGGCAGCAAATTCAGCTTGACAACAAAGAGCGCTTAGTGGTGATTCCTATAGTTGGAGCTGAATCTCTCTTAGGCTTTCTTTGCTACTGGTCGGATTCCATAAAGTATTTAGAAGCGGATATCGTACTTTTTGAATACGGAGCGACAGTTTTGGCTTTGGAATGGACGAAGGAGGAAGCGATTAAAGAAGCGAGAGACCGGATCAAAGGAGAGTTTGTGGAAGATGTACTTGCCGGGAAATCCAATCCAACTATCGAAAATCAAGCTCATAATTTAGGTCTGAATCCGAATGATTACTATGCTGTACTCCTCTGTAAAATTGACCAATCTGCTCCAGCGATTAATCAAATGCCTGAAAATGTCCGCAGGTATAAAGAGGAATGGCGGAAGCGAATTGAATACTTGCTGGGGCAGCAAAAGATATCGGGAATTGTCATCGTAACAAATACGTATGTGTTTGCTTTAATGAGTTTCCCTGAAAAAGATCAAAACCACAAGGCAAGATCACGAGTCAAGCAGCTCGTAAGCCGGATGGAAGAAGAAAATACACATGTATTAATGGGAATCGGCCGTGTTCATAAAAATCTGCATCACCTTAACAAATCATTTGCAGATGCAGAAAAATGCATTCAGCTGCTGGAAAGCCATCCTGAGAAAAAAGTCATGAGCTTTGTAGAAGTGGGGGTTTACCGTTTTTTTCTTCAGCATAGCACAGAAGAGCTTGAGCTGTATCTAACTGACATTCTAGGTCCTTTATTAAGATATGACCTTGAGAAGAACAGGGACTTTATGAAAACATTGCTCTATTACGTTAAGTTTGATAAAGAACTGAACCTTCTAACGAAAAAATTGAATATTCATTCCAATACACTTTATTACCGTATCAGCAGAATTCAGGAAATACTGGATATCCATTTTGACCAGCCAGAAGAATGGTTTAATATTCAGCTTGCCTGCCAGGTTTATGAATATTTAAATAAACTGAAGGAGGGAAAGTGAATGGAAACAGCTTTTAAAAATGTATTGATTAAACCGATTTCGTCAGATGATATACAACAAGGCGCACTTTTAATAAGGGATGGAAAGATCGTTGCATTCGGCCAGGAGGAGGAGATTGATTTAACTTCCTGCACGAATGTAATAGATGGACAAGGCTGCCTTTTAACACCTGGATTAATCGATGCTCATACGCACCTTGGGGTGGATGAAGAAGGGATCGGCTGGGAAGGGGCCGATTTCAATGAAACGTCAGACCCCGTGACCCCTCACGTAAGGGCACTTGATGGAATTAACCCTTTTGAACAAGGATTCTTTGACGCTGCAAAAGCCGGCGTAACGACCGTCCAAGTCCTGCCGGGAAGTGCAAACGTAATTGGAGGATTAACTGCAGTGGTAAAAGTTAAACCTGGGGGTATAGTGCAGGAGATTACGTTGAGAGAAACGGCGGGATTAAAGATGGCATTGGGAGAAAACCCCAAAAAATTCCATGGCAAAGAAGGGCGTCCTCCAAAAACTCGAATGGGAACGGCAGCCATTATTCGCCGAGAATTTGCCAATGCCTTGAGAAGCAAAAGAGAACCACATGACTTAAAATTATCTGCCTATCACTTAGTTCTGGATAAACAAATTCCTGTCAGAGTACATGCTCATCGTGCGGATGATATTATGACGGCATTAAGAATTGCAGATGAATTTGACTTAGATATAACTATTGAACACGTTACAGAAGGTCACCTTATCGCTTCACACCTTGCAGAGAGCAGGGCTCGATTTTCAGTAGGACCGACTTTATCGAATCGAAGCAAAGTGGAATTAAACCATCTTTCCTGGGATGTATATTCTGAGCTTGATGCAAACGGAATCCGTTTCGCGATGATCACCGACCATCCAGTTCTGCCAATCAGCCAGATTGCTACATCTGCCCAGCAGGCGGTAAAAGCAGGATTAAAGGAAGAAAAAGCCTGGAGAAGCTTAACGATTCATCCAGCAGAGAACCTCTGTATTCAACACCGCACAGGGAGTATAGAAACGGGGAAGGATGCCGATTTGACACTTTGGGATAAAAACCCGATTACAGATCACGGTCAGCCATTAGTCACAATGGTCGAAGGCAACATCACATACCAAAAGTAGTGTTCGTTATAATAAAAGCAGAAAGTGCGTTCGCATTTTCTGCTTTTTTGGTATAATTAAAGAAAAATATGGAAGAGGTGGAAGGATGAAAGCGACCTGTATGACTTGCCGTAAAACATACGAGATTGATCGTACTGACAGCCAGTACACCAAATTGAAGCAGGGGAAAACAAAGCTTTACGTATGTACAAATTGCAATACTTCCATCCAGCAAAGTGCGAATACGACTACTGGAACCTCTGCATCAGATCTCGATCCATACACGGAGATTCTTGAGAAGCGAAAGTCCTGAACAGCTTTTTGAATGGAGGTGAGGGTATGCGAAAGCATCCCAAAGTATTTATAAGCTACAGTCAGGATTCAAAAGCACATGCGGATAAAGTGCTGCAATTTTCTAATCGACTAAGGATGGAAGGTATTGATACGATCCTCGATCAATATGAAGCCTTTCCAAAAGAGGGATGGACACGTTGGATGGACCGAAATATAACAGATTCGGACTTCTGTCTTCTCATTTGTACAGAACTCTACTATAAAAGAGTTATGGGAATAGAAGAAGAGGGGAGGGGACTCGGAGTCCGCTGGGAGGGTCATTTAATCTATCAGCACCTCTATCAGTCAGGGACGAAATCTGCTAAATTCATCCCCGTCGTATTTGAAGAAAAAGATCTTGAATATATCCCTGCTCCCATACGTTCGTATTCTCATTATGTACTTACATCTGAAGAAGAGTATGATCAGTTGTACTGGCTGTTAAGAAGTCAGCCTCAAACGGTTAAACCGGAACTGGGTCGTTTGCGGCCACTGCCTGAAAAACAAAGAAAATCACTATTTATTGCAGGATTCATTGATATAGAACTTTGGAACAAAGCCATCTGGAAAGGAACCGCCTTTACACACAATACGGTGATGAAAGAGCCGCCCGGGCTTGCACTGTTGTTTGAAAATGAAGCGGCAGCCATCGATATATTCAGTGGATGGCAGGATCGTCTAGGGGATTTTGACCGCCACAATGAGCTGAGAATCTCCATTATTGAAGGCAATATTCCAAGAGAAGGGGAGGGATACACGGTCCATATTTCGGCCAATGTTCATCACATCCTCCAGCATGCCTCTAAGAATGAATATGAAGCCAGCCGCGATTTGCTGATGGTTATGACACGCTTTAACAGGATGAAGCCTGAGAAAGGCTCCAATCATCTTAACTGTTTTAAAGAAAGCTATCGAAAATTCGGTTCGTATTTACTACTGCCCGGTATCATTAACGAACAAGAAGTCACGATGCTCCACCATTTAGCTATTTTAAAGAAAGAACTTGAATTAAGGACAGTCTCCGACATTCAATCAAGAAATGATTTAGATGCAGTCGTTCTTCCGCAATATCGTGATCTGCAAAGTTGAATTAACGTCAAGCAAAGGAGTGAGGGTATGGACCATAAAGTGAATCACTTGCAAATGATTCAAGGGATTATTTCCAGAATGGGACAGAATTCTTTCTTGTTAAAAGGCTGGGCAATCACTCTCGTTGCCGCTTTGTTTGCTTTGTCCGGACAAGGAGCACGGGAGGAATTTCTCCTCTTTGCTTACGTGCCAATCTTGATCTTCTGGGTGCTCGATGCCTATTATCTTCGTCAGGAAAGAATGTATATCCACTTATATGATTATGTAAGAAAAAAAGATGACAAGGATATTGATTACAATATGAATCTCGATCAGCTTCCGGTGGAGTCGTCAAAACTTTTCGTAGTTTTTTTATCGAAAACGATACTTGTCTTTTATCTGCCTATTACGATACTTATCGTTCTCGCCATGTTATTTCTTCCATAGTTAAGCTTTCATGTTCCTATCGGTCTCTTCATATAGTAAGATAAGTGAACTTGAAGGAGGGGCCACCTTGAAACCAGATGACCATAAAAAACTTGAGACAGCAATCCGTGAGATTACGGAAATTGCAAAGGGCTTCGGGCTTGATTTTTATCCGATGAGATATGAAGTATGTCCTGACGATATTATCTATACATTTGGTGCTTATGGTATGCCAACGCGGTTTTCTCACTGGAGCTTTGGGAAGCAGTATTACAAGATGAAGCTGCAGTATGATCTTGGATTGAGCAAAATCTATGAATTAGTAATTAACTCAAATCCCTGCTACGCCTTTTTGTTGAATTCCAATAGTCTCATTCAGAATAAGTTGATTGTCGCTCACGTCCTTGCCCACTGTGACTTTTTTAAGAACAATGCCAGATTCCAAAATACTAAACGGGATATGGTTGAAAGCATGGCTGCAACCGCGGAACGAATCGCGAGCTATGAAAAAATACACGGAAAAGAAGAAGTAGAATCATTTCTTGACGCGGTCCTGTCGGTTCAGGAACACATTGATCCATCACTGGTCCGTCCGAAGCTTTCCTGGACGATCGCCGATGCTTATGAAGAAAGTGGAGATAAACCATTGTCCACTCCATATGATGATATTTGGAAAATTGGAGAAGAAGACACAGGAAAGCCGAAGAAGAAGAAAAAAAGAAAATTTCCTCCAAGACCGGAAAAAGATCTTTTATTATTTATCGAACAGCACAGCAGGGAGCTTGAAGACTGGCAAAGGGATATTTTAACAATGATGCGCGAAGAGATGCTTTATTTCTGGCCGCAGCTGGAAACCAAAATAATGAACGAAGGATGGGCATCCTACTGGCATGCAAGAATATTAAGGGAAATGGACCTGACTAGTGATGAGGTTGTAGATTTTGCCAAACTCAATGCAAGCGTAGTGCAGCCTTCTAAAACTCAGTTGAATCCTTATTACTTAGGCTTGAAAATTTTTGAAGACATTGAAGAACGTTATGATAATCCAACCGATGAAATGAAAAAGCACGGCGTGGAACCTAATTCAGGACGGGAAAAAATATTTGAAGTCAGGGAGATTGAATCGGATCAAAGCTTTATCCGCAATTATTTAACGAAGGAATTAGTGCGGAGAGAAGACTTATACCTTTTCCAAAAGCAAGGACAAAAATACAAGATTACCGATAAAGATCACGAAGCGGTAAGAGACCAGCTTGTAACGATGCGCGTAAACGGAGGCTTTCCTTACATTACCGTCCAGGATGGAGATTATATGAAGAGTGGGGAGTTATATTTAAAGCACCACTTTGAAGAAGTGGAGCTTGATCTCGGTTATTTGGAAAAAACTCTTCCTTATCTTTATCAGTTATGGGGACGTCCTGTTCATATTGAAACCGTAGTGGAAGAACGAAATGTGGTTTTCAATTACGGCGGCCAAAAGGTTCAGAAAAAGTATATCTAATAAAAAAAGCTGTCGAGCACCTGATCTCGACAGCTTCAACTTGCCAGGAAACACGAGGGTTTTCCTGTGATGTCACTGAAAAACTAAAGCTCTTTAATAGATAGAATTAAAAAAAGCGGTCTGCGTGGAATTTAATTTCCATACAGACCGCTTTTCTTCACAATTTCAGACGGGCTTCCAAAATATTGAAACTTTTTTGATTCCTTATTCGTCCATGTAAATGAAAGGAGGAGAAGACTATGAAAAAATGGGGAAGCTTAATTGGTGCTTCTATGATCACAATTTGTGCTTTTGTATTTTACCAAGCAGGTATTGAACTCCATCTATTTCCTAATGTCCTTCCCCTCGAACAAGTAGAGGGTTCCTTTCGCCCGTATTTAACAGTTATGATTATATGGCTTGCTTCTGGTCTATCTCTCGTGATTTTCTGTCTGCTTCGGATATTTGAAGAACCTCGGGATTAACTTGATCCGTATTAAACTTCTGAATAGTCAACTGAAGATCTTCTGCCATAGAAGATAGAGTTTCTGAGGCAGAGGCTATTTCTTGAACTACCGCCGTTTGTTCTTCACTGGTCTCAGAAATTCCTTTAATTCTCTCGAACATTTCGTTCGTTGTAGCGGTAACCTCTTTAATAGTAGATGCATTCGTTTGAATTTTTTTATTCATTTCCTCAAGCGGTTCCTGTATAGAAGCCAGTTTTTCACGTGACTGCTCTGTGGTGCTTAAAATGTTTGTAAACGCATCATTGGCTTCATTTATCGCTGTTAAACCGCTTTTTGTAGCTGTATAACCAACGGTCATCACTTCTACAGAATTCTCAGCCTGGCTTTGAATCTGAAGCGTTTTGGATTGAATTTCACTGGCGGCTTTAGATGATTCTTCAGCAAGCTTTCTGACTTCTTCAGCTACTACTGCAAAACCTTGTCCTTCCGCGCCGGCTCGTGCTGCTTCAATGGATGCATTCAAAGCCAATAAGTTCGTCTGCTCTGCAATAGCTGAAATCGTCATAACGATATCCGCAATTTCTTTCGACTCAGTATGAAGCTTTGCTACTACATCTGCAGATTTACTTACATTTTCATCGATAATCGTCATCTGGTCGATTGCCGTACGAATAGAGTCCGTTCCTTGATTTGCCACATCAGCTGCGTCTTCTGACAATTGGGAAGTTGCTGCTGTCTCTTTCGTAAGTTCCTGCATGTGTGTTGAAAGAAGTTCAGAACTATCCTCTAATTCAACTAAGCGCTGCTGCTGGTCACTGGAAGCCATAGAGATCTGCTGGACCATATGGCTCGCTTCACTTATTGACTGGCTCGTTTCTTCTGCGCTTGCAGAAAGTTCCTCAGAAGTAGAAGCGACGTGATCTGACTGGCTGCCTACCTCTAGAATCATGGTCCTTAAATCAGCAACCATTTGGTTGAAGTGAGCAGCCAAGTCCCCTAATTCGTCATTTCTGTTCTGATTAAGCTCTGCAACTGAGAGGTTGCCGGCAGCGACTACTTCCGCATGGGCTGATATAGTTTTGATAGGCTTTGAAATCATTTTTGAAATAATCCACGCCATGGCTATCCCGGCAAGAAGCATTAATCCTCCCAAGATAAGCGTCAGGATGAGGTTGTAATTTTTCAGCTGATTGATAAAACCAGCATCTTTATCAAGCCCAAAAATCGCATTTACGCCATCAATGGGTGCAAAGTAAGATTTGTACGTCCCGTATTCATCACTGTAAATATCACTCAACGCACTCTCTCCGCCGATAGCGGCTGTCATTTCCGGTACAAAATCGTAATCCACCATTGTGTCTTCCATGTCACTAATGGCTACAATAAAGGTTTGATCCTGTTTCTTTCCTAAAATGTAAGCATTGGCGACGTCATTTTCTTTTTTATATTGATTTAAGTACTGCTGTAAACTGCTCAGTGCTTGAGAATCTCCGTTATAGGCTTTAGTGATCATCTCTTTATCTATCCCGTGCGTGAAATCCTGCATTTGAATTTTCAAGGAATCTTCAAAACTTGGCTGAAGGTATTCTTTCACGATATAACCTGAAAACAGGTAAATTGCACTGCTGAATAACGCAGCGAATACAAGCATAGGGAGTACTATTCTTAAAGCTATTTTTTTAAATAAGGACGACTTCTTTTTCATAAGTATAATTCGCTCTCCTTTATTACTTCCTGGATGGTCGATTCAATGAAAGCAACGACATTGTCTAAATGGGCCACTTCTGTATAAGGGGAAATGCAAAATAGTTTAGAAACATAGATGGGTACTTCTACCGGATGATCTTTAGCGGCAACCATATCGAACTTTTTCGTATCTCCAAGAAAGATCTCATCTTTTCTTTTTCCGAGAGCCTCAAATAAAGACTCGTTCAACTTATTGACCTCTTGAATTTCCCTGAGAGTAGACTGCCCTTGCTGTTCTTCCTCCCATTTAGGTTTACCGGTATATAGGCGGAAGGCCGTCAGCGGTCCTGGGTTGTTCGGATTAGTCACCGCAATGGAAGGCAGCTGCTTTTGTAATTTCGTTCTGAAAGCCAAATTCACCCGTACGTAGTTGGCAAGCAGCTGTTGATATCCTTCGACACCAAACATATTAAGGGCAGTAAGAATTGAAATGGAGCTTGCCATTCTAGAACATTCCAACGTATAGCTTGTGTGATAGCTTCCGTAAGCACGGTCTCCTACATAAGGAGATTCTTTGGCATCGAGGTCGATTTTATCTAAATCCTGTTTCTGCTTCACTAAGAAAAGGCTGGTTACATAGGGGGTCTGACCTAATTTTTGGAAATCGAAACAGAGGCTGTCTGCTAAATGCAGGTACTGCATCCTTTCAGTGATTTGTTTTAGGCCTTGTAGAACAGCTGGTTCAAAATCGAGCGGGTTAGACTCAAAGTCATAGGAATTAAATAAACAATAAAAGCCTCCCAAAGCAGAATCAGCATGAATATGTATTGGTGGGAGCTGATGCTCGATGCGAACTTGCTCGACGGTTTCTTTAATGGCTTTAAGATTGTCAATGCCAAAGTTATCCGTAGTTCCGGTTGTTCCTACTACATATACAGGAATACCACCGCGTTCAATCACTGTTTTCATTTTTAAATACAGGTCATTTTCATCCAATGAATGATCTTGCTTGGTCCGGACTTTAATCACTTTATTTCTGCCAAGCCCTGTAGCTTCTGCTGATTTAATAAGACTGTAGTGGGCCTGTTCAGAAGAAAAGCAGTACAGGTTATTAGGCACACCTTCATAAAGTGCATCCTCCACTTGCTTAGTGATGGCAATGCGCAGACCAGTAAAAACCGCCCCCTGGCCACCCCAAGTTGTATATCCCCAGCTTTGTTCCGGTTCATAGCCGGCAAGCCTGGACATAATAGAAATGACCTTCGTTTCTGCTTCAGCTCCTGCAGGGCCGTAAACATCCCAAAGGTTATTGCCGTTCAAAAGTGAGGCGGTGAATTGACCGATCAGTCCCGGAATACTTGCCATTGGAAGGACGTTAGTAAGAAAGTTTTTCGTATGATAAGGGTGGCCTTCCATAAGATTAGATAATTCCGATAAGACCTCTTCAAAACTTTTTCCTCTTTGAGGTATATCGGCAGTTTTTACAATTTGTTGATAATAATCTCCAGAGCGGTCCTTCGATTTTCCTAAAATCGACTGTTCAGCATTTTTTTTACTATCTAATTCCTCGAGAAGTTGAGAGATCATACCAACGAAAACGTCCCGATCATGCTTATTACCGTCTTCGCTAGGAAATAAGGCTTGGATTTTCTTTAATTCCATAGTTTCATTTCTCCCTTATCGTTTGTATACATAAAAAAGTATCCTTGCAAAGAAAGGATACGTTGTACGAATAGTGCCTGGTGCAGCTCAGCCATCGTGACGGGATTCCGTTTTAGACCTGGAGCTTTGCGTCCTTATCTTTCAATAAGTTTGCCAACTATTCTTTTTTTACCATGAAAAAAGTATCACTTATTCGGCGAGTTGTCAATTTGATTTATTTACTTTCATAAAACCCTTAACAAAGAATTAAGAAAAACGTTGACTATATTTAGCGGAAAAAGCAAGGTTACAACTTAATAGGCCTATGGTAAAATAAACGTAGTTTGATGGGATAATAAAGGAGGCGGGAAATAATGAGTCGTTCAGTAATTAGGAGTTTAATCGCTGTTGTCAGCCAATCCATTTCCCGTTTTAATTAGGCAAGCATGGACCGGGATGTCTATGCTTGTTTTTTATCTCTTCAGAGGAGGGCAGCATGAGGTATAAAAGAATATTGTTAAAAATCAGTGGAGGGGCATTAAGCGGCCAAGGAATGGAGAACTTTGACCACACCTGTCTAGATCATATTTCCAATGAAGTCATTTCACTTGTCGAATCAGGTGTTGAGGTTGCCATAGTCGTAGGAGGAGGCAACATTTTTCGCGGGAGGACGGCAGAAACCTGGGGGATTGATCGAGTAGAAGCAGATAACATAGGGACTGTCGGTACGGTTATTAACAGTTTAATGATGAGAGGAGTTTTGAGGAATAAGACTGCTCAGGAAGTGAGAGTGATGACTTCCATTCCGATGCCCTCTGTTGCCGAGCCGTACATTCGTTTGAAAGCAATGCATCATTTGAGGAAAGGTTACGTAATCATTCTTGCTGGAGGCAATGGCCAGCCGCTTGTGACAACAGATTATCCGGCAGTTCAGCGTGCCGTTGAATTGGAATGTGATGCCATTTTGGCAGCTAAACAAGGAATCAATGGTGTTTATTCTGCTGACCCTTTAAAAGAAAAAAATGCACGCTTGTACAGAACGCTGAATTATGATGATATTCTTTTGAAAAACATTCAAGTCATGGACCAATCTGCATTGCTGCTTGCACGTGACCATAATAAACCCGTCCATATCTTTAATTTCGACCAACCCGGAGTAATGAAGGAATTGTGTAATGGACATAATTTAGGGACGTTAGTCAGCCGAAAGGCATCAACATTTTTTGAAGATGAATAGGCCTTTTGTTTTATATTCAGAACATTTAGCAAATTGCACACAAACCTAGGTTATTTTTGGTAAACTAATCGTTGACTATGGTAGATGATTAAAGGAGGCTTTACCATGAGTGTTTATGATTATGTTTTGACTGAACAAGAATTTGTTAATAAAAATGAGCTTAAGTATCCCTTTGAAGAAAGAGGACTGCAATTTGGAGACGGCATTTATGAAGTCATCCGTGTTTATGACGGAGAGTATTACTTGATCGACGAACATGTGGAGCGCTTATACCGATCTGCAGAGGCTGTGAAATTGCAGATTCCATTAGAAAAACAGGAAATGTATCAACGGCTAAGTGATCTATTAACAAAAAATAAAGTAGAAACCAATGCCAAAGTATACATGCAGATCACTAGAGGCTCTGCACCACGGGAGCATGCTTTTCCAATTGATACCACGGCTAACTTATATGCGTATGTGCAGGATCTACCAAGAAAAACAAAATTGATGAAAGAAGGCATATCGGCCATTTCCTATCCAGATGTACGCTGGGAATGGTGTTACATTAAGAGTTTAAATTTGCTGCCCAACGTAATAGCCAAACAGGAAGCAGAAGAAAAGGGAAGTTTTGAAGCCATCCTGCATAAGGACGGCGAAGTTACTGAGTGCAGCTCTTCAAATATTTACTTAGTTCGTGAAGGGAAAGTGTACACCCATCCTGCAAAGAAGAATATTCTTCATGGGTGCGTGCGTTCACGTGTTCATAAGTTTTGTGAAGATGAGGAAATCCCCTTTATTGAAGAAGCCTTTCGATTAGAAGATCTGCAGTATGCTGAGGAACTCTTTCTGACCAGCAGTACAGCAGAAGTGATGCCCGTCACTAAGGTGGATGACCTGGTGATTGGGGAAGGAAAACCCGGCCCGCTTACTCGTAATTTACAACGGACTTATGAGAAAGACGCCGGTCTTGCAGGGTCACGTTCTATTTTTAAAGAGACAACAGCATAATGAAACGAGTAAGGGGGGAGCAGCATGATTCACTTTATGGGGTTAAACGAAAACCCGTTTCAGTTAATTAGACAGGGAGACAAACTCTACGAAATTCGCTTAAATGATACGAAGCGGAAGCGGTTAAGAAAAGGCGATCAAATTGAATTTACCTGTCTCCCGGACAAAAGGGAAACGCTGTTGGTCGATATTTTGGACCTCAGAACGTTTGTCAGTTTTGATCAATTATTTAAAACGATCCCTAAAGAAGATCTTGCGAAAGAAAATTGCAGTCACGAAGAGCTGTTAAACAGTACGTATCAAATCTATACGAAAGAACAGGAGAATAAATGGGGAGCTCTTGCTATTCAGATCAGCTTGAGCAGCCGTTTTTTCCCTTTACGAACGATTTTTTCATCATAATAAAGACAACAGTTCCTCCCTATTACAGGGAGGAACATTCAGAAAGGAGACTATTTATGGATAAAATAAAAATAGAATTCAGCCGGGATCAATATGAAAAGTTAGTGGAAACCATTTTTCTAGGAAGCTGGGTAGTTAATTCTATCCGTCTCGATGATTTAGACGAAGATGTAGAGGAGATCCGGGAGATTATTCTATCTAAATATAAGGAAGCAGGACTTGAAGATAAAATTATCCATCAGGAAGAACTCGGCGTATACGACTTAGATATCGATTTCGAATCGTCACTTCTTGATCAATATGTCGAAGAATATGATGAATTCAGCTTTTGGGATAAACTTGTTGAAAAACTGACAGAGAAAGAAATGATTGATAAATACGGTGCTTCTGTAACCTCAGGTGAATTAAGTGAAGAAATGATGAAAACCCAGCTGGAGCTGGAAGAACGAATTGGAAGAGAGCTTGAGGAAAAAGGGGTTACGAATTTAACTTTAAACAGAGAATAAAAAAGTGTGCTGAGGATCTTTCCTGCAGCACACTTTTATAGTTTGTTAAGAACTTTCTCTAACATGCTCCGGAGAGGCCCAGAGTTTAGCAATAGGCCGCGACCATTGGTAGGAAAACTGGATAATGGGGCCGAGAAGAAGGGCCACAATGAGCGTTCCTAAGCCGACAGGAGCACCTAATAAATAACCGATAAGGGCCATTCCTGATTCAGCAAAAATACGGACTGAGCTTTTTGACTGGTTCGTTTTTTCGTTTACGATCATCATAAAATGATCGAGGGGGATCCGGGGAAAGGGCGTCCTTAAATAAACGGCAACTCCGACGGCTGTAGCCACCAGACCAAGCGAAAAAATTCCCCACTGGGACCACCAAACTTCATAACTGGCATTTTCCAGTAAACCATATAAGAAAAAATCCACGGTTCTGCCGCGAATAATTATTGGAATGAGCGACTCAAACTGCGGCCGTTTACGTTCAAGCCACGTATTGATGCCAAGCAGGATGACGAAGGCTATGATCATTACATTTCCCACAGTAATTGGAAAGTGCATGGATACACCAACAGCTACGCTGTCGCCAGGACCTACGCCCAGACCAGAACGTATAATCAGCGCAAGACCTAAGCTTGAAACAGTCAGGCCGGCGAGATAGATTAGAAATAAGTATACATATTTCATGGTAGTCTCCTTCGGTCGCTCAGAATTCTGCTTTACTTATCATATATGTTGGGCAAAAAGATGTAAAGATATTTAAAGTATCCAAGTTTTTTGAAGCGTGGACAGGGAACATGTAGTATAGAAAAATTAAGGAGGTCAATTAAATGCACTATGCCATTGTTACAGGAGATTCAAGAGGAATAGGCGAAGCTTTTGCCAAGAAGTTTATTGAGAAAAATGTCAATATAGTCGGGATTTCGCGAACAAAAAATCAAGAACTTGAACAATTAGCTGCAGCCCAAAACGTAGAATACAAGCACTTCAGTTGTGATTTAAGTGAGCAGAACCTGGTAGAAAACTGCTTAGAGCAAGTAGTAAAACACGTATTTCATGAGCAAACCCATTATGTTTATTTGATCAATAACGCAGGAGTCATTGAACCAGTTGAGAAAGTGGGGCGTCTTCAGCCGGATAAACTCTTGAAGCATTTACAAATTAATGTGGCAGTTCCTATGCTTTTATTTAATCGCTGCCTTTATGAGGCAAATCAACACGGAATTTCCTCTATGCTGATTAACATTACTTCGGGGGCAGCGGAAAAATCTGTCCATGGCTGGAGTGTATATAGCAGCGGGAAGGCAGCGATTAACAAATTTACTGAGACAGCGGCAATGGAGCAGCGAGACGATGACCATATTATTTTTGCGTTCAGCCCCGGAGTGGTGGATACAGATATGCAAAGCGAAATTCGTGCCAGTTCTAAAGAAGCCTTTCAGGATGTGGAAGATTTTAGACAGTTGAAGGAAGAAGGGAAGCTGCGCTCTCCAGATACGGTAGCGGCTGTATTCATTGATCTCGTCAATGATCCTAAGTCGATAAAAAATGGAAAAGTATACAGGCTGTATGATCTAATCTAAGCATAAATAAGAGTTTAAAAGGTGAGGATTGAGCGTGCCCGAACTGTTGAGAACACGTTCGGGCACGTTGCACTTAATGTTCAATGATCTTAATAAAAGCTCCTTCACGATCTGCCTCTAATGTCACTCTTCCTCCAATTGGAAAGGTAAACTGAGGTGTCGTATGCCCAAAGCTTGCATTTACGATGACTGGAAGGTGATCAAGCTCTTTTTTGGTACGAATAATTTCTTCCAGCAGTTCCATAGTCATGCCGGACTTTTCTTGAAATCTCCCTACTACTAATCCTTTGGCTTCCTGAAAGGATGGTTGATGGATAAGGGATTGAAGATCTCGATCAAACGTTTCCGGGATGGACATGTAATCATCTTCTACGAATACCACTGCCTCCTTTAAGGAGGGCATGTATTCAGTTCCCTGCAGGAGATTAAGGGAGCAGAGGTTTCCGCCTATTGTCCTGCCTGTGGTTTTTCCTTCATTGATTACTTTATACCCGTGATTTTTATGAAAGGTACGCTTTTCCTGGTCGATAAACCATGAATCATCGCTCCATGTTTCCGCCTGTGGAATGGTATATGAGTCGTCAGTAAAAAAAGCTTTTTCAAAGTACTCTAACGTGTACTCAAGGCCTTTCTCCATCCCAAATGTAGAAAAATGCGGGCCGGAGTATGTGACAAGTCCAGCTTTTTGGTAGAAGGCGTTGGAAAGTACAGTGATATCTGAATAGCCGCAAAAAATCTTTGGATTCTTTCTTATGATATCGTAGTTTATGTAACGGAGAAGCTGGTTACTTTCAAATCCACCAATCGTGGTAAGGACGGCTTTCACTGCTGGGTCAAGAAAGGCATCGTGAATGTCCTGCACCCTATGGTCGATACTCGTTGCGAGCAGTGGTGCTTTATCACTGACATGCTTACTAAACGATACCTCAAGGCCTGACTTTCTCAGTCGTGTTACGGCCAGTTTTTGTTGGTCAGGAGCAATAATTTCCATGCTTTCTGCCGGGGAAATGATCCTCACTTCATCGCCGGGCTGTAGTTTTGCAGGGATCATATTTTTTCTCCTTTCTTCGCAGACTTTCTTAAAAGCAGCCCTTGAAAGTGATGGTTGCCATCTCCTATATCTTCTTTAGGGATATCATGAAAGTCGACTAACTCAAAGTAGGATTTTGCGATTTGGAGAATCTGTGCGTTCGTATAAAAGGAAAAAAAGCGTTTAGGTTCATGAAAATCCTGTTCCCAAATGCCTTCGTGATCGATTCCTCCATAAACCCCCATATAAAATAGCCCCTCTTCTTTTAAGACTCGTCTAATTTCGAGCAATACGTAGTGGAGCTGTGATTTTGGCACATGCAGTAAGCAGTTTAGTGCCCATACACTGTCAAAAGTGGCAGAGGGAAACGAGAGCTCATCAAAACTCATCTGGGCGGATTTTAATCCTTTATTTCTGCACAGCTTGATCATTTCATGAGATAGATCGGTTGCAAAGACATCCAGTCCGGCTTTCTGGAAATACAGACTATCCTTGCCCGGTCCTGCCCCTACTTCAAGCAAGGTCCTCTTATTTTCTTTTAATAAATTTTGGAGAAAAAAATGTCTTTCTCTTATTTTCCACTGCTGGATGGTACTCCGGTCTCTTTGGGCAGCCTGCTGGTCATACGCAATTCCGAGATGAGTTTTAAGTTCGTTTGGAATCATTCTTATAGAACCTCCAATATTTTTCTTTCGTTTTCCTCTTCCTCTTCCTCTTTGTAAGAGAATCGTAATTGTTTTTGAATCCATCATATAATAGTTTAACAATAAAAAGAAGAGCAGCTTGTAGAGAAACCCCATGGTTTTTTCTATAAGCTGTTTTATATGCCACGTGGGGAGTTACTTTGAATAAGCGGAAGAGATGGAACTTTCAAGATGAATACAGGGCTATATACGTGAAGAGCATGTTAGAAGAAGCGTAGAAAAATAAACAGTAAAAAAGACAGCAGGACGTTTATGTAACTCCTGCTGTCAAATTATTTGGCGAGACGATTGTTTTTTACAAACATATAGTAGGAAGCTCCAAAAATTGTGAGATAACCGAATATGCTCCACATGTCTGGAACTTTACCAAAGAGTAAAACACTTAATAGCGCAGAATAGACCACTGTTGAGTAAAAGAAGATGGAAATTTCTCTTGCCGGCGCAAATTTATAAGCAATCGTGAGTCCAAACTGCCCCAATGTAGCAAAAACTCCGGCTGAAAGTAAGTAAATCCATTGTTTAACGGACATCGGTTCATAATAAATGATTGTAAATGGAAGAAGAAAGACCGTAGTAAAAAATGAGAAATAGAAGACGACTGTATAATATTTTTCTCTGCTCCCAAGTACTCTTAATAAAGTGTAGGCGGCTGCCGCAAAGATGGCCGAAAAAACGCCTGATAAGTAAGGGATGATTTCTAAAGAAAACTGGGGCTTAATGATAAACAAAGTCCCAATGAATGCAATCATCACTGCTATGATTTGGTATGTCTGTGCCTTTTCTTTAAGAAATACAGCTGAAAAAATAATCAACAGAAATGGACTGAGTTTGTTCAGCATATCAGCATCCGAAAGTACGAGGTGATCGATCGCATAAAAAAACAATACAATGCCTATGCAGCCAAAGGCTGATCGTGACAATAACAACAGTTGGTTTTCTTTTTTTCCAAACAATCGTTCTTTATTATATTTTACAAAAACAAACGCAATCATTGCGGAAACTAAATTCCTAAACAAGGTTTTTTGCACAGTTGGAAGGTCACCTGATAGTTTAACGAGAGCGGCCATCATCGAAAAACCAAAAGCCGAGATAAGTAATAGTATGATTCCTTTGTTCCGGTTACTCATGGGGGTTCCTCCAATATTCATTAGCTTTTACAAAAATACCTTTCTCATCCTAATACAAATGCAAAAATAAAGAAAGTCATAGAGCTTTTTCTGCTAGATTGCTGAAGTTGATTAACAGCAGAGGGATAGGAAATGGGATATACTTAAATTAGAAATGTTTTATAAAATAAAACGCGCACAATGTCACATTCTTTAACATTTTTAACTTCATCAAATAATTGTATAAGAGTGGGGGCTCAGCATGGAAATCCTGGAAGAAAGCAAACGACTCCTGCTCAGGGAAATTGTTCCTGATGATTGGAAGCCTATGCATGAATATTCTTCTCTTAAAGAAGCTTGCAAATTTCAACCATGGGACCAAATACAGAAGACGATTCTCATTTCTTTGTTACTCAAGCCATACGAGATAGAAAAAAGAGATACCGAAGAAGATTTGTTTTTGTCATTTTTGAAAAGCGAGTAAAGAAAGTTATTGGAAACATTGAAATGAACATTCATGACTGGGATGGTGTAGGAGAAATCGGTTTTATTATCCATCCTCGTTACTGGGGCAGTGGTTATGCTACAGAGGCAGCACTGTTGATGTTAAAGTACAGTTTTGAAACGTGCGAGCTTCACCGCGTATATGCAACTTGTGATCCTGCTAATGAGGCTTCTGCAAGAGTGTTGGATAAAATTGGGATGGTCAAAGAAGGAGTGCTGAGGAAAGATCTATTAATCAAGGGAAAATGGAGAGATTCTGCTATTTACAGTATGCTTATATGTGAATGGGAAAAAAACAAGGCTTTGTGAAATGACGAGCACTGAAGAACTGCTAACTTTTTGATTGATGCATAAAAAAAGAAGCCAAATTGAAAGATCTTCCAATCCGCCTTCTTTTATACGATTGATAAGACGATTTGGAGCGCGAGCTGAAGATCCGCTTGGTCAAATAATTCTCTTGATCAAGTTTTGCTACGGCTGCGCGAATTTTTTCCGTGTACTTTATACATAAAGCGTCCTTTTTTATAACCGCAAGCAACTGAAAACAAAAAATCGGCTTCTTAAAAGAAGCCGATCGTACTTAATAGTCGGTAAATGAGGCATTGGCTTTATGGTGTACGCCAAGCTTTGTTACGAGTTTTGAACTATCCTTGTTTAAGCCTGCGATTTTTACATCCGTATTATTTTCACGAAATTTTAGTAATAGTTTTTCAATTGCAGCAACTGCCGAGTCATCCCAGACGTGTGCATGTGTAAAGTCAATTTCGACCTGGTCAATATCTTCGTTACATTCGATTTGATTCATTAAACTTTCTATAGAAGCGAAAAATACTTGACCACGAACGATATATTTAACTTTCCGAGTGGTTTTATCCCATTCTTTATCGATATGAAGTTTTGAAATTTTTGCAACAAAGAACACCGCACTCAATAGAACTCCAGCAAAAACCCCTTTGGATAAATCGTGAGTGGTGACAACGGTAGCTACTGTAGATACCATTACAACCGAATCAGTTACCGGCACTTTATGAAGCCTTGTCAGCGAACTCCAGTCGAAGGTATTAATGGAAACCATAAACATGACTCCGACGAGAACCCCCATTGGAATTTGTACAAGAACGTCATTAAACAGGATGATCAGCATCATGAGAAAGACTCCTGCGACTAAAGTCGATAACCTTCCACGGCCTCCTGAAGACACATTTACGACTGACTGGCCGATCATTGCGCATCCAGCCATTCCTCCAAAAAATCCGGAAATAATATTAGCGATTCCCTGTCCACGCGCTTCTTTATTCTTATCGCTCATTGTATCTGTCATGTCATCCACGATTTGAGACGTGAGCAGGGATTCAAGAAGACCAACGAATGCCAAAGCCAAGGAAACAGGGAAAATAATTTGCAACGTTTCAAAGGACAAAGGGAGGTCTGGAATTAAAAAGAGGGGAAGAGTACTTGATAGGTTTCCGATATCTCCCACTGTTTTTAACGAGGCACCTGTTGTCATTGTTAAAATCGTCATAAAAATAATAGCGATTAATGGAGAAGGTACTGCTTTTGTAAATCTTGGAAGAATGTAAATAATAGCTAAAGATCCAGCAACCATAGCATACATCTGCCAGCCTTCTCCAGTGAAATGAGGAAGCTGGGCGCTGAAAATAAGAATAGCAAGAGCATTGACGAACCCTACCATGACAGATCTTGGCACAAATTTCATTAGCTGCCCAATTCGTAAGGAGCCTAAAATAAACTGCAGGATCCCTGTCAAAATGGTGGCCGCCAATAAATATTGCAGCCCATAATCTTTCACTAATGTAACCATAACTAGAGCCATAGCACCCGTTGCAGCCGAAATCATGGCTGGCCGTCCGCCCATAAAAGAAATGACTACAGCGATACAGAAGGAAGCGTACAAACCTACCATGGGGTCGACTCCAGCTATGATAGAGAAAGCGATTGCCTCAGGTATAAGTGCCATAGCTACAACCATCCCTGAGAGCACATCGTTTTTTACGTTTCCAAACCATTGTTGTTTAATTGTTTGTGTGTTCAAATCCGCACCTCTTTCTATTTTATAGTTGTACTGTCCAGAACAGCACGAAACGGCAAGAACGACACAAAGTATATCATCCTTCTATAAAAAAACATAATCGCATGTAAGCGTATGCTTTGAGTTTATTCTTTAAAATTCTCCTTTTTTCTCTCATATAGGTATTCATCGTTCGGTAGGCTGAATTTTTATTTTTCAAGATGGAATGATAGCATGATAGAAGGATGAAAAGCAGTTTGGAGGGAAGGTATGTATAAGAGTATTTTAGTAGCGGCAGATGGATCGGACCATTCGATAAGAACGGCTGAACAAGCGGCAGAACTTGCCCGTTTACAGCAAGAAGCGTTTATTACCATTATGTATGTCGTCGATGGAGATCGTTCAAAATATGATGCCATAAACGAAGGGAATAAGGAAAGTATCCAACGAAAAAGGCATGAACGTCTTGCACCGGTTGAACAAGTCTTTAAACAGGAAGGACTCGATTATAAATTGGAAATTCAAAGAGGAGATCCTGGACCTTCCATAGTTAAGTTTGCCAACGATGAAAAATTTGATATTGTCATCATTGGAAGCAGAGGCTTAAATACGCTTCAAGAAATGGTACTTGGAAGTGTCAGTCATAAGGTAGCCAAACGTGCTCATTGTCCTGTGATGATAGTGAAATAGTGAAGTAGGGAAGACCTGGGCTGATTTTTCACAATTGAGGGTTAATAAGAGAGTAGTAATGCCTGCAAAACCACCGGATAACGGAGCTTTTGCAGGCATTTTATAGTTTAGATTCTTATTAAAAAGAAATGGAATCTGATGAAAAGAGTTACTGCAGCAAGTTGAAGAATTTTTCCTTTGTCAATTTTTTTAATAGCTTAAAGCATATCATTGAGATCGCAAGCAGCACCAATAACAGCAATAGTGCCGTTGACGAAGGGCTTTTCACTGCACTTATATTCCATAAGAGTAAAAGGGATAAACCTAATGTCATGCCTTCCACACCGAGCACAATCAGGCCAATGAATCTGCCCTTAAATATTTCTCTTTCATCCGTCCACATCAATTTAGGATCATACAAGTCTACTACAGTACCGAGGAGACTAGTTGCAAGGCTGATGAAGAGGGAAAGGATGAACCACAGGACCCACGTATAAAATGGCACATGAAAGATCACTAAGCTAATGACACCGATAATCACTATGGAAAGTGCATTTAATAAAAAAGCAGCTAACACTTTGCTGAACATAATAGCTTCCGCAGACACAGGCAGATATAAATGAGTGAACCAGCTTTTTCCATCACGGGAAACGGACGTAATAGCTGCAGGGTTTACCCCGACTACCAGGCTCGTAAAACCAACCATTATGAGGAGCAGTGACTTTGCATCATAATTACTTACCATCGATCCCAATTGGTTGAAGGTACTGGAGGATTCCATAAAAAAGACCACAATTAAGAAGAACGGAAATAGAAGACTTTGAATGACAATTTGAGTAAAGAAGGTAGGGGTCCGAAAAATAACCTTCAATTCCTTTATTAATGCAGCGAATACGATCGGACGCTGTTTGCCTTCTCCTTTTAGGGATAGGTCTTTGCTTTTTTGTCTGCTTCCTCCGGAAAGCCCCAGCACTCCTTTGAAGTACAAAGATTGGCCGAGCGTCATAAAAATAAGAATACATACAATAGATAAACATACGTAAATCAGCAAATGAATCAATCCCACCCAATTTGAAGCTTCAGACAGCCCCATTGAGCCGAAATAGGCGTTTGGAAAGAATTGAGTAATCATAGTAAGCATTCCATTTTTTTCGTGAATCATCGAAGCTACATTCTCACTCATTTTACCAGCATCCATGTTCATTCGAATGATTACATTGAAGACAATAAGAAAGACAAAAGAAAAAATACCTGCTAAAACTTTCGTACGGTCTTTGTTTTTAGAAATATTCGCGAATCTCATAAAAAACATGAGCAGGATGGCAGCAATGACGAAAGGCAGCACAGGAAGGAAAAGCCATACGATGAAAGCATACACGTAGTATGCTGCTTCGGAACCGCTCGCGTTTCCGTACATGAATAAACTTGGAAGGACGATCGCAGTATTGACTCCATACAATTGGATGAAAGGAACAGCTGACTTCCCGGCAATGATTTGGTAAGGTTGAAGCGGCAAGGCAATGAATGCCTCCACATCTTCAGCAAAGTAAAAAGAACTTAATATTGAGGTAAAACTTACCAATATGTAGACCATACTCATAAATACAAATAACAGTGCTAATACGACATTTTCATTACCGGATGGAGCAAGTGCGTTGTAAAGGCTGCTAATCATTCCATTTAATAAATAAAGTAAAGCAATTCCCATAGGAAGACCGATGAGGACTACCAGAAAGAGACCGAGTTTTTCACTTGCTCTCTTTCCCGCCATTGAAAATTGCATTTTAACCATCGTTTTGATAAGTTTCCACGTTTTAACCATGCTGAGTAAGCTCCAAAAACATTTTCTCTAAATTCTCGTTTTCTTTAAATTGTTTTTTCATCTCAGGCATATTTCCTTTAAATTGCAATCTTCCATGATTAATGATTGCTACTTCATCGCACACTTGTTCAACGACTTCAAGCACATGCGTTGAAAAAAAGACGATTTTCCCTTTTTCTGCGTGTTCCCGCATCATTTCTTTTAATGTGTATGCGGATTTTGGATCTAATCCTGTCAATGGTTCATCCAGAATCCAGACATCCGGATCATGTAGGAGGACACCCGAGACGACAATCTTCTGTCTCATGCCATGAGAATATGTTTGAATGTGGTCTTTAAGCGCATCATAAATCCCAAAGGTCTTTGTTAAGTATTCGATTTTGGTTTCCCTTTCCTCTGCAGGCACTCCGTACATATCACCGATGAAATTTAAATATTCGATTCCTTTTAAACGCAGGAAGATATCCGATCGATCAGGAACATACCCCATTTGTTTTTTTACCTTCAGTGGATTTTTTGAGAAGTCCACTCCATTAAAGGTGATGGTCCCTTTATCAATAGGCAGTATCCCTGTCAGCATTTTTATCGTAGTTGACTTTCCAGCCCCATTTGGGCCAAGAAAACCAAAAATTTTCCCATCTGGAATGTCAAGACTTAAGTTGCTTACAGCTATTTTCCCTGGGAATTCTTTGGATATGTTGTTAATTGAGATCATGAATTTCCTCCTTGTGGAATTAATTTCCTTATTTTATTCTACGGAAAGAAGGAGAAAAACGTTTCAGAGATCCTATAAAAATTTATACATATGTATTTCGTCCAAGTAACGCTCCTTAAGTTTAATGGCTTTTTTTTCAAGTCCGTATTCTTCAAAACCCATTCTTTTATACAAAGCTTTTGCGGCCGCGTTTTCACTTACAACTGATAGTTGAATGATTTCGATGTTTTGGGTGCGTGCATAGTGCATAGCGGTTTCCATTAATTTTGCTCCAGCTCCGTGCATCCTCTGCTGGGGACTGACATACATCCCTACGATCATAGCTTTATGAGCAAATTTAGGGTGAGTCTCTTTAACCAAGGTGACGACCCCTGTAAGAATTTCTCCTTCAAACACACCAAAGGTTCGTGTCAATTCAGATTCAAGCCGTTCTTCATATGTCTGGATGGGGTTTGAACGTGACTTTTCCTGCTCATAAGTAGTGATAAAGGCATCAGGATTTGTGAATAATGCTTCTAAGCGTAATTCATAACACTTTTGGGCATCTAGTTTAGTGAGTGTTCTCGCAATCATGTGAGTTTCCCTCCTTTATTGTTCTTAGACTAGCGAAAAGGTATAGTAAAGTAAAGAATAATTTTGCGGGGTGCTGAGATGACTGAAAAAGAGAAAATGCTTAAAGGAATGCTTTACCAATCATGGGATCCTGAGCTGTTAAATGAGCGGGCACGGGCAAGAAAATTGGTGGATTCTCTTAACCGTTCTAAAAGTACAGAGTCCCATTTTCGTGAGCAGTTAATTTCGGATTTATTTGGTACAATTGACGGAGATATTTTCATTGAACCGCCGTTCTATTGTGATTACGGATATAATATTCACGTGGGAGATGGTTTTTTTGCCAATTTCAATTGCGTCTTCCTTGATGTGTGTGAAATCCGTATTGGAAAAAGAGCGTTATTGGGCCCTAACGTACAGTTGTATACAGCAACCCATCCAATGGAGAGGAAGACTAGAGCGAGTGGTGTAGAAGCGGGGAAACCGATAATCATGGGAGACGATGTCTGGATCGGAGGAGGGGCTATTATTAACCCAGGGGTAACCATCGGTGATAACGTCGTAATAGGGGCTGGTTCCGTGGTTACAAAAGATGTTCCTTCACATACATTTACTGCTGGCAACCCTGCACAAATGATTAAGCAATTATCTTAATTCTTTTGACTGGTCGAAGAATGGAATTTTCGTTATCATACTATAGGATACGTGCATATATGTTAATGATATCAAGTACAGAGAGGGTTTTTTTACAGATGATAAAGAGAAAAAGCGAACGTGAAATAGAATTAATGCATAAAGCAGGAAAGCTGCTGGCAAACGTTCATAAAGAATTGAGATCATTTATTAAGCCGGGAATCACTACGATGGAGATTGAAAAGTTTGTAGAAGGCTATTTAGCTGAAAGAGGTGCCACAGGAGAACAAAAAGGATACCAGGGATATGAGTACACCACTTGTGCTTCCATTAACGATGAAATCTGCCATGGTTTTCCAAGGGATGAGAAACTAAAAGAGGGTGACATTGTCACCGTGGATATGGTAGTGAATTTAAATGGTGCTTTAGCCGATTCTGCTTGGACACATGCAGTTGGAAGCATTAGTGAAGAAGCAAAAAAATTGATGGAAGTAACAAAAACTTCTTTATATAAAGGAATTGAGCAGGCGGTATCAGGGAATCGCATCGGTGATATCGGGCACGCCATCCAATCTTTTGCAGAAGGTGAAGGCTATTCTGTCGTAAGGGATTTCACAGGTCATGGCATCGGTGAAACCATCCATGAAGATCCTTATATTCCCCACTTTGGGCAGGCTGGTAAAGGTGCCCGGCTTAAGGAGGGAATGGTCGTAACGATTGAACCAATGATTAATATTGGAAGCTGGGGAAGCAAAATGGATACTAATAATTGGACGGCAAGAACCGTCGATGGTACATTATCCGCTCAGTATGAACATACAGTTGCCATTACAAAGGATGGTCCACTCATACTCACAGCCCAGGATGAAGAAGAATAACATCATATTTCCCCATAAAAAAAGACTCCTTTCTCATGAGAAAGGAGTCTTTTTAAATCAATTATTTTTGAACGTTAGCTGCTTGTGGTCCGCGTTGACCTTCTTGAATTTCGAAAGTTACAACTTGACCTTCTTCAAGAGATTTGAAACCTTCTTCTTGAATAGCAGAGAAGTGAACGAAGACGTCGTCTTGACCTTCTACTTCGATGAAACCGAAACCTTTTTCTGCATTAAACCATTTTACTGTACCTTCTACCATGTACATAAACCTCCTGCGTGGATAAATGATCCACATTGTATTACTATTCTTGCTCTTTAAATTCAATCAAGACGACAATCATTCTTATTCATCTCTCTTGCCATGAATCTTATCGAACAACAATAATTAAATTAAGTATAACAGATTGTTTATTAAAAAGATAGGCCATTCCTGTAAGAAGAACGATTTTGTAAGAAAATTGTAATGAAGGGGATGATTTTACTCCGAACGATGTGATAGAAGAGGACAGAATAAGTGCTCGATTATTTATCGTCCATCTTCAAAAAATACGTGTCAGTACCAAATGGAACATCGAGTAAATGAGTAAATAAAAAAGCTCCCATCACAGGGAGCTTTTCAATTCACTTATTTTTTTTGAACGTTAGCCGCTTGTGGCCCACGTTGACCTTCTTGAATTTCGAAAGTAACTGCTTGACCTTCTTCAAGAGATTTGAAACCTTCTTCTTGAATAGCAGAGAAGTGAACGAAGACGTCGTCTTGACCTTCTACTTCGATGAAACCGAAACCTTTTTCTGCATTAAACCATTTTACTGTACCTTCTACCATGTACATAAACCTCCTGCGTGGATAAATGATCCACATTGTATTACTATTCCTGCTCTTTAAATTCAATCAAGACGACATCATTGTGATCCATCTTTCTCTTCCATGAATCTTATCGAACAACAATAATTAACCTAAGTATAGCAGATAGGCACAGAAAAAGATAGCTTTGTCTGCAAAAAGATTACATTTATTCTTGAGCCTGAATAAGAAAAGCATGATCCAGAAGTGAAAATAGAGATTGTTCCACAAATTTATTGATGCCTTTTTGCGGAATACTGGCTAACTCTTCTAGTCGATAGCCTTTATTGAGAAGGTGTTTGACGAGCAGCCATCCAGTAAAATTAGCTTCGCGCTCATAACCTGAAGCTCCGGTTCCTTTAGTAAAGGAATAAATAGCTTCATAATCACTTCTGCTTAAGTATGGAATTAAATTCATCATAATTCTATTTGGTTCCTGGCTGCATTTATCATGGCCCCAGAGAAGTTCAGTATCTCGATCCGCATCGACAGTCATTACCTGCTGAGTCGTGTGAAGAGCGATTCCCTCCTGGAAAATGACTTGGGCGAGCGTACGTCCATAATTCGGTGATAATCCTGATTTCAAGCAATGCACAGCATTGGCAATTTCCTGGGATAATCGGAAATCGCTCCAATCTGATTCAACGGGGAAGCAGATAGAAAGAGATTGATCCTCATTTCTCTTAATAAAAGGTTCTGATTCAAAAGTTCCTACAAAAAATAGGATTTCAATATTAAGAAATGCCGAATAGTGAAGCTTTTCTTTAACGAGCAGTGTCAGTTCATGGATTCGTAAAAAATCCGGTTCCCAATACTTAATTCGATCGTAAACCAAAGAATATTTATCCCAGGCGTAATCAAGCATTTCTTTAACGAGCTGTTCGCCAATATCGCCTGGAGGGACGCTCGCAAACCCATAGTATTTTTTCCAAAGTTGAAAGCGGCGGTCTGATGATGCACATTCGATTGTAGCTTTGTCATAGAACCTTAGGAATTGTTCCAAATTATTTGTGATCTTAACATCTTCCAATTTGATCCTCCTCACTTATTCAATGACTCAAGAATTGCAAGCGTTTCTCCCAAACCTGGCGGGCATCTTTGCCAATCCAGATAAGGTGGCTGTCTGCATTAACTTCGTAAAGTTCGCAATTTGGAGCGTGAGACTTTAATAACAGGGCATTGGAAAACTCTACTGTTTTGTCTTTTGATGAATACATTCCGAGAACAGGTACATGAACCTTCTCAAGGTCCAGGATGCTGCTGTTACTGTCCTCTTTATATTCTTTTCGGGACTGAGAAGTAGCTAACATATTATAAACAAAGTGACGGTCATTAGGAGATAAGCGTTCAAAAAATTCATCAGCGTTTTCTGTAGTGAGTTCAGTCAACTTCTGTTTCATAATAATCTCAGGGAAGAATTTGAGCATGGCTTTAATGCTCACCCAAACGACTCTATCAGCCGTACTGAACAGCCACTTTCCTCGCTGTCCACCATCCTTTCCGGAGGATATACAGGCGGCCTCCATAACTAGTTTCGTGACTCTGGATGGATAGGCTGACGCCAATGCCAGGCCTGTTGGACCAGCGCCTGCAATTGCAATTACGGCAGCTTTGGCTATAGATAAATGATCTAAGACTTCAATGATGGTCTTCGCAAATTCCTCAGGGGTTCTGCCTGTTGAAACTTCCGTGTAGTCATATCCGGGCCTGGAAATGGTTAATAAGGAGTACCCTTCGTAGACAAGACTATTGTGAGATAAATCCGTGTTCCTTGTGGAATGGCCACCTTTCAAAAGCAGGATAGCGGGTCCGCTTCCCAGGTATGTATATTCCACAATCCCCCTTGAAGTATCATATAAAGTCGTGGTCACTTGGGTTCATCCCTTTCTAACTTTTTTCTTAAATTAAATATAAGCTATAATGGAAGAAAATGAAACATCAGAGGATTCTGAAAAAAGAGGTGAAGAAATGAGAATTGTGTCGATTTGCCCTAGTAATACTGAGATTATCGCTTATTTGGAAAAGATAGAGTTGTTGGTTGGTGTCGACAATTATTCTGATTTTCCTTTAGAAATAAACGAACTTCCAAGACTCGGTCCAGATCTATCCATTGATATCGAAAAGACGGCGCAATTAAAGCCAGATCTCGTACTCGCTTCTTTAAGCGTGCCGGGGATGGAAAAGAATATCGAAGGATTGAAGGAATACGGGCTGCCATATATGGTATTAAATCCAAATTCCCTTTCAGAAATTGCAGAAGACATTCGCAGCGTAGGGAAAGCGATTGGTAACGAAGAAGAAGCGGATAAGAAAGCCGATCAATTTCTTGACCAAATAAATGGTTACAAAAGAAAAGCCGCTGAGATTGCTGCGAAGCCTTCTATCTATTGGGAATGGTGGCCAAAGCCGATTTTCACTCCAGGAGGATTGAACTGGCTTACTGAAATTAGTGAACTCGCTGGCGGCTATAATGTTTTTAGAGATGTGCGGCAAGCAAGTATAAAAACCGACTGGGAATCTGTCCTTACTAGAGAACCTGATCATATATGTATGGTGTGGGTAGGGGTTAAAGAAGAAAAAATGAATCCCGATCTATTAAGGAAACGGACGGGAGCTTTGAGCCTGCATGCTGTAACAAAAGACCGCATCCACATAATGGAAGAATCTTTATACTGCCGTCCAAGTCCTCGCCTATTAGAGGGGCTGGAAAAACTTAGTGCAATTCTTGAAAAATCGCGAAAAGAAGAAATGTAATGCCCGGACCGTCTAATGTAAGTAAAGCGATGTTCTCCGGCTCTGCTTTATTCTGCGAATTATATCCGGAGAACACTTCAATTTTTACGAAGCCTTATTTAATCAACGTCGTCCTCGTTTTCATCAATGTAATTTATCCTTATGCTTTGGAATAGCCAGCTCTTTGAAATTTTGAGCAAGCTCGTTTAACTGTTTCTTGAACAATTCCCCAGTCATCGGCAGTCCATGTCCAGTTACAGCAGTTTCCGGACCTAAGGAAGCTATTTTTTTAACCGACTTTTCCGCTTCTGACCAGTTCGGAGTAAAATAGGCAGGCGGTCCATGAACATGTTGATGCTGAATAAAAACCGCCATACTCGATTCCTGCTTAACTGTTATGATAGCATCACCGGCAATTAATGTGCGGTCCTTATCTCTAAACAATGAAATATGACCTGGAGTGTGGCCGGGGTGTGAATCACTCTCCAATCCCTAAGTATTGGAAGCGTTCCATTTTCCGGGAGAGGCTCTACCCATTTACTTAAATCCTTCGGTTCAGTAGGAAAAAAAGGAGACATTAATGAAAACAAACCGCCGCCGACGGTCGAATTTCCTACAGGGTATTCTCTTTTTCCGGTTAAATAATCCATTTCCATAGGGTGGGCATAGATCTTAACATCCCAATGTTCTGCCAGCTTTTTGGCAGATCCAACGTGGTCAAAGTGACCGTGAGTCAAAAGAATGGCTTTAGGGGGACGTCACCAAACCTTTTATGTGCTGCCTCAATAATTCTTTTCCCGTAATGGGCAATCCCGCAGTCGACGAGGATCCACTCTTTTGAGTCAGGAGATCCAATGAAGGCAGTATTAGCAATCATTGTTCTGTAGAAAGCTACATCATTTAAAACTTCCTCAGCTTCCGCATGGGCCATGTGCCACGTTTCATCTATAGGAAGTTGTTCTTTAGAGTCATTGTGTTCCATAAGTTTTCACACCTCTTTTTATTTAGTTTGTTTGCTAAGTTTAGATCTATACATCACCGCTTTCGTAAGAAGAAAAGGAGGAAGCGAAATGAAGATAATTCCAGCTGAACTGGAGCATGCAGAAGGATTGGCCGAGGTCAGTGTTAAGGTATGGTGGTCCACCTATAAGGAGATCATGCCGCGTACCTATCTGGATAAAATGACAGTGGAAAAACGAACGAAAGGATGGAAGGAAAAAATAAAGGCGAACGAAATGTGGATCTTCGTAGCTTTGGAAGATGAAAAAGTGATTGGCTACATTAGTGGAGGTCCTAACAGGAACCAGCCACTCGAGTTTGATGGAGAGCTTTATGCCATTTACATATTGCGTGAATACCAGAGAAAAGGAGTAGGTATCCTGCTAACCAGACGCTTAATGGAGTGTATGGAGCAGGCAGGGTATAAAAACCTAATTGTATGGCTGTTAAATAACAATCATGCTTGGAGGTTTTATGAAGCTTTAGGAGGAGAAAAAGTCGCAGAAGACAGCCTCGAGATTGAAGGGGTAAGGCTTCCTTTAGCTGGATTTGGCTGGAACTCACTGCCTAAACTTGTTGAAACCTTGACCTTAAATAAAGAATAACCCTCTGGAGGTACTCCAGAGGGTTAAGTTATCATTTCGCCTCACCTATGGTGCTCGCGCCTTTATCTGTCCGCGATTGGGTCAGTGTTTTGCCGGTCCAGCCAAAAATAATGGTCATGACGGGGCAGAGGTAACAGAAAATGGCGAAAGGCAGGTAATGAATTACAGAGACTCCAAGCACATCGGATAAGAAAACGCCGCATACACTCCAGGGAACGAGAGGGTTTATGACTGTACCTGCATCCTCTAACGTTCTTGAAAGATTTTTTTTGGCGAGGTGCGTTTTTTCATAAATATCCTGATAGGCTTCGCCGGTTAAAAGAATGGACAAATACTGCTCGCCAATGGCCACATTGATACCGATTGCGGTTAATGCCGCTGAAATCGTCACTGCTCGGACGGTCCTTAAAGTATTTTGAATTTTTTCAAGAACTGAAGGAATTACACCGGTCACGAAAAACAAGCCGCCAAGTGCTAAGGCAAGAATCACGAGTGAAATAGTAAACAGCATTCCGTTTATTCCGCCTCTCGTAAGAAGCTCATTAACGGCATCACTTTTTGTGTCGCCTGTAAATCCATTAAACCACGTAGCCCATAAGGAATTCCATGAGATAACTCCTCTGGAACCGGCAATTATGGTCGCAGCCACGCTGCTTAATGCTAAAGAGATAAAAGCCGGCCTCTTGAACAGTGTCATGACAATTAGAACGATTAATGGAATCCAGGATGTCCAATGAATTAATCCAGAATCGTTAATGACTGATTGAAATGAGTTCAATTGTGACCCATCTGATCTGTTAGAGGATAATAAAATAAATGCGATGAATGTAATGATAAAGGCTGGGATTGTAGTCCAGGCCATATTTTTGATGTGATCAAATAAATCAACTTTTACGACGGTAGAGGCAAGGTTGGTTGTATCTGATAAAGGAGACATTTTATCCCCAAAGAATGCGCCGGACACCACAGCACCTGCAGTCATGGCTAAAGATATATCCATTGATTGAGCAACTCCAATAAAAGCGACTCCAACTGTAGCAGCGGTTGTAAACGAGCTTCCTAAGGCTACGCCTGTTATTGCAGTTATGGCAAATGTAACGGCTAGAAACCAAGGTCCACCCGAAAGGGAAAAGGCAGCATTCATAAGGACTGGAATCGTACCACTTGCCATCCAGCTGGAAATAAGAATGCCGATCAAGAAAAACAATAATACAGCGCCCATTCCAGTCTGTGCTCCTTGAATCATCCCATATTGAAGCGTTTGAAATGGTATTTTTTTAACAAATCCATAGCTAGTCATCAAAAGGATAGCAATAAGGATAGGGACGTGTGGGGGGCTTTGAATGTTAATAATAAAATAGCTGATTATGAAAATGATGACAGTTAAAATCGAACAGGCCTCCATAAGATGAGGCAGCTTTTTTGGCTGTAAATGAAGCATTGCATTATTCCTCCTGTTGCTGATCTATTTAAATTCATGGCTGTGTAAGCCTTTAGGCCAGCCCTTAATTAACTAATAAAAGCTTCCTCCCAATAAGGGACGAAGCCTGAATTCTGTTGTTCCACTCAGGTATTCAACGTGCGCACTCTAGTTTTACAAGCTTTTTCTGCGCGAAAGCTTCCAATGCATTCGTGCTTAAACGCTTTTAAGTGTTGAAGTGCATAGAAATAATATAAAATAAAGGATAATTCCTGTCAACACTTTTAATTTTCATCTGCCCAACAGGATGGAATTTGTGTATAATAGGGGCACTTTAGCAAATGGGGGGAACGAAAATGAGGGTGCAGGCTGTAAGGAAATTAGAGCCTTCAAATCGATTACATATGGTAAGACGCGGAATGATGGCAGGTCTGCCCATTATGCTTGGTTATCTGCCTATTGCAATTACATATGGTGTACTGGCCAGCCAATCAGGTATGAATCTCTTGGAACTGACACTGATGAGTATGCTTGTATTCGCTGGAGCAGCCCAGTTTCTTGCCGTTAGTATGGTGGCAGCAAGTACTGGAGCAGTAGAAATTATTATTGCTACATTTGTGTTGAATTTTCGCCATTTTGTCATGAGCTTATCGTTCGTTAACCGGTTAAAACAAATCGCTCTAAAAGCAAAGCTTCCATTAACCTTGGGGCTGACTGATGAAACCTTCACTGTATCCTCTTTATACCGAAAAGAAGCAAAAGAAGATTATGGAGCTTGGTTTTACGCATCGTTGATGATCACTGCCTATTCTTCCTGGGTGGTTGGTTCCTTTTTAGGAGGAATACTTGGGGATGTTATGCCACAGAGATTAAGTGAGAGCATGGGGATTGCTTTGTATGCGATGTTTATCGGGTTATTAGTTCCTGCAATAAAAAAACATTATAGAATTAGTTTCGTTGCTATTACAGCTATGCTGGTTAATTTCATAGGCCAGCAGTGGGGATTAAATCAGGGTTGGGCCATAGTCCTTGGCACCCTCATTGGTGGCCTATCTGGTGTATTCATTTTAAAGGATGAGGAGGAAGAGGAGGTATGATCATTTGGATTATCATAGGAATGGCTGTAGTAACAGCAGTGCCTCGTATACTTCCGGCTTTTATTATGAATCAACTGAAATTTCCCAAATGGATAGACAGATGGCTGAACGCAATTCCTTATGCTGCACTTGGGGCACTGATTTTCCCGGGAATTATGAGTGCGAAACCAGATGCTCCCCAAATAGGGATCATTGCAGGACTGGCTGCCGTTTTACTCGCTTGGGTAAACGTAAATATTATCGTTGTCGTGCTTGGGGCTATTAGTGCTGTTTTTTTGATGACCTTATAATCACAGAAGCCTAATGGGTGCATATCTTATAAAGATACTTCCGAGAAAGGAATTGATCGTTATGTACCGACAACAAGGGTTTCCGTGGGGGCAAATGTTCCCGGGCTTTGGCGGCGGCCAAGGCGGCGGACCTGGGCAAGGAGGTTCTAGTTCATCTCCAGATGGCCAAGGAGGTTTTCCGTTTCCGGGCGGTCAGGGAGGAATGCCGGGTCAAGGAGGCTTCCCATTCCCCGGAGGTCAGGGAGGAATGCCGGGTCAAGGAGGCTTCCCATTCCCCGGAGGTCAGGGAGGAATGCCGGGTCAAGGAGGCTTTCCGTTTCCGGGCGGCCAGGGAGGAATGCCGGGCCAAGGAGGCTATCCATTCCCCGGAGGTCAGGGAGGAATGCCGGGCCAAGGAGGCTATCCATTCCCCGGAGGCCAGGGAGGAATGCCGGGTCAAGGAGGCTTTCCATTCCCCGGAGGCCAGGGAGGAATGCCGGGCCAAGGAGGCTTTCCGTTTCCGGGCGGCCAGGGAGGAATGCCAGGTCAAGGAGGCTTTCCATTCCCTGGAGGTCAAGGCGGGGGAGATGGGGGATCTACAGATGGAAGATTCCCTCCGTTCGGTGTTCCAGGTCAACCGCCTCAAGGACCTCCGTTCAGCGGCGGCCAGGGAGGACAATTACCTCCACCACCACCTGAGTCCCCGCCAGGAAGTGAAAGTCCCAGTTTAAAGGCAGTGGATCCGGGATCTTTTTGGGGATGTTTATACCGATATACGTGGGTTAGATTAAATAATGGTCGTGCCTTTTGGTTTTACCCTACCTTTATCGGACGGACCTCTGTAGCAGGTTACAGGTGGAATCGCAGACAAAGACAATGGTTTTATACAGGTCTTGATACCAGGCAGATTTCAAGCTTTCAATGTCATTAACTATAAGTGGTGCCATAAGCGTGGCGCCACTTTTTCTGATAAACTAATAGTAGAGATTTATTAGGAAGGGACGAGGTAAGAATGGCTTTTATTAGAGAGGCCCGGTTTGAAGATGCAGAAACAATTGCTAATATCCATGTAGCTAGCTGGAAATCTACATATAAAGATCTAATAGATGAAAGAGACTTAAGCAATATCACGGTTGAAAATCGTATTGCCTTGTGGGAGACCGTTTTGAGGACGCCGGTAAACGGGCAAATCGCTTATGTTATTGAAAATGACAACGGAGAAGTAGTAGGTTTCGTCTCGGGAGGACGAGAGAGAACAAAAAATTACGGTTATGACGGCGAAATTTATTCCATTTATCTTCTTGATCAATATCAACGAAAAGGATATGGAAGCAAGCTCCTCCAAGCTGTTGCTGCCTCAATGGCAAAAGAAGGGTATCAATCCCTGCTTGTGTGGGTGCTCACTCATAACCCGTCAAGCGCTTTTTACACGAATCTCGGGGCACACCCTGTCGAAGCGGAAAGAGTGACGATCGGTCAGGGCACATATGAAGAAACCGCATTTGGTTGGAAGGACATCCATCAGTTGCTTCATGCTTTTTCTAAATAACTCAAACAAAAAACCAGCCTGTTTAAGGCTGGTTTTTCGCTGAAAAAAATCTGTTTTCGCTGAAAAAAATCTGTTTTCGCTGAAAAAAATCTGTTTTCGCTGAAAAAAATCTGTTTTCGCTGAAAAAAATCCTCGCTACGCTAAATTACCCATACCCCTAATGAAAAAACTCATTTCACCCGGGTCCTCCGCAGAAATATTTAACACTCCGCTGCGTCACTTCGTTCGAAAGCGGTGAAGCCACGAATTTATCAATCATTATCTTCATAGGGTTCAATATGAATATGGGCGTAGCGGATATTCATTTTCTTTTCCAGCTGGTCTTCTACTTCATCCGTAATCTCATGACCTTGCTGAATTGTAAACTCGGGATTGATATGAATCGTAGCTTCAACAAGGGTCTGGTTTCCTTGAAGACGACCTTTTACATCTTTTACTACCCAAACATCAGGGTGTTGAGAAATAAGATTTCTTATTGATTCTATCTCTTCTTCATCGAATCCATCGGATAGACTGTGGCTTGCATCTCTGAAAATTTCCCAGGCAGTTTTACATATAATAAAGCCGACGACCGTACCCGCAAGAGGATCTAACCAGTAAAGACCGAATTGTGATCCAAATATCCCTAAGGCTGCACCAATACTTACTAAGGCGTCTGAACGATTATCCTGAGCTGCGGCAAATAAGGCCTGGCTGTCGACCTTTCTGGATAAATTCAAGTTGTAGCGATATACAAAAAGCATAACAATAGCAGCACCAATAGCTGTCCAAGCTGTCATTAGTGAAGGCTGGGTTTGGGTCTGGTGAAAAATATCTTGAACGGTTCCAATCAGTACTTCCAATCCAACAGTCATCATGATAAAGGCTGCAACAAGAGAGGCAATGGTTTCAGCCCTGAAATGTCCATAGTGGTGATCTTCGTCAGGGGGTTTTCTAGATATTTTTAAACCAATGAGTACGGCAATGGAAGCAATCACATCGGTTGTATTATTTAATCCATCCGCACGGAGAGCTTCTGAATTACCAATGGAGGCCACTAAAATTTTTATAGCAGCTAGCAGGACGTAAGCAACAATGCTTACCCAAGCACCTTTCTCTCCCATTTTTAAGTTTTCATATTCACTCATTATAAGCTCCTCCGAATCTTACTTTAAAGCCTGTTTTAGCTTAACAGAGACGCCTTCAGTGGGTCTAGAGAAAAAATGCTTTCCTGATACACATAGCTTGGATTTGGTAATCATCTTTGCCTCAGGCAAACTTATCGAGGGTTACTTTTTATGATAACGGGTATGTATTAATAACTAGTTTTTTCTATCATGGCCGGAGAGGGGATCTTTATGAGGCAGGAAAAGATAATTATTGAAGGTAATGTAGAAGGAATGAAGTTTTCTAAATCCATAGATCTTGCTTACGACCCTCATGACAGCTCAGTGGAAGAAGCTATTCTTTCTTTTTACGAAAGTCACGCCTGCTCATTTGAAGAACTTGCATCAGAACGGGGCTGGATGGATTGCTATTGGACGTTTGCACAGCCCCTTAAAAGCGTTATTTAACCAGCCCTGACAAAATTGTCGGGCTTTTTTTGTGTATGAATCTTTATACTTCGATGCTTCACTGGGGTACTATAGTTGCTTCTCCAGGATCTTCTGCTTTATCTTGGGGAGTCCGTACGGAACTAGTGCAAGTGTGGATAAGGATGGTGTGATGCAGGCGGATGTAGAGGATGAGGTGAGAAACCAAGTCAACCGCACCTTGGAAATCGCTGGGAAACGCGCGTCTTAATGGCTTGATCGCCGTATTTCACACTGATGTACGTTGAAAGCAGGCAATCTTATTTATGGAGTATAGGTTTAAATTTTCATAATAAGGGAAATATAATACTAAATATTCAGAAAATTATTGCTAAATTGATAGAAATCCTGCATAATGGAAAAAAGCATGAAGGGGGTATTCTCATGAGAAAGCAAAAGATGATATACGTTTTACGCCGCGATCCTGATTACAGAGGTCGAGAGATTACAGCAAAACGAGAATTGTCCTTTGGGATCCGCTTAGCCTCAAGATTAATGCTGGACGAACTGACTTTTGAGTTAAATAAAGAACGCTTAGATAGAGAGATTAACACGGCAATCGATAATAACGATCGTGAAGAGTTTCAACGTTTAAGCATTGCCTACCAACCCTATACTTGGGAATAAACTGTCATAGACTGCTGTTCAATCAGTAGTCTATTTTTTGATTTTTGTTTATTAACAAATTTTGTACATCCTTCCTGAGATAATGTTATATTAGTTATAATGATTTTCACGATAGGAAGGTTTTCAACATGAACAAAAAGTTACTGATTCTAGCCGCAGTTTTAAGTATAGGCTTAAGCGGCTGTTCTTTGGATCAATTTACAGGGGAAGATGAAAGTAGTTCCGCCAATCCTTCCTCAAGTGAATCTAAAGGAAAAGAAGAAAAAGAAGCACCTGATACGAAAAACGGCCAGCATTCCACAACTAATGACGGAGAAGGGAAATCTGCTGGATCCGGCAAGGAAAACAACACCAGCCAAAATGAAGGTTCCAGTGAAAAGGATAACGAAAAAAATCAGTCTCAGCCCACCTCTAAGGACGAAGTGATTACCGTAAATAATCCAACGAGTATGGAAGTCGTCGTAAATAAAAAGAGAAAACTTCCTGATGGCTATACTCCTCCTGATTTAACTGTACCGAATGTTCCTTTTTACTTTAAAGAGTATCTACCTAAGAAACAAATGAGAAAAGTAGCTGCTCGCGCTCTTGAAGATTTGTTTGCCGGTGCGAAACAATCGGGTATTGATTTAGTTGCTGCTTCCGGGTACAGATCTTATGAAAGGCAGAAAAGCATTTACCAAAGCAATGTAAAAGCGTATGGAAAAGAACATGCGGATAAATTTTCCGCGCGGCCGGGAACGAGTGAACACCAAACCGGCTTAGCCATGGATTTAACTTCGGCTCAAATGTCATTTAAATTGGAACAATCCTTTAGGCAGACAGACGAAGGAGAATGGCTTGCCAAGCATGCTCACGAGTATGGGTTTATTATCCGTTATCAAAAAGGAAAAAGTGATATAACGGGCTATTCCTATGAGCCGTGGCATGTCCGTTACGTAGGGAAAGACCTGGCTACCCAGATTTATCAGCAGGATGATACGCTTGAGGAATTTTTTGGCTTCCGGCCATATAAACAATAAAAACACTGGATTCGTCCAGGTGCAAAGGCTGTCGAGCAAGGCTCGTCAGCTTTTTTTAATGAGAGCATGAATAGCCATTTTATTAATAGCTGATTCCTACTCTTGAATGAAGAAAACGAGATTCGATCAGTTCGCGATAGGCAAAGAAGGCGGTATCCGCTACGCCTATTTTCTTCCCGTCTTTTGGTAAATATTCCCGTTCAGATCTAACCTTTCCGATCCGCTTCCCATCGGGAAGATGTGTCGGGCATACGATGGTCCATTGAAGCTGGGAATTTTTTAAGGAGATAAAGGCTTTCAAATGTTCTTCAGCAGCAAATGACTTCGTCCGTTTCGATTCTTTTGTCTCATATCGATACTTTCCCTGTTCGTAACGGCTATTTAAAATTCCGGCTGTACCAATCGTTAAAATCCGATCGACTCCTGCTTCTTCCATTTCCTTAATGATCTTTGGCATGGCTGTTGAAAGTGTTGTTGTTTTGTCTGTGTTTAAGGCGCTGAATACAACATCACAGCCTTTAATTAGTTCGGATAGATCTTCTCTATTAAGTGCATTACCCTCCAGGATTTCTGCTTGAGGGAACAGGCGCAAAGCTTTTTCTTTATCTCTTACAAGTGCTCGAATTTGAACATCCTGTTCAGTGGCATATTTGATAAAGCTGCTTCCAACTCTTCCTGTTCCTCCTAAAACAGCTACTTTCATTCACTCACCTCATCGTTTTGTAAAATTTATATAAATTCAGCTTTTTTAGAATATTATTTGCTAAGCTAGAAAATAAACAGGTTCTTTTATGGGGGACAATAATGAAAAAGAAGCCGGTACTGAGTTGGATGCTGTATGATTTTGGAAATTCAGCTTTTGCAACAACGATCATGGCAGCTGTTCTTCCTGTTTTTTATTATGATGTGGCTGCCAAAGGACTAAAGGAATCTTTAGCTGCCAGCTACTGGGGCTATTCCCAAACGATTGCTGTCTTAATCGTCGCAATCATTGCGCCAATTCTGGGAGCAGTGAGTGATTATACAGCTGCTAAAAAACGATTCCTTATGTTTTTTGCCTTTATGGGGATGATTGCCAGTGTCATGCTTGCTTTTGTAGGTGAGGGCGATTATTTGCTTGCTTCCTTGTTAATGATTATAGGGACCATAGGTTTCTCAGGAGCAAACACCTTTTATGATGCTTTCTTGCCTGAAGTCACAAATGAGGACAGTATAGATAAAGTGTCAGCAGGAGGCTATGCACTCGGTTATATCGGTGGAGGAGTGCTTCTGGCGATAAATCTTTTGATGATTTTAAAGTATGAATGGTTTGGTCTTTCTTCAAGCTTAGCGGGTACTCACATGGCCTTTATATCTGTAGGAATATGGTGGCTGATCTTCTCAATTCCATTATTTAAAAACATCATAGAAGAAAAGAAATTAAAACATAAACGAACTCAGTCCTATGTAAAAATCGGGTTTACACGAGTTTCACGTACACTGAAGGAAATGAAACAGTATAAGCAGCTCCTTCTGTTTTTATGTGCATTCTGGCTCTACAATGACGGAATTTCCACTATTATTAAAATGGCTACCATTTATGGAAGAGATATAGGGATAGACAGCAATTCTCTTATTATTGCCTTATTAATTACCCAGTTTGTCGGGATTCCTTTTGCCTTTTTATTTGGATGGCTCGCGAAAAAAATTACCGCAAAGCGTGCTCTCCTCCTATCATTATTGATTTATTTAGTGATTATAGCCTTAGGTTATTTTATGCAAACGGCCCTGCATTTCTATATTCTTGCCATTTGTGTTGGATTTGTGCAAGGCGGTGCTCAGTCGTTAAGCAGATCCATTTTCGGTCGGATGGTTCCCAATGACCGTCATGCTGAATTTTATGGTTTTTATGGAATATCCTCCAAATTTGCTGCCATGTTTGGCCCTTTTGCTTTTGCCATTGTTGGACAGCTGACAGGCTCAAGCAGGTACGGAATTCTTTCCTTGGTTGTTTTCTTTGTAGCAGGCATTCTATTGTTGTATTTTGTTAATGTAGAAAAAGGTGTAAAGGATGCAAAAGAGCAATCCAATTCAGAAGAAGAAGTGGTAGTACACAGTTAATTATGGGTATTGCTAAGTTAACAATGCCGAGTTCTAGTACACAAAGAAAAAGTCTCACCTTTGCTTTAAAGCAAGCCGGGTAAAGGAGAGGCTTTTTCGAACTAACACGGATTTAACACACCGCGGCTTCAAAAATCTGTGGCAAATTGTCAGCTGCCGGAGATTATACGATTGGCTCACTAAATTGATTGACTTTCTCTTCCCGTAAAGGAAGTCCAGTGTCATAAGAAATATCTCCCAGATGATCAGTAATCGATGCATGAATGACTTTAGAACTGGTCTGCCAATAATTTAATATGGATCTCCACAAAGCAGCGGTTTCCGAAAATGCTTTCTCATATAATTCAATAAAGGACTGGTTTGATTCTTGAAGCGTAGCAGAGTGCTTCCACGTCCTTTTCGTGTCATTTAAATAATCTTTCCTATCCTTTAAAGGCTGATGAGAATAAGAAGAGACAAAGGATCCTAGAAGCCGGTTCTTCCAGCCAACAGGGTCAAATAATATACGTTGGGCAAGCCTCATGTCCTGATAGGATTTTTTTATGTAATCACCATTCAACCGGCTGTCTAATCCTGGAAAATGGGATAGAATTAAGCTTCGAAGCATGGATAAAATAGAATGACTGCTATCCTGAAGGGAAAGTTTTTGATACACAGGGTTTTTCCATGACTTCAATCCGCGCAGTCGTTCTAACATACAAGTATCGATGATGACTTCTAATTCCTGGTGCTTGTTCCCTTCATAGCCGGAATGGTAATGAATATAAGGGTGCGTATTTCGGTCAAGCATATGATGGCTGATATAACCTAAAATAAAGGCCTGCTGCTGGTTTTTAGCGTTTTTCCCGTTTTCAATCATATCCAGAAGAAAAGGACCGCACTTTTCCGTATGCAGCTTCATCCCGATTTCACTTACCCCTTGATCAGCTTTAAAAGGCCAGAAATTATGATAAAAAAACGGATCAGGTCCTTGAGCTCCGAAGTTTAAAGCTCCGCTGCTCGTTTCTACTAAATGATTCTCCTTTAGTTCTCTGCATAAATCTTCTGCAAATAAACAATGAGTCCATACATTAGGCAAGTTAAACACCTCGATTTTCTGTGGTATGTTGTCCATTTTCCCTTTAAGCTTACCTCAATAAAAAAGAGCCCTCAACAGGCTCTTTTATTCCACACATATACCCAACTGGAAAGTTTAAGCAAGAAACCCTACAAATTCGTACATCTATCCCTCCTTGAATGATGACGTATGTAGTATTGTTTCTGCCTCCTTTCTTAATGTTATCTATTAGTATACACCATTATCCGAATAGTGTAAATAATCTGATAATAATTTATCGAAATTTGCCTAAAATAAGAGAAGGGGTTAATGCTAGTTGCAGAAAAACTTGGTACAATGAAACAGTAATGAATGATTTTAAAGGGAGGATCTTTTCATGGAGTACCGTATCGAAAAAGACACACTCGGGGAAATAAAAGTACCTAAAGACAAATATTGGGCTGCACAAACACAACGAAGTAAAGAAAACTTCCCAATTGGAAATGAAAAAATGCCGGCAGAGATCGTTGAAGGCTTTGCCATATTGAAAAAAAGTGCCGCACAGGCTAATTACGAATTAGGACTGCTTGAAAAAGAAAAAGCAGATGCGATTGGATATGCTGCAGATCAAATTTTATCCGGCGAATTAGAAGAGCACTTCCCGTTAGTGGTTTGGCAGACAGGTAGCGGAACTCAGTCAAACATGAATGTAAATGAAGTGATTGCTTATGTCGGAAATGAGTGGCTGAAGCAGCAAAACAGCGAGCTGAGCCTGCATCCGAATGACGATGTCAATAAATCACAAAGTTCAAATGATACTTATCCTACAGCACTTCACGTTGCTTCTGTCCGGAAGCTTGAAGATGTGCTCATGCCTTCTTTAACTCAGTTGAAAGATACGCTTAAAGAAAAAATGGAAGCGTTTCAGGATATTGTTAAAATTGGACGGACGCATTTGCAGGATGCCACTCCATTGACACTAGGACAGGAAATCAGCGGCTGGCACCGCATGCTTGAAAAAACCGAAAGCATGCTGCTCGACAGTTTACGCTATGTTAAGGAGCTTGCCATCGGAGGAACAGCTGTTGGGACCGGACTTAATGCTCATATTGACTTTTCAGAACAAGTGGTGGCTAACATCAATAAAGAGACCGGGAAGAATTTTATTTCCGCACCGAATAAATTCCATGCCTTGACTTCTCATGACGAGCTCGTTCATGCTCATGGTGCACTGAAAGCTCTTGCTGCAGACGTGATGAAGATTGCTAACGATGTGCGCTGGCTTGCAAGTGGACCGCGCTGCGGAATTGGTGAAATTACTATTCCTGCAAATGAACCTGGTAGTTCAATTATGCCGGGTAAAGTAAATCCCACTCAAAGTGAAGCTGTAACCATGGTTTCAGCCCAAGTGATGGGAAATGATGCTACGATTGGTTTTGCCGCCAGCCAGGGAAACTTTGAACTCAACGTATTCAAGCCTGTGATTGCTTACAACTTTTTACAGTCAGCCCAGCTGCTTGCGGACAGCATGGTTTCTTTTGATGAACGCTGTGTCAGAGGATTGGAACCAAATCATGAACAAATCGAAAAATATTTACGAGATTCCTTAATGCTGGTGACAGCCTTAAATCCTCATATCGGTTATGAAAATGCAGCAAAAATTGCCAAAACGGCTTTCGAAAAAGATCAAACTCTTAAAGAAACTGCCGTAGAACTTGGAATTTTAACGGAAGCACAGTTTGAAGAATTTGTAGATCCTAAACAAATGACAAAGCCTACATCCAAATAAACAGAGGATTCATAAAAGTTTTCCAGCCATGTTGTTGACCCTGAAAATTACCGTTAATTACCAAGAAAAATGTGTGATAAAAATAGTAGACACGGATCATACTACTATTACACACAGGAGGTGAGACAACATGGCAAACCAAAGATCAAACGAGTTAGTTGTACCTGGTGTTCAACAAGCTCTAGACCAAATGAAATACGAAATCGCTCAAGAATTCGGAGTACAACTTGGTGCTGACACTACTTCCCGTGCTAACGGTTCTGTAGGTGGAGAAATCACTAAACGTCTTGTACAAATGGCTGAACAACAGTTCGGTGGTCAACAACAAAAATAAATATGAGTGACAAAGGAGAAAGGGTGCGCCCTTTCTCCTTCTTTTTATGAGAGTAGGGTTCCAGACATGAGGGAATGCAGCTTATGTAATGGCTGGGGAGAATTGAATAGAGAATGTCCAGGTTGTGAAGGAGAGATGGGAGATCAAGGGAGAGTGGTTGATTTGCTTGATGAATATAGTCCTTATCTTGACCAGAACTGGACAGATCTAGTGGATGGAGATCCTGACTCTTCCCTAAATGGAAAATGCTTGCACCTTTTCGTTTGTCAGGACTGCAAATTAGCTATGATTATTAAAGAGTAGTATTTAAGAACACAATAAAGGCCGCTTTCACCGGGAAGCGGCCTTAAACAATAATTAGCGGATACGGTGTTCCTCGTCTTTATCAAAAAAGTGGACTTTATTCATGTCAATCGCGAGGTCTATTTCTTCGCCGCCCTGTACGTCAGAACGGGAGTCAACGCGAGCGATAAATTCCTGTTCTCCGATTCTTGAATACAGATAGGATTCAGATCCCATTAGCTCCGCTACTTCGATATGAGCACGGATTTTTTTATCTTGGTTAGCATCGATAAATACAGGCTCATCATGCATGTCTTCCGGGCGTACGCCAAGAATGATTTCCTTACCGACATATCCTTGGTCACGCAGGGGTTTCATTTTTCCTTCTGGGACAGCAATCTCAACGCCGTCAACATTGATCGTCTCTTCTCCAAGCGTTCCGTGAAGGAAGTTCATAGCAGGAGAACCAATGAAGCCGCCTACAAAGATATTCTCAGGCTTATCATAGACCTCTTTAGGAGCACCGACCTGCTGGATAATGCCATCTTTCATGACGACAAGTCGTGTTGCCATTGTCATCGCTTCCGTCTGGTCGTGGGTTACATAGATCGTTGTAGTTTGCAGACGCTGGTGCAGCTTTTGGATTTCTGCACGCATTTGGACACGAAGCTTCGCATCAAGGTTTGAAAGCGGCTCATCCATTAAGAATACTTTTGCGTCACGTACAATTGCCCGGCCGAGTGCCACACGCTGCCTTTGACCGCCTGATAACGCTTTTGGCTTACGATCTAACAGAGCTTCAAGTCCAAGAATTTTGGCTGCATTTTGGACACGGCTTTCAATTTCCTGCTTATTCATTTTTCTCAATTTAAGTCCAAATGCCATATTGTCATATACATTCATATGCGGATATAAAGCATAGTTTTGGAATACCATGGCAATATCACGATCTTTAGGAGCTACATCATTCATTCGGCGTTCATCGATAATAAAGTCGCCATTCGTAATTTCCTCTAAGCCTGCGATCATTCTAAGCGTAGTAGATTTTCCACAGCCCGATGGACCGACAAATACGACAAACTCCTTATCATCGATATGTAGATTAAAATCATCTACGGCTTTAACCTTCTTGTCATACACTTTTTCAATATTATTTAATTGCAGCTGTGCCATCTGAAATTCCTCCCTGGATTTTTGAAATCGCTTTCTTTAACTTGTGTTTAAGTGTACTGGAGTTATCATTCAAGGTAAATGGACAAAGTGCACAAAGATCGAGATTGATCTTTGTGCACCGTGTTATTCTTCAAGTCTCATCAGTGCTAAATAAGTAGTAAGCGCTCCTTTGAATTGTTTTACGTCGACTCCTGTTTTCTCAATAAATTTGTCTACACGATACTGCAGACTGTTTCGATGCATAAAGAGCTGTTTTGCAGCCAAAGTAGTGTTTGAGCCTGATTCAAGATATACTTTAATGGTATGCAAAAGTTCCTTATCTCCCTTAACATGTTTAAACAAGGCACGAATTACATTCGAGCAGTCCTCTTCTGGCAAATAGTTAATAAATAAGTATGGAATGATCTCCTGAAAAGTAACCACGGTACCTAAATGGTATTTTCGTGCTCTTTCAAAACAGTTCTGAGACCACTTGTAAATAGCAGGAGCTTCTTCAATATTTTCAGAAATTTCACTGATATAAAAAGAAATTTTGGTATAAAAGTCACTCATAATAACATCGACGATATCGTGAACAGCTATGAGTTCACTTTCTTCTTCAAACTCTTCAATGATACATCCACTCTGCTCAGCAGTCCATAAAATAGGCATAGAGTATGGGAAAAAAGATTGCAATGCTTCTCGTATCGTTTCCCGCTGGATCGTGGCATCCTCAAGATTAAAAAATATAAATCGGTACTGAGAGGGAGGAGAAAAAGACACTGAAATCTCATTTCCGGATAGTATATCATTCCAGGCTTCTTCCCTGGGATTCTTTTCAGTCGCTGCCGGGTAAAAAGGGGTGAGAAAGGATTGCAGCAAGCTGGCTTCCCGTTTTGTGACGTCTGATTTTAAGATACCGACAATCTCAGTTTCATCTGGTGTGAAGTACCAGTGGTAATCAGGATTATAATCTTCAGACCCCGGTAAAGAGGTAATTAGAGAAGGGTAGAGCTCTTTTAATTGGTTAATGATGGACAAGGTACATCTTCCTTTTTATAAGGATTTCTACTATTATAGTATTACATACTATAGTTATAAAAAACATGCAATGAGTGTACTATAGAGCAGCGTATTATTTGTATAAGTAAGGAGGAATAGGGATGGACGATCTAAAACACAAGCACTACTACGGCCAGGAAACAAAAAATCGGTTAAAAAGAATCGAAGGACAGGTTCGTGGAGTTTTAAAAATGATGGAAGAAGATAAAGACTGTAAAGATGTGATCACCCAGTTAACTGCGGCCAGGACAGCTATGGACCGGGCGGTGGGTTATATTGTAGCCAAAAATCTGGAAACCTGTATCAAAGAGGCTCAAGAAGATGGTGGTTCTGCTGAGGAGCTTATTAATGAAGCCGTACAAATGATCGTGAAAAGTCGTTGATTGAAAAAGCCGGGATTTTATCCCCGGCTTTATTGTTAATCATCAAGGTTTGGTGCGGTTTTTTTAAGGAAAAAGGATAACAGAATTCCTGCCATGGCAATTCCGGTGGCAACCATAAAGGAAACGTTGATCCCGTGAATCATAGCGTCCGACATTATGTGCTGTTTCATTTGTGCAGATGATTCTCCCGCATATTCGGCCATATCAGGATCAAAGTTCTGGGAAGAGTTCGTCATGACAGTGACAAGTAGCGCAGTCCCAATTGACCCGGCGACAGTCCGCATTGTGTTATTCATTGCAGTACCATGAGGGATTAAGCTTTTCGGCAGCTGGTTAAGCCCAGCTGTAGACACAGGCATCATTACCATAGAAATCCCCATCATCCGGATGGCATAGACGATCAGAATAAACGTGAAGCTTGTAGTCGCTGTTAAATTGGTGAACTGATAAGTCGTAACAGCAACGATCGTTAATCCAATCATGGCCAGCCAGCGAGCACCAAACTTGTCAAAGATCCGCCCGGTAATCGGCGACATTACTCCCATAACGATAGCTCCGGGAAGGAGTAAAAGTCCAGATTCTAAAGCAGTAAATCCTCTCATGTTTTGCATGTAGATAGGAATTAAGAGTTCTGCACCCAGCATCGCCATCATCACAATCATGCTCGTAGTAGAAGCGATGGCAAATATGCCATGCTTGAATACCCTGAACTCCAGAATCGGTTTTTCAATGGTAAATTGTCTCCAAATGAAGGAAAATAAAGCAATCCCTCCAACAATTAAGGAAAGATAGACATGCATGCTGTCCCATCCATCATTTCCTGCACTGCTCAAACCATAGAGCAGACCTCCAAAACCTAAAGTAGACAGAATAATGGATAGAATATCGATCGTTGGATTCGTCTGCTTTGTCACATTTTTTAAAGCGAACATTCCAAACACTATAGAGATGACCGCGATAGGCAGAATAACCATAAATGGTGATCTCCAAGAATAATGCTCAACAAGGTAACCGGATAGAGTCGGGCCGATCGCAGGTCCAAAGGCAATAACCAGCCCTGCAATTCCCATGACAGTTCCGCGCTTTTCAACAGGGAAAATCATCAAAAACACGGTCTGCATCAACGGCATCATGATTCCCGCACCACTAGCCTGGACGAGACGTCCAATTAGCAGAACAGAGAAACTCGGTGCAATGACTGCAATGACTGTTCCGGCAGTAAAAAGTCCCATAGCAATGAAGAAGAGTTTTCTTGTCGTGAATTTACCTATTAAGAAGGCTGTGACTGGAATCATAACTCCATTGATTAACATAAACCCTGTCATTAACCATTGGGCTGTGTTGGCTGTGACATTCAGTTCCTGCATGATACTAGGTAAAGCTGTATTTAAAAGCGTTTGATTGAGTACAGCTACAAATGCACTGACAAGCAGTACGGATACAATTAATTTTTTATTGATTTCCTGTGGTTCATCTTTTGCACCAGCATTCACTGGCGGATTTGCGGTTTGCATATGAGTCTCACTCCAATTCTAAAGGGTGGGTTCTTTGTATAGTCCTCTTTTTACTAATTCAAGTTCGGTAGTGAAATTGTTAATCGTTTGTTCTTGATTTAAATTTTTAACAAACTGCTGAATAATATTACGAATCATTATGGCAGTGAGGATCTGCCAAATATGATAAATCTCACTTTCGTCTTGAATATTCAATAAATCTCGATCAATCAATGAGCTGATTTCTTTAAAATAACGGTTAAATTCCTCATTGTTCTCATTGTGTGTTAAAGCATTTTCGATTTTGTGATTCATATATAGAAAAGCATTTCGGAAAAATTTTCGGTTTCCTTCTTTGTTCAGATTTTCTAAAGCTAAACGAAACATAGCCATAAACGTATCAAAAATATTGCCATTCGTTTCTTTCAGTTTTTCCTTAAATTTTTCTCTTGTTTCGTTTGAATTTTCATCTAATAAATAAAAAAAGATGTCTTCTTTATCATTGAAATATTGATAAAAGCTGCCTCTTGGGATATTCGCATCTTTTATAATATTTGAAATGGAAGCTTCATAAAGAGAAACACGCGAAAATTCTTTTTTGGCCGCTTTAATAAGCGTTTGCTGCTTTTCTTTTGGTAAATTAAAAAAGGTATTGTTTGGCATTTGCACTCCTCCTTAACAAGAAAATGACACGATGTCATTTATAGCTGCCTTACAAATAGTAAATGACACAATGTCATTTGTCAAGCGACACTGTGTCATTTTTTATGTAAAATTATTCCCAGACACCAGCCCAAAATAACAGCTGAATGTCTGGAGGAGGTTAAGAACGGTCTTCTTGTTCTGGAATGGGGTGGGTTTCCCCTATTTGCTCCCGTCCATAAACGGAGCGGGTCATTCCAGCGGCCATCCCTTCATTGATCATCCGGTCGACGTCTAATTCATATTTATCTTTACCTTCATCGGCACGTCGTTTTTTATTTTTATCCACGGTAGATTCACCTCCTTGTTTTATTTTCTCCTGAGAGGAAGAGATCACAATCGTTAATAATTGGTGCAGTTAGCATAGTTGTCCTCCAACGGACATACTTTACAGTTAGGGGGGTTGAAAATGAAAGGAAATAAAAATTTTGTTGAATTGTTACAGCAGGCAATAGAGGATGAGTGGAATGCCCATGAGTTTTATAAAAGGCTTGGGGCGATACGAGTAATTTGTTCTTTAGAGATTATATTAAACACGCTGAAGAGAATGATGCTAAGCACTACCAAATGTTTCAACAGCTTCTTTATCAGCTCACCGGTCAGTTCTATCATTTTGAACCTGCCACAGTTAACTATTCAACTTTTGAAAATGGAGTAAAAAAAGCACAGAAAGATGAGTTTGAAGCCTTTGAAATGTACAGAGATATGCTTTTTATGATTCCAAATTACATGGCTTATCAGCCCTTATTTATTGCAATGACGGATGAAATAGAGCATGCTTCCAGGTTTGGAACAATCCTGGGGATGCTTAAATAAATCGACTATGCTTTTTCATAGAAAAACGAGATCGAGCTTCATTACTAAGGAGCTGGGTCTTTTCTTATGTACCTTGATAATTGGCACGTATAATAAATTCCATTATACTGGGGGAAGCATAAAGTAAGAAGAGAGGTAGCAAGCTTATGAGCCCAGTATTTTTAATTATTCTTATGGTACTAATTGGCGCGCTTATTGGAGGCGTCACAAACTCGTTAGCAATAAAAATGCTCTTTAGACCTTATAAAACGATCTATATAGGAAAATATCGGCTGCCTTTTACTCCAGGGCTGATCCCTAAACGGCAGAAAGAATTAGCAAAGCAGCTAGGGAGAATGGTCGTGGAACACTTGCTGACTGCGGAAGGTTTGAGAAGGAAGCTTGAACATCCTGAATTTCAAAAGAATTTAACAGAATGGGCTCAGTCTGAAGTGGAAGTACTGTTGAAAAACTCCTCTTCTGTGGAGAAGTGCTTCGAACCTTACATGTAGAGATATCCATTCCAAAAGCAGAAAAAGAAATCAGTCATTGGATCGAACTTCGTTACGAGGAGTTAATGGGAACTTATCGTAATAAGTCATTGAATGAAATCCTGCCTGAGCGATGGATTAATAAAACAGAAAAAGGGACAGACCAGCTTGCAGATTATATTCAATTAAGAATTAAGGAATTTTTACAAAGCTATGAAGGCAGAAAGAAAGTAACCGAATTAGTCGAAAATTATCTGATGAATCAGGGGCTGTTAGGAAATATGATTTCTTCCTTCATGGGATCAGATAGTCTGACTGAACGAATGTACCCAGCTATTCTTAGATATGTTTCTGCTAATGAAACGAAGGAATGGCTTCGGTCTATGCTTCACAAAGAACGTCAACAATTAATGGATCAACCTATTGAGACGTTTGAAGCTAAGATTGGCAAATCGACTATTGCCCATACTTTAGGACGCACAGTATCCAAAGTACTGCCGCTTGAAGAGTGGTTGTCCCGTTCAGTGGAGGAATGGACAAAGCCAATAAGGTCCAAACTGTTGTTTGAGCTGATTCCTTTAGTGATTGACTATCTTACTAAGGTGTTAGCAGAAAGAATGGAAAGATTAATGAATTCAATGCACCTTGCTGAGATTGTTCAGGAAGAAGTAGAGTCCTTTCAAGTTGAACGATTAGAAGATATGGTGCTGGGCATTTCCAGACGCGAGTTTAAAATGATTACGTATTTAGGCGCTTTGTTAGGCGGGGTTATCGGATTCCTGCAAGGAATTATTGTTTTGTTCGTTTAATCATAAGCTATTCCTATACAGGAATGGATACGTTTGTTATAGTGAAGTAGGAGTTTGAGTTCGAACAAATTTAGGAGGTTTCTTAATTTATGGCAAATATTTATGATAATGCATACGATCTGGAAAAAGCGATTCGCGACAGCGATGAATTCCAAAATCTTAAGCAGGCTTACGAAGCTGTAATGAGTGACGAAGCTGCCAAAAAAATGTTTGATGACTTCCGTCAGACACAGATGACCCTTCAGCAAAAGCAAATGCAAGGGGAAGAAATTTCTGAAGATGAAGTAGAACAAGCGCGTAAAGTTGTTGAACTTGTTCAGCAGCATCCGCAGATTTCCAAATTAATGGAAGAAGAACAGCGCCTTAACACGGTGATCAATGATGTAAGCCGGATTATTACTAAGCCTCTTGAAGAGCTTTACGGTAACCCTGAAGAACAACAATAATTTAAATAATAGGGCTGACAGGACTATGTTCGCCTATTTAAAAGCTTGCAGAGTGAGAACCATTTAGCTCTGTAAGCTTTTTTTATTTGGCTTCCACTTTTCGCTGAAGAATTACTTGAAATTGTCGAATATTGCAGGAATTTACCATTTCGATCAAGAAATGAATGATATGTGATTCTTCAATGAGAAGGGGTAAATGACAATGAAGCATTTTAATGTTGAAGAAAAAGAAAACGTTGTATATTTGCAGTTAGCCCGTGGGGAAAAAATGAATGCCTTACATGTTGAAATGCTCGAAGAATTTGCAGCGGCCATCAAAGAAATAAAAGAGATGGAAGCCCAGGTTCTTGTATTATCGGGAAAAGGGGAGGGCTTCTGTGCTGGCGGAGATGTAGCCATGATGGAACAGGCAGCTGATCCAGAAACCTATGACAAAGTAATGGATGCCATTGAAACGATTGTAACGAATATATATACGATGCCAAAAATCGTCATTTCCGCTGTGCACGGTCCAGTCGTTGGCTTAGGTTTAAGTATTGCCCTCTCAGCCGATTACATCATGGCTGATCCTGATTCAATGATATCAATGAACTTTATAGGTGTAGGACTTATTCCTGATGGTGGCGGCCATTTCTGGCTGCAGCAGCGTCTGGGTTCCCACCGTGCTAAACAGTTTGCCTGGGATGGTCAGGAGTTAAGAGCAAAGCAAGCATATGATCACCAGCTGGTAGATATAGTAGTGAATGGAGATCTTCATGAGGAAGCAGAGGCTCTTGCTTTGAATTGGAGCCGTCGCCCGTTGAAGGCAATGATTGCGACAAAACAAATTTATCACCAGCATGGACTTGACCAGCTTCTGCAATATTTGTCTAACGAGCGGCAAGCCCAATGGAAGCTGAGAGGAACCGAGGATCATCAGGAGGGAGTAAAGGCATTTCTTGAAAAAAGGAAACCGAATTTCAAAGGAAATTAGAAAGTCGCGCCAGCCGCGCGACTTTTCTTTTTTATCGGTGGAATAAGACCAAATGGCCTTCCGGAGCTGCACAGCGGTGAGTGTGCTCTTCGAAACCATGTTCCTGGAGTTTTACCTGGCCGATTTTTTTTGCTTCTTCATCATTGGCAGCTTCAAATGTTTCGTCAAGCACATTTGTGCCGTTTTTTTCAAATACAGTTAGAAAGTATTTCTTCATTATTAGAGCCTCCCTGAACAATCGTTCATTTATCATATTTTGTCGTTTGCCGAGAAAAATCCTGCTTCTACTATAAATTCTTTTAAAAAATTGAAACATAGGAATAGATGAAGCCGTAATAAAAATGAAGGGAGATGAAAGCATGACACTTAGACTTGAGAGTGTAACAAAACGTTTTGGTTCATTTACTGCAGTGGATCAATTGTCTTTAGAAATTCCTGAAAAACAGATTTTTGGCTTTCTTGGTGCAAATGGAGCCGGAAAGACTACCACCTTTAGAATGATTCTCGGCTTGCTCGATCAAACCGAAGGGTCTATTTCTTGGAATGGAGACAGCATCGGGTACGATCAAAGCCATTTAGTGGGTTATCTTCCTGAAGAACGAGGGCTGTACCCTAAAATGAAAGTTAGAGACCAACTCGTTTATTTAGCTAAATTGCGAGGGATGGATAAAGCCGGAGCTTTAAAAGAATTAGACAGCTGGCTGGATCGGTTCAAAGTACCTGATTATAAACTTAAAAAGGTAGAAGAGCTTTCCAAAGGTAACCAACAGAAAATCCAATTTATTTCAGCAGTTCTACATAAACCTAAGCTGTTGATTCTGGATGAACCTTTCTCAGGGCTTGATCCAGTAAATGTAGAAATGTTAAAAAGAGCGGTTGTTGAGTTGAAAGAAGCTGGAACTTCTATTGTTTTTTCTTCCCACCGTATGGAACATGTAGAGGAGCTTTGCGAAAACTTGTGTATTCTTCACCATGGGAAACCTGTCGTACATGGAGATTTAAAAGAGATTAAGCGTTCTTTTGGGCGCAAGAATATCCGTGTGAAGGCGGATTTTAAGGTAAGATACCTGGAGCAGCTCCCTGGTGTCATTCATTACAAACAACTTACCGAAGGATGCGAAATTCAGGTTGAAAGTGAAGCTGCTTCCCAAAAGGTATTTGACGAGTTACAAGGGAAAGGTTTTGTAAGAACCTTTGATTTAGAGGAACCTTCGTTGAATGACATTTTTATTGAGAAAGTGGGGGCTTCTTATGAATAAATTCTGGATTATGCTGACGCAAACTTACATGAACAGAATAAAATCCAAGTCCTTCGTTATTACGACACTCGTTTCAATCGTACTTATTTTTGGATTATCCAATATTCAATCGATCATTGAATCGTTCAATAATGACAAAACTAAAGAAGTAGCTGTGCTGTCAGACAATGAGGAGTGGACTGCAGCCCTGCAGCAGAGTTTGAAAAACAATGGCAAGATTACATCAACGGCTTACAGTGGGACGTTAGATGAAGCGAAAAAGGAAGTTGAAGATGAGAATTTCGCAGCGGCTGTAGAGATAAGCGAATCGGACCAGGGACTTCCACAAGCGTCCTTCTACTCCAATCAAATCGCTTCTACCGAAGTAAGTGAACCCGTAAAACAGGCGCTTCAGCAGGTAAAGGTAAATATGGTAACGAAGCAGGCAGATATTGATCCAGCTGTTTTACAGCAGATTTCTGCTCCGGTTACCTTTGATTTAGTCGCCCTGGAAAAAAGCGCGAAAACAGCTGAGGAGCTGACCCAAACGCGCGGCCTGGTGTATATTATGCTGTTTGTGATGTATTTTTCGGTACTTATGTATGGAAATATGATCTCAACGGAAGTGGCTACAGAAAAATCAAGCCGTGTCATGGAAATATTAATTTCCAGTGTATCTCCCGTTTCACAAATGTTTGCAAAGATTTTCGGAATCGCGCTATTGGGACTTACTCAATTTTGTATTTTCATTTTAGCTGGTTTTCTTGGAATCAAACAGGGAGTAAACAGCGGAAACCAATCTTTTTTAGATACAGTTGGAGTTACGAATGCTGATCCAGTAACGATCGTATATGCTGTTTTATTCTTTGTTCTCGGTTACTTACTGTATGCCACGCTTGCGGCTATGTTGGGTTCTTTAGTCAGCAGGCTGGAAGATGCCCAGCAGATTGTAGCACCGATGATGATGCTGGTCGTTGCTTCATTTATTTTAGCGGTATTCGGCTTAAACATGCCTGATGCTGCTTTTATCACGGCGACCTCCTATTTTCCTTTCTTTACCCCATTAATTATGTTTTTAAGGGTAGGGATGCTGGATATTCCTTTATGGGAAGTTCTGTTATCCATTTCGATCATGGTCGCCTCCATTATTCTCCTTGGAATCATTGGGGCACGCGTGTATCGAGGGGGAGTCCTGCTTTATGGAAAGTCCTCGTCGTTAAAAGACTTTAAACGAGCCATGCAATTATCGAAAAAAGAAAATTAAATCCTATTTATTTGAAGAGAGCGAACGTGCATTCGCTCTCTTTTTTTGGTAAAATTACCTTTAAGAAAGGAGCATGCGTATGGGGCGTGATCTACGGTTTATTCACAGTGCAGATTTGCATTTGGATAGTCCTTTTATTCATACAAGTCATCTGCCTGAGCAGATTGTCGAACAGTTGAGAAAGAGTACCTTTGAGGCATTTGACCGCCTGATTGAGGCAGCCATTTACGAGAAAGTTGATTTCATTCTTATCGTAGGAGACCTGTTTAATGAAGCATCACGCAGTTTAAAAGCACAAATTCATCTTCGCAACGGTTTTCGAAAGTTAGAAAAAGAAAGCATTCAAGTTTTTGTTTCACATGGTAACCACGACTTTATGAATGGAACGAAGTACCCCATAGATTATCCGGAGAATGTTGTTGTTTTTAAAGATGAATCAGTACAAAGCGTTCCTTTTTACAAAAACGGCAGACACGCTGCAAATATTCTTGGTTTCAGTTATGTCCAGCAAAGAGTTACCGATAATAAAGTTCATGAGTTTAAGAGAACTGCAGACGAAGTCATACATATAGCGATGCTGCATGGGAGTTTATTTTCTCATGCTGGAGAACATGAAGTTTACGCGCCTTTTCTAATGGAAGAGTTGTTCCGGCAATTCATGGATTATTGGGCGCTTGGTCATATCCATGCCCGCCATTTTCTTTCCTCAGATCCTCCAGTCCTATACCCTGGAAATATTCAAGGACGCTCAAGAAAAGAAGAAGGGGTGAAAGGAGCTTACCTTGTCGACTTCAGCCATAATGGATGGGAATTTACATTCCTCCCTCTGCAGTCGATCCTGTTTGAAGAAACGATTATCGACTGCAGAGGTCTGGAAAAGCCCCAGGACCTTGAAACTCTATTTCTTCATACGAAAGAAGAATTGCAATCTTTGCATTCTAAAGTACTGGCAACATTGTATTTAAAAGGAGATTCGGGAAATTTAGAGCGCTGGAAAACAGAAGGGCTTATCGATTCCTGGGTAGAAGAAGCTAATCGAGAGGAAGAATTGGAAAATTCCTGGGTTTATTTTATGAATGTAAAAGTGATCGATCTGCCAAGCTATGATGAAGAGAAGCTTCGGAAGAGCCGTCATATCAGCGGTGAGTTTTTAAGAGGGATTGAAGAGTTGACGGATACTGAATGGGAAGAATGGCTCGCTTCTTTGTATAAGCATAAGCAATTCTATCCTTATCTCTATCCACTTACGGAGGAAGATAAAGCAGAATTAATTGAAGAGGTAAAACAGTCTACGTTAAGCCGGTTGCTTAAGACTGGAGGGTCTGACGATGAGAGTTAAGGAAGCAACGGTATATGGTTTTGGAAAATGGCGTGATTTTTCCATTTCATTCGATCCCCAGTTCAACGTCATTTCGGGCAGGAATGAAGCTGGTAAATCTACACTCCAACAATTTTTCTTATTTATTCTATTTGGTCTTCCTCCTAAAAAGAGAGAGTTCTATCAGCCAAAAACGGGAGGACCGATGGGAGGCAGGCTCATCGTCTCAGCTGTTGTAGATGAACGAGTGATTATTGAACGAGTTCACGATAAGCGAAATGGAGAAGCGCTTTGCATACTCTCCAATGGTGAAGAACGGGGAGAGGAATTTTTAAGCAGACTCCTGAGTGGTTTGACACGAAGTGCATTTGAATCGATCTATACATTTAATTCTGAGGATTTACTCAAGCTGCGCAGCATGACTGGAGAGCAATTGGGGATGTATTGCTTGATATCGGTTTGACAGGATCACAGCAGATTTACGAAACGGAGACATGGCTTGCAAAAGAGCGTGATGAGTTTTTTAAGCCGAAAGGACGAAATCCTCAAATCAATCGACAGCTTCAAAAAGTAAAAGAAGCTGAAAAACAATGGAAGCAGGCGGAGGCAGAACAAGCCGGCTATCAAACCCTCTTGGAAAAGCAGGAAAATGTAAAAGCGCAGATTGAATCTGTTACTAAAGAAGTGAATGATCTGACTTTTGCCCGTCACCGTACTTCTCAACTATTGAAGGTCCTGCCAATTATATATGAATACTATGAGTTACGTAGACAGAGAAATGATACCGAAATACCTTCCTTTCCTGAACAAGGAAAAGAAAGATACGCACAGTTAAAGCAGCTGCTCCTTCCCTTAGAAAGTGAAGAGCAGCTGCTTAAGAAACAAATCAAGGAAAAGACCACTGCCATAGCCCAGGTCAAAGAAAAACTTCAAACCTATACTCATTTGGCTGAAGCGAAACAAATAAGCAATGATCTTTCTTCCTATGAGGAGGCAGTTGAGAAAGTTGAGCAACTGACCCTGTCGAATGGGAAATTGCAGGAAGAGATGCGTGAGAAATTACAAGGGATTGAACATGGTTTAACTCTGAATGAGCTGAAAGACTATCATTTTCCTTTTTATTTAGAGGAGACGTGGAGAGAAATTAAACATTCAGAAGCGGCCATTGGACTGGAAGAGGAAAGGTTGACAGAGGAGGAAAAAGATCAAAAGAACCATCAGCAGGAACTGCAAACCAGGTTAAATGAAATTGAAACAAACCTGCTTGATCAACAACAAATCTCAGAATATAACGCAGCTTTACAGAACGCTTATGAGGTTCAGAGGAGCAGCGCAGCTGACGCTGATTTGGCACGCTGGAAACAACTGATCAGTACACGGAGGCAATACGTATATTTATGGTGGACTGCAGCTGTACTCTTTTTAATAGGTGGAAGCTCAGCTAGTGTGGTTTATGGCAGCCTGCTATTTTTTATTATCGGTGTATCCTTATCTTTTATTTGCATGTATGCAGGGATTGTGATGAGGCGTTCTGTTTATGAGCTGAATAATTGGGTGGAAGAAAGAAAACCATCCTCCGTCAATTCGGGCGGGAAAGAATCATTGGCTGCCATGAAGGAAAAGTTAAAGGAGCATGAAAGACTGGAACCTGAATGGCTTTTTTTGCAGGACCGCTGGAATGAAGAACGTCAAAAGGGAATGCGCTTAAAAGAACGAAGAGAGCAGCTTCTGCAAAGGAAAAGAAAGCAGCTTGCTCGAATACATGAACAGGAGGAACGCTATCCTTTTCTAGTCGGAATGGATATTAATTATTGGGAAAAGCTTTATCACATCTTAGTAAAGTTAAAGGCAGAAGAGAAGGACTGTGAAGAAATTTCCAAAGAGATCAATGCGCTGCAAAATTTTATTAATAAAATTGAAGAGGACGCGTTAACGTTTCAATCCCTTAACAAGTGGGAAAGAAATGGCCAAAGCGTTTTCCAGTTGTTAACAGATATTTCAGAATGGGTTCAGTCCTGCGAAAGGCTTGAAGAGCAATTCCACACACTTGTTCAGGAAGAATTGCAGGATAAGGAAGCTTTGAAAAAGGTAAAAGAAAAAAGTATTCCTTTAGTAAAGAAACGTCAGGAATTATTTGCCCGGGCTATGGCAGACAATGAAGAAGCGTTTTATCAACAATCCCGTCTTTATGAGCAGGAGAGGTCGAATGCAGAAAGAGAAAACGATTTAAAAGGCCGCCTTGATCAATTGTTAACCATGGAGGAGCAGCGGGAGATTGACTGGGAGAACCTCCCTAAAGAATCCACTCTCAAGTTTCAGGTGGAAGAGCGGGAAGATAAGTTAAACCAATTGGAACAGAAAAGAATGGAATTACATGAGTCTCTTGCTGAAGTTAAACATTCCTTATCTTATTTGGAAAACTCTGATAAGCATTCAGAGTATAGACACGCCTTTCAAGTAGAAAAAAACTATTTAAATCAATTATCTAAGCAATGGGCAGTTTATGAAACGGCATTAAACATGTTAGTTAAATCTAAAAAAGTATACCAAAATAAATATCTGCCCCAGGTCATTACCATTGCTTCCTCTTATTTTCAAACGCTGACCTCAGGGAAATACATGAATATTCATCTAAATAAGAACGAGAAGCATTTAGTGGCAGAAGATACTAACGGCCGTTTTTTTATCGTATCTGAGCTGTCGAGAGGAACAAATGATCAGCTTTATATATCACTTAGACTGGCTGTTGGCGAAGTTTTAGCTGACACCACAGGACTTCCTTTTATTATGGACGATGCATTTGTTCATTTTGATGAAACGAGATTAACGAACATGCTTCAGGTGCTTAACCGCTTTCAGGAAAAACACCAGGTCATTTTATTTTCTTTTAGAGAGGACCTTTCTAACTATGTCCGTGGATCGGCTCTGCAAACGTTGAAATAATGTTTGTTAAGAAGGTCGCATCTTCGTTATTTTAATGATAAAATATCTTAAGATTCTACATGATATAGCAAATGGAGGGTTATCCATTGCCTAAAGAGCTCAATCCAGATTGGACTAGGTACGAAGATACAATTGAACAGTTTATTCAAGTTATAGCTAAGAATATGAATCTTTACGGAGTAACCCCTTCAATTGGGCGCCTTTACGGTGTGCTCTATTTTTCAGATGAGCCCATGACACTGGATGATATGCGGGAAGCGTTGGAAATGAGCAAGACAAGCATGTCGACAGGTGTACGTGCATTATCTGAAATGAAGATGGTTGAGCCTTCCTTCAAAAAAGGAGTGCGTAAAGATTTATATAAATCAGAAGAAGATTGGTATAAATCATTTACTTCATTATTTGGAAGCAAATGGAGGCACCATACCGAGACGAATATTGAGGAAGCCGATGAAGCTATTCAGGAACTTGTTCAAATTCAGGAAAGAACATCGGACCAGACTTTGAAGGATAGAATAGATCAGGATGTAGAGCGGCTTCGTTACGCTCAAAATTATTACCGCTGGCTGATGAAATTTATTCATGTCGTCGAATCTGGTGAAATTTTCAGGTATGTACCGAAAATTGATCAAAATGAAGAAGAGAAATGAAAGAGCATGAGAATGGCTGTTCCTGGCCCTTTACGATAGGCATCTGTGTGTTTATTATAAAGAATTCCAGGGGCAGCTTTTTTTTGAACAAGGAGGGAGCATTAATGAAAGCAGGAATTGGACATTATCAAGTAGGGGAAGCTTTCGATCACTATTTACTCATAAAAAATGCTAACAAAGGAGTTGCGAGTAACGGACGGCCGTTTTTATCGTTAATGCTGAAAGATAGAACAGGAGAAATTGACGCAAAATTGTGGGAAGCAAGTGCTGAAGATGAAGAATTGTTTCATCAAGGAGAGATCGTAAAAGTCTCAGGGGAAGTCGGCCAGTTCCGCGGTAAACCTCAATTGAAAATCCACAGCATTCGTCCCGCCCAATCCACGGATGGTATAAAAGCAGCGGATTTTATTGAGAAGGCTCCGCTTGATAAAGAAAGTATGATGGACCGGATCACGGAAGCTGTATTTGAAATGAAAAATCCGAATCTACAAAGAATTACACGGCATTTAGTTAAGAAGCATCAGGAGGAATTAATCCATTATCCTGCTGCAGTTCGCAATCACCATAACTATATTTCGGGACTTTTACATCACATCGTTTCTATGTTGAATTTAGCTAAAAGCGTAGCTGAATTGTATCCAGAAGTGGATAAAGATTTGCTGTATGCAGGCATTATTCTGCATGACTTGGGAAAGACTAGAGAACTTTCCAATCATACATCCCCATCCTATACCGTGGAAGGGAAACTGCTTGGTCATATATCCATAATGAGTGAAGAAATTAAAGCGGCTGCAGAAGAGCTTCAAATAGAGGGGGAAGAAGTAACGATTCTTCAGCACATGATATTGAGTCATCATGGCCGACAGGAATGGGGCAGTCCCAAACCTCCACTTGTTCGGGAAGCGGAACTTCTTCACTATATAGACATGATGGACGCAAGGATGAATATGTTAAATCGGGCACTTGCGAAAACAAATCCAGGAGAATTCACTGAAAAAATGTATTCATTGGAACAAAGGGCGTTTTATAAGCCTGCTTTTAGTAAATAAGATGCTGACTGATCAGGAGAAATAGAGATGAAATGGAAAGAATGGAACCGAAATTTAAAGATACGATTATACGGAGAGGGGATAATGAACCTGTTATTCTGGTCGTTTTTCCCTTTTATGACCATTTACTTTGAGAAATCCTTCGGTAAAGATTCTGCAGGCGGCTTGTTATTCCTCTCGCAGTTTTTTTCAGTAGTAGCCAGTTTGTTTGGCGGGTTTTGTGCCGATCGTTTCGGAAGAAAAAAAATGATGGTCTATGCTGCCTTAGGGGAAAGCTTATCCTTTGGTCTGTTTGCTATTGTTAATTCTCCTTGGCTCAGCTCCCCAATGTTAACGTTTGCTGCCTTTAGTCTGCTGGGAGTGTTCGGGGCGTTGTATTGGCCGGCTTCTCATGCGATGGTAGCGGATGTAGTAGAGGAAAAACACCGCTCTAATGTATTCGCTGTGTTTTATACAGCTTTAAACATCGCGGTTGTTGTTGGGCCGATCATAGGGAGTTATATTTTTTATACCTATCGATTTGAAATGCTTGTAACGGGGATGTTTTTGACTCTCATGCTTTCCTGGGTTCTTTCTTCCCAATTAAATGAAACTTTAACAAGGAGGGAAAAAGAATTCAAAAAAGGAAGCTGGAAACAAATGATTTGGAAAGAGATCAGTGATTATCATCTGATCGTTAAAGACCGCAATTTTATGTTGTTTATCATTGCGGGGGTTCTGGTCGCCCAGACATTTATGCAGCTCGATATATTGATCGCCGTCTATACGAGTGAAGTGATACATGAACAAACCGTACTAAGTATAGGAGAATGGAGCTGGAAGGTTTCTGGAGAGAAAGCTTTTGGAATCATTCTAGCAGAAAATGGGCTGCTTGTTGCCCTGTTTACGGTCAGTATTACGAAGTGGATGAATCGTTTTAGGGAAAAGAAAGTTTTTATTCTTTCCTGCTGTGCTTATACGGTATCCATTGTGTTGTATGGGTGGTCGGAAAATCTTTGGTTATTCATAGTGGCAATGGGCGGTTTTACTTTAGCGGAATTAATGGTAGCAGGGATACAGGAAAGTTTTATTTCAAAACTAGCTCCTGCCGATATGCGCGGGCGCTACTTTTCTGCCGCTTCTCTACGCTTTACGTTAGGAAGACTGCTTGCTCCGTTAAGTCTCATCATTTCTAATTATACGAGCTATCAATTAACCTTCCTGATTCTCGGGTTCTTAGCACTTGTAAGTGCTTTCGTTTATGGAAGAATGACGGTTGAAGAGGGGCAAATAAAAGAAGCTGAAGTGGAAGAATATTCATAAATTCTCTTCTATTCTCATACGATAGAGCAAATGGGACAGGGAGGCGCAAACCATGATGTTCGGTATTCCAATTTGGGTATTCTTTTGTATCATCTTCATTTTTATTAGCGGGTATATGGCCTTTCGAGCATTTAGAGCTGAGCATAAAATGGAACAGCATTACATTGAAAGAGAAGGACAAGTGTATTTGAAAAGAATGGAAGAGGAAAAGGAAAAACGTGAAAAGCAGCGAGCCACATTAAACTCATAAAAAATCCAAGTGAATCAGTTCACCTGGATTTTTTTAATGCTGATTATTTATCTGAGTCGCTGGAAGAATCAGAACCGCTGTCCGAATCTGAACTGGAACCACTATCAGACTCAGAATCGCTTCCTGTAGAAGCAGATGTAGATTCAGGTTCTTTAAAAAGATCCTTAAACTGATCATCTTTTACTTTAATATCAGCGTCTTTCATTAATTTGTCTATTTTAGACTGCAGCTGCTGCTGGTTAACTTTTTGGCTGATCAACGTCCGCTTGATTTCTGACTTTGCCTCATCATAAGGTTTTACATCTTCATTTTTACGCTTGTCCGTAACTTTAATAATATGGTATCCAAACTGAGTTTTAACAGGCTCGCTGACCTCACCTTTGTCGAGTTTATAGGCGGCATTTTCAAATTCTGGAGCCATCTTGCCAGGTCCGAAATATCCTAACTGTCCGCCTTTTTTGGCAGAGCCGGTATCTGTGGAGTATTCTTTAGCTAATTTAGTAAAGTCTCCTCCATTTTTAAGCTTTTTCTCTACTTCTTTCGCTGTTTTTTCATCGGATACCAGGATATGGCTGGCTTGAATCTCAGTTTTCATTTTTTCGTAATAATCTTTCATTTCTTTTTCACTTATGTCCACGTCTTCCCCTGCTGCTTTTTCTTGAAGCAGGCTCAGGCGAATAGTCTTTTTAAATTCATCTTCACTTGAGAAACCGCTCTGCTGTAAAACCATTTGGAACTGATCCCCATATTGCTTTTTCAAGGATTCCAGTTCTTTATTCACCGCTTTATCGGAAACATCATATTTATCAGAAAGGACTTCCATCATGACCATTTTCTGAAGGATTTCCTCGCCATACTTGTCTTTTAATTCTTCATAAAATTCATCTTTTGTAACATTTCCATCTTTCGTTTCAACCACTACTTTTGAATCATCGCCGCTGGAAGAACAGGCGGATAAACTAAATACACTTGCTGCCAGTGCAGCACTAATCAACACTTTCTTCATTTGATGTACACTCCTAAACAATTCATTTATTGACGTAGAGGTTTTAAATACAGCCCATGAGTTAATATAACATATTTTACCTCGACTATTCCACACAGATTAATAAAAATAATTCAAGGAAGGGCACCTGCCTATCCGACTTTGAGTTTCGTGCATAAGATACTTTATGAATGCAGCGAGGGGGGTGAGAAAGTGAGTTACGGATACGGTGGCGGTTTTGCTTTGATCGTTGTTCTCTTTATTTTGCTCATCATTGTGGGAGCTGCATGGTTGTAAAATAAGTTAAAAACAGGCCAGGGCTAAGTTCCCCAGGCCTGTTTTTATAATGAATTCAGCACTTCCACATAGGACGAAATGAGGAGTATGGTGATTAGGACATTAATCGTCCTAAATACGCGAGTTTGTTTTTCTGTGGACATCTTCGTTTTCAAACATAAGGAATGAGTGAGAGAGTTAAACACAAACAATACAAATAGCGCGTATATGATAAATCCATAAGCCACATGAAGAACCTCCTTTATTCCCTATGGAACTACTCTATCAAAATTTATGAAGATTGAACAGAATAAACTACAAAGAACGAAAGAAAACCAGACGGCACAAAAAGGAAAGGAAGACAAGCCCTAAAGTTTTTCATGCACCGATTCAGGGTCAGTAAAAGACCTAAGCCCAATTGCATACAACTTTGGATTACTAAATAAACCATGATAAATAAAAAGACCGTCGAAATTTCGACGGTCTTCTATATTTATGGCTGTGACCTCATGAATTTATTAATTGCAGAAAGTTATGCTTTACGCTGCTGGATCAGAATATCATACCCGTCATTGGCATTTTCAATGACACAGCGGCGAGGAGCTCTAATAAATTGGTTCAAATAAAGGAAGTCAGTAAAGGAAAATCCGATGTTCACTGCTGCAAATAACACAAAATAAGCATAATGATTTGGAAATACACAGCTCATGAATAATGCTGGGACGGTCAGCAGAAAAGTAGGTGCCATCGCCATGACAATCGAGGTGTGTTTTGACATCTTTGATTTGCATTGATAAGTGAAAGTCGGAACCATTTGACCTCTAACTCTAAACCTGACCTTCAGCCGTTTATAAAAGAGAACTAATGGTAAAATATGCATTAACCGATGCATAGTTGGCAAAAAAAGCAGGATGATTAATATTGGCAATACTCCATGATCTTTCATCGTATGCGTTCCATGAATCATGGAAAATGGAATATATAGCAAGAGAAAGGACAATAGTCCAGTTAGAAAAGACATTAGATATACACGGTTCAGACCGAATTCTTTATTGATGTTAATTGTCTTCCAGCAGTTCATCGAAGAATCCCCCTTTACGCCAAAAAATACTGTGATTTATGCATGATTATCGTTATGATATTAGTACTGAGTTATCGATAGTAATTGTCTTGCACAAGAGGAATAATAGTATGTTTTTGTAGAAAAAGCAATAGGTTTTCCATAAAAATTTTTTTGGAGATTAAAAGCAAGTTTTATTAGGGGGACAAGACCTGTCACATCAGCAATTGGAGAGGATAGAGTGGAGAGAAAAATATCTTGTGAAACATGTCAGTTTCACGTTCAATTATTATTGAAAACAGGAGAATTGAAAGGGTATTCGTTTACAAAGATGATTATTGAACAAAATCTAGACAGACAGGAATATGAGGATACGCTCCTTTTATTGGACGAGCTTAATGCTATCTATGAAGAAGACAAGGAACTCGGCCTTGTAGACCATAGCGGCCTCCTTCTTCATTTTGCGGGGATGTTAAATTATAAGCTGTCTGTTACCCCTGCACTTATTGCCTTGTATGAGGAAAGGATTTATCCTGAATTAGCGGCAAAGCTTCTCCAGCTTTCGAGACCATAAAAAAACCTACCCTCAATAAATCAATGGGGTAGGAAAATATTAATTATGAAGACTTTGATTTTTTCTTATAGGTTTCGAGATCAGTAGGCTTTTCTTCCACGTTCTGTTCTTCAATATTTTCAAGAGAGCGTTCCAGAATTTCCATATATTCGTCTCCATAAATTTCTTTAATTAAAGCAGATAGATCCAAAAATTCAGGAAGTTTTCCATACATTTCAGTCATAGGCATTGATCCTCGGAGCACTGAATTGTCATCTGGGTTGTATTCTATAAGTGTTGCTTCCAGCAGCTCGTTCCCTTCCACGGTCAGTTCGATATAAGTGTTACGCTTATCATTTTCCCGTTTAGAAAATTGAAGCAAGCCCCGTTCTTCTAATTTTTTGGAGAAATTAAATGCTGTAGATACATGCATAACTCCATACTTGGAAATTTCCGAAATGCTTGCCCCTTTCAAATGATAAGCGATCCATAAAATATGGTGCTCGTTAATATTGAGCTTAAAAGGTTTAATCCATTCCTGCCAGTCCTTTTCAATTGCTTTCCACAAGGCTTTAGAAAGCTGGGCCATCTTATGACTATAAAAAATGGCTTCTTGCTTTGAAATTTTATCTTTCATGAACCACACCTTCTCTCGGGTTTGGAGTTTGATCATTCAATCGTTCAGTAATACTACCCAAATTAGTAAACACCGAGTTAACTAAAATATATTGGCTATAGTTATATATTATTATTGTTTTGAAAATTTTCAAGGAATAATGTGTGTATATACTATTTTAAAATAAAAAACCAGTTCGTGTAAAATCCTTACACGGCACTGGTTCAAGGAGGTTTATTTGTTTGGTTCCAGGTCTTCAAAAGCTTTAAAAATTAATTGGTGGAAATGCTTCATGTGCTCAATCTTTTCAAATAGTTTGTCAGCTTTCTCCGAGGTTTTTCGTGTGCTTTGATCTTCTTTCTCCAATTGTTTTTCAAGAAGGTCTAAAGCTGTTTGCTGCTGATTTGTGGCATCCAGCCACTTTTGGATATAAGCAGTCATAAACGATTTATATAAATTATCCTCTGCTTTGAAATAATCTTTGCGGAATCCTTTCTTCCAAACTCTTTCCACCAGTCCTTGATCTAATAAGCTTCTGATTCCCGTACTCATTGAGGTTTTGCTTTTTTCCATGGCTTCACTCATTTCATCCAGCGTCATAGGCTCGCGATGGATGTAAAGGGTCACAAAAAGACGGGCTTCGGAAGGGGTGAGTCCAAACATTTCCAACGTTTTTGAAAATTGATGAACGACCTGGGTATTTATTTCTTCTAACGTTCGGTGATCTTTCAATCCCATAAGATCCTCCTTCGTCCTGTAGGCTAGTGTAAACATTACTATATTTAGGAAAAATACAAAAATACTACAAAGGCTAGTATTTTAAAGTATATGTGAGGAAATGAAAGTATCCTCCACTTGAAACTTTGTACAGTTTAAACTGTACATAATTTTTGTACTTATTTTACTGAATTTATGATTTGAACTTTTTATTACAAATCAGTTACAGTATAAAAGGTGATTGCTTGCGTTAGGAGTATTTCCGCACGAAACGTACCATAATAAAACCAAAACAAGAGGTGAGAAATTTGCCGATCATACAAGTTGAAAACTTGTCCAAAATCTTTGGTAAGAACGCCAAAAAAGCTACCAAGTATTTGGACCAAGGTTTATCTAAAGAAGAGATCTTAAAGAAAACAGGCAATACTGTCGGAGTAAACCGGGCATCTTTTAATGTAGAAGAAGGAGAAATCTTTGTCATTATGGGGCTGTCGGGATCAGGGAAATCCACTCTCGTTCGCTTAATTAACAGATTAATCGAGCCGACAGAAGGAAGTGTAATGATTGATGGGCAGGATTTAGCAAAAATGGATAAGAAAAGTCTCAGAGAAGTCCGCCGTCAAAAATTGAGTATGGTTTTTCAGCGCTTCGCATTGTTTCCTCACCGAACCATTTTAGAAAACGCAGAATTCGGTTTAGAAGTGCAAGGGGTCAATAAAGAGGAACGCCACAAAAAAGCCAAATCTTCCTTAGAGATGGTAGGATTGGGAGAATACATTCATCAATTCCCTGCTCAGCTTTCAGGGGGATGCAGCAGCGTGTAGGGCTTGCTCGTGCGCTTGCTAACGATCCTGAAGTTTTGCTGATGGATGAAGCATTTTCAGCGTTAGACCCATTAATAAGAAAAGAAATGCAGGATGAACTGCTGGAACTTCAAGAGTCTATGCAAAAGACCATTCTATTTATTACCCATGACCTTGATGAGGCTTTAAGAATTGGTGACCGAATTGCTCTCATGAAGGATGGAAGAATCGTACAGATTGGTACTCCTGAAGAGATCCTTGTTAATCCAGCCAACGATTATGTTGAGAAATTTGTTGAGGATGTCGACCGGTCCAAGGTGCTTACTGCAGAGCACGTTATGAAAAGACCTGAGACAGTGGATATGGAAAAGCACGGGCCGCGGACTACCCTTGAGCGAATGGCAAAAGAAGGACTTTCAAGCATTTATGTAACGGATGTCAAACGGAATTTATTAGGCTATGTAACTGCTGATGATGTGTCTGAAGCCGTAAAACAAGAGAAGAAAGATCTTAAATCCATTCTTAGAACCGATGTTCCTAAAGTTGAGAAGGATACACCAATGCAGGAAATCTTTAATGTGATTCATGATTCTCCGGTACCAGTAGCGGTAGTGGAGGATGGTAAGTTACGAGGAATTATCGTTCGGGGAGCTGTTATAGCAGCATTAGCTGGAAGTGAGGTGAATATTAATGGGATTGATGCCTAGAATTCCAGTAGCGGAGTGGATATCTAACGCTACTGATTGGACTACAGATACTTTTGAGTTTTTATTTGATTTTATCAAGCAGGATTTTGGGGATTTTATTGATACTTTCGCGGAAGACTGGATGATGAACATTCCTATTTGGCTGTTTATCATCATTGTTGGAGTAACTGCCTTCTTTATTACAGGCAAAAAATTTGGCTTGCTCGCTTTTTCAGTCATTGGATTGTGGTTTATTGCCAATCAGGGTCTTTGGGAAGAATTAATGTACACGTTTACGCTTGTCGTTTTTTCCAGTTTAATTTCAGTTATTATCGGGGTTCCATTTGGAATATGGATGGCCAAGAGTAAAGCTGTTCAGAATATCGTTACCCCTATTCTTGATTTTATGCAGACGATGCCTGCGTTTGTCTATTTAATCCCGGCAGTAGCCTTCTTTAGTATTGGAATGGTTCCAGGAGTATTTGCATCCGTAATTTTTGCGACTCCTCCAACGGTCAGGTTCACGAATTTAGGGATTCGTCAAGTTTCTCATGAATTAATCGAAGCTTCCGATTCCTTTGGTACCACTGGTACACAAAAGCTCTTTAAAGTTCAGCTTCCGATGGCTAAAAAGACGATTATGGCAGGAATTAACCAAACCGTAATGCTGGCATTATCTATGGTCGTTATTGCCTCTATGATCGGAGCTAAAGGATTAGGTCAGACAGTAATTACAGGTCTTCAGCGTGCTGAAGTTGGAACAGGCTTTGTTGCGGGACTTGGAATAGTAATCCTGGCAATCATCATCGACCGTTTCACTCAAAACTTAAATTCTCAGCGAGGAGACAATGCATAAGTAATCATTCTTTATTTAGCTTAACTGGGTAAGTTCTACTTGCCTCCGCTTGCAGAGAACCTCTTTGGTTTTCTGCAAGCTTTTTTCTGTCCGAAATTCCCGATCCCGGGACTGTACTTTTTTGCGGCAGTCGTTACCCGTCAAAGGCCCTTTAGACATTAAAAAAAGCTTGTAGGAAACATCGTTCCGCTACAAGCTGTATGTTCATTTAAGTAATTAAGCTGTTTATTCCGGGTGTTTTTCGGCCCCGCCACCAGGCTGGGTATCGTCATCATTACTTTGCTCTGATTTGGCTTTTTCTTCCAATTCTTTTAAGCTGGTTTCAATCTGTTCCAAATATTTTTGAATGTTTTTTTGGTGCGGCTCCACAGTTTTTTTCCAGCTCTCGATTGATGACTTTACATCTTCAGAAAGCTCTTTAATCAACTCTGCCCCTTCTTTGGAAGTTTGGGCTATTTGATCTTTGAGCTGGAGGCCGTCTTCTTTAAGACTTAATACTGTACTTTTCAAGTTTTCGCTTTTAAGTCTTGCGCTTTCCCTGAAATCGCGTCCGGAAGAGGGCGTATTGAACAGCGTATAAGCTGCTCCTGCCAGTCCTCCTACAATGAATCCGAGTGCCAATGATTTTCCGCTTGCCATAAAAAAACCCCTTTCGTAACCATCTGGTACTATTATTTTCTCTTATTATGTATGGATAAAACCTAAATTAAAGAAAAAAACAGAAGTAGTGCAGTGGTGATATGAGGAGGATAAGGCCACTAAGGATGATGGCCTTATCCGGTTTAAAATATTTAAGAAGCCTTAGGGGTATGCAGACCAGTCATTTGTGATCTTCTGATAAATGCCTTAGCCAAGGGATAGATCACGAGCATGATCCCTCCATTTAAAACAGCTGTTGGTAAAACAACTGCCAGGAATAGGGCGGTGAAACTTGTCTGCATAACGCCTAATAAAAATATTACAATACATAAAAATATCGATCCGCTGACCATTGTTCCAACAGCTGTCAGCAAAGGGGGCAGAGCTTTGTATTCCATCCCTTTCCTGAACGATAGCAGCAACAGCATAAATACAGCTGCGGACAGCGGTTTATCAATCAAGTTTGCCACTTGACCACCAGGAACCGTGGTCGTTATAGCAGCAATTAGTCCCGTCGCCAGGGAAAGCAAAAGTACGTAACGCGGCTTTGGAAAAAGCATGATTCCTAAAAACATCATGGCTAACATCATGTCAGGACGCATCCCGAAGAAAAATGGCGGCATCACATAATGAAGCACAGTTCCAATCCCGACAAATAAGGACAATATCGTTAATATACGTGTATTCAATTGCATTCTCTCCTCTTCTCATCTCTACTCGAAAATGATGCCTCAGAACGTACTCTTTAGTCGTCTGCAGACATATATAGACATTATAGCAAACTCAGGCTCAAATACAAAATTTAATTCCCAGAGACCTTGGAGCGGATATTTTCAGCTATCTCCTGCAAGTCATCAGTCGTGTACTCATCCGTGTTTACATTCCATTTTGCTTTAAACCCGTCGCCTTCTCCATACCTTGGAAGCAGATGAATATGTAAATGGAAAACGGATTGTCCGGCAGGCTCTTCATTGTTGTTTAATATATTCATCCCAATGGGCTGGTAGGTTTGCTTAATCGCTTGTGCAATACGGGGAACTCGTGAAAACAGCTTCTCTGCTATTTGAGGACTGGTGTTATAAATATCCTTCGTATGTTCCTTAGGAACAATTAAAGTGTGTCCTTTGGTTACTTGACTGATATCGAGAAAAGCATATACGTCTTCATCTTCATAAACTTTGGATGAAGGAATTTCACCATTAATGATCTTGCAAAAGATACAATCTTGTTCTTGTGCCAATTTTCTCACTCCTTATAATGGTTTGTAATATTGTATCATAATCAGCTCGTTTTTCTCGATTCTTACCTGTTTCTGCAGTTAATTACATGCACGTTTAAAAATATGATAAAATTTGTGAAAGAATGTACCTAGACGAAGAGAGGGATTGACGTGCAGCCGTTATTACATATTGACCGTCTTCACGGTGGTTATACTCATAAAAATGTACTACATGGAATTTCATTTGACGTGTTTCCAAAAGAAATTGTAGGTTTAATTGGGCTCAATGGAGCGGGGAAAAGCACGACTATCAAGCATGTGATAGGAATGATGCAGGCAAAGCAAGGTGAAGTACGTATTAATGGAACTTCCTTTGATCAGGATCCAAAAGAATACCGTCAACAGCTTGCTTACATTCCCGAAATGCCGATACTTTATGATGAATTAACGCTATATGAACATTTGGAATTAACGGCAATGGCTTATAATGTAGCGCAGGATACTTTTAAGAAACGGCTCGAACCTTTATTAAAAGAGTTCCGCATGGAAAAAAAGCTGAAGTGGTTCCCTGTCCATTTTTCTAAAGGCATGAGACAGAAGGTAATGATCATGTGTGCGTTTCTCATCGAACCTGAGTTATATATTGTAGATGAACCGTTTGTCGGTTTGGATCCGCTAGGCATCCAATCTTATTTGGACTTAATGGAAGATATGAAGCAAAAAGGTGCCGGTATTTTAATGTCCACCCATATTCTGGCGACGGCAGAAAAATATTGCGACCGATTTGTTATTTTACATGAAGGAGAGATCAGGGCTGTGGGTACGCTCTCTGAATTACAGCATACTTTTAGAGCCCCCGGTGCATCGCTTGACGATATTTATATCCGTTTAACAAAGGAAGAGAACCAATGATCGATGCAAAATCATTTTGGAAGAGACGCTTCTCTGAACATTTGAAAGAAACAAGCCGCTATTTACGATACATTTTTAACGGACATATTGCGGTAGCAATGCTGTTCTTTATTTCAGCTCTCTCTTATTATTACCAGCAGTGGCTGGTCAGTCTCCCTGACTCTTTTCCTACCGCATGGATAACAGGAGCTGCCTTTGGGTTTGCTGCCAGCTACAGCCCTGTCCGCACACTGCTGAAAGAACCGGATCTTGTATTTTTATTCCCGGCTGAATATCAATTGGACGACTATTTTAGAAGATGCCTTTACTATAGCTTTGTCGTCCAGCTTTATCTCGTATTTCTCATTGCAGCTGCTCTTGGGCCGCTTTATTTTGCATCCTTTCCAGACGATTCCTCCCACTATTATGTAATGATTGGTATGGTATTTATCATTAAATTGTGGAATATGCTTTCAAACTGGTGGATGCTTAAGGAGAGAAACCCCAGCGTCAGAAGGATAGATGGAATAGTAAAGTTTCTTCTGAACATTTCCATTTTTTATTTTCTTGCGGCTTCTGAATGGATATTTGCGATTATTGTCATGGCTTTGCTTGCTGGCGTTATTTTATACAACTATTTCACTGCAAGCAAAAAAGCTGGACTTGCCTGGGATCTACTCGTCAGCAAGGATCAGGCGAGAATGAGAACCTTTTATAGAATAGCGAATATGTTTACGGATGTCCCGCATTTGAAAAACACGGTTAAAAAGAGAAATCCAATCGTTAAACTGCTTCTTTCGTCGATTTCTTACAGACAGGAACAGTCATTTGCTTACTTATTTCGAATTACCTTCGTCAGGAGCAGTGATTATTTAGGGATGTATTTTAGACTCATTGTCATAGGAGGGCTCGCCATCTGGTTTGTTCCCAACATCTGGATGAAAATAGTGTTTGCCCTATTATTTCTCTATTTAACGGCTTTCCAGCTCATGACGTTATGGAATCATCACCGGACGATTGTCTGGCTTGATTTATATCCGTTAAAAGGAGAGTGGAGAGAAACAGCATTACTCAAGCTGCTCCGCCAGCTTTTATTCTTTCAAACCTTCCTGTTCGGGTTGATATTTGTCTTTCAGTGGAACCTATTAGGATTGCTGTTCGTATGGGGAGGTGGCGTATTATTCAGCGCTGCCTTTGTCCAAGGTTATGTGAAGCAGAAACTCACCTGAACAATTTTAATTATCAGTGGAAAGAGGGACGGTTATGGATTATCAGTCACAAGTATACAAAGAAGCTTTACGCTGGAGCAGAGCATTAGAAAAAAGACCACCGCTGCTAAAGCGGACATCTAAACGTGTGCAAACCTCTATAAACGAACGGATCCCTGATAAAATTCATGATTTGGTGACCGAAAGTGTACGGAAAATGGTAGAAGTATCGTTAACTTCTTCTGAATATATTCATCGTTTGGAGATAGACCCGTCCTGGAATTTTCAAGAGCGGGAATCGCTAATCAAGGAACGGCTGAAGCAATACAAAAAGCTTGCCTCATTGGAAGGGGCAGGAACTGGCCTTGGAGGTTTTTGGCTTGGGGCAGCAGATTTTCCCCTGCTGCTAAGCTTTAAGATGAAGTTTTTGTTTGACATGGGGCAGCTGTATGGACTTGATGTGAGAAACTATGAAGAAAAAGTGTATCTCTTACACTTGTTTATGCTTGCTTTTTCAAGTGAACAGGAAAAAGACCGGATAAGAAAGCTGGTATTAAACTGGGAAGATGTGCCTGAGGATAGAAAAAAGATTGAGTGGAGAACGCTGCAAACGGAATACAGAGATTCAATCGATTTTGTTAAACTGTTGCAGCTCGTGCCGGGGTTAGGGGCTTTTGTTGGTTATGTCGCCAACGGGAAATTGCTTGCACAATTGGGAGAGACGGCTATGAATGGCTGCCGTCTCCGGTTATTAAGGGATTTTTATTCTTCCTCCTGAGTCGTTAAGTAAGCTTGAAGTAAGGTTTTGGCGGCATGGGGCATAGCTCTTTCATCAAAATCAAATTTCGGATGGTGATGGGGGTAGTCATGCCCGGGGATGTTCGCGCCGGTGAAAAAGAAAGCCCCTGGTTTTTCCATTAAGTAATAAGCAAAATCTTCCCCAGCCATTACAGGTTCCACCTCCCGGGTAGTAAGGGCGGAATCAGCTTTCTGTGTGTGCTCTAAAATAAATCCTGCTTCCTTTTCGTGGTTAATCACAGGAGGATATCCTTTCTCATATCGATAATCGTAGTCTGCTCCGCTTGCTGTACAAACCCCTTTGGTGATGTTTTCAATTTCTTTAATGATCGCTTCCTGCACCTGAGCATCAAACGTACGAACGGTGCCGACAAGTTTTGCTGTGTCCGCGATAATATTAAAGGAGTGTCCGGCTTCAATGGTTCCAACCGTTAATACGGCAGTGTCAAGCGGATTAATCCGTCTGCTTACGATTTGCTGCAGGGAAGTTATCAATTGAGCAGCAATAACAATAGCATCCTTCGTTTCATGTGGCTGCGCTCCGTGCCCGCCTTTACCTTTTACAATGATTTCAAATCTGTCTGCCCCAGCCATAAACGGCCCTTTTGACGTTTCAATTGTTCCGAAAGGGGTGGTCGCCCACAAATGGCTGCCAAAGACAGCGTCAACTTTTTCTAAAGCTCCGGCCTCGATCATAGGTTTTGCGCCACCTGGAGCGTACTCTTCCGCATGTTGGTGGAGAAAGATAATCGTTCCTGGCAGATCTTCTTTGAAAGGAAGAATGGCTTCTGCTAAACCTAGTAACGCAGCGGTATGGCCATCATGACCGCAAGCATGCATTGCCCCATCACGCTTGGATTTATAACTGACTTCATTTTCTTCTTGAATAGGAAGGGCATCAAAGTCTGCTCTCAACGCCACGGTTTTACCGGGACGACCTCCTTTTAAGGTTGCAACAACCCCGTTTCCTCCTACTTTACTTTCATAAGGAATCCCCAATTTATCGTATGTATTGGCAATAAATTCAGCAGTTTCTGTTTCCTGAAAGGATACTTCTGGATGTTGATGCAAATAACGTCTTGTTTTAACCATATTTTCATATTGATCATCGATGGCCTGAAACAAATTGTCCCACATGATGAGAACCTCCTTGTAGTTATCAATTCTCTTATCCATAACAATATATCAGAGGATTCAGATAATTGAAAGCAATGAATAAGCCTGCCGCCATTATTCATGGCTGCAGGCTACGATGTGTAATCATTAGGAGTGCAGGCGAGGGTCTTGAAGAAGACGGTCAATTTCTTCCATGTGTCCAGTCTCATCAGAGATTAAGTCGTCGAGCTTAACTGAAAGCTCAGTAAAACCTAATTCTTCTGCCTGCTGTTTCCGTTCTTCATATCGTTTGATCGTATCATATTCTGCATTTCGAGCCTCTTGAAGCAAATCTTTTACCTCAGTAAGCTGTTTTACCTCTGCAGGTTTTGTCGTTGGTGTTCCACCTAGAATGCTGATTTTCTCTGCTAAATAAAGAGCGTGGCTTTGCTCATCAGCAATTTCACTTTCGAAAAATGGCTTGAGAGCGGAACGGTAAAGGCCGGAAACCACTGCTGCATTATACGTGTACATAATAGAAGCAGCATACTCATTAGCTAAGTCTTCATTTAATCCATCAATTAATGCTTTTAATTTTTCATCCATAAAAACAACATCCTTTCCTGATAATGAATTGTCCCTTTTTCAATATTCCCCGATCTCTGCAGATTAAACCTTAAATTGCCGCGGACAGAACTCCTCCTTATCGAGGTTTTTACACTTGAACGGCTATTTCCCTGGAAATGAATATCTTTTTGGTCGATTTTTCTAATTGTGAACTTTTAAAGGCACTTGCACTATTCATTTGTTTTCCGCTCTATACCTTGTATAATAGCACTGGGAGAGTGGAAAGGAACGTGAACGTATGAAGAAGGAAAACGAGAACCTGCTCTTTTTAATGTGGGCAGCTGCCTTAATCGCCACGCTTGGCAGTTTGTTTTTTTCAGAAGGATTGGGATACACTCCGTGCGAGTTATGCTGGTATCAAAGAATATTAATGTATCCCCTTGTTATTATCTATGGTGCTTCGCTATTAAAAAAACAAATAAGTCTCGCATTTCCGGGGATAGTCATGAGCGGAATGGGGATGCTGCTATCCATTTATCACTACCTCGTCCAAAAGGTACCGGCTTTGGAAGCAGCAGGTGGCTCTTGTGGTATTGTGCCTTGTAATGGTGAATATATGAATGTCTTTGGTTTTATTACGATTCCCTTTTTAGCTGGTATTGGATTTATTATCATCTTTATTACCCATGCGCGTTTACTCTTGAAACAAAGGAACAGGCAGTCTTAATTCAGCAGGAATGCAGGCTGTAAAACTAAGGATCTAGTATTTATGAATTTGGGTAGAAGAAAGCTGCAGTCACCCGGATGTAACTGATGTACCATTATTCTGCCTGTGCCAATTATATAGAACGATAAAGGCAGAAAAGTGAGCAGCTGTAACAGCTTGCTCACTTTTCTAGTGTTAGTCTTCGAATTGAACCATATTGTATTGAGTGATATAGGCAGGTCCATCAATAAAGGATGGCTTTTGTTTTTGTTCGGGACCGGAATTTTTATGGGCTTCCTTGAAAGACTGGGAGTTTTTCCAATCTTCAAAGTCCTGCTTGTTTCTCCATTGGGTAAGGACTACATAAGTATTGCCTTTGAGCGGACGAAGGATTTTTATCGCTTGGAATCCTTCTCTGTTTTCGACATTTCCTGCTCTATGTTTGAAGCGGTCCTCGAATACTGGACGGCCTTCCTGGGAGACAGGGATATTATTCATGACTACGTAACCTGTAGCTTGAAGTTCACCAGAGGAGTCAACAATTTCATAGTCTCTTCCTTCTTCAAAAATGGAAGCTTCTGATCCTTCATGATAAGCAAGGGTCTTGTCTTGGTCCTGCATGAACAAAAGATGGGCTTCAGGATGTTCTTGAGCCAGTTTTTCCAAATAGTTCGAGGTACCGCTGGTCATCGAAACTTTCATATGGAGGTCTCCTTTCTGAATTAATTTTAGTTTAGCAAGCAGAGGGGAAAACTAGCAAGCTGGAAACCGAATCTTATGGAATTATTTAGAAAGGATGCACTTGTTTTGAAATTGAAAGAAATCACAGAGAAGTTCCCGCCTTGGGTAAGTCGTTTAAAGTGGCCCGGCGGAATTTTACTCGCCACCTTAGTGTTAGCAGTTATTGGATATCTCATCATTATTTTCGGGGGCAGTTTTGTCGTCGATGAAAAGAAGCTTATTCTTGATTCGAAGACTACAGTGGAAACGAAAGATGGACAAGTCATTGAAGAGATTTATGCAAAGAATCGTAAAGCAGTTCCTGCTTCTAAGATTCCAAAGCATGTAAAACAGTCATTTGTAGCTATAGAAGACAGCCGCTACTATGATCACGCTGGGATTGACATCCAAGCGATCGGGAGAGCTGTTTATCGTGATATCGCTGCTATGAAAAAAGTAGAAGGCGGCAGTACTATTACCCAGCAGCTTGCGAAAAACCTGTTCTTAACTAACGATAAGACATGGATGAGAAAGACGAAAGAAATGATGGCGGCCATTTATTTGGAGCGGCATTATTCGAAAGATGAGTTGTTAGGGAAGTACTTAAATCAAATCTATTTTGGTGATGGAGTGTATGGCATTGAGGCAGCTTCCCGCTACTATTTTAATCAAGATGTCTCAGATCTCTCTGTCGCTCAAGGTGCTCTGCTCGCAGGACTGCCAAAAGCGCCAAACAGCTATTCTCCATTTGATCATCCGGGGAAGGCAAAAGAGCGCCGTGATCTCGTTCTTCAACGAATGGAGGATCTGGGTATGATTGATATCAATGAGATGCTGAAAATGCAGGGTTCTACATTGGCTGTGCGAAAAAAACAAACGCAATCGGATGAAACCTGGTCAAACAGTTATGTAGACGCAGTGATTAAGGAAGCTGCCGACAAGTATCAAATCACCCGGGATGAGCTGAAAAGAGGAGGCTACAGAATTATTGTAGAAATGGATCCTGCCATTCAAAAAGTCGCCTACAATAAAATGAAAAACGGGGAGTATGTGCCTGGTTCAAAAGGGGATGTAGAAGGAGCTTTTGCTCTCGTAGACACGTCTAACGGTGCTTTAGTGGCAGCTGTTGGCGGCAGAGACTTTAAGCACGGGGAGATCAATCGAACGTTGAGAAAACATCAGCCAGGCTCGACGATAAAGCCGCTTGCTGTTTACGGACCTGCACTGATGGAAAATGCTTTTGTTCCTTATTCGCTTCTTGTTGATGAGCCTAAGACTTATGGCAGCTATCAGCCCGAAAATTACGATCATCAATATGACGGAACCGTATCGTTATATGAAGCGCTTGTGGAATCGAAAAACGCTCCTGCAGTCTGGCTGTTAAATGAAATTGGCATTGACACTTCGAAAAAATACCTAAAGGAATTAGATCTTCCCACAGAGGATAAAGGCTTGTCCATTGCCCTGGGAGGCTTGTCTAATGGATACTCACCGGTACAAATGGCACAGGCCTACAGCAGTATAGCTAATCAAGGGAAAATGCAGGAAAGCTACACGATTCAAAGAATTATGGATCGTAACGGAAAGATTATCCATCGTCATACGAGCAGCGAGAAGCAGGTGTTCAGCACAGAAGTCGCATGGGATTTGACCGAGATGCTGAAAACCACTGTAGAAGACGGTACGGCCGTTTCTGGGGCATATGCAAAAGCTTTAGCAGGAAAAACAGGTACTCAGCAGCACCCGACCGTAAAGGGAAAAAATAAAGACGTGTGGTTCACAGGTTACACACCGGAGTATGCTTGTGCTTTGTGGATGGGGTACGATCAATCTGGGAAGGAGTACTATTTAAATGGAGGAAGTGAGTACCCTACCCGTTTAATGAAAGACATTCTTACTGATGTGGATCGGGTGGCAGGTTTGAGTGATGCTTTTAGCGTTCCTAAAGGACTAAAGCCGCTTCCTAAGCCTGTTCAGCTGCCTTCTAACATCAGCGTTACAAGTGAAGTCAACTTCGGTGGCCTCTCATTAATTAAAGGTACTCTCAAATGGACACCTGCGAGTGACAAACGCATTATTTACAGGGTTTATCGTGTGGAAAATGGACAGGATGTTAAGATAGGAGAAGTAACTGGCGAAGGAGAATTTGCCCTCAATGTGTTTAGTGTATTTCAAAATAGAACGTACTATGTCGTACCGGTAGATCCTCTGACTGGAAAAGAAGGGGAACCTTCTAATCAAACGACACTTCAATTTAAACTGTGAAAAAAAGCACAATCTAGTGACAGTCGATTCATTTCTCTATACAGATAATAGAGAAATCGTTATAGTGAAAACGGATGACATATGAGCGGCAGCAAAGGAGATTTTTATCATGACGAACACATTCAATGATACAATACTTAAAGCTTTTCGAGGGGAGAAAACAGCTTACACTCCAGTGTGGTATATGCGCCAGGCTGGCAGATCTCAGCCTGAATATCGAAAATTAAAGGAAAAATACTCTTTATTTGAAATTACTCATCAGCCGGAGCTTTGTGCCTATGTGACAAGGCTGCCGGTGGAGAATTATGGAGTGGATGCAGCCATTTTGTACAAGGATATCATGTCACCATTGCCAGCAATCGGAGTGGACGTGGAGATCCAAAAAGGCATCGGCCCTGTCATTCATAATCCCATTCGAAATCGCAGCGATGTAGAAAAGCTTGGAACCATCGATCCGGAATCCGATGTTCCTTATGTGCTTGAAACCATTCGACTGTTGACGAAAGAACAGCTTAATGTACCTTTGATTGGTTTTAGCGGTGCTCCTTTTACGTTGGCCAGCTATATGATCGAAGGCGGTCCTTCAAAGAATTATCATAAAACGAAATCAATGATGTACAGCAGTCCTGATGCTTGGTTTTTATTAATGGAGAAATTAGCAGACATGGTCATTTCTTATGTAAATGCACAGGTAGCAGCAGGGGCACAAGCGATTCAAATCTTTGATTCTTGGGTCGGTAATTTGAACGCAGAAGATTATCGAGTGTTTATAAAGCCGGTCATGACCAGAATTTTTTCAGAACTTAAAGAACTGAATGTACCTCTGATCCAATTCGGTGTAGGAGCGAGGCACCTCACAGCTGAATGGGCAGATTTGCCTTGTGATGTGATTGGTCTGGATTGGCGCCTCTCCATACCTGAAGCAAGAGAGCTTGGAATTACAAAACCACTTCAAGGGAATCTTGATCCAGCTCTATTACTCTCCGATTGGAACGTTATCGAGGAGCGAACAAAAAGGATCATAGATGAAGGCAGAAACCACCCGCCTCATATATTTAATTTGGGACATGGAGTAACGCCGGACATTTCTCCGGATACATTAAAACGGCTGACAAACCTAATTCACAACTATTCAAAATCGAACTAAGAGGTGAACGATGATGAAAAAACAAATGGGTTTACTAGTTATGGCTTATGGCACCCCTTATAAAGAAGAAGATTTAGAAAGATATTACACACACATCCGAAGGGGAAGGAAGCCTACGGAAGAAATGCTTCAGGATTTGCGAGAACGGTACGAGGCAATTGGCGGAATCTCTCCGCTTGCAAAAATCACGGAAGACCAGGGCAAAGCACTGCAGGATACTTTAAATGACATGCAGGATGAAGTGAATTTCACCTTATATCTGGGGCTGAAACATATCGAACCTTTTGTAGAAGATGCTGTTGATAGAATGGCAGAAGATGGAATAACAGAGGCAATTTCCATTGTGCTTGCACCTCATTATTCCACGTTTAGTGTAAAGTCCTATAACGGAAGAGCCCAGGAAGAAGCGGAGAAGCATGGAATTAAGATTCAATCTGTAGAAAGCTGGTATGACGAACCTGGGTTTATCGATTATTGGAAAGAAAAAATTCAGGAAGAGTATCAGAAGATGGAGGATCAGGAAAAGGAAAAAGCGTGTTTAGTTGTTTCTGCACACAGCCTTCCGGAAAAAATTCTTGAAGGTGGAGACCCGTATCCCGAGCAATTAAAAGAGACAGCAAGATTAATCTCTGAGGCTGCCGGGATCAGTCAATATGAGATTGGCTGGCAAAGTGAAGGAAATACTCCAGATCCTTGGCTGGGTCCAGATGTACAGGACTTGACAAGAGAGCTGTATGAAGAGAAAGGCTATACCTCATTCGTTTATGCACCGGTAGGTTTTGTATCGGATCATTTGGAAGTTCTGTATGACAATGATTACGAATGCAGAGTGGTATGTGAGGAGTTAGGAGCTGGCTATTATAGACCGGAAATGCCTAATACCCATCCTAAATTCATTCGAACCCTAGCCAAAGTGGTACTGCAAAAAGCTGAGGTGCAGTAAATGGAACACAAACGTGTCGTTATCGTTGGAGGAGGAATCACCGGCCTTACTGCAGCCTATTATTTACAGAAGGAAGCAAGAGAAAAGCAGCTGCCTTTGGATGTGGAGCTGATTGAAGCTGGTGATCGTCTCGGGGGCAAAATAAAAACCGTGAAAAAAGAAGGGTTCATTATTGAGCGAGGCCCGGATTCTTTTCTTGAACGAAAAAAAAGTGCTGTAAGATTAGCGGAAGAGGTAGGGCTAAGTGATCAGCTCGTACCGAATGGAACGGGACAGTCTTATATTCTGGTCAAAGGTAAGCTCCATAAAATGCCGAGTGGTTCTTTTATGGGAATCCCAACTAAAGTGGGCCCGTTTGTCTTTTCACGTTTATTCACACCTGCAGGGAAACTGCGGGCTGCCATGGATATTATCAAGCCTGCTAAAAAAGTAGAAGAGGATCAATCTCTTGGTCTTTTTTTCCGCAGAAGATTAGGAAATCAAGTCGTTGAAAATTTAATTGAGCCTTTGCTCTCCGGCATTTATGCAGGAGATATAGATGAATTAAGCCTTTCGTCCACTTTTCCTAATTTTTATGATCTGGAACAGGAGTACGGAAGCTTAATCAAAGGTTTAAGAAAGACACGTCCACAGCAAAAAAAATCAGCAAAATCCAAGAAGACCAGTATGTTCCGTACCTTCCGGAATGGGCTTCAGTCATTAGTTGACGGACTGGAAGCGGGGTTAAGTGCGGAAAGTGTTAGAAAAAATACGAAGGTGGACCATATTGAAAAAAAAACAGAAGGCTACCATTTGCTTTTAAGTGATGGCACGGTTGAAAAAGCAGATGCAGTTATTCTTTCTGTTCCTCAAACCGCCTGTGAACGGATGCTTTCTCAATACGAATTTTTCAAACCTTTTCGTAAATCAGAAGCTACATCGGTGGCTAACGTAGCCATGGCCTTCGATGCCTCAGCTATTAACAAAGATATTGATGGGACAGGTTTTGTTGTTTCAAGAAATAGTGATTTCCGGATTACAGCCTGTACATGGACCCATAAAAAATGGCCGCATTCAACACCGGAAGGAAAGGTTTTACTCCGTTGTTATGTAGGCAAACCCAATGATCAAGAAGTGGTTAACCTCTCCGATGATGAATTGAAGGACATCGTTCTTAAAGATTTAAACAAGACTATGAACATTACCAAAGCTCCGGAATTTTCAGTAGTGAGCCGGTGGCGAAATGCTATGCCGCAGTATACGATCGGGCATAAAGATCAATTAGATAAGATTGAAGCAAAAATGCGAACAGAGCTGCCGGGTGTATATTTAGCCGGGGGAGGATTCAGAGGCATTGGTCTTCCTGATTGCATTGATCAGGGAGAAGCTGCTGTTAATCATGTGCTTAATTATTTGTTCGAATAAAATAAAGCCGAAAGAAGCGTGTTTTCCAGCTTGTAGAAAATCTCTACAAGCTTTTTTTCGTGAGATTTATTACCCGTAAAAAATAAAATAAGCGCCTAATGCGGATAAAAGTCTTCTCCCTGACTGCTGCCGGTTAGGAAGAAATTGCTTGCAAGTCATGAAAATGATTAGTATCCTTGAATATGAAAGCGATTTCATTAAGAAGTTGACAGCAGGGGGAATTGGATATGGCTACTATTGAAGATGTAGCAAAGCTGGCAGGGCTTTCACGGACCACAGTCTCAAGAGTCATAAACGATCAGCCATATGTGACAGAGGAGAAGAAGCAGCGGATTATTCAGGCGATGAAGCAGCTGGGATATGTCCCTAATTCTTCAGCAAGAAGACTAAGAAGCCAAAAAACAGAAACCATAGCTGTTTTACTACCAAGGGTTACAAACCCTTTTTATGGAAATTTGATCGAAGCGATGGAGGAACGGGCATCTGAACTGGGCTACCAAGTCATTGTCTGCCAAACTCATGACTCTAAACAGAAAGAGCTGGATTATTTACAGCTGTTACATACAAAGCAAGTCGATGGAGTTGTGATGACCTCTGTTATAAACGAATGGGAAGAGATCGAACCTTTTTTACAGTCAGGTCCTATCGTTTTATGTAATGAATATCGAGCAGAGTCTCAAGTGTCGATGGTTCATATGGATCATCGTTTAGCGGCGTACGAATCCACAATGCATTTAATTGAGCAAGGTTGTCGTCGAATTGCTTATGTTTCAGGTGGACGCGAAAGCCATGTTTCTTTTGAAAGAAAACTTGGATTTACCGAAGCGCTTCAGGAAAAAGCCATCACCTTTCATACAGAAATGGTGATTGACTGGGCAGAAAACGTACAGGATGGCCAAAGAGCTTTTTATGACCTTACCGAAAATTTCCCGGAGGTTGACGGAATTTTTACGGGATCAGATGAAGTTGCCGCCGGAATCATTTATGAAGCCGGTCAGTCTGCGTGGAAGATCCCAGGAGATATCGCAGTCACTGGATTTGATAATCAAATGCTTTCATTGCTTATGGTTCCTTCGATTACTACCATTAGTCAGCCTGTTCGTGAGATGGCTGAAAAGACAATTGAAGTATTATACAGTCAAATTGTTCATAAGAAAGTGTACCAGCCCAGCCGTTACGTGTATGACCACCATCTATTAGTGAGAAACTCATCCAAACGAAAAACTTTATCATTTCAGTAAACCCGCGGAGACTCGCGGGTTTTTTGTTGTATAACAGGGCGTTCAAGGATCAAATAAATGCAGTAAAAAAACAAAAAAAAGCAGCTGAAGTCAGCTGCCCAATAAATTTTACGTTCCATATTGAATGTTTTGTGGAATATAAACCATTAGCGGGCAGGATGGTCGCATTCTTCGCAAAGGTTACTGTAACAATCGGCTTGTTCCTGAATCGTTTTTCCGCAATTTGAACACTGCTTTTTAGGAAGGTTTCTAAAAAATTCAAGGATACTCATCATTGCTCATCGCCTCCATTTAAATTTTGTTAAAGTCATTGTATTATAACAATATGCAGAAATCAACAACCTGTTATAAAACAATTTAAAATTAGTAAAATAGTTACAAGGAGTGAGTCAAATGAAACTGACTGTTATTGGATTCTGGGGAGCGTATCCTTCAGCCGGAGGCGCTACCTCAGGGTACTTAGTAGAGCATGACGGATTTAAGCTATTAGTCGATTGCGGCAGCGGTGTGCTTTCCAGACTACAGCAATTTATAGGAGTAACGGATATTGACGCTGTTATTTTGTCTCATTACCATCATGACCATATTGCAGACATCGGGGTGCTTCAATATTCTTGGAAAGTACAAAATACGCTAAATGAAACAAATCATGTACTTCCCATCTATGGACATCAGGAAGATCAGACAGCCTTTGAGCAATTAACCCATGAATACACGAAGGGAGTGGCCTATGATCCAGAGCAGACCTTACAGCTGGGGCCTTTTACGATCGACTTTCAAAGGACGCAGCATCCTGTCTCTTGTTTTGGAATGAGGTTGACTGACGGAATGGATACAGTGGTTTATACAGCAGACAGTAGTTACTTTGAAGAATGGAAGAGCTTCGCCAAAGGAGCGGATCTTCTTATTACGGATACGAACTTTTATAAAGGGATGGACGGCAGTAAGCCCGGCCATATGACGAGTGAGGAAGTTGCCTCCATTGCAAGGGAAGCTCAAGTGGAGACACTGTATTTGAGTCACTTGCCTCATTTTGGAAATCTCACTAAGCTGAAGCAGGAGGCTGAGGACTCCTTTAAAGGACATATAGTAGTAGCGGATGAAGGATTGACCTGGCGTAAAAGGGAGCAATAATTGTTTCTTTAGGACAATTTTATTACAATAAGAGGAGGTAATCTATTACGAAAGGATGAGGAGCGATGCTATTTATAGACAACCAGGGAATAAACAATCCTAGCATCAACCTGGCTATAGAAGAATACGCTTTAAAAAACTTGGATATTAATGAAACTTATCTCCTCTTTTATATTAATGAACCCTCCATTATTATAGGGAAGAATCAAAATACGGTGGAAGAAATTAATACAAGCTACGTGGAGGATCATGGCATTCACGTGGTCCGCAGACTTTCTGGAGGCGGGGCGGTTTACCACGACTTACAGAATTTGTGCTTCAGCTTCATTACGAAGGATGATGGTGACAGCTTCCATGACTTTGCTAAATTCACGGAACCAGTTACGCAGGCATTACGGCGTTTAGGTGTTCAAGCAGAGCTCTCAGGCAGAAATGATATCGTGGTCGACGGCAGAAAAATTTCCGGAAACGCTCAGTTTACGACTAGAGGCCGTATGTTCAGCCACGGGACCTTAATGCTTGATTCTGAAATCGAAAATGTAGTGTCGGCTCTAAATGTAAAAACTGAGAAAATTAGATCTAAAGGAATTAAATCGATCCGGAGCCGTGTAGCAAACATTTCTGAATTTTTGGATGATAATATTTCAATGAAAGAATTTAAAGAGCTTCTGTTACGCTACATTTTTAATGTAGAAGATGTTAAAGACGTTCCTGAATATCGATTGACTGAGGATGATTGGAAAGAAATTCACAAAATCTCTGAGGATCGATATCAGAACTGGGATTGGAATTATGGAAAATCACCTAAATTCAATATCCAGCATACGAAACGCATTGAAGGAGCAGGGAGTTATGATGTACGGCTTGATGTAACAAAAGGATATATAAGGAATGTGAAAATATATGGGGACTTTTTTGGCGTCGGTGATATTGGCGATATCGAACAAAGCCTGATTGGGATCAAATATGAACGCCAGGCTATTGCGAACGCCCTTGAAGGAAAAGACATTCCCCATTATTTAGGTAAAATCACGAAAGAAGATTTCGTTGAAATGGTTTATTAATCCAGCCGAATGGTGTTTTTCTCTAAGTGAGAAAGACACCATTTTTAACTATTTATTTGTCAAATAATTTCGGGTAATTTATAATTAAATTGAATATTTTTAAAATTCTAATGAATGAGTATTCATTCATTACATGCTTGGGGGAAGCATAAGGATGAATTTAAGTGAACAGTTGGACAACGTTGCTCAAATGAACCCTTCCAAAGATGCTTACATATTTCAAGGTCAAAAAGTAAGCTATGGAGAGTTTAATGCTTCTGTGAATCATTTTGCCTCTTATTTAAAATCGCTCAGCTATGAGAAAGGAGATCACATTGCGTTAGTCTGTGGAAACAGTCCTGTCTTTATGATCGGTTTTTATGGTGCTTTAAGGGCGGGGTTAACCGTCATTCCTATTAATCCTACGTACACGATCGCGGAAATGAATTATATTTTGAAAAATGGAGATGTCCGCGCTGTAATTACTTTGGATGCATTGATGGAAAAATTTGAACATATGGATCACATGCTTGAGGTTCAGCGTTATTTTGTTGCGGATTCAAGCACCGGGGTAGATCTGACTTCTTCTTCGCTGCGAGATAAAATGAAATCGTTTACAGAGGTGTTGGAAGTGGGAGGGAAACAGGCATTTTCTCCTCCCGTTTTAAAAGAGGAGGAAGTGGCTGTTATTCTTTACACATCTGGAACGACCGGTAAGCCTAAGGGAGCGATGCTTACTCATAAGAATCTTTATTCCAATGCTTCAGATGTAGGAGATTATTTACAATTCAGCAGCAGTGATCAAGTGGTGGCTGCCTTACCTATGTTCCACGTATTCTGTTTAACCGTTGCACTTAATGCCCCATTGATGAGAGGGGGAACGGTGCTTGTTATCCCGAAGTTCTCTCCACAAGCTGTCTTTTCCGCAGTTGAAAAATTTCATGCAACCGTATTTGCCGGTGTGCCAACGATGTATAACTATCTCCTGCAAGCAGGGAAGGATAGGGCGGGAAGTTTCAACACAATCCGGCTCTGTATTTCAGGGGGCTCTTCGATGCCGGTAGCTTTGCTTCATCATTTTGAAAAGCAATTCAACGTTAGAGTTTCTGAGGGGTATGGACTTTCAGAAGCTTCGCCGGTTACGGCGTTTAATCCCTTGGATAAACCGCGCAAGCCTGGTTCAATCGGAACAAATATTCTTAATGTAGAGAATAAAGTAGTCGATGAACTAGGCGAGGAAGTTCCGGCCGGTGAAGTCGGGGAATTGATTGTTCGTGGACCGAACGTGATGAAGGGATATTATAAAATGCCGGAGGAGACTGCTGTCTCTATTCGGGACAATTGGCTTTACACAGGAGATATGGCGAGAATGGATGATGAAGGATATTTTTACATTGTCGACCGTAAGAAAGATATGATTCTCGTTGGCGGCTATAATGTTTATCCGCGTGAGGTAGAGGAGGTTCTTTATGAGCATCCCGACATTTCGGAAGCAGCGGTTGTTGGCTCTCCCGATCCTGAAAAAGGAGAGGTTGCAGTTGGCTTTGTCGTGACATCGAATTCAGCGCTTAGCGAGGAAGTGTTGATCGATTTCTGTAAAGAACACTTAGTAAAGTATAAGGTACCGGCAAAAATCGAATTTATGGAAGAACTTCCGAAAAATACGACTGGCAAAATTTTGCGGAAAAGCTTGCGGGATAAGCTGCCGCATTCCTGAAACATTTGTAAAGAATGCTATACTATAATATTTTTGCGCCGCTGTTTTTCCTTCACAACTGAGAATCGGAAGAGATTCGTATGTCATAAACTAACAATGACGCAAATGCTTGCGGTCTTCCGCAAAATCTTTTCGGTGAAGGAAGACCTAGCATATATTACAATAAGAATTAGATAAGCATTCATGCTTATTTCAAATTACCTTTTATGGTGTGGTGATCATAAAAGGGTCAGTAATTTTATTACTGATGAGTGCATTTGTATGAAGGAGCTTTTCCGAAAAGCTTTTTCATATCATTAATTCCCTCACTCAAAAGTTAACCAGTCGTCTCTTTGGCCAATGCTCGATTAGGAGCATTGGCATTTTTTTGTTTAATTTTCCGGTTTTTTATACGTAATCATAAATTCTTCATTTGTCATGTAAAATTCTCTGTTCGGGCGATATGGTAACAAATTCAGCTTTTCAAGCTTATAATAATTAATACGTTTATAAGGGTCACTTTCGATGATTGGAATTTCCTGTGTTTGTTTCATGTATTCATCCACTGCTTCTTGAACAACGTCCATATCCTTAGCGAGCTGGTAATCTTCCTCCTCAAAAATTTGGTACGTTTCCCTAGACATGTAATATATTTTTGTAGGAATAGCATGGAGATAAGGGGATAACAGTTCATAGTCCAAAGTTAAGTCTTCATGAATCAGTACACTGAGCGGTACGGATTGCGGCTTGTCATCAGCATATGCATGTACTGCCTGCCGTACGTCGTGAATGGAAAGGTCCTTCTTCTCTAAAGCCTGGTTGGCCTGCTTTTTTTTCTTGCGATTCCACATCATCAAGACCTCCTTATATCTTAGTTTTTTAGGTGAGGGGATAAATAATGAAAGAGCCAGTAAAGGTAAAGCCTGAACTCGAATTTTGTACATTGCTTAATCCTGATTTTGGAGAATATCTTCCTGATATCAAGGAAGAATCAGTGCTTCCGGAGAAGCCTGTTGAACAACACTAAGTGAAGTATAGCAGACAGGTAAATATTCCTGCCATTTTTTTAAAAATATTTAGACTTTTTTCTTAGGATTTGGTAGATTTAAGTAGATGAGCGGCGGCTTCCCTGGGGAACTGCCGCAATTGAATAGGAGAGGATGTTGAGAAGAATGGATGTTGCTTTAAAAACTGAATACGAAGTGAACCCTCAAACGATGGCACTGATTGCAGAGTACAATGAGGTAGGACAAGTAATCACGAAAGTCATGGAAAAGAAAGAGTGCTTTTACTTGTCGAAGTATCCTGGTCTTGTGATTGATGAATCGTGTCATTATTTTGGCAGCAGTTTAGAGGGGCAGATTTCCGGTACCAAACAAGTAGCCGGTTTTACACACAAACCCCCCATCGTGATTTCCTCTGCTATGGGAATGTATTTCTTCCCTATAATCTCCCCGAAACGAAAAGAGTGTTCCTGGATTGCCCATAATTTTATCCGGTCCTATAAAGCTGAGGAAGACCAGACTACCACCCTTTACTTCTTCAATGGCACTACTGTTCATGTCCCTGTATCTGAAGGAATGATTGCAAATCAAGTGCAGCGTACAGCTCAGTTTCGATTCATCCTGGAGGACCGCTTAAGGCATTCTGCGGTTTTTCAAAGTGAGCGTGTTGCTGAGCCTTATGCATAAGCTCAAACAAAATGGACTCTACTTTTTTTCGAATCGCAGGATTAAAATAGTTGCGTTTTTCCTCATATCCCTGGGCTAGGAATAAGAAAGAGGTAAAAGAATCGTTTCTCCCTGATTCCACCACCTGAATTTTCTGCTGGTCCATTTGGTATCTTAGCTTCTTACGCTCCTCACGTGCTTCTAACTCCATTTTACCAAGTAACTCCAAGTAAGGTTCTTTTATTTTAAAGCTTCCATGCTCAAAATGTTTTCGATCTTGTCTTATTACCACGACAGCCATTGATAAAAACAAATATCGAGAAGCAAGGTCGAGTTCATTTTGTTTTAAGCGGCGCATGTGGTGATCCCCTCCTGATAAGAACGTGTGTTCCTGTTTTTATTATACCACGCATCAGCTGGAAATATGCAAGAAGGTTTACGATTAGGTTAAAATTGGCAGGGGCAAAGGTGGAAGAATGGAAATGACAGTATGCAGCAGGACAAGTTTGGATTAAAATAAAGGAAAAGCAATACACTGGTTTCCGGTGTCATTTAAGGAGCACCGCATCATGTACTTAATGGATATTACGTTAGAACAACTAAAGCAAATGGCTGAAAACGATCGATTGTTTGACTATATCATCCAGCAATTTGAACAATTCGAGAGCTTAGGACCGCTTCCTGGAATCCTTCTGCCCATGCTGGAAGCATTTTTACCGATCCTTCCTTTAGTTGGATTTGTGCTGGCTAATTCCGTTGTTTATGGACTGTATAAAGGTTTTTTGTATTCATGGATTGGAGCTGTAGTGGGAGCGATCCTTGTGTTTCTCATAGTCAGACGGCTGGGGCAAAAGCGCTTTTTTAAGTTTGTCAGCCGTCACAAGCAGGTCCGAAGAGTAATGAGCTGGCTGGAAGACCATGGCTTCGGGCCGCTTTTTCTGCTCATGTGCTTTCCCTTTTCTCCATCTTCGATCATCAATGTGGTTTCAGGGCTTTCAAAGGTGAATAGACAACAATTTATATTAGCGACGATACTTGGAAAGTCTGTGATGATCTTCACCATTTCCTATGTGGGGAGCAGTATAAAAGAGTTTGCTCAAAATCCAGTAAAAACGATTGTTGTAGGAGCGTGTATTTTTTTATTTTGGATGATAGGAAAGTACATTGAACGAAGAATCCATCGAAAGTCGGAACGAAGAAAGCAGCAGGGCGATTAAGTTTATACTCCAAAGGGTAAAATGTTGGTAGTAATCAATCCTGGAGGAGAAGACATGAGAAAATATCGCAAAATGATCCGGACTATCCTATTTGCCTTAGCGCTTGCATTTGTATTCAGGTATTTTATTTTTGCGAGTTATATCGTAGATGGAGAATCGATGGAACCAACGCTGAATGACGGAAACCTGTTGATGGTAAATAAAGTCGTGTATGATTGGCACAGTGTCGGCAGGCAGGATGTCATTGTATTTCATGCCAATAAGAAAGAGGATTATGTTAAACGAGTGATTGGGGTCGCCGGTGATAAGATTAGATTTAAGGATGACAAGCTCTATGTAAATAGCAAAATTGTGCCTGAACATTATTTAGATCCGCTCCGTCCGCATGATGGAGAGCTTTTTACTGAGGATTTCACCCTTGAACAAGTAACGCAGCACGAGCGCGTCCCTGAAGGGAAGATATTTGTTATGGGAGACAACCGTCGTGATAGTCTAGACAGCCGCTATTTTGGTTTCGTTTCTATTGATCAGGTTGTTGGAAAAGTAGACGTTCGCTATTGGCCGGTGTCTCAGCTTGCCTTGCAGTTTAAAGCGGAATGAGAGCCGTCCATTTGCGGACGGCTTTTTTCATTTACAGGAAAGAAAATGATAAAATAAAGAGAAAGATAGAACGTTTTTGAGGAGGACAATCATGGGGATACGTTTTTTATTAGGGCGTTCAGGAGCAGGAAAGAGCAGCCGCTGCCTTGAGGAAATTGAAACTAAATTACAAAAGGATCCTAAAGGTCCTTCTATTATTTATATAGTGCCCGACCAAATGACTTTTCAACAAGAATACGCGCTGTTGAAAAGAGATGGCATCGAAGGAGCTATTCGAGCTCAAGTATTCAGTTTTTCCCGATTAGCCTGGAGAGTACTTCAGGAAACAGGGGGAGACACAAAAAAGTTTATCAGTTCTACGGGAGTCCAAATGATGCTGAGAAAAATTGTGGAAGAGAGGACCTCGGATTGGCGCGTCTTTCAGAAAGCCATTGAAAAGCAGGGCTTTATTGAACAGCTCGAAGGCATGATTACTGAGTTTAAGCGATATAGAATCTCCCCGGAAACTCTACGGGCTCAAATGAATGCTCTCGATCAATTCGTTCATACGACTTCTCATGAATCTGCCTTGCGGGAAAAGCTGGATGATCTCTATTACATTTACGAGCGCCTTACGGATGCTTTAAGAGAGCAGTACATAGACAGTGAAGACCAGCTCCAATTATTAGCCGATAAAATTTCGCAAGCCCAGTTTCTTGAAAATGCTGAAGTGTACGTGGATGGATTTCACAGCTTTACCCCACAGGAGTACGTGGTGATTGAAGAATTAATGAAAAAGGTGAGTTCTGTTCATGTAACGTTAACGACCGAAGCGCCGCAGGCTGAGGAAAACGCTGAATTAGACTTATTCCATGAAACGAAAGAAACCTTTTTTAGTTTGCAGAACCTTGCTCATGAAGCCGGGGTGTCTGTAGAAGAAGTCCTGCCCCTTGATCATAAAGAAGGGAGGTTTAAAAACAGGCCGTTCTTCAGACATATGGAAGAGTACTTTGATACACGTCCTGCCCCTCCTTTTCATGGAGAGTCTCCGATACAAATTGCTGAAGCTGTCCATCCCCGTGCTGAAGTTGAAGGCGTAGCTCAGGAAATTCTCCGGCTTGTCAGGGAAGAAGGGTACCGCTATAAAGATATTGCTTTATTGATGAGGGAACCCGAAGTTTATCATAGCTTAGTGGATACGTTGTTTGAAGACTACCATATTCCTGTCTTTATCGATGAAAAAAGAACGATGCTCAATCATCCGCTCATTGAATTGATTCGTTCGGGACTGGATGTTGTGGAAGGGGATTTTAGATACGATGCGCTTTTTCGACTGTTAAAAACAGGTTTTATTTCAGGGATGGACCGGCAGCACCCCCTGGATGCCGATGCGGTTGATGAACTGGAAAATTATGTGCTTGAGTATGGGATACGCTCAAGGAACCGCTGGTTTGAAGATAAGCCTTGGCTCTATCAGAGATTCAGAGGCTTTGAGCAGGCAGCTCAAACCGATGAGGAAAAAGAGAAGCAAGTTCGTATTAATGCCTATAGAACTCAAGTAAAATCCGCCCTGCAATCGTTTGACAGGCAGCTGAGGGAAGCTCGTACTGTCAGTGAGAGAGCAGAGGTTCTATATTTATGGCTAGAGCAGATTCAAGCGCCAGAGAAACTCGAACAATGGCGGGATTATTACGATGCTCAAGGAGAAATTGAAAGTGCGAGAGAGCAGGAACAAGTGTGGGATGCTATCGTACAGCTTCTTGATGAGATGGTAGAAATGGCCGGCGACGAACCTGTGTCTTTGTCTTTGTTTAGAAACACCATGGACAGTGGGCTGGAGGCTCTTTCTTTTGCTCACGTGCCGCCGAGCATGGACCATGTCATCGTAGGTAGTGTAGATCGTTCAAGGGTTACAGGGATAAAAGTGTCGTTCCTTCTTGGAGTTACAGAAGGGATGTGGCCGATGAAGCCGCCAGCTGACGGGCTTATCTCAGAAAGAGAAAGAAATCTGCTGGCTGAACATGGGATGCGCCTGGCTGCAGGAAGCCAGCGACAGCTGCTGGATGATCGCTTCTATGTTTATTTATCGTTAACCATGCCGAAAGATAAGCTTTACGTGAGCTATCCTTTGAGTAATGAAGAAGGAAAATCAAAGCTCCCGGCTTCTCTAGTCCAACGTTTAGAAGAACTGTTCCCAGTGTGTCAGAATCATGTTCTCTGGCAGGATCCTGATGACCTCACTGATGCAGAGCGGTTTATTACAACACCTGAAAAAACACGTGGCGCACTGACTGCTCAGCTTGCCCGTTATTTAAAGGGCTATTTGCTCCAGCCCGTCTGGTGGGAGGTGCTTAACTGGTATATTTTTCATGAGAGCAAAGGAGGGCTTACCCAGCGGGTCCTGCAAAGTTTGTTTTATCGAAATCAGCCTGTTAATTTATCGAAAGAAACAAAAGACCAATTATTTCCTAAAACACTCAGTACAAGTGTGTCAAGGTTGGAAACCTATAATCGGTGTTCCTACCAATACTTTGCCCAGCACAGCTTGAATTTGGAAGCGAGGCGGACTTACAAGCTGGATGCTCCGGATATTGGACAGTTGTTTCATGAAGCGCTTAAGCAAATCACTGAATGGGTGCGGGCAGAAGGGAAAAACTTCGCTGAGCTTAATAGGGGAGATGCGGATCACTATGCCAGGCAGGCAACTGCTCATCTGGCTCCGGTTTTGCAAAACCAGATTTTGCACAGCTCGAACCGGTACCAATACATTCAGCGGAAGTTGGAGGGGGTTATTGCAAGAGCTGCTTATGTATTAAGTGAACAAGCCCGTAAGACTCAATTTTCTCCCGTCGGGCTGGAGCTTGGTTTTGGAAGCGGCAAAGACAGCCCGCTGCCACCACTGTTTCTTGACTTGCCAAATGGTTACGAACTCATGCTCCGTGGACGGATTGACCGTGTTGATCGTGCACTTTCTGAAGATGAGTTGTATTTAAGAATTATTGATTATAAGTCGAGTGCCAGAGGTTTGAGCCTAATGGAGGTATATTATGGTCTCTCCTTACAAATGCTCGCTTATTTAGATGTAGTGCTGACAAATGCTGAATATTGGCTTGGAGCTAAAGCTTCTCCTGCCGGGGTGCTTTATTTCCATGTCCATAATCCGATGATTACTGGGACTCAGATGCTTGCGGATGAAAAAATAGAAGCAGAAATTTTTAAAAAGTTTAAAATGCAAGGACTACTGCTTGAAAATGAGCGAATCGTTCAATTGATGGATACTGGGCTTCAAAAAGGGCAGAGTCAAATTATCCCTGCAGGCTTAAAGGCGAATGGAGGCTTTTATAAAAATTCTAAAACGGCTGATTCGGATCGTTTTAAAGCTTTAACCCACTATATTAGAGACGTAATGAAAGAATCAGGGACAAGCATCACTGAAGGGGAAATTAAGCTTAATCCATTTCAGCAGCAACAACAGACGGCATGCAGCTTCTGCCCATACCGGTCCGTCTGTCAGTTTGATCCAACGCTGGAAGAAAACCAATTCCGCAGGATGCAGAATTTAAAAGAAGAAGAAGCTTTGGAAGCAATAGTAAAGAGAGAGGAAGGAAGCTGATGGTCAGTTGGACAAAAGAGCAAGAACGGGCGATTTATTCCCACGGTTCAGATATATTAGTCGCTGCCGCTGCCGGGTCCGGAAAAACAGCCGTTCTTGTAGAACGAATTATTCAAAAACTGCTGCACGAGACAGATCCAGCTGATATTGATTCTTTACTGGTGGTAACCTTCACGAATGCAGCAGCACAGGAAATGCGAAATCGAGTTGGACAAGCGTTGAGCGAAGCTTTGGAGCAAAATCCTCATTCCCGGCATTTAAAAAAACAATTATCCTTACTGCAAAACGCTTCGATCTCTACCCTGCATTCCTTTTGTATGGATGTAGTCAGGAAAAATGCCTATTTGCTTGATCTTGATCCCGGATTCAGGATTGCTGACGATATTGAAGCTGATCTTATTCAGCAAGAGGTCATGGAAGAACTCTTTGAAGATTGGTATGGAAAAGACGGCGAAGCAAGAGAGCGGTTTTTTGATGTTGTGGACCGCTTCTCAAGTGATCGAAGTGATCTGGATGTTGAGAAATTAGTGCTGGAGCTTTACACGTTCGCCAGTCAAAATCCATGGCCGGAAGCCTGGCTTGATCGGACCGTAAAAATGTATGATGCATCAGATTTTAATAGAGAGGAAGAATTACCATGGCTGCATCTGTTAAAAAGGGAAGTGCACAGTCAGTTTAAAGCAATCGAAGCTGAAATGACAGAGTTTCGGGAAATGACACGTATGCCGGACGGTCCCTCTGCCTATGGAATCAATGCTGAGGAGGATTTTGAACTGCTCCAGCAGGCAAAAGGTGCGCTCGAAATTTCCTGGGACGAGTTACAACGGTTTATAAAAGACAGTAAGTTTAGTGCACTATCAAGGAAGAAGATGGATTGTGATGAAGGTAAGAAAGAAGCAGCTAAAAAAACACGTGATCGTTATAAAAAACGTTGGACAGATATAAAGGAAGCCTGGTTTACGAGACCGCTGGCCCAATATTTGGAAGATATGCAGCGGCTGCATCCCGTAATGGAACAAGTATCCTTCATTGTAAAAGATTTCAAAGAAAGATATCAGCAGCTCAAGAAGGAAAAGGCGATCGTTGACTTTTCGGACTTGGAACATTACTGTCTGCATTTATTACTTGATGAAACGTCTACACCCGATACTCCTATCCCATCAGAGATTGCACGGAGTTATCATGCTCAGTATTCCGAAGTTCTGATCGACGAATACCAGGATACAAACCTCGTTCAGGAAACATTGCTGCGGTTGCTTACTTATGGAGAACAGTCCGGTAAGTTATTTATGGTGGGAGATGTAAAACAAAGCATTTATCGTTTTCGCCATGCCGAGCCTTCCTTATTTCTTAATAAGTATAAACAGTTTGCTGAAAATCCTGACATTGGAGAACGTATTGATCTAGCGAGAAATTTTAGAAGCCGAAAACAGGTGCTTGATGCCGCCAATTATATTTTTAGACAAGTACTTGATGAGGAAGTAGGAGAGATGGAATACGAACCAGAAGCAGAACTTATTTACAGCAACCGTGTTTATGATGAACTAACTTCTGCTGATGCTGAGGCGGAACTGCTTATTATCGACAGGGAAGCGGTAGACAATGAGGAGCCAAACACGCAGGATGAAGATTATCGCGATCTTGAAAAGGCCCAATTGGAGGCACGGGCTTATGGAGATTTAATCCGTCAATGGCTTGGACATAAAGATGAAGCTCCGCTGGAAGTGGTGGATAAAGAATCAAACCATAAAAGAACCATCCAGTATCGAGACATCGTGATCTTGATGAGGTCGATGACGTGGGCGCCTATGATTGTGGATGAGTTAAAACAGCAAGGCATTCCAGTTTATGCAGAACTATCGACAGGGTATTTTGAAGCGATTGAAGTGAAAGTCATGCTCAATCTACTGAAAATTATCGACAACCCTAAACAGGACATCCCTTTAGCATCTGTTCTACGCTCTCCGATTGTAGGGCTAGACGAGGAAGAACTCACGCAGCTTCGTCTTACGGATAAGAGAGCAAGCTTCTATGAGGCAGTAACTCATTATACTGGAACAGAAGAGCTTGAAAACAAAGTGAGAAATTTCATAAACCTTCTCAATGGTTTTCGTGAAAAAGCGCGTCAAGGAGCCTTATCTGAACTCATCTGGCAGATTTACCGGGCTACAGGGTATTACGATTTTGTCGGAGGTATGCCAGGGGGGAGACAGCGGCAAGCGAACCTTAGAGCGTTATACGACCGGGCCCGTTCATATGAAACTACATCATTCAGAGGCTTGTTCCGGTTTCTAAGATTCATCGAAAGAATGGAAGAACGAGGGGACGATTTGGGAGCAGCACGCGCCCTGGGAGAACAGGAGGATGTGGTCAGGATTATGACAATCCATAAAAGTAAAGGCCTGGAGTTTCCTGTGGTCATCCTGGGTGCCATCGATAAGCAGTTCAATATGATGGATTTAAAAGAACGTTATCTCCTTCATAAAGATTACGGGATTGGAACACGCTACATTGATCCGGAAAAACGCATCATGTTTCCTACCCTGGCTTATCAGGCTATTAAACAAGTGAAGAAAAGAGAACTATTAGCTGAAGAAATGCGTGTCTTATATGTGGCCTTAACGAGGGCTAAGGAGAAACTCGTTATGGTAGGCAATGTGCCTTCATTTGAAAAGAAGCAGGAGAAATGGCGAGGTTTCGCGGACTGGCCGAATTGGGTTCTTCCTCCGCATGACCGCTTAGAAGCAACTTCCTATTTGGATTGGGTCGGTCCTGCGTTAGTCAGGCATTCTCACGCCGGCAGCTTACGAGGCGATGTAGAGGTCCGGACGAAAGAGGAGGTTATCACTGATGCATCGGAATGGAAGATAAGAATCGCTCATGGTCAAGAGTATGCTGCCCTTACTGAAATGGAAAAGGTGCGGGATGAAGAACTGAAAGAGGCAGTAAATCATTGGGAAAAGGTAACAACTCAGGAGAATCATTCAGAAATTATCCAGCGTTTGAATTATCAATACCCTTATCGACAAGCGGCTTTTTCTCGTGCCAAGCAAACGGTGACGGAAATTAAAAGGCAGCGTGAGGCGAAAGATGAGTATTCAAGTGATCAGCTGCTAGTTCCCTATCAGGCCCCTATTATCAAAAGGCCAAGGTTTATGCAGGAGCAGATGCAACTGACCGCTGCTGAAAAGGGGAGCGCTCTGCATGCAGTCATGCAGCACATTCCTTTTACTCATGCCTATTCTAATCAGGAAGTAGAAGAATTTGTAGAACACCTGGTATTAAAGGAGATACTAAGAAGGGAAGAAGCGGATGTAATTAATACGGAAGCGGTTGCTGCTTTCTTTCAATCTTCCGTAGGTAAACTGGCAATTGAAGCTGCCTTCGTAGAAAGGGAGGTGCCTTTCAGCCTTGTCCTGCCTGCTCAAGACGTGTATTCGGAATGGGAGGAGGAAGCCAGCAAAGAACAAGTATTTATTCAAGGAGTTATCGATGCGCTGATTCCTTACCAGGACGGATGGCTGCTGCTTGACTACAAAACAGATAAACTCGCGGGTACCTCAGTAGATGCTGATGAGTTAAGTGCGCGTTACCGTACCCAAGTAGGTCTATACGCTACAGCTCTGGAAAAGATTTGGAAAGAACCTGTTCAGCGGGCTTGTTTATACTTCTTTGACGGACCGTTTATTGTGGAGGTGGAACATAATGGAGGGGGAATGTGAGTTATGCCATCGGTTTTCCCGCAAAGTAACCGAGCACCACTTAGTTCCGAAACAATACGGCGGTGTGAACGAGCCAACAGTCATGCTTTGCAGTGATTGTCACAGACAGATTCATTTAATATTTACCAATATTGAATTAGCTGGTTTTTATCATACCACTGCAAGGCTTGCGGACCATCCTGATGTGAAAAAGTTTCTTCACTGGATAAAAAAGCAGGATCCAGGAAAAAGTGTTCCTACGAAAAAATCCAAACGAAGATCATAAAAAAGAGAAGGGGCAGGACGTTATGAGTTCTACCCCTTCTTTTATGCGTTTGCAGTAACATTTTGATCGTTAACATCCGGGTCAATCGGATTCGTTGAACTAAGCCCGTTATTTGTACATATAAAGTTCCCGGTATTAAGCGCACCTGAACCGGCACTTGTCTTCGAAGTACTCTTGGGTGACAAATAAAATCCATCCCCGAAGTTGACAACGCCTCCTCCTACACTGTTTATACTGACCGCACCTACAAGAGATGGCATGAAAACAGCCTCCTTTTATTCGTATGGTTTAAACTATGCGAAGATTAGTCCTCCTGTTCATCTTCTTGAAGAATACGGAAATGTTTAACTCTTGCCTCAGCATCGATATGCTCAGTTCCGCCTACCTGAAGCAGAGAAGCAGTGGAAACGGCGGTCACACACACTTCATCTACAATTATAGGAGCATTATGGTAATGAAAACTTTCAACATCCAGCGGGGGCAGAGGAGGGGGGCCTCCCGAGTAAAAAGAGAATAGTCTTCAAATCTCACTCGTTCCTTAGTAAACCTTGGTCCTTCTTTTTGCACGGCAATAACTCGGGATAAAGGAGCAAAACGATATAAATCTCCTATCAATACCCCAGAACTAATGAGTGTGGAAATAACGTCAATACAATTGGAGTAGACGACTCGTTCACTCATATTCGTCTACAGCTTCGAAGGCTGCTTCCTCCTCAAGAGGAACAAAGCTTCCAACGATTAAAGACTCAGGAGGCGTATCAAAAAAAGAATTGGTACGTATCGTTTTGTTATCGCCTATTAGAAAGACAGAGGATGTAGTTACACCTCTCACTTGAATTCTTCCTACATGAAGTCCGTAATTATAAACAACGTGGTTCATCACTTTCCATCTCCTTCATAAGAATTCAAATATTGCCCGAGGGAATGCCTGACCTCTTCTTGGATACGGTGAAGCATGGTGGTTTCATCTAAATCAGGATATTCCTGTTGATAATGCTGGACTCTTTGAGGAAGCTGCTTCCTCACATCATTTATTATTTGTTCCTTATGTGTGTCACTGATTGAAACATCATGGTCCTTTACGTAACGGTCCATCCATTGAGGAATGTCAGTCGTCATATAATCCTGCAGGGTATGCTGTATCGGTGCTTGAGCAGTGTGGTTGTTAGAATACAATTCACCAAGCTCGGAATAATCCGAACCATTAGGGGTTAAGCCAATTTGCAAGGTACCTTCCAACGTTTCAATTTTAAGCTGATCAAAATGATATTCAATTTTTTCAATGACGGTCTGCGGCTTTTCGTTTGATTGAAGCTGTTCAACCTTATCGGTGAGCTGATCAATCATTTCCTGTTGTTTCTGCATATATTGCATCATCTGCTGAAACCACGCCTGCCATGGCTGATAGTAGCTCAATTACGTTCACCCCCCCTATCCATAGCCTATGCTAAAGATGTGGGAGATTTGACTAGGACAAAGAAAGTGGGACAAGCGGAAGAGCTTCCTGCTCTGGAATACTCACTTCACCTGCAACAGGCTCTGCTTCTTCCCCCGGCTTGGTGTATTCCCCTGTATTATAAAGGTCGGCTTTCCCTTGTATTACACCGGAGCTTCCTATTTGGACTATAGATGAATTGGCAATGGTTCCTATTCTTAACACATGAATGCAAATCGATTGATGGACGGTCAGACTCATGAAACTCCACCTCCTAAGAATTAATAAAGGACTGGTCAATTGCTTCATTGTCATTGACATACGTAGTGGAATTATTCAGATTTATCCTTATGCCGTTCCCTGTATTAAAGGAGCCGCCACCAGCAAATGTCTTAACCATTGCAGAAGGGGACATGTTATATACATCCCCTATGTTAAAAATGCTGGAAGAGGAGATGGCTACAACTTTTACTGCTCCTACTTTTGCTGGCATTATTCATACTCCTTTCTTTATCTTATGTGATAAGATTGTCTAAATATCTTATTAAAAGTAAAATAAGAGCAGAGGAGGAATCCAGATGAATATGGAAGTATCCCCGTTAACGGAAACGGACCGGTTAAGCTGGGTTGATGCCGCCAGAGGATTGGCCATCCTTGGCATCTTTATGGTGAACGTTCCAGCCTTCAATGCTCCTTATTTTATGTACGGTGGAGAGGCGGTGTTTTGGTCTTCAAACGTAAGCCATACCGTACAAGCTGTTATTGATATTTTTTTTCAGGCAAGTTTCTACACCCTATTTTCATTTATGTTTGGTTTTGGATTGCAGATGATGAAAGACCGCGTTGCTGAGAAAGGAGCAAAGGTCATAGCAGTCATTTTGCGCAGGTTAGGTGTCCTTACCTGTTTTGGTATTATCCATGCGTTCTTTATATGGCATGGTGATATATTATTAACATACGGAATATTAGGATTTGTGTTATTGGCTTTTTTCTACGCCAGCAATCGGGTGTTATTAAGCTGGGCTTTTGGAATGCTGATCGTATATATTGTTCCTTTGACCCTGCTTTATTACAATGCCCGCAGCCGGCTTGGAACGATAAATCAATTTGCAATTTCTCAGGCAAAACAAAATTATGGACAGGGAACGATAACTGACATTTGGGAACAGAACTTGAACGACTGGCTTTATTCCAACGCTCCATCGGTCATTCCTTTTTTGGCCTGCAGCCTTATCCCCATGTTTTTGTTTGGCATGGTGATTGCGAGAAAAAGATGGCTCCATGAACCTCTTAACTATATGGCCTCCATAAAAAAATGGTGGGGAATCACTGGTGTTCTCTTTATTCTTTTCAAAGCTGGCCCCTACTTGATCGGCAGTCCCGAATGGACGCAGCTTTTGCAGGACGGCATAGGGGGATCTGCATCAGCAGTTTTTTACGTGTTATCTATTACTTTATTATTCCAAACCCGTGTTGGTGCAAAGGTGATTTTTCCTTTGACATGGGTTGGGAGAATGTCCTTATCTAATTACATTTTTCAATCTCTTTTATGTTTTTTCCTATTTTACTCTGTGGGTTTGGGCTGGTATGCTCAAGTGTCTCCGCTGGAAAGTTTTCTTTTAGTAACTGCTGTTTATGCTCTTCAAATCTTCTTGAGCAAGCAATGGCTAAGAAAGTATAAGTACGGTCCGCTTGAATGGCTGTGGAGATCATTAACATATAATAAGAAGCAGCCGATGAAGCGCAAACAAACAGAAACATCCTATTAATTAAAGGGGGGATCCGCTTGTATAGAGACCAAATAGATAAAGAAAGCAGACGGTGGGTTGAAGATTCCATTATCACAGAGGAACAAAGGCAAAAAATAATTGACAGATATGAAAAAAAGCCCGCTCGATCATTTCTGCTGACTTTTGCTGCCATTTTTATTGGACTTGGCTTTTTAACATTTATTGCTTCCAACTGGTCGGCTATTCCTCAACTCGGACGAATGGGGATTATCGTTCTTTCCATGACTTTATTTTATATCATGGGCCATATCCTTTTTGAAAAAGGGTCAAAGAACCTTGGCCGGAGTTTTTTATTGATTGCGATGCTCATTTTTGGTGCAGGCATTTTTCTGACAGGGCAAATGTATCATTACCAAGCATTTAGCGCTTTTCCTTTTTTTATTTGGTCGTCAGCATCTTTCTGTCTTTATTTGGTGTATCAAGAAAAACTGTTTTTTATTTCCACAGTCAGTATCATGACCATCGGCCAAATCTATAGCGGAATTGTATTTCAAAGCTTCGACATCTGGATTGGGATATTGTTTCTTTTTGGAATAGGTATGATTGCGTATCGATGTAAAGACGATTGGCTGTCTTTAGGGTTTGCCTTAAGTTTTTCTATACAAGCACTTGTCCTCGTCTTTAGTGAAGAGTTTCCTTATTATTGGCTGATCGTTTATTTTCTTGTTCTTTATTTAACTGATGATTTGGTAAAGGGAAAAGGCAGATATCGCATCTTTAACATGGTCAGTGTCATTGCCTTAATTGTGTTGAATGCCTTACAGGTCTTCTTTTTATCCAGTGATTATATATTTGACAGCATTGAATATTCCTTTTTCTTTTTTATCGTTTGGGCAGTGTTATTTGTTTTTGCTGTCATTAGATCGGCGATGAGCCCCGTGAATGTGTATTGGATTGACTTGATTTTATTTGTCCCTGTCTTTCGGTTTGAATTTGGCGATATGCTGTCTTTAGTGCTCTTGTTTCTTTATTCTCTAGGGTGGCTTGTGGCAGGATACAAACAAGAAATCAGCCGCTGGGTAAATAAAGGAACAGCTGCTTTTCTTGTAACCACGCTAATGGCTTATTTTCAGCTGGCCTGGGATTTCATGAGCCGGTCGCTGTTCTTTTTTATCGGAGGCGTCCTGTTATTCCTGCTGAGTTTTCTTCTTGAAAGGAAAAGAAGGAATTTAATTAAAGGAGGCACCGTGGAATGAAAAAAATAGTCTTTTATGTATTTGTAGGGTTACAAGTGCTGTTTTTAGTTCTTATGTGTGTTTCTTATTATGCGATGGATTCTTTTGGGACAACGATTAAGCTGAAGACGACTCCTATTGATCCAAGAGATCCTTTTTATGGAGACTTTGTTTCATTAGGCTATCAAGTGGAACAAATTCCTGAAAAATATTGGGAAGGAAATAAAGAAGCAAACCGCGGCGAGCAGGTGGATTTGCTTTTAAAAAAGGATAAATCAGGTGTGTATCGGCTCAAGAAAGCTTCTAATCGGAAGCTCGAAGCTTCCACGAAGGACCAAATAGTAATCAAAGCTAAATATGAAGGACATAATTCCTTTGCCGGGGAATACCGTGTTTCTCTAGGACTGGATCGTTACTATGTAGAAGAAGGCATGGCCACGCAAATTCAGCCTAACGAGGAAAGGGTAGTGGAAATTGTCATAGCACCGTGGGGACAGAAAAAAATAGCTTCCCTTTCAGAAGAAAAATAAAAGGAGACCGGGGGGTCTCCTTTTGCTTAGCTTAAAACTTCTTTAATTTGCTGAATGGCCCATTGCAAATCCTCTTTTTCAATAATTAGAGGAGGAGCAAAACGAATAACGTTATCGTGGGTTTCTTTACATAATAGACCTTTTTCCTTCAGCTGCTCACAGTAGGGACGGGCGCTCTCCGTCATTTCCACACCAATAAACAGCCCTTTTCCGCGAACTTCTTTAATCTTAGGATTGGTTATGCTTTTCAGCTCATTCATCATATATTCCCCAAGTTCTAAAGAGCGCTGGCTGAGATTCTCTTCCTCAATAACATCAATAGAAGCCATAGACACGGCGCAAGCTAATGGATTGCCTCCAAAAGTTGAGCCGTGGGAGCCGGGGTTAAATACACCAAGAATCTCTTTATCCGCGACTACACAGGAAATCGGAAATACACCGCCTCCAAGAGCCTTGCCAAGAATCGTCATATCAGGAGTAACATCTTCCCATTCACAGGCAAACATTTTTCCACTACGGCCGAGCCCGGCTTGAATTTCATCTGCTACAAACAACACATTTTCCTGGCGGCAAACCTCATAGGCTTCCTTAAGATATCCCTCTGGAGGAATAACGATGCCAGCTTCACCTTGGATCGGCTCTAATAAAAATCCGGCTGTGTTTTCGTTAATTGCATCCTTCAAAGCATCGATATCGCCGTAAGGGATCGTTTTAATACCTGGAAGCATTGGGCCAAATCCCCGTTTGTACTCCTCTTCAGAGGACAGGGATACAGCTGTCATCGTTCTTCCGTGAAAATTCCCTTCACAGGCAATGATTTCAGCTTTCCCTTCTTCAATCCCTTTTACATCATAACCCAGCGACGAGTAGCTTTAACGGCCGTTTCTACTGCTTCTGCTCCCGTATTCATAGGGAGAGCCATTTCTTTATTTGTAAGTTTACATACTTTTTCATACCATGGTCCGAGCTGGTCATTGTGAAAAGCTCTTGAGGTCAACGTTACACGATCAGCTTGTTCTTTAAGAGCTCGAATGATCTGTGGGTGGCGGTGCCCTTGGTTGACGGCGGAATATGCGCTTAACATATCCATATAACGGTTTCCTTCAGGATCTTCCACCCAGACCCCTCTGCCTTCGTGACGACTATTGGCAGTGGATGATAATTTTTTGCTCCATATTCTTGTGTTTGGTCGATGATTTGCTGACTAATACCTGACATGATATCCCTCCAATTTCATTTGAAACATCTTTCCTCATTATAACAGGTTTAGAGCGAATTTTCTTACAAGTGAAATATTTGTGAAGCTTTCATTATAATAGGATTACAGGTCGAAATCATGATATTATTAGGGAAAATGGAAAGGGAGGAATACATCTTGGCACATTTACATATTACCTCATGGGTACTTGCTTTTATTTTGCTTGCCATTGTCGTTTCTTTAGCGAAAAAAGGAAATGAAAAAGGAGCAAAAATCACCCAGATGATTTTACGACTGGATTATCTATTGATTCTTTATTCTGGGGGATCGTTATTTGCTTCTTATGCAAGTTACGGACCCCTCGTTATTATTAAATTACTCGCAGGACTGTGGGCTATCGCATCAATGGAGATGGCAGCAGTAAAAACATACAAACACAAGCCTGCAGGAATCTGGTGGACACAGTTTATTATTGCTGTCGCCATTGCTTTAATTCTAGGGTTTGGGTTTCTACCTATGGGAATTCTTCCTCGCTAATTAAATGAAAGTTCGATGACAAGCTCATACAAAAAACGGCATGCCAGTTTCGCATGCCGTTTTTTGTTGTAGTGGGGGTAGAGCTTAAAACGCTCGTTTGGTTTTGTAATTGAATCCGCCATTTGGGGAATAGCGGTTAATAATAATGATAATCATTCTCATGTATAAAGTCAACCGTCAATGCATCATTTTTTCATACTTTATATGTTTCTTTCATATACTCAGCTATGATGGTTCATTACTGCCCATGCGAAGTTCTCTTCCTGGTGTTGAACATCACAGTATCAGCTCACATAAAGTGACAGGGGATGGTGAGGCTTATGTGTGGAATTGTAGGTTGGATAGATCGAAACGATAAACATACAGTCAAGGATCAAATTCTTAATGATATGGCAGCTACGCTCCGTCATCGAGGGCCGGATGATTTCCAAAAATGGCTGAAGGGGCCTGCCTGTTTCGGGCATCAGAGGCTCATTGTTGTGGACCCAAAAGGCGGTAAGCAGCCAATGATTAGAGAAGCAAGAAATGAAAGCTTTGTGCTTTGCTATAATGGAGAACTTTACAATACAGATGAGGTTCGCGATGCTCTAAAAGCAAAAGGGTGGACGTTCAAATCTCATTCCGACACGGAAGTTGTGTTAGTAAGCTACATGCAGTGGGGGAAACACTGCGTCGATTATTTAAATGGAATCTTTGCCTTCAGTATATGGGAGGAAAAACGCCAAAGACTCTTTTTAGCTCGTGATCGTCTTGGGGTGAAGCCGTTGTTTTACAGCGAACATAACGGTGGCTTTATGTTTGCTTCAGAAATGAAAGCTATTTTGGCCCACCCTGACGTCGCACCAAAAGTTAATAAAGAGGGGATAGAGGAGCTTCTTGCTCTAGGTCCTTCACGAACTGCTGGATATGGCATTTTTAATAATCTCTCGGAATTAAGACCTGGGCACAGAATTTTATGGGAAAGAGGTACGCTGAAGGTAGAACGATACTGGAATGTTAAGAGTGAACCTCATGAAGATACTTGGGAGGAGACGGTGGCTGCCGTTCGCCAGCTTTTTTTGGATGCTGTCAAACGGCAGCTCGTTTCTGATGTGAAGCTTGGCACTTTTCTATCCGGAGGAGTGGATTCAAGTGCCATTACGGCTATTGCTGCCAACAAATATCAGCAAGATCAGATGGCACCATTGGAAACCTTCTCCATTGACTATAAAGATCAGGAAAAGTTTTTTAAAACAAATGCTTTCCAGCCTGACAGAGATGAATCATATATCCAGTTAGTCAGCAAAGAAAATAAGACCCAGCACCACGTAATGACAGCAGGCCCTGAAGTCCTGGTAACCCTGTTAAAAAAATCGGTCGAACTTCGTGATCTTCCAGGGATGGCTGATGTCGACTCTTCATTATTGTGGTTCTGTGACAAAATCAAGCAGCATGTAACAGTAGCTTTATCTGGCGAGTGCGCCGATGAAATTTTTGGTGGTTATCCATGGTTTTACCGCAAGGAAGATAAAGAAAGACAGGGTTTTCCATGGATACGCTCGCTTAAAGAGAGAACAGGACTGATCAGGGATGACGTAGAAGCTCAACTTGATATTGAAGCTCACATGCTGAGAAGGTACCAGGAAACCATAGATGAAACACCGCTGCTTCCAGGAGACAGTGAGGATGTCAAACAGCACCGGTATATGAGCTACTTAAATATGAATTGGTTTATGCAGACACTCCTGGAAAGGAAAGACCGAATGAGTATGGGAGCAAGTCTTGAAGTAAGGGTGCCTTTTTCTGATCATCGAATTGTAGAATATGCTTGGAATATTCCTTGGGAGATGAAATTCCATAACAATCAAGAGAAGGGGCTGCTTAGGGAAGCATTAAGGGGAATACTTCCTGATAAAGTCTTGTTCCGTAAAAAGAATCCATATCCGAAGACTTTTCACCCTGACTATACAAAAGGGGTGTGCCAGTGGATGGAAGAAATTCTTACCGATTCCAATGCCCCGTTATTTGAACTTTTTGATCGTAAAAAAGTAAAACTTCTTACTGAAACAAAAGGGAATTCGATTGATACTCCATGGTTTGGGCAGCTTATGACAGGTCCACAGCTCATCGCCTATTTATGCCAAGTGAACTACTGGCTCAAAACCTATAACATTCAATTAGTATAACAAAAGCCCCGGTATGGATGAGCCAATACCGGGGTTATCATTATGTATAAGTAAGATTCTGTTTGACGGCTGGAGGGGGAAAAGGATAATCTTAGAAGCGTAGAATTAAATAGTAAGGAGGAGCGGTGATGAGAAAGATTAGAACTATACTTCTCAGTATCCCGTTGCTTCTTTTTTTCGCCAATCCGGCAGGAGCAGCAGAAAAAGAAGACCAAGCTTGGCAGGACGAAAGCATTTATTATATTATGGTGGATCGTTTTATGAATGGAGTTGCACATAACGACCAAGGGATTAATATAAAAGACGGCGAAGCTTTTCATGGTGGAGATCTCCAAGGGGTTATTGAGCAGCTGGATTACATAAAGGACATGGGGTTTACCTCAATCTGTTTGTCTCCTATTATGGATAATCAGAAAAGAGGGTATCACGGTTTCTGGGTAGAAGATTTTATGAAGACAGAAGAGCATTTCGGAACGATGAAAGATGCCGAACGCTTGGTTCAAGAAGCCCATAAAAGAAACATGAAGGTTATATTTGAATTCCCGGTTAATTTTACGGGGAACGAGCACCCTTGGCTGAACGATTCTAACAAGGAAAATTGGTATAAAGAATCCTCTACAGCGGGAGAAGATGACCATCTACATAACAGCTGGTTAAAAGGGCTGCCTGAACTGAATTTGGATAATAAGGAAGTTCAAAACTACTTGTTTAAAGCTGCGGACTATTGGATTAAGAATACCAATGTTGATGGTTTTAAACTTGAACGAAAAGGGGAAATACCCGCAGAATTTATCCAGGTATTTGCAAGTCATGTGAATTCTACTAAAAATGGCTTTTTTCTATTAAGCCATTCGGAAAATATGATAGGTGCAAGACTGCATGATGGATACTACCGGACTGCATCTGAAGCTTTTTCTGACGCAGGAAACTCTCTCCAAGACGTGAATGAAGTATGGAACATGGAGCTAAACATTAAAGGCAGCGTGTGGGCCAATTATATTGATAATCTTCAAACACTTAGATTTGCCCATAGGGCTGTTACCAATCAAAAAAATCCTGCAACAAGGCTGAATCTTGCTCTTACTTATACATTTACTGCTCCAGGCCTCCCAATAGTTACATATGGCACAGAGGTTCCGCTTGATCCAGGGGCAGATCAAGCACCCAAAATGATGGACTTTAAAGCAGCTAATGAAGATCTGTCTAAGTTATTGGAAAAATTAAATGCGATGCGTCAGGAATTTCCCGCACTCACTAAAGGAGATTTTAAACAACTTTACCATGACTCAGGGTTTGCTGTATTTAAAAGAACCTACCAGAATAATACGATGATTATAGCTATAAATAATGATACGAAGACGAGAGCAATAACAATACAGGATCTACCTGAACAGCAGCAGCTAAGAGGTTTACTGCTCGATGGAGTTGTCCGTCAAAGCCAGGATGGCGGTTATAAACTAGGCATGGATCGAGAAACGGCAGATGTGTTTGTCGTGGAAAATGATCAAGGCTACAACTGGCTGTTTATTGGCTTTGTAGGTGGTGTACTTGGATTATTTGTCGTTGCCGTCGCGTGGTTAAGCAGAAAAAGTAAATCCTCTAAAGAGGATAGAGAATAGAAAGCACCGTTATCAATGGTGCTTTCTTATCCATTTACAATAACTCCGCCATTCACATGAAGAACCTGACCGGTCATGTATGCAGAATCCTCGCTGGCAAGAAATACATAGGCAGGGGCAAGCTCGTTTGGTTGACCCGGCCGCTGCATCGGTACATTGGAGCCGAATTCTGCAACCTTTTGTTTATCAAAGGTAGACGGGATTAAAGGAGTCCAGACGGGCCCAGGAGCAACAGCGTTAACTCTGATTCCTTGTCCCGCTAAAGATTGGGAAAGGGAACGGGTAAAGCTGGTAATGGCTCCTTTCGTTGCGGAATAGTCGATGAGATCCTTGCTTCCTGCGTAAGCCGTAATGGAAGTGGTATTAATGATTGATCCTCCAGTCTTTATATGTGGAAGCAAAGCTTTGGTCATATAAAAGAAGCTGAAGATATTGGTACGAAAAGTTCTTTCCAGCTGTTCATTAGATATATTCAGGATGCTCGTTTGAGGATGTTGTTCTGCAGCATTATTGACCAGAATGTCAATCGCACCATACTGCCCGATGATTTGCTGAGCACTGGAAGTGCAGAATTTGTTGTCCCCTATATCCCCTGGTAAGAGGAGGCATGACTTTCCTTCTTCTTCTACCATTTGTTTCGTTTTATTCGCATCTTCGTGCTCGTTCAAGTAAATAATCGCTAAATTAGCCCCTTCACGGGCAAAGTGGATTGCAGCAGATCTTCCAATTCCACTATCTCCCCCTGTAATAACTGCGACCTTTTGATGTAATTTTCCACTCCCTTTGTAGGACGAAGAAATGACTTCTGGTAAAGGGGTCATTTCTGATTCAATTCCGGGCATCTGGTTCTGATGCTGAGGCGGGTTGATGGGGCGCTTCTGCGGCATAAGTCTCCTCCTTTATTTAGATGTGTTAAAAGCTTGCCCCACTTCACGTGAATTACTCACGATTATGAAGGATGCTGCCGTTTTCTGCGAACGATGAACCAGATGACAACTGCTAAGGCAGCTATGATTAACAGGATCGGGGAGTAACCTAAAAGAAAAACAGTAACCGCTGAAAATAAACTCGTTAAACCATTTATGGAACTGTTAAAAGCCTGTTTCGTCTTTTCCCACGTATTCAAATCTCGGTTGTTTACGGCAGGTACCACAACCTTCGTCTCGATAAAGGAAAGGTTAACCGTAGAATACTCACTTTGATCATTCAAATAATTCATTTTCCCTTGCAAGCTTTCCATTTCTTCCTGGACTCTTTCAAGGTCTTTAGAAATAGCAACTAAATCGTCAGTTTTCTTTGCACCATCTAAAAAAGACAGCAGCCTTTGCTCGACTTTCTTCTTCGCTTCAAGGCGTGATTTATAATCCACATATTGCTCTGTAACGTCTTGAGCAGAAGTCTGCTTGGAAATGATTTCAGAGCTGTATGATCCTATCCCATCCATAAAATTCTGGAAATGCTCTTGCGGGACCCTGATGGTTAAATTCCCTTTCCGGTTCCCCTCGTTTCCTTTGTGCAAGTTAATGTTAACGATCCGTGCCTTGTATTTTTTAATTTCTTTTTGCAGATCTTCATAAAATTGATCATAATTTTTGGTTTCTAAATCCACTTGGGATTGGTAGATGAGTTTAGCCTGGTTTGGAGAAGCAGCTTCTTTTGATTCCCCTTCCATCTTATGGTCTTGTGCACGTTCAGGAGCTGCTGACTCCCTGCTGAAAGTGGCTGAATCGCCAGCTTCCGAACTGCCGGAATCTCCGTTTGTTTCATTATTGCTGCACGCAGTAAGCAGGAATAGTAAAGAGAGAAATACGAGTAATCTTTTTCTTGTGGTCATAAAATAACCCCCTTTTTACTTTATAGTCGTAAAAGGGGGGATTTCGTTACATGAAAAATGACTTATCCGGCGGCAATTAGTATTCCTATTTGAAAGGTTTATTTAAAAAGAAAAGAGCAATCGTCCCCGGACCTGAATGAGAACCAATGGCCGATCCTACCATTTCAATATGGATTTCTTCAATTGCAAACTTTTCACGAATCAGGTCTGCTAAGTATTCAGCACTGTGCAGCGCATCTCCATGACTGATTCCTATCCGCTGACCTTTAAGATCTTCGCCTCGTTCTTCCATTAGTTCAATCATGCGTTTAAAAACTTTCTTCGAGCCGCGTATTTTTTCCAACGGAATAAGCCTGCCTTCTTCCATATGGAGAAGCGGTTTGATTTTGAGAAGGGTGCCGACAAAGGCTGCCGTTTTGCTTACACGACCCCCTCTGTATAAATACTCTAAATCGTCGACGGTAAAAATATGTTCCATATGATCAGCGTGGTAGCTCCCCGTTTCTATAATTTCTTCATAGGAGGCTCCATCGGCGGCAAGCTCTGCTATACGCATAATAATTAATCCGTACCCTAAAGAGGCAGCTTTTGTATCAAGAACTTCGAAATTTGCTTCTGGATGCTCTTCTTTCACTTCTTGTTCGACCATTTTAGCTGTTTGATATGTTCCTGACAGCTCTGAAGAAAAAGCAAAATACACGAAAGGCTGGTTTTGACTGGCAAGTCGGGAGAAGGCTTCTCGAAAGGATTCAGGGGCAACTTGTGACGTCTTGGGCGCTTTTCCTTCTCTCATGAAGTTATAAACTTCCAAAGGGGAGATGGTTCTGCCATCTTCAAATTCTTTTTGGTCAATCGTTACGCGTAAAGGCAGCATTTCAACATCATATTTTTGTATAGTTTCCTTCGATAAATCAGACGCAGAATCGCATAATATTTTTACAGCCATAGGCTCCACCACCTAAAATAGATTATATCTACGATAAGTTTAGGCTGAAGTATCCAGTTAGTCAAAACATATTGATTTTTTTTCGCTGATTATCTAAAGTTAGTTTTGGGAACTGATAAAAAGAAGTTTTACTCTTAAATGGAACAAAAGGATAAAAAGTGAAAATAGTAAGAAGGAGGTTCCTATGTTTTCCGTCGAATTAAGAAGGATAGTTATCGTAGTCTTTGGAGCGATATTAAATGCCATCGCTCTAAATCTATTTTTAATTGAAGCCAATGTATACGCAAGCGGATTTACTGGGGTAGCCCAGCTTCTGACAAGTATTTTTAAAGATTTTCTGCATATACCTGGACTAAGTACAGGACTCATTTTATTTATACTAAATATCCCTGTGGCCATTTTAGGATGGTATAAAGTTGGTAAAGGCTTTACTGTGTACAGTGCCCTTTCAGTTGCTTTTACTACTTTTTTCCTTACAGTTATCCCTGTTCAGCAGCTTTCAGAAGATATTATTCTAAACGCTGTATTCGGTGGAGTAATCGGGGAATAGGGGTCGGTATTACGTTAAAATGGGGTGCTTCCACAGGCGGTCTGGATATCGTAGCCATGGTCTTGTCACGCATGAAGGACCGGCCGATCGGTATTTATTTTTTGGTGATCAACAGTGTGATTATAGCAGTTGCAGGATTATTATATGAACCTGAGAATGCTCTATATACTTTGCTTACCCTTTATGTAACAACGAGGGTTATTGACGCTATCCACACTCGCCACGAGAAGCTTACGGCCATGATCATTACTACAAAGGCAGCAGAGCTGGAAAAGGCGATTCATGCACAAATGGTTCGTGGAATCACTACCCTTCCAGCACGTGGTGCGTTTACACAACAGGACAAAAATATGCTGATTATGGTCATTACCAGGTATGAACTCTACGATCTTCAGCATATCATCAACGAAGTTGATCCGACGGCCTTTACAAATATTGTCCAAACGACAGGAATATTCGGATTCTTTAGGAAAGATGATTAAATAAGTAACGTTTTACTTAGCAGAAACGTCTATTTAGATAAAAAACAAAGGAAGTGAGATGATGAGGGGGTTATTGTTGCAGCAACGGCCAGTCTGATGTTTCTTTTGAGTGGTTGTATGAACTTAGAGGAACACGAAAAAGCTAGTACAGATACTGGCAATCAAAGTGAGGAATCTGTAGAAAACATGGAGGCACTTATCAATCAGTTGACGTTGGACGCTACCGTGGATACTTCTTCCGATCGGGCAGCATTTCATTTTTCACTTACAAATCAGGGAGACAAGCCTGTCATTCTTGGCTTTAACTCCAGTCAGCAGTATGAAATAAAAGTGGAGAACAGCAATGGCGAATCGGTGTACACGTATTCGGCCGATAAAATGTTCACTCAGCAGCTCACGACTGAGGAACTTGCGAGCCAAGAATCATTAAAGAATTCAGAAACGTGGGAAGCCATTAAAACCCCAGGGAATTATACGGTTACCATCACTTATTTAGTCTCGTCCATTAACGATCAGCCTTTGGATGCCGAACCTTTTCAAGCAACTCAAAGATTTATTATTGAAGATCAAAAACCTGAAGACCCAGAAGCGAATCAGGCATTTAAAGATATTAAAGTATCTGGAAACAACGGAAACTATACGGTGACAGGAAAGGCGAAGGTATTTGAGGGAAGCTTCATGTACACCGTTGAAGACGGGCATCATGTACAGATTGAACCAACAGCGGTCCAAGCTGAAGCAGGGGCACCTCAATGGGGGCATTCCGGATAAATATAACCATTCCTAAAGAAAAGCTCCCTGAGTATGGAGAGCTTACATTGACTCTCTATGAAGCAAGTGCAAAAGATGGCAGTCCATCACATGTGAAATATATTCAACTAGACAATCTAAATACTCAACAATGAAGCGGCTGCATTTCGCAGCCGCTTTTGTTTTGTTTGCTTTTAATATCCGTATTCAGTTAATAGTCCTTCGACTTTAGGAGTCAGTGTTTCCCAGTCTGCATTCGGCTGTTTATTAATAGTGATGAAGTTCTGAAAGCCAAATACATTGTCCACTTCATCAAACTCCATAAGATCATTCATAATTTTATGTTCGCTCGTCTGCCCGGGCATCACAGAAACACTGCCATCTCCTTGAAATATTAAAGAATCTGCGGTGAATTTGCGCGCATTAGGGTTCGGCGTTTCTTCAACTTTTATTGCCATAATAAATCCTCCTCTTGTCCATCTATTCTTATTTTATCAGAAAATGATGGAACTCTAAACGGGAGGCTTTATCTTTACATCAAATTTATTAAGGTATGATACAATGTACAATATTTTAGGAGGGATGTTATGGAGTCGAAATTAAAAGAGGTGCTGCAATCCATCAAGACCAATGATTATCAGCTTCCAGATCAATTCAACCTACAAGAACTCACAACGATGATGCTGCAGCGTATTGGAGCCGTAGATCCTGTGATTCGTGATGAGCTTATTCATTCGATCTTCACTGCCTTGATTGACAATGGTGCTTATAACAGTGATCAACTTAAAAACATACTTCAATCGATCTTGAATAAAAATTACTTGTTTTACAAAATTGGTTCTTCAAAAAAAGAAGAAGACGCTGTTTTTAAAAGAAGCTTCTCGGTCTTGTTAATCCCTCCCATTCTAAAACAGCATCGAACCGCGCCTTTCTTAAAAGAAGAAGAAGTGCACCGCGTTTGGGAAAATTTAAAAAAGTATATGCAGCAGGAATCGGATCATAGAGGATACGTGGATGGAAAAGGCTGGGCCCATGCCATGGCTCATGCTGCAGATGCTTTAAATAGCACTGCTTCTTGCAGAGAGATTACGACCCAGGAAGTCGAAGGGATGCTGCCTGTCATTCGAGAGCAATTTCTCATTGACCAGCCCTATCTGTTCGATGAAGAGGAAAGAATGGTGACTGCTGTACTTACGATGTTTAAAAAAATGGAGCCTGATGACCGGGTGAAATGGTTGGAGACTTTGATATACCAGCGAAAAAGCTGGGATGACCCTAAAGAAGACATCATTATTAACAACAGCAAGCATTTTCTCAGAGCGTTGTATTTTCGGATGCTTGAAGGAGATTACAGAGAGCTTAGACAGGTTTTGGAAAATCTGCTGCGGGAACTTAGAAAGCAGGAAGCTTACTAATAATTTTGGAGGAAATGATGGTTCTTAAAGGGATATGGGCAGGTACAGCTTCTGGGATTACACTTGGTCTATTTTTGTTGGCCGTAGAGAGCGTGACTAAGATCAAAGTCTATACTCTTCTGATGAATGTAGACTTTGTTCCATGGTTAGGAAGCATTAACTGGCCATGGTTTATGGAATGGTTTTTCCATTTGCTGATTTCCTGGGGGATAGGTTTTTTATTTGTCTATGTAATAACAACCCGACACATCGATGTCCGGAGCAGCAAGTGGCTGACTGCCAGTATTTTAGCAGGTCTTGCTGCTTTTTCCTACGTGCCTTTAACTCTGCTGGCTTCAAAAGAGACTCCTTCGCTGTCAAACTTATCTGCTGTTTTTTACTGGCTTGCCGGTCATGTGCTGTATGCCCTTGTATTAAATATATCGTTTAAAAAATAGGTGCTGGAACATAATTAGCAATGTTTCCTCTAAGGAGGAACTCTGAAGGATAGGGAAATTCCGTGGCCATCGATGGTTCTGGGAGACTGCTTCGGAGATACCCTCCGCTTTTCGCGGGGCAGCGTCCTGAAGACATGTGCAAAGAGCAGGCTTCTGTCGGAGCGGCCAGACTCCCGCTTTATCAAATAGATGTCAGTAATTACGGGAAATAGATTCTAAAGTTCGTCTGCCAAAAAATCCGAATGATGGTGAAATCGTATCATAAAAGTTCAGCTTCATTCGGATTTTATCATTGTTAAAACATTTTTGTCACAAGCCGTTAAATTTACAAAGTGAGCTTAACAAAGAACGAAGCTGAATTGATTTTTCAAAAGGAATTAAAGTAATTTTTTCCTCGTGTAAGCACTAAAATAGTCGATAATAGTGACGACGATAATGATCGATAGAATAATGAGACCGACCTCACCCCAATTTCGGTTGGCAGCAGAAATAACGATCAGTGTACCGATTCCGCCGGCCCCGATTACTCCAAGTATGGTTGAGGCTCGTACATCAATTTCAAACCGGTAGATGGCGTAGCTGATGAATTGAGGAAGCACCTGCGGCAGAATTGCATAAAAGAGAACTTGAATGCGATTTGCCCCGCTTGCTTCCATGGCTTCCACTACTTTCATATCAACGGTTTCAATCGTTTCCCCATACAGTTTGCCCAGCATTCCAGTTGATCCTATTGCGATTGCCAGCACTCCAGCAAATGGATTAGGTCCAATAGAAGCTACAAAAATAAGAGCTAACAGGATTTCAGGAAAAGTGCGGGTTGCATTTAACCATAGTTTGAAGAAGCCGAAGATTGTTTTGCCGTACCACGTAGTTCCCATCATGTTTTTAGCTGTTAAAAACCCTAGAGGCACAGCTAGCACGGCAGCCATTAATGAACCGGTAAATGCAATGCATAACGTCTCAATGATTAGGTGGATAATACGTCCGAATTGCTCGCCATTAAGCTGTATCAACTGTGGGATAACGGTTTGAGCCCGCTCAATGGTCCTCTCACTAAAAACTCTAGACAGATTTAATCTGTCATGAATTCCATAGATAGACCACCCTACGATCACGGCAAAAAGAAGACCAGCAAACGTTTTGTTCAAAATTGTTTTCATTGGGATCGGTTTTTTTGGCGGAAGGCCGAGTATTGTCCTGTTCATAACAAGCTCTCCCTTAGACGATTACTGATAAAATCAATCATTAATACTACAAGGAACACGATTAATACAACCGCCATTGCAGCGGGGTAGTTCAAAAAATTAATTTGCTGTTGAATAAGCAGGCCGATCCCACCTGCTCCAACAAAGCCAAGCACTACGGACGCCCGGACATTAATTTCAAATACGTAAAGAGAAAAGGAAGCGAACTGCGGCAATACTTGAGGGACTATAGCATACCAAATCACCTGCCAAGAATTAGCACCAGTTGCCTGTATCGCCTCCATTTGAGCAGTGTCAATTGCCTCAACCGTTTCAGCCATCAGTTTTGCTAAAATCCCCAGGGAAAAAATGAAAAGAGCTAATATGCCTGAAAATACACCAATCCCAAACAGCCCCACAAATAAGACGGCAAGAATCAACTCTGGTATGGTTCGCAGGACGTTTAAAAATGTTTTTGACAAATTGTAGATCCATTTATTCGTCATCACATTTTGAGCTGCGACCAGGGAAAGCGGGATAGAAACAATAGTGGCTAGCAGAGTAGAAATAACTGCCATATGAATGGTTTCGGCAAGCTTTGGCCAAACAGAAGGCGCATAAGCCATATCAGGCGGCCACATTTGATTTAACATACGAAGTACATTATCAAAGAAGCTTCTATCAAATCGGAGCAGGGAGGCGTTTGTCTCGATAGAACTAATAAAATAGAGAATGATGATGGTCATTACAATGGAGAGATTCATCCACATTTTACGTCTGGACATCACACCAGGTGCTTGCGGTGTCTTTTCATAATTAGGAAAGAATAGCTTTGTTGCGTTCATTTATATCATGTCCTCCCCTTAGATCATCATCTTTGATTTTACGACCATAAATGTCTTCAAACGTACTTTCCGTTACTTCGCCGGCCGGACCGTCATAAACGATCTCTCCGGCACGCATACCAATAATTCGATCTGCATACTCCATGGCCATATCGATAAAGTGAAGGTTTACCACGGTTGTAATCCCATCTTCTTTATTTATTTTCTTCAAATAATTCATGACTTGATGGGAGGTAGGGGGATCAAGACTGGCCACGGGTTCATCAGCCAGAATAACTTTAGGCTGCTGAGTAAGTACACGAGCGATGGATACCCTTTGCTGCTGTCCGCCACTCAGCTGATCAGCACGCGTATATAATTTATCCTCGATCGAAACCCTTTTTAAATTTTCATAAGCAAGAGCCCTGTCTTCATTAGGGAATAAATTCAATAGGGAAGGCAAAGTACCAGTATAGCCCAGTCTTCCAGCAAGTACATTTTTCATAACTGTATGACGCGGAACCAGGTTGTGGTGCTGAAAAATCATGCCCACTTTCTTACGGAGTTTTCGTAATGATATTCTTTTGTTTACAAGCACATTTTCTCCGTCAATATAGAGCCCTCCTGAAGTAGGAGTAACTAGTCTGTTCAAACTTCTTATTAATGTGGACTTTCCTGCGCCGGAAAGACCTACGATAACAATGAATTCAGCTTCATTTATTGTGATATTTACGTTTTTGAGTCCCTCTGTACCGTCTGGGTAGACAAGAGACAAGTCTCTGCATTCAATCATGAGGTGGGTCACTCCCTGTTTTTTGTATAAAAAAAGGGAGAATTTCATTCTCCCTTGTCCATAAGCTATTTATGATTACTTAGGGGATAATCATTTATTTTTACATGTCATCGATATTAATGGTGTCTTTAAACTTTTTGTAAGTATCGCGGACGATTTGATAATCTTCGTCCTTCGCTTCAACAATAGCATCCCAGCTGTATACATCATTCATTACTTTGATCATTTCATCATCATCGTTAAAGCTGAGGAATGCTTTAGTAATTTTTTCTTTCATGTCATCGCTCAGGTCAGGAATCAATGAAATCGTGTCGTTAGGAATCCATTTTGTGTAGCCGAGGATTTTGGTATCTTCCATAACATTTGGATATTCTTTTACGAGATCTTCACGAGCATCTTCAAAGGTAGTCGCTACATCGGCATTGCCATCCAGCAGTGCTACAACAGCATTGTCATGCCCGCCGGCCGAAATGGTCTGGGAGAAAAAGTCCTGTTGAACATCCTTTACGTCAAATTTCTCCATCAGCTCATTTGCCGGAAATAGAAATCCAGATGTAGATGTCACATCAGGAATGGCCCATATTTTTCCTTCTAAATCTTCGAGGGAGTTTATACCGGAGTCTTTACGCACCACGTATTGAGCTCGGTATTTATCACTACCGTAACGCTCTGATTTTAGTGCTACTTTTACGCCGTATTTTTCTTCGGCAAGTACATAAGCGAAGGCAGGGAGAAATCCAATTTGGATCTGGCCGCTTCCCATTCCTTCAACAACGGCAGAATAGCTGTTCATAACTTTTCCTTCAACGGGAACGCCTAATTCCTCAGATAATTTGTCAGCTAGTGGCTTAACCGTATCCGCGATCTTATCGGAATCTTGGGAAGGTACAAACCCCATTACAATTTTTTCTGGAGAAGCTTCTTTATCGTTCTTCGTTTCTGCTGCTTCTCCTTCCTCCGACCCACAAGCAGCGAGCATAAATATAAAACAAAGCAGTAAGACTAAAGATAAAACCTTTTTCACGTACTTTCCTCCTAATCCAACTTCTATGTATTTTGTAACACAAAATCTATTATTGAAGATGGATCAGTCAAAAACAAGCTGATTAACCAATCATTAACAAATGTTTACATAGTTCACCAACAAGATTTACAGGCTTTTACAATAATAAGAGGTAAGTGAGGAGGGATACCATGATTGAAGAAGCTGTATGTCTAATTTTTGATCTTGATGGTACGTTATATGAAGACACGAATCATTTTGAATATTACGCAAATCAATTAAAGGATCGTGTTTCGAAAGAAAATCAATCTAAATTTGAAGAGGATTATCAAGCTGCATTAGCAAATGAACATCCAGTAACTATAGGGAAAGTCTTTGATATAAAATACGATTCGATACTTACAGTCGATCCTTTCACCAATTGTGTGATCCAAGCTGAAGAATGGAGTGGAAGGGAGGTTACTGAGTTTGAGCGGAAGAAGCGGTATAGCGATGAAATAAAGTATGACTTTGAATCCATGATTGCGATTGGAGACGGCTGGTGGATTCCTTTTTCGATAGCCATTCATTACGGGGTGAGTCTCGTTAGTGCGTATCAGTGCTATGTACTAACAAAAGAATATATGGTATCTGAACATTTTCGAATGTCTAAAACCCCGCGGCTCAAAGACTGTCTTAAGGGGTGGAAAGAGGATAAAGTATTGATTCTGATGACTAACAGCGAAGAATACGATGTACAAAATATTCTGCAGCGGCTGGGCCTCCGGAATATTTTTCATGAAATTATTTCATCAGCTGAAAAGCCGGGGAGAACGCTTGAGCATTTTCAAAATATTATGGGAAAATACAGGCTCCGGCCTGATCAAGTCATATCAATTGGCGATAATTTTATGAATGAGATCGCTCCCGCTTTAAAGCTTGGAATGAAGGGTATTTGCATCCAGCCGGTTCACGGGTTAGATCAGTATTCCGGATTAAAAGTGGTAGGTTCATTAAAGGAAATTACGATGATATTATCCAACTAAAAAGCCCCGGGCGGTGCACTAAACCGCCGGGGCTTTAAAGATCTTAGGGGAGATATTACTATTAATAATACCCCAGTCAGAAAAAAGATAACTCCTACATAAGGCTGATCTTTTTTCCGACCTTTGGATAATAGCAGGCCGGACCATACAAAGGTCCGGCCAGCAGCTAATTAGCGCATGCTTTGGCTATCATTTTCAAGCTGTTGCTCCAATTGCTGTAGCTGTTGTTTCTCATCCTGAGAACATTGGCTATATGCAGATTGGATGGCTTGCTTGGCAGCTTGCATGTCTTCTTGACTTGCAGCTTGAGAACCATCGCGATTTTGTCTAAAACGATTTACCGCTTCACGGGCATTTTCAAAAAGGGAATTGGCCATGTTTAAAACCCTCCTACTGTGTGCTGCTGAGATTCGACTTCTTTTCGGTTAGCTTCAGAAAGCCGTTTTGGCTCCATTTCGCTTTCCTCGAATTGACGAACTTCAGTCCAGCGATCGTCTTTAGTTTCTTGCTTTTTTTTATGGTCCATGACAAGTCCTCCTGTCACAAAAAAAGCCTGAACGCCTTTTGGCGTCCAAGCTTAGTATAGACGGTCACTCCTACAATTACTCAAGGAAAAAAATACATTACATAGCTTGCTTCTTCAGCTTTAAGTACTCCTCAAGGAATAAGCCGATTCCATCTTCTTCATTAGTTAAAGCTACGTGATTTGCTAAAGACTTTAATTCGTCAATTGCATTCCCCATAGCAACACCGACCCCTGCGAAATCAATCATTTCAAGGTCGTTGTCCTCGTCTCCAAATGCGATAATTCTTTCTTGTGGGATATTATAATAGTTAGCAATTTTATCAAGTCCAACAGCTTTATTTAATCCTGCCCGGACAATTTCAATGACATGCCATGGCGCACCCCATTTTCGATGTTCAATCAGGGAAGCATGTACGTCCAGTTCCTCACGTAAAATCTTAATTTTTTCTTCTTCTGGGTGGATGAGGATAGAAGTTGGATCTTCTTGTAAATTTTGCTGTAAGCGGCCAACTGTGACAGGATTGTCATCAGTCGTATGAAAAATGTCCATTAATTCTTCATCGTGCTGATCCAGGTAAATAGAATCCTTTACTTCAGCCATAATATTTTTTACTCCAAGCTCCTGGCAGCGATGAATGATTTTATGAGCTGTCCGTATGGACAACGGGGAATGCAGAGCATCCCATTTATGATTTTTGGGGTGGTGAATAAGTGCGCCATTAAAATTGACCATTGGAGTATTAAGTCCAAGCTCATGGTAGTAATCAATGCTGGCACGATGGGGCGGCCGGTAGCTATACACACAATATGGCCTTGATCCATAGCTTCTAATACCGTATTTTTAGTACGTTCACTGATTAATTTTTCATCAGTTAGTAAAGTTCCATCGAGATCTAAAGCAATTAAATGTCGTTTTTTCATCATCTTCACCTCATTTGTATATTTAGTTTAGCGGGAAGTTAGGTGAATTGTAAAGAATTTCCCTCTTTTAACTATGTATTGCTTTCCAATGAATTTAGGCAGTGTTACGATTACATTATATAAGAGAATTATTAGAATTATTTTAATTACAAGTAAAGATTTTCAGAAAGGGACAGGACTTATGATTGGTATTTTTCGTGAATCAATTAAGAACATTCCACTATTGGCCGTGGTGGATTCCAGTAAAAGAGACGAGCCTCTCCCAGTATTGATCTACTTCCATGGATTCACTTCCGCCAAAGAACATAATCTTCCCCAAGCGTACCTATTAGCTCAACGGGGTTTTCGCGTTTTGCTCCCTGACAGTATGTATCATGGAGAGAGGAATGAAGATCTTTCCTCTCAGGACCTGAATTTCAAATTTTGGGATATCGTGTACCAAAATTTAAAAGAACTGCAGGATATTAAAGATTACTTAGATCAACGCGACCTTATTCATCAGCGCAGATTAGCAGTCGGAGGTACTTCTATGGGGGGTGTCACTACATCTGCTGCTATGACCATGTATCCATGGATTCAAGCGGCAGCCGTAATGATGGGTTCACCTAAGCCTGTAGAGTTTGCCCAAAAGCTGATCGCCGATGTTCAACAGACAGGAATAGAGCTGCCTATTTCAGAGGAACAGCTTCAAACGCTTATGGATGGATTAAAAGAAATTGATTTATCAACTCAGCCTGAAAAACTGTATGGACGCCCCATTTTTTTCTGGCACGGAGATGCAGACCCAGTTGTTCCTTTTGAACACTCGTATGATTTTTACAACGAAGCCATTAAATTATATAAGAACCCTGAGAACATACGCTTCTTAAGAGAAGTCGGCAGGGATCATAAAGTCAGTCGGTTTGCTGTGCTTGAGATGGTTAATTGGCTTGATTTAGTTCTTTGACAAATAACTTTGGTTTATTCTTCACTCATTTTTGTTTATAATAAGTGTGAACCAATGCAAAGGGGGAAGTAATTTGGATACAGCACTTGAAGAAAATGTTATGGGTGCCCTTGAAAATGTTATTGACCCAGAACTAGGTATTGACATCGTCAATTTAGGCCTTGTTTATGGTGCAGATATGGATGAAGAAGGAAATACTACTGTTACAATGACGTTAACTGCTATGGGTTGTCCATTAGCGGGACATATCGAACAAGACGTTAAGCGCGTTCTGGCCGATATTCCAGAAGTAAATGAGGTAACAGTCAATATTGTATGGAATCCGCCATGGACGAAGGATCGCATGAGCAGGTATGCAAAAATTGCCCTTGGAATTCCAGATTGATGAGTTAACCCCTTCCGTTTAGTAGCGGCAGGGGTTTTTAATTAACAGTTAAGGAAGGGAGAATGGCAATGGGAAGTAAGGTTCCGGTTTTCCAAATCGTAGGATATAAGAACAGTGGGAAAACTTCACTTCTATCAGAACTGATTGCCTATGGTACGGATGAAGGAGACCGGATTGCAGCCATTAAACACCACGGACATAATGAACCTTTAAAAGTAATGCATCGTGATACAGACAGCTTTCGACTGCATGAATCAGGGGCTTTTATGACGGGGGTGGATTGCAGTGGAAGATTTCAGCTGGAGCTTAATCATAAGCCGGATTTTCCGCTTTCCCGCTTCATTGACCTTTATGGCTATTTTGAGCCCGATTTAATTGTAATAGAAGGATTTAAACAAGAACCCTATCCAAAAGCTATTGTGATCAAAAGGGAAGAGGACTTGTCCCTGCTTAATCTTTCTAATATTCAATTTGTTATTACGTGGAATGAAAAGTGGACAGAGGATCTTACGTTGCCGGTTTATCGATTAAGTGATTGGCGGCAGTCCCTGCCGATAGTATATCCCTTGACGAAAAGAGGGGAAGAAGATTGAGCAATCGTTTCGTTGTGACTGATTCAATGATTTCCATAGAAGAAGTAACAGCTCTAGTGAGCCGCCCGGCCGCTGGTGCGATCAATACATTCATAGGCACTGTCCGTGAATTTACGAACGGGAAAAGAACATTATATTTAGAATATCAAGCATACAAAGCGATGGCCGAAAAAAAACTTGCCCAGATCGGCATGGAGATTAAAGAGCACTGGCCGGAAGCAGAAAGTGCAATTGTGCATCGAACAGGGACTCTTGCGATACAGGATATCGCGGTAGTTATTGCTGTATCCACTCCTCATCGGAAGGATGCTTTCGAAGCAAGTGCCTATGCCATTGAACGGATAAAAGAAATGGTGCCTATTTGGAAAAAAGAATATTGGGAAGATGGGGAAGAATGGATAGGTAATCAAAAAGGCACGAGCGAATACCCAGGCGGAGAACCAGGAAAGGATGTAGAAAAGTGAGCCGAATTTTACTTTTTGCCGGTTTAAGAGAAACAGCCGGGGTGGAGGAGGTAAACCTGGAAGCAGCAGGGAAGACGATTGCTGAATTAAGACAACACATGCTGGTGCGATTTGAACTGCCGGCTTTTAAAGAGGCGATGGTTGCCATTAATGAAGAGTTTATGACGGAGGACACCATTATTAAAGAACAAGATGTAATAGCGTTTATTCCTCCCGTCAGTGGGGGCTGAATGTGACTAACAACTTTACCTTTATTAAATAGAAAACAGCCTGGAGGTCCTGCTCCAGGCTGTTGTTTTTATAGGAAAATTAACACGAGTGCTCCCACGATAAAGCAATAGAAAGCAAAATACTTTAAATTCCCTCGAGCCATAATATTCATAAACCATTTCAGCGATAAATAGGAAGCGATGACAGAGGCTATAAAAGCAATTGTGTACCCGAGCCAAAGTTCAGATAAGTTCTGGTTCAATAAATCGTCTACTGACAAAAGCATCGTTCCGAGGCTGACCGGAATGTATAATAGGAAAGAAAATCTCAGGGCAGTTTGCTGTTTCATTCCGAGCAGCATAGCTGCTACTATAGTAGCTCCCGAACGGCTGATTCCAGGTATCAAAGCTATTGCTTGGGCAATCCCTACTATAATTGCATCCTTCCAGCTTAGCTGTCCCTCGCTTTTTCGGCCGCGCAAATTTCTAATAATCCAAAGAGCAAAACCGGTAATAATTAATGTAATTCCAACCGTTTGAACCGTTTTTAACCCTTCTATAGCATCCCCGAGCAGGATTCCGAGAACACCTGCAGGAATGGTACCGACAATCAGGTAGATAATAAAATCAAATTCATCTTTTTGTCGGGAATCTTTCGTAATGATATAGCCGATTCCGTTACGGACTAAGCGGACAATATCAGCTCGATAAATAATTAAGACGGCAATCAGTGAAGCGAAATTTACTAAGACCTCAAATTCCAGCCCTTCAAGCCTCAAGTCAATAAGATCTTGTAAAATAACTAAATGTCCACTAGAAGAAATAGGAATAGGTTCAGTAAAACCTTGGAATATCCCCAAAAATAAATACTTTATTAACATCCATAAATCTTGCATAACATATGTTCCTCCTCAAAGATCCACTGCAAAATATGTAGAAATGTGGCAAGCATGATCTTACTATACAGCTAGTTCGATTTTATGTGCAATAGGGAAAGTTATTCTTTTTTCATAAGAAAGACGGGGATTGACTGTTGCCGCTGATTCAAAGGTATTAGTCTTCTACTGCACAAAAAAGAACGTTACCTTTTCGGGTAACGTTCTTTACCTTCATGGTCATTTACGATTCTTCCTTAATAAGTCCCTCTCCAAGAGCAATCACTGTTCCGCTGAAAATAACTGTCATGATAATAGCCTGGAGAAAAGAAAATTCGTTTCCAGTCATATTGCTTACTACGTATGCCATCATAAGACTTAATAAAAACGCCCAAAATACAGTCCAAAAAATACGCATTGAAAATCACCTCAACTTTGACATTCTTCATTTATATTAACAAATCCCATCAAAAAAAGAAATATGAAATCGGTTCATAAAGCATGATTTCCAACTTCCTTGAATAAAATTGGAATGATCACGAGGGAGGGGAAAAACATGAGAACAACGGTCTACCAATGTTTTCACTGGGTAGGTTACCACTTAACTACCTGCCTTTTACAGGAAGGATATGAAGTGATCGGAATTGATCCTATGTACACACCTTTAAGTGAACATTTGTATTTGTTTGTAGGCAGAAACAGCAATTTTCAGCACTTTTATTATATGGAAGATAAAGAAAAGCATGTGCAGCCCGGAGATAAGGAACGTTTAGTAAATATTCAAGGAAATCTCCTCGTCATTGAGATATTGTCGGAAGAAGCTTCTGTAGATCATATTGAATTACCTGCTTTATTTGGGGAGTGGATGGACTTAGAAGAGCATTCAATCACAAGTAAGAATGAGCTTAGAACATGGATAGAGGAACATAACGCTTTGTACATTGGTGATTTTTTAGAAGAAATCATACCTGTAGTTTTAAACCATCAAGAAAAGAATTATCTTAATGAAACTGGGAATGCTTCGCTGTTGGAAAAGAAAATTGAAAATACTTGGAAATCCTTTCTAGAATTAAAAGCTCTGACATCGAATCAGCTCTATTAAAGGCTGCATTTACTTTTTATAGAAACAAAGTGTAAAATAGGGAGGGGAGTAAAGAAACTAGGAGTGCTTTTATTGAGAGCTATTTCGATTTTATTTGCAATTATACTATTATTACTAACAGCCTGCAGTTATGATTCTAATGCTGGACAAGTTGATAACGTGGGCATGCTTGTCGAAACGACTATCCATGACCAGGCATGGGGACAGGAAGGCTATAAAGGGCTGATGTCCATACAAGAAGAATATGGAGTAGATGTCTACTTTAAAGAAGGAATCAAAAGCTATAATCAAACGGCTCAGGCAGTGGATGAACTCGTAAAAGAAGGAGCTCAAGTTATTTTTGGTCACAGCAGCATTTATGGTAAATATTTTCAAAAGCTTCATGAATCCTACCCTGACGTGCATTTTATCTACTTTAACGGAGACTTTGCTGCAAAAAATGTTACGAGTTTAAATTTTAGTGCTAACGCTATGGGCTTTTTTGGCGGTATGGTAGCAGGGAAAATGACGAAATCTAATCACGTTGCAGTCATTGCCGCATATGAATGGCAGCCTGAAGTTGAAGGCTTCTACGAAGGAGTAAAGTACGAAAATCCAGAAGCGGAAGTGGACATATCTTATGTAAACAGCTGGGACAATTCTGAGAAAGCTTTAGTACTCTATAACCAAATGAAAGAACATGGGGCAGATGTCTATTATCCTGCCGGAGATCAATTTAATTTGGCCGTGATCCATGCCATTCAAAATGACCAGCAGTATGCAATCGGTTATGTCTCAGATCAGTCTTCTTTAGGTAAAAATACAGTCCTTACCAGTACGGTTCAAAAAGTGGATGCCGTGTACAATGTAGCAATGGACCGTCTAATGCAGGGGAAATTACCGGGGAAGGTTGTCCATTTTGACTTTAAGGATGGGGCGATAGCACTCGGAAATTTCAGTCCGCAAGTGTCTGAGAGCTATCAGCAAAAAATAAAAACATCAGTGGAACGATATGTTAAAACCGGAAAACTGCCTAACCAATAATAAAAGCTCAGAAGTTCTTGCAAACTTCTGAGCTTTTATTATTTCTTAAACTTATCCAATAAAGGTTTGACCATAGGGGAAATGGAATCCCATGTCTTATTTACTTCATGGAGTAAAGCGGGCCAGTCAGTTTTTGGAGTTTCTGAAGACTCTGCTTTCTGGGGAGAAGAAGGACGGTTTCCAAAAAGAAACGAGTCAAATGGCGGTCGGTTTTCTTTTGCCAACACTAGCACCTCCTTATATGATAAAATATGTGGATTTTCTCATCATTTGTGGGCAAATAGGAGACGGATTTAGACAGTCCGGAAATACTTGCAGAAACAGAAGGGATGAATTAAAATTAGTACCAAGTCATAAGAATTGATAGTAGACTTGATTACCTTTAAGGGGATGAATATATGAATGCTGGAATAATCGGAGTTGGACACTATGCTCCGGAAAAGGTTTTGACCAACCATGATTTGGAGAAAATGGTCGACACGAGCGATGAATGGATCCGAACACGGACTGGGATTGAGGAACGTAGAATAGCTTCAGACGATATGGATACCTCGGACATGGCGTTTTATGCGGCGCAAAATGCGCTGAAAGACGCCGGGTTACAACCGGAAGATTTGGATATGATTTTAGTCGCTACCGTAACGCCGGATCATCCATTTCCTTCTGTGTCGACGATGCTGCAGCATCGTTTAGGTGCGAGAAACGTGGCTGCCATGGATGTAAGTGCAGCTTGTGCAGGGTTCATGTACGGTGTTATTACAGCAAAACAGTTTATAGAAAACAGTGACTATAAAAACGTCCTGGTAGTCGGAGTAGAGAAGCTTTCAAAAATTACAGACTGGTCGGACAGAAATACTTGTGTGCTGTTTGGTGATGCAGCTGGTGCAGCAATCATTTCTCCAGTAAGTGATGGGAAAGGAATCCTTTCTTTTGAATTAGGAGCAGACGGAAGTGGAGGTCCTCACCTTTATCAGGATGACTTCCTGCATATGAACGGACGCGAAGTATTTAAATTTGCTGTACGTCAAATGCCTGAATCATCTGTAAACGTGGTGAAGAAAATTGGTCTCAGCGAGCAGGATGTAGATTACCTGATTCCTCATCAGGCGAATATCCGGATTATGGAAGCCGCAAGACAACGGTTAGGAATCCCGGAAGATAAAATGGCGACATCAGTGAAAAGATATGGAAATACTTCATCAGCTTCTATACCTGTGGCTTTGTCAGAAGACGTAAAGGCAGGTAAAATAAAAGATAACGATCTTGTTGTACTAGTCGGATTCGGCGGAGGACTCACTTGGGGTGCGGTCGCACTCCGATGGGTAAGTAATCAAGGAGGAATGGAGTTATGGATAAGCGTAGAGTAGTAATTACGGGAATGGGGGCTGTGTCCCCAGTCGGTAATACCGTAGAGGAAATGTGGAACAGTATTAAGAATGGAAAATCAGGAGTAGGCGAAATTACAAAAGTTAATAAAGAAGATTACCCTGTCAGTGTTGCTGCTGAGGTAAAAGATTTTGATCCTACTGAGTTCATGGATAAAAAAGATGCTAGAAAGATGGATCCTTTTGTGCAGTATGCAATGGCTGCTTCTCATATGGCTGTAGAAGATGCTGGACTTGAAATCACTAATGAGATTGCCCCGAGAACAGGTGTCTGGATCGGTTCTGGTATCGGTGGTATGTCCACATACGAATCACAGTTTGAGACCTTTCAAAAGAAAGGGTATCGCCGTGTAAGTCCGTTTTTTATTCCAATGATGATTCCAGATATGGCAGCTGGACAAGTTTCTATTTCTCTCGGAGCAAAAGGGATTAACTCATGTACCGTAACGGCTTGTTCATCTGGAGCCAATTCAATTGGTGATGCTTTTAATACAATTCAGCGTGGAGATGCGGATTATATGATCGCTGGGGGAACTGAAGCTCCAATGAACAAAATGTCCTTTGCAGGATTCGCAGCTGCGCGGGCTCTTTCTTTAAATGAAGATCCGAATACGGCCAGCCGTCCATTTGATAAAAATCGTGATGGTTTCGTAATGGGAGAAGGAGCAGGGATTCTAGTATTGGAAACTCTTGAATCTGCAAAAAAACGCGGGGCGAAAATTTACGGAGAATTGACGGGCTATGGAGCAACCGGAGATGCCCATCACATTACTGCTCCGGCTCCTGAAGGAGAAGGGGCAGCTCGAGCAATGGAACAAGCTCTTGTCAGAGCTGGGTTACAAGCAAATGAAATTGATTACTTGAATGCCCACGGGACTTCCACGGAATTGAATGACCATTATGAAACGCTGGCAGCAAAATCCGTCTTTGGAGAACATGCATATAAGCTTGCCATTTCTTCTACGAAGTCTATGACTGGACATTTATTAGGGGCTGCAGGAGCCATTGAATCGATTATTTCCCTAAAGGCGATTAATGAAGGACTGCTGCCACCAACAATCAATTATGAAACACCTGACCCTGAATGTGATTTGGATTATGTTCCTAATGAAGCAAGGAAGCAGGAACTCAATACTGTTATGAGTAACTCCTTAGGCTTTGGCGGACATAACGCAGCATTAATCTTTCAAAAATATCAGGATTAACGAAAAATCCCGGCACCTCATAAGGTGTCGGGATTTTTTTATTGCTCTTCGTCTGTGTTTGAGTTGCCATTTAAAAATTGATGGATATCTTCTCTCGTCTGGTCTTCGTTATGTGCAAGCACTAAACCAATAGGATAAGGTTTTCGTTCATTCCAAAGATTGTCTTTTTCCGGAATACTCGTTGTTTTTATATCGTCTACCGGGTTTAATAGGAAGTCTTTGGCTAATGAAACAATTTTTCCGGTTCCCATATTGGTGTCAACGTAAGGCTGAATATTTCCGATTAATCGCGGAGCTTTTAAGATACCATTAACTGATACTAATTTATCCTTGAGCAGTTTTATTACCTTCTGCTGCCGCTCAACTCTGCCGAAGTCTCCTTTGGAGTCATGCCTGAAGCGGGCATATCCTAACAGATCTTCTCCATTCAGTTTTTGAGTTCCTTCTTCAAGATCGAGATCAATCGTCCCGGAACCATCCTTGTATTTCATATCTTCTTCTACATTAACGGTTAATCCATCAGGTGCCAAAGTATTAGCGATCTGAACAAAACCGTTAAAATCTACGATGGAGTAATATTCTAAGTCAACTCCAAAGTTCTCAGAAATGGTTTTCCTTAATAATTCCGGTCCACCGAAAGCAAAAGCGGCATTAATTTTATTATACCCGTGCCCGGGAATATTGACATAAGTGTCTCTCATAATTGACGCCATTTTAGCCGTATTATTTTTGGGATCATACTGAGCAATAATGATGGTATCTGACCGAGGTATTTCGTTCTTGCGTTGATCAACACCAAGTAATAGTACATTTGTCTTCCCATCATTGCTTTTTACTCCGTTAAATTCATCTTTATATTTGCTGGTGGTTTCCTGCAGACCACCTTGGCCGCCTTGTGTTTCTCCGGAGACTTTACTATTTGCCTCATTTTTACCTGCTATATATTGATATCCTGTATATCCTATTACTAATAGAAATAAAAGAGAGATAAAGGCAAGGATTATTTTTCTTTTCCTTTTCTTTTTACGGCTTTTCCGCATTTTGCGAGAATTCGCCATGTAAATCATCCTTTCTTTCAAAAAACCTCTGCTATTTAATTTACCTGTATTTTGCTAACAAGTAAAGGGTAATTATGTCGTAATAGATCGAATGGATGAAAGAATGAATGACCATTTGCAATCATACGCTGTATATAGGAGGACAAGCCGGAGGGGTGTACATGTGGAAATGGCTCTTGTTTTTAACCGGGTTCGGATTCTCAGTGGTGGGCGGTACGGTCACAATCACTTATCTTAACCTCGTGCCAGCCGGATTAGGCTGGTGGGAGTTTCTTATTCTTATACAGTCTCGTGTGGAATGCTACTTATTACCAGCAGGATTAATGATGATTACTCTCGCAATTATGCTGATGAAGAATTGATTTTTGTAAAATATGGTTTTAAAGAATAAAAAAGCCAACATTGGTCATAATGTAACCTAAAGAGAAGCTCTGAGTGAAAGTGAGGGTCTTAAATGTTATATATGCATGACTTATGGGTGAATTGGTTTGAAGGTGAGGAAAACGGATACAACATCTGCCGCTTCCACGAATGGCGTAAAGAAGATGGAATTGAACTCATTGACCAGATTCCGCTTGTCCATGTAGAAGACGAACTATTCGATTTTATTGAAAATGATCTTCAAGATTTGCCGCTCTCATTGCTCCAGGACATCCATCGAAGAACGTATATGAAAAAGAATCAAGAGAGAGTTACAGTAGAGTACGCCGCGGTTGTAACGAATGGAAAAGACGTAATTGTCTTTGATACCTTAGGCTATACTCTTCCAGTAAAGAAGAGCAGACTCATTCCTCGGCAGGAACGACTAGTGTTTGAAATGGTGGAAGGAAAGAGACCGGAACATTATAATATAGAAGCTACTGCGGTCAAAGAACATCATATTCTTTCGCTTGGTCCAGATAAGATGTCAGGATTAACGAGAAGGGAACGTCAGCTCAAACAGCTGTTGATGATGGCTCTCGATCAATTGAAGCATTCTGACCATCCCGAGGAAATAAGGTATTGGCTGACAGAGTGGGATCCAGCTCAATATCCTCTAATAAAAGAAATGACAAATGAAGAAGCATGGGATCATTTATATGGAGGAACGATCCAGGGCTGGAGTTCTTATCACGAAGAGTTATGCAAGAAATTAATCAAAGGACAGCCGTTCTTTGAAACCATTTGGCAAGGCGAGCATCATGATGTCTCTACTCAGCATTTAAAAAGCCAGAATTGAGGAAATGCTCAATTCTGGCTTTTTTTTATTTTTTAACGCGTCCTAACCCCATAGCTTTTTTCGCTTTTTTTAACATTTTCTCCGCAGTTATAGAGGCTTTTTCAGCTCCCTTATCCAGAATGGTATCCAATTCATCGGAATGTATGAGAGCTTCATATTTTTCCTGAATAGGTTTGAGAGTCTGTATAATGGCATCTGCCACTCCCTGTTTAAACTCACCATAACCTCTTCCCTCATATCGTTTCTCTAATTCTGCGATGGATTCCCCGCTGCATAACGAATGTATCGTTAATAAATTGGACACTCCAGGTTTGTTTTCTTTATCAAACTTTACTACGCCCTCGGAATCTGTTACTGCACTTTTTATCTTTTTCGTTATCTTTTTCTCATCGTCAAGCATAGAAATATATGATTTCTGGTTTTCATCTGATTTACTCATTTTCTTATCAGGACTTTGAAGAGACATGATTCTTGCTCCAACCTTGGGAATGCTCACTTCCGGAATCGTGAAAATATCATTATATTTATTATTAAACCGTTGAGCAAGGTTTCTAGTGAGCTCTAAATGCTGTTTCTGGTCTTCACCTACAGGAACGATATCTGTTTTGTAGAGAAGAATATCTGATGCCATAAGAGGGGGATAGGTGAGGAGCCCCGCAGAGACACCTTCTTTACCACCTAACGATTTATCTTTAAACTGCGTCATTCGCTCTAATTCCCCTATATAGCTTACACATTGCAGCATCCACCCAAGCTGGGTGTGTGCTGAAACTTCAGATTGGATAAATAAAGTAGACTTTTGCGGATCAATTCCTGAAGCTAAATAAAGAGCAGCGAGGGAACGGATATTTTCTCTTAATTTTAATCGATCCTGCGGTACGGTTATCGCATGCTCATCTACGATACAGAAATAACAGTTTTGATCCTCCTGAAGGTCTACAAAATTTTTCATAGCGCCGAGATAATTCCCTAGTGTCAATGTACCGCTTGGCTGAATTCCTGAAAAAATAGTTTTCAATGCTATCACTCCTAAAAAAGTATAAAAAAATTCATTCATCCCTCTGATAAACAAGGGACGAATGAACCGCGGTGCCACCCTAATTACTTATATAGTAAAAAGTCAACTCATTCGTTAACGCCGAAATACGCCAAAGGAAGCTCGGAAGTTCCATTTCCCGCTTATTATCCTAAGCTGTTTGCACCGGACACAGCCTCTCTGTGATAGGGAGTTAATAAGAGTACTTCACACTTCTTCAATGCTTTATTATTATTTACTTAGCTTATTTATTATAGAAGATTCAAAATCTAAACGCAATGTTCAAGCATGGTAGTAAATGGCGAGTAAACCAAGTAAGCCGAGAGTTAAAGTAACTCCATGGAAGATAAAAAAATTAAGCCAAGAGCGGTTTATCGACTGCGACGGGAGAGGCTTTGTTTTCCAATCATCCATATAATCTCTTCGCTTTGAAGTCATTCCGTGAAACCTGCGGAAGCTGTAGGTAATAGCATCAAAGAAGCCTCCTCTGATTACGAGCATCAGCAGTCCTACAAACAAATAGAAATAAGAAATATAAAACAACTGATTAATATAATGAAAGAGATCATAAGCTGGTGCCAGCAAAAAGAATAATATGGTTGTTAAGGCGAGATTGATCACGATCATCAACCACTTATTTAATAGGATATTCATCTTTCCACCCTCTTTTAAAAGCTATCAAATATTATAGCACGTTTATGATAATTAATGAATCGTAAATCCTATTAACAAACAGAAAATTCTGTAATTACCAAAAAATGCATGACATATTCAAATCCTTTAATAGACAAACGCGTTAAAAAGCTGATTTACTGGGGTTTATACAAATATTTTTATACAAATTCGCTCATATTTAATAGATTTTCGACTCAAAAACTTGTAAAATAAACTAGGTAAAAAGTCTCATTTTGTGTCATTGAAACGTAATAATGATAGGCTTCAATCCGATATTAAGAAAAAATCTTAATGCAAAATAGTTAGAAAACTTGTATAATTCGATATGTGGACAATTTGTCTACTATAAAATTTGGAAATTTTTTAGGGGAGGTCATTTTCTACATGAAAAAGACAAATTGGTTATTGCTGGTACTCGCACTAGTACTGAGCATGTTCCTTGCTGCTTGTTCTGGCGGCGGAGATGAAGGTTCAAGCTCCAGCGGAGACAGCGGCAGTGATAGTTCCGGTGATGCTTCCGGAGACAGTAAGCAAGTACTTAACATTATGGATTCAGCTGAAATTCCTACAATGGATGCATCACTAGCTACAGATGCTGTTGCATTTCAATTTTTAGGTTCTACTATGGATGGTCTTTACCGTCTTGGAGAAAACGCTCAGCCTGAACCAGGTATTGCGGAAGAAAGTGAAGTAAGCGACGATGGTATGACTTGGACATTCCATCTGCGTGACGCCAAATGGTCAAATGGTGATCCAGTCACAGCCAACGATTTCGTTTACGCTTGGCAGCGTGCCGTAAATCCTGACACTGGTTCAGAGTACGGTCCTTATATGATGGGTGGAGTAATTAAAAACGCTACAGCTATCTCTAATGGAGAAAAACCAGTCGATCAGTTAGGTGTAGAAGCTGTTGATGAGCACACTTTCAAGGTAACTTTAGAAAAACCAATTCCATACTTTAAATCTTTAACAACTTTCGGTACGTTCCTACCTTTAAACAAAAAGTTTGTTGAAGAAAAAGGTGACAAATACGCACTAGAAGCGGACACTTTACTTTCCAACGGACCATTCAAAATCACTGAATGGAACCACGGTGAAGGCTGGACGCTTAAAAAGAATGAAGATTATTGGGATGCTGACAACGTAAAACTTAACCAGATTAATGTAAAAGTAGTAAAAGATACAGCCACTGGTGTTAACCTTTACGAAACAGGCGAAGTTGACCGTGTTAACTTGTCTGCTGAATTCGTAGACCAATACCGTTCATCTGATGATTTTAAAGTTGAAGAAGAACCGACATTGTTCTACTTAAAACTTAACCAAAAAGCTAATGATGTACTTGGTAACGTAAAAGCTCGTAAAGCAATGCAAATGGTTATTGATCGTCAGAGCATGGTTGACGTTATTCTGAATAATGGTTCCATTCCTGCTGACGGCGATATTCCTAAAAACTTCGTAAAAGACCCTGAGTCTGGCAAAGACTTCCGTGAAGTTAACGGAGAACTTGTCTCTTATGATGTTGATAAAGCTAAACAGCTTTGGAATGAAGCGAAAGAAGAATTAGGAAAAGATAAAATTACGCTTGAGTATCTTGGCGGAGACACTGAAACTGCTAAGAACCTTGACGCTTATATTAAAGACCAGCTGGAGCAGCTTGATGGTTTAACTGTTAAAGTAACTTCAGTACCATTTAAAGAGCGTCTGCAGCGTGACACAAACATGAACTATCAGATCCAAAATGCTGGATGGGGTCCTGACTACATTGACCCGAACACATTCTTGAATATGTGGGTAACTGATGGTGCGAACAATAAAACTGGATACTCTAGTAAAGAGTATGATCAGTTGATTGAACAAGCAGGTAATGAGTACGCTCTAGAACCTGAAAAACGCTTTGAGAACTTCTACAAAGCTGAAAAAATGCTTATTCAAGATGACGCTGTACTTGTTCCGCTTTACCAGCGTGCAAGAGCCCAGCTTTGGAAGCCTTACGTCAAAGACGTTCAAGTTAACCCAATGGGACCAGATTACAGCTACAAACACGCTTATATTGAAGGTAAATAATTTAACAATTATGTGATATAAACCAAATATAGGCTGATTATAGGGAGAGAGTATATGTTGACCAAATTGGCATATGCTCTCTTTTTCCCTGTACAGAAAGTTTTCTAATAATAGACAAATTTCTGTCATTTTCATAAACTATAGATAGAGGGTTAATTTAACAGGAGGTGTTGGGATGACTCGTTATATTATACAGCGTTTAATCTACATGCTTATAACGATGTTTCTAATTGCTACTTTTACGTTCTTCTTAATGAAGTTCCTTCCAGGAACTCCCCTCACGGCAGCTGATAAGCTTTCAGAAGAACAGCAGGCAGTTGTTTTAGAAAAGTATGGATTGAATGATCCAGTACCAGTACAATATTTTGATTATATGGTAAATCTAGTTCAAGGTGACCTAGGTATCTCTTTCCAGTTTGATAACAGAGAAGTGACGACGATTCTAATGGAACGTGTTGGTCCATCTATTCAGCTTGGTATACAGGCGATGATAATAGGGACAATTCTTGGTATGCTGCTCGGATTAATATCTGCTATTTACCATAACGGTTTTCTTGATTACGGTTCTGTATTCGTAGCCGTTATCGGAAAATCAATTCCATCCTTTGTATTTGCAGGAATCCTGCAGTATTTCATAGGTGTAAAGTTAGGCTGGTTCCCAGTTGCCTTGTGGGAAGGCTGGCAGTACACAGTATTACCAACCGTAGCGTTGGCCATCTTCCCAATTGCAGTTGCAGCCCGCTTTATGAGAACTGAAATGCTTGAGGTTATGGGATCAGATTATATTACAACTGCACGTGCGAAAGGTGTAAATAAATTTGGAGTGGTGTTTAAACACGGAGTAAGGAATGCGCTTATTCCCCTCATTACAGTACTTGGTCCTTTAGCTGTCAGCTTAATGACAGGTACTCTAGTTATTGAAAACATCTTCGCTGTACCAGGAATCGGTGAGCAGTTTGTTAAAGCAGTTAATACTAATGATTTCCCTATCATTATGGGTACCACGTTATTACTTGCTTTCCTTTTTATATTCATCATCCTGGTCATTGACCTGCTTTATGGAGTCATTGATCCTAGAATTCGACTTGCAGAAGGAGAGTAACTATTTATGGAAAACCACAAACCATCAAAAGATTTATTTGTTCCTGTAGAAACTAAAGAAACGGATATTGAAAAAATTACCCGTCCCAGTCTTTCTTTCTGGCAGGACTCGTTTCAACGCTTACGTAAAAACGTTGGCGCAATGATCGGTCTTGCAGTGCTTATCATATTAACACTGATGGCGATATTTGGTCCTTACATGAATCAATATGGTCAGTTTGAACAAGATTTATCCCGGGCTAAGATGCCCCAAAGGTTGAAGGTTTAGGTTGGCTAGGTTTAGGCGGTAAATTGACTACTACACAAACCGCAGATACAGTAGAAGAAGCTGAAAAGAAAGCGATGATGCGCTTTAACAATCAGGAAGAGTATATTACTACGAATGTCGTCAATGATGGAAGTAATGGCGAGCCAGCTGAAGTAAAAGCAAAATATGATGTTTATGCAGCAAAAGATTTAAAGGAAAATTTCTGGTTTGGTACGGATGGCCTTGGTCGTGATCTGTGGACAAGGACTTGGCACGGTACCAGGATTTCTCTATACATTGCGTTTCTGGCAGCTGCCATTGATATGGTCATTGGTGTGGCATACGGTGGGATCTCCGGCTATTACGGAGGACGAGTCGATAACTACATGCAGCGGGTTATCGAAATTTTGCTCGGGATTCCAAACTTAGTTGTCGTAATTTTAATGATCTTGATTTTGGAACCAGGTATTCTCTCCATAACGATCGCAATTACGGTAACCGGATGGATATCGATGGCCAGGATCGTCCGGGGACAAATTCTCAAATTAAAAAACCAGGAATTTGTTCTTGCCTCGAGAACTCTCGGAGCGCCGGATAATCGGATATTGAGGAAACATTTAATTCCAAACGTAACCGGCTTAATCGTCATCAATACCATGTTTACCATTCCAAGTGCGATCTTTTTTGAGGCATTTTTAAGCTTTATCGGTCTTGGTCTTCCAACACCGCTTGCGTCACTTGGTACACTGATTGATGATGGATTTAAGTCGCTGCAGACATATCCACATATTTTAGTGTTCCCGGCAATTGTAATCTCATTAGTAATGATCGGATTCAACGTTTTGGCTGACGGTCTTCGTGATGCCTTTGATCCGAAGATGCGTGAATAGGAGGTAGGTGTACGTTATGGAAAAACTTTTAGAAGTTAAAAATATGCATGTATCCTTTGACACCTACGGCGGTGAAGTAAAAGCTGTACGTGGGGTTAATTTCGATTTGAATAGAGGAGAGACCCTTGCCATAGTAGGTGAGTCCGGTTCGGGGAAATCGGTTACGACTAAAGCTCTTATGCGTCTTATTCCCCATCCTCCCGGTCGTATAAAAGAAGGAGAGATCCTTTTTGAAGGCAGGGATTTAGTAAAGGCAAGCGAAAAACAAATGCAGAAAATACGCGGTAAAGAAATCTCAATGATCTTTCAGGATCCAATGACATCCCTTAACCCGACCATGAAAGTAGGAAACCAAATCATGGAAGGTTTAATCAAGCACCAGCGAATGAACCGGGGACAAGCGAAAAAGAGATGCATCGAGCTGCTTGAGCTTGTAGGGATCCCAGACCCTGAAAACCGTATCAAACAGTACCCGCACCAATTTTCTGGAGGAATGCGTCAGCGTGTAGTGGTAGCAATAGCGTTAGCATGTAATCCTAAGTTATTGATTGCAGATGAGCCTACTACAGCCTTGGACGTTACGATTCAAGCGCAAATTCTGGAGCTCATGAAGGATATTCAGAAGAAAACGGATTCTGCAACCATTTTTATTACGCACGATCTTGGTGTAGTGGCAAATGTTGCTGACCGCGTAGCGGTTATGTATGCAGGTAAAATCGTTGAAATAGGTACTGTAGATGACATCTTTTACAATCCAAAACACCCTTATACATGGGGGCTGTTAGGTTCTATGCCTTCATTGGATAGCGCCGATGAAGAGCTGTATGCCATTCCCGGCTCGCCTCCCGATTTATTGGACCCTCCAAAAGGCGACGCTTTTGCAGCAAGAAACGAGTTTGCTATGAAGATTGATTTTGAACAGGAACCGCCTATGTTTAAAATCTCAGATACTCATTATGCCGCCACTTGGCTGCTGCATGAGGACGCGCCGGATCTTGATCCACCTGAAGTGATTAAAAAGCGTATGCAGGGCATGGCCAAGTCATCAAGCAGTGTGAAGGGTGAGCATTTATGAGTAAAGAAAAGCTATTAGAAATAAAAAACTTAAAACAGCATTTCAAAACAGGTCGCCACAGCGTTGTTAAGGCTGTAGATGGTTTGACCTTCGATATTTATAAAGGGGAAACCTTCGGACTTGTTGGTGAATCCGGTTGTGGAAAATCGACTACCGGTCGTACCATCATTCGGTTATATAATGCTACTGATGGAGAAGTGACATTTGCCGGCGAGAATGTTCACGGTGAAAAAACAAGAGATGAACTTAAGAAGTTTAACAGGGAAATGCAAATGATTTTCCAGGATCCATATGCTTCTCTTAACCCTCGTATGAAGGTTCTTGATATTATAGCAGAAGGCATGGACATCCACGGGCTTGCCAAGAATGATAAAGAGCGAAAAGCAAAAGTAGAAGAATTATTGGAAACGGTAGGTTTAAATAAAGAACATGCCAACCGGTATCCGCACGAATTCAGCGGCGGCCAGCGTCAGAGAATTGGAATTGCGAGAGCATTAGCAGTAGATCCAAGCTTTATTATTGCAGATGAGCCTATTTCGGCGTTGGATGTATCCATTCAGGCTCAGGTTGTTAATCTGCTGAAAAAACTTCAGCGCGAAAAAAGTTTAACTTATTTGTTTATTGCGCACGACTTATCGATGGTTAAGTATATCAGCGATCGTATTGGTGTTATGTACTTTGGGAGAATGGTTGAATTAGCTGATGCAGAGGATTTATATAAACATCCTATTCATCCGTATACTCAATCATTACTGTCAGCCATTCCTTTACCGGACCCGGATTATGAGCGAACGAGAGAAAGGTTTACTTATGATCCTAATAATCATGATACGAGTGAAGAACCTGAATTTCGTGAAGTTCGTCCAGGACACTGGGTATTATGTACAACAAAAGAATTTAAACACTACCAGGAAGAGCATGGCGTGAAAGTTTAAACTATTTTTGAAAGGTCTTGCCTAAAAGCAAGGCCTTTTATTTTTCTAGGTAATTGGTAACATTATACAAAAATATTTCAGGAAATTTACAAAGATGACTGTTCAGTTTCAATGGATGTCTTATATAATAATAAAAAGTACATAAATAGGAGCAGGATGCAAATATGGGGAATAAGAAATTTATGAGAAAGTTTATCAGCGGTGTTCTCCTCTTTTCTTTGGTATTACCTTTACATAATGTTCATGCCGAACAGAACAGCGCTAAAAAGATGTCTTTATTGACTGGAAAGGAAATAGCTCTTACAAAGTTAGAACTACCAAGCCCGGCTGCTAGGTATGTCTATGATTCAGGATTAGATTTTACTTACCCGGATGCGATTAGAGGAATATATGTAACGGGTCCTTCTGCTGGCGGTCAGAAAATGAATGAGCTTACTCGGTTAGTGGATGATACGGATCTAAATGCGATGGTTATCGATATTAAAGAGGACAACGGAGACATTACCATTAATGTTGATAAAGATTCTAAATATGCAGACATGGCTGAGAATTACATAGATAATCCTGAAAAGCTGTTAAAAACACTTGAAGAAAAAGGAATTTATCCGATCGCCCGGGTTGTTGTTTTTAAAGATTCGCGACTAGCAAAGAAGCGTCCAGATTTGTCTTATACTCAAAATGGAAAAGTATGGACAAATGGAAAAGGGGAAGCATTTGTCAACCCATTTATGAAAGAAGTATGGGAGTATAATGTTGATATTGCAAAATTAGCAGCTGAATTAGGCTTTAAAGAAATTCAATTTGACTACGTCAGGTTCCCGGAAGGTTTTGGAAATCGTGATCATGAGCTCACTTACAAACAAGGTGATTATCAAGACCTGGAGCTCAATGATGTTGAAAAACGTGTAACAGCTGTAACTGATTTTGTGAAATATGCACGTGAGCAGTTGAAATATTATGGGGTGGATGTATCGGTGGACATATTTGGCTACTCAGCAACAATTCCAGCGGCACCAAATATCGGCCAGAACTTTTCTAAAATCTCAAGCAATGTAGACGTCATTTCTTCCATGATTTATCCGAGCCACTGGGGTCCGTATTTTAATATTCCAAAGCCTGACACCGAACCATATAAGCTTGTCAGTGCTTATGCAAAAGTAGAAAATGAAGTGCTAAGCAAACTAGAAAATAAACCTACTTCACGTCCATGGATCCAAGACTTTGAAGCACCATGGCTTTATTCCGGCGCAACAAAGCAATACGGTAAGACAGAAGTAGAAGCTCAGATACGTGCGTTGAACGAAAACGGAATCAATGAATTCCTCATTTGGAATGCAGGGAACAATTATACTGAAAATGTTGACTACACTCCTTAATGGGAAAAATCGCCCGGTTTCTACCGGGCTTGATAATGTATGATTACATTGACAAGAATAAGGGTAAAGTATAGTTGGCAGTTGGTTTTTTGGACATTTAACATTGTCAGCAAACTTCGTTATAATATGAAATGAAAATATTAATAAGGGAGTAGATCAATGAATTGGTATGAAAAGCTAAATCAATACTTTCCGGTTGAGGAAATGAAATCACAGGAACATATGGAAGCACTGCTGAAGGAAAAAAGTGAAGTTTATTACAAAGATGAAGGCGAGCATCATGTGCTGATGTACGCTGAGTTTGATTCGTTTATTTTTATAGATTATGTATACGTTTCCACTGCTTCAAGAGGCCAGGGATTGGGTCATAAATTAATTGAAAAAATGAAAGCGAAGAATAAACCAATCATACTCGAAGTCGAACCTGTGGATTATGAGGATACAGACTCGGAAAAAAGACTTCGTTTTTACCAGCGTGAAGGATTTAGACACGCGCAGTCCATTGGTTACACCCGCAAATCTTTGGCCACTGATGAACCAAACCAAATGGAAATTCTCTTTTGGTCTCCTGAGGATGCCTCTGAGGAACAAATCTACAAGCAGATGAAAAAGATGTATGAAGAAATTCACACGTATAAAGATGATGAGTTTTACGGAAAGTCCTACCAACCTGTAGATGAAGTACTGACGTTGGATGAAGAACGAGAAACCACAGACATTTTAGGAAGTCTTGAAAACCCTAAATAAATGCCGAATACCCACCAATGAAGCTGGTGGGTATTTTCAATGCAAGACCTTAGTTGAAAATAAAAAAATAACGTGTTTTTTATTAAAAAAAAGTTTGATCTGTAAAAATTCGTGGAATATACCTATAAATTAAATGATACTTAGGAACATACAGAACGTTTGTACGGAAATAGCTGGCGGGATATAGATTTTAGTTGACAAGTGTGTTATAGTAATAACAGGTTAATTTATATTGATTTTAAATTAATTTTTCATTAAGAGTTTGTATATAAATATTTTTTGAGGAGTGAAGTTTCTGTATGGTAACACTTTATACCTCACCAAGTTGCACATCATGCCGTAAAGCAAAAGCTTGGCTGGAAGAACATAACATCGCTTATAAAGAAAGAAATATTTTTTCCGAACCATTAACGCTTGATGAAATTAAAGAAATTTTGAGAATGACGGAAGATGGAACGGAAGAAATTATTTCTACCCGATCTAAAGTATTTCAAAAGTTAAAAATCGACTTTGATCAACTTCCAATGCAAGAATTATTTGATTTAATTCAAGAAAACCCTGGGCTGCTTCGCCGGCCGATCATTATTGATGATAAGCGGCTGCAAGTAGGCTATAACGAAGACGAGATTCGTCGTTTCCTACCTCGCAGTGTCCGCACGTTCCAATTGAAAGAAGCCCAAAAATTAGTGAATTAAATTAAAAAGCTGTCTCCCTAAATCGGAAGACAGCTTTTTCTTCATTTACATGGGTAATTCAGGGGAATTGCGGCGATTTATTAAATAACCGGAAACGACAATGATGACAACCATGAGAATCGGCAGATAATCGTGAATAAATGGATATGAAGTAAGGATCTGGAGGACCTGTTGATCTTCTAATACCATATCTGCTGCAGTATAGGCAAGGATCCCTGCTCCAAAATAAATAAGCAGGGGAAAATGGTCCATCAGCATGAGGATAAAACGGCTCCCCCAGACAATAATAGGTACTGATACAAGCAAACCTAATATGACAAGGATTATGTTATCATGGGCTGCCCCAGCGATAGCAAGTACGTTATCAAAACCCATTACAATGTCAGCAAAGACAATTGTCCTTACAGCGGCAAACAAACTCTCACCTGCTTTTATTTGTTCGGACTCGTCGTTATCTGTTACTAAGCGAAATGCAATATAAAACAATAACAGACCGCCGATTAGGCGTAAAAAAGGAATTTGGAGCAAGTACAGTGCTAACGCTGTTAAAAAAATCCGGGCAGCTACTGCAAGTACTGTACCCATAATAATAGCTTTATTTCGTTGATGGGGAGGAAGCTTTCGACTGGCAAGTGCAATGACGACTGCATTGTCACCTCCAAGAATGATATCAATGCTGATAATAATCAATATAGGTTCAAGCATGTCCCAGCTCATTAAAAAATTCCTCCTCTATGTAGTGACAAACGTCATGAAATGCGCTAAAATAAAAAACCAGCTTGTATTATGAATTGTTTGATTAGTCAGAAAATAGCTCGGTTATGGTTATAAGCTGAATTCAATGCAATTCATTTTCCATTTGAGTGTGACTGTCATACAATAAAAGTACACCAATTCTTACAGTAAACTTCATGATGGTTGAACCCTTGACCAAAAGGGTAAGGTTTAATTAAGCAATGTTAAGGGTGAACATCCCTTCCCCCTAATCACATGTTAGAAGGGAGAGAAAAGTATGGAAATCGAACGCATTAATGAAAACACGGTAAAGTTCTATGTTTCTTATCAAGACGTTGAACAGCGAGGGTTCGATCGCGAAGAAATATGGTATAACCGCGAACGAAGCGAACAGCTTTTTTGGGAAATGATGGATGAAGTGAACGACCAAGAGAACTTTCAGGCGGATGGTCCACTCTGGATACAAGTCCAAGCTATGGATAAAGGCCTAGAAGTAATTGTTACTAAAGCTCAGGTTTCCCAAGATGGGCAGAAGTTAGAACTGCCTAATGAAGACGGTAAGACCATAGATGTACCAGTAGATGAAAAATTAGAATCTTTACTTGACCATAAATTCAGCCATACTGATCAAAACAGCGATAAAGATGAGGACGAAGAAGAGTGGGAGCACGATGATGATTCGTTCGAACCTCTGACGTTTACACTTAAATTTAATGAATTCGAAGACGTCATTCAACTCAGCCACTACTTGTCCTCTCACGATGCCGTAGACAATCGTCTATACCATTATGAGGATCACTACTATTTATATATTCAGTTCAATGATGAAAATATGAGTGATGACGATCAAGAAAATGTTTTAAGCCAAATTATGGAGTTTGGACTGGAGTCTTCCATCACTATTTACCGTTTACAAGAATATGGTACACCTATCTTTAAAGAAGAAGCACTGCAGCAGGTAAAGCAGTATTTCCCTGATCTTTAAGAAAAGCACACGATTTAAGGTGTGCTTTTTTTTTATTTTTAAAAAGGGTTTTTAAAAAGAGAAGCGAATGATAAAGAGGGAGGTGAATACGTGTTCCACGCACAAAACAAAAACGGAACAACTTATACTCTGTATAACAAATCCAAAGAAGAAATCAATAAGCTGAAGAAAACGGAGGTCTTCCATTGCCCGGATTGCTCAGAAGAGGTTTTTATTCGATCAGGCCCTTATACAGCCCCTCACTTCGCTCATTATCCAAATAGTCAATGTGCAGCTGTTGGCAGAGGAGAAAGTGAAGTGCACGAAAATGGGAAGTGGTTGTTATTCAAGTGGTTAAAGTTACAGCAGTTCGATGTCCAATTAGAAGCATATGTACCTGAAATTAATCAGAGGGCGGACCTTTTACTCAGGCTCCCATTCAAAACGATTGCGATTGAATATCAATGTTCAGTGATATCTACTTCTGAAATTGAAAAACGAACGACATCCTATTTGAAAGCTGGAATTTTCCCTTTATGGATTCTGGGAGCTGAGCACTATGTAACAAAGGCAAGACATACGATAAATTGGACTCGTTTTTTACAAACCTTGGTTTATCATTTTCATGGCAGCTATCACTTATACTTTTTAGATGTTTCCGCTGAAAAATTTATAGTTGCTTCGAATATTTATAAGCTTACCAATACAAAATGTCATCATCATTTAACCGTTTATCCTCTCTCCGATTTAACTTTTCCTCAACTATTAAAACCTCAAAGCTTTTCAATGCATTCTCTCTTTCAAAGTTGGGCAAAACTAATGTGTGAACACCGAACCAAATATAAGAAATTTGTAAGTAAACAAGAAGAGCGCTGGCGGGCCCATTTATATAAAAAGGGACTGCATTTCTCCTTAATTCCTTCTGTTTGCTACCTGCCTGTAAAAAGTCAATGGATGATAAGCGAACGTCCATACTTATGGCAGACTCAATTAGTGGTTGAACATTTTTTGGATCTCCCGATAGGAGAAAGCGGCCGTTTCCCTTATAAAGAAACGGTTTCCTGTATGAATCAGCACCGAGCAAACCCGGTCAGGGAATATGAGCTTCTTCTCAGTCAATTAGGTTATTTAGAACCAACCTTTGAGAATGGCTGGATTAAAAAGAAAGAAATACATTTTCATTTCCATATTGAACAGGCTATGGAAGAAGATAAAAATATTATTAAATTATTAAAAAAGTATCAAAAAAGCTAATATTAAGGAAGGGATTTAGCCGGAAATCGAGAAATGTTTAGGGTGATGAATTTTAGAAGGAGGATGTTGAATGGCATCTACGAAAGAATTACCAAAGAGAGAAGAGATCCCGGTTGAGAAGACGTGGGATCTTGAAAGTATTTTCACCTCGGATGAAGATTGGTATAAAGAATATGAAGCGATTAAAGAGCTTTTTCCTGATCTGAAGCAATTTCAAGGAAAACTTGGTGAATCAGCTGAACAGTTATATAACCTGCTTAAATTGCAAGATAAAATTTCTAACCGTATCGGCCGCTTGTTTGTATATGCTCATATGAGGTACGATCAGGACACTACGAATTCCCGTTATCAGGAAATGAATACGAAAGCGGAAACGCTTTACACTCAAATTGCTTCAGAAATGAGTTTTATCGTTCCCGAAATTTTATCTCTTCCTGAAGGAACTGTTGATCAATATCTTAAACAATCTGATTCTCTCAAAGAGTATCGGCACGCTTTGAACGAGATCACACGTCAGAGAGCCCATGTACTTAGCGAAAAGGAAGAAAGACTGCTTGCAGGATTTTCAGAAATTGGATCCAACCCTTCCCAAACTTATGGTGCGCTGAATAATGCCGACTTAACTTTTCCTTCCATCGAAAACGAAGAAGGTGAAGAAGTAGATTTAACTCACGGCCGTTATATTAGTTTTCTGAAATCGGAAAGTCGAAAAGTAAGGAAAGATGCATTTGATGCCATGTACGATACTTTTGGCTCATTTAAGAACACATTTGCTTCGACCTTGAGCGGACATATTAAGAAAAACAATTTTAATGCCAAGGTCCGTAAATATGATCGTGCCAGACAAGCTGCATTGGATAATAACAATATTCCTGAAACGGTTTATGACAATCTGGTCGATGCAGTGAATGAACGTCTTCCTCTGCTGCATCGTTATATTGACTTGAGAAAACAAGTGTTAGGTCTTGATGAACTTCATATGTATGATTTATATACACCCCTCGTAAAAGATGCCGAAATGGATATCTCTTACGATGACGCAAAAAAACTGGTCTTAAAAGGACTTGCTCCTATGGGGGAAGAATATCTATCCATCATAAAAAATGGATTCGAAAGCCGTTGGATTGACGTGGAAGAAAACAAAGGGAAAAGGAGCGGAGCCTATTCTTCCGGCCATTATGATACCCACCCATTCATCTTATTGAACTGGCAGAATAACGTGAATAATTTGTTTACCCTGGCTCACGAATTAGGACATTCGCTTCACAGTTATTATACACACGAAAATCAGCCATATCGTTACGGTAATTACTCTATTTTTGTTGCAGAAGTAGCTTCCACATGCAATGAAGCTTTATTGAATGATTATCTGCTTAAGAATACGAAAGAGAAAAAGGAAAAACTATACTTGTTGAATAATTTCCTTGAAGGGTTTAGAGGGACTGTCTTCCGTCAAACGATGTTTGCCGAGTTTGAGCACACTATTCATATGCAGGCTCAAAATGGTGAAGCTTTGACGGCTGATAAGTTAACTGAATTATATTATGAGCTTAATAAGAAATATTTTGGGGAAAATGTAGTGATTGATGACAAGATTGGATTAGAATGGGCAAGAATCCCTCATTTTTACATGGGGTATTATGTGTATCAGTATGCAACTGGCTACTCAGCTGCCACTGCCTTGGCGGATCAGATTCTAACCGAAGGGGACAAAGCTGTAGAACGTTACAAAAAGTTTTTAAAAGCAGGCAGCAGCGACTACCCAATTGAAGTGTTAAAAGCAGCAGGAGTCGATATGACATCCAAACAACCGATTATGGCTGCTTTAGATATCTTCGAAGATAAACTTCAGGAAATGGAAAACCTTCTAAACTCCTAGTACTTTTTATTACAAACAGAGCACTGGTCAAAAAGTAAAGCGGCCCATACAGAATCCTTCTGTATGGGCTATTTTGTAAAGCCTTTAAAGCTTTTCTTATGGAAGAGTAGTGAAATGATTAGATAAAGAGTAATAAAGAGCAATGGAGAAGTGACATAAAGCGGAAATAAGTGCATTAACGCAAATACATGAAACAGACCAATAAACAACAATAAAGGGACTCCTAAAAGGATTGTCCATCGTTTCATAGGCATCATCCTCCATTATTATTTTATGACATGGAGGGGGATTTAGAACGGTGAAGGCATAAAAAAAGCCCCGAAAAATGGGGCTTGTCTAAAAACCGATATATTCCCAAAAAGCACCGTGTTTTACCGGAACTTCTCTTACTTGCTGTCTTAAAACAAGCTTTTTCATCTCTTTTTTTGCTTCCTGTTCCGTCCAATCATAAACGACAGCGATTTCTTTATTTGCCACAAATCGGTAGTGGGAAAGAAAGTCAATCAGTTCCGGTTTAACAGCAGGTTTGGGGTCTTTTTGAAGCATTTCTTTTAACACTTTTACATAGACTTCATATGAATAAAGGCCGGTAATCTTTAAGCCGGCATCATCTTCGGATCCATTAAAAATGACCAGAGTAGGAGTAGTTTCTACCTCCATTTCATGGGTCAGCTTTAAATCACATTGAAGAGCACGTTTAGCAGCTTCTGATTGAAGGTCTTTCTTAAATTCATTCACATCAAGCCTGCTTTTATTTGCGCAATCGATCAATACATCCCTGTCAGAGACATTCTGTTTTTCCAAAAATACAAATTCCTGAACTTTCCTCAGAAAACGCATCCCTGCTTTTTTTCCCTGCAGTTCAGCTGCTTTTACTGCCAACGCAGTGAGCAAAGGAGAAGAGATAGGGTTCTCCAGCCATACATCCCCATCACAGCACATTCCTGTTCTTGAAGCAGTATGATCCCATACCTTTTTCAGTTTTTCCGGCTTCTCTACACGGTTTTGCTGTAAAGAAGCAAGCTTTCCGCTTATGATGGGCCGGAGAGTAAAGAAACGTCCGTATTCGATGATGAGCTTTTTTAGAAAGGGCTCAAGAGACCAGCATTCAGGACAGAGTGGATCGATAAATACATACATTTCTATCGGGCGTTTTACCAAGTCAAAGAATCCACTGGCTGTGCCTTGTTTTTCATTCTTGCTGTCCAGGCTTTTCCAACTCACATCGATTCTCCTTTCTCATCTTCTGGGGTATTCATCATATGGTTGGCAGTCATAGACAACCTCTCAAATATCGCTTCTTTGTAGGGCTGCTTAATATCGGCTTCATCGAGAGCAGCATCCATACAGGAAAGCCATGCGTCCCTTCTTGTCGGGGTTATTTTAAAAGGGAGGTGTCTCGCTCTCAGCATAGGGTGGCCATGCTCTTCTATATATAAGGGAGGTCCTCCGAAAAACTGGGTTAAAAATTGTTTTTGTTTTCTCGCTGTTTCTGTCAAGTCGTCAGGAAAAATAGGAATAAGATCCTTATGGTTACTGACGCGTTTATAAAACGCTTCTACAAGCTGGTCAATTTTCTCAGGTCCGATGGCTTCATAGATGGAATTTGGTTGGTGAGGCATAAAATCCCTTCCTGTCTGTAAAATCATTTTAGCAACGGCACCGAGCTGGGGCAACTATTCTGATTCGAGCTTTGCTTGATAGAATCGCTTAATTTTATTATCTGTCGGCCGTTTTGGAATGTTAAGCTCCTTTAGAAGGTGGCTGAATACGGCATCTCCCTCAACATAGGTGTCTGCTTCAACCTCAAGTTCAAAGTCTTCTTTTCCGTAATATAGACTGTGGTCAAGAACTACTGTAGTATCCTGATAATCAACTTCACACCTTCTTGTTGTCAGAGAACCAAGGTATATGAGCTCATCTTCCGCAACACCCAGCTGATTCAGCTGTTTTGCTACATCAGGTTTCTTGGTGGTTTTATTTTGTATCCACAGGTTAGCTTCATCGGGAGAAAGCTCATCGTGGGTTTCCAGAAGTCCTTCACTGTGGGGCTGTTTTAGTGTCAGGACCCACTTATTATTTTTGTGTCGGATACGTAAAGCTGCCCCTTGCTCTCTTAATTTTAAATCCTTTGTTTCAAAATAATAATTGGTTTGTTCAAACAGTTCAACAGATTTGAATGGTAAAAATTGATAAATGCGATTGTATTCATCGTAAGTCAGCAAGTTCTTAAATTCTATTTCAACTTCTTGGACCATAGAAACTCCTCCTCTTTATTATGGGTTATTTCCAGTGGGAAATGCAAAAGGAAGCCTTTCATATTCTGTTGGTTACTAACTTTATGATACAATGAATATGAGTCAAAACGCACATAATTACTATTAGGCTTGATACATAAAGGTGGTGCGCAAGCGTGAATTGGGATACATTTTTTGCACCCTATGCACAAGTAGTTGAAGAATTAAAGGTTAAACTAAAAGGAATGCGCCAGCAATTTGAATATGAACGTGAACAATCCCCGATTGAATTTGTTACGGGAAGGGTAAAACCGAAAACAAGTATTATTGAAAAAGCTCGAAGAAAAGGCATAAACCCTGAAAACATCGAAGAAGAATTGCAGGATATTGCGGGAGTAAGGGTTGTATGCCAGTTTGTCGACGATATTTATGCGGTTGTAAGTATGCTGCAAACCCGGAAGGATTTTCAGATTGTAGAAGAGAAAGACTATATTTCCAGGAAGAAGGATAGTGGGTACAGGTCTTATCACGTCATCATTAAATATCCTGTGGAAACCATTCATGGAGAAAAATTTGTACTTGCTGAAATCCAAATTCGAACACTGGCTATGAATTTTTGGGCAACAAACGAACATTCGCTCAATTATAAATATGCGGGGAAAATACCTGCGGAAGTTAAGTCGCGTCTAAAGAGAGCTGCCGAAGCTGCTTTTCAGCTTGATGAAGAGATGTCTAAAATTAAGCATGAGATTCATGAGGCACAAAAAGCCTTCCGCAGAAAAGAAGAACAAAAGAAACAGCCAAAGAAAACGTAGAGGAGTTGAAACAGCCTTATGAAGTTTTCGATCTTGTCCAAGGGAGATCAAAAATCGAATGAAATACGTTCAAAAATAAAAAATTATTTATCAGAATTCCAATTAGAGTACGATGAAGAAGAGCCGGATCTTGCGATTTCCGTTGGAGGAGATGGAACGCTGCTTGAAGCTTTTCACACTTATGTACATCGTTTGGACGAAACAGCTTTTATAGGGATTCATACCGGTCACTTAGGTTTCTATGCCGACTGGATGCCTGATGAATTGGAAAAGCTGATTATAGAAATCGCACGTACGCCTTTTCAAGTGGTGGAGTATCCTTTGCTTGAAGTAACCATCAGACCGCAGGAGGAAGGGGAAGAAGATCGGTTTCTCGCGTTAAATGAGTGTACGATTAAGACTTCTGAAGGATCTGTCGTTTTTGATATAGAAATCAAAGGAGACCATTTTGAGACATTTCGCGGAGATGGACTGTGTATTTCCACACCATCTGGAAGTACGGCTTACAATAAAGCTCTGGGAGGGGCAATCCTTCATCCTTCACTGGAAGCCATTCAAATTGCTGAGATGGCATCTATCAATAATCGTGTGTTCCGTACGATTGGTTCTCCGCTGATCCTGCCTAGTCACCATACGTGTCTATTAAAGCCGTTGAACGATCGCAGTTTTTTAATCACCATGGATCATATTACCCGAACATATAAAGATGTTAAGTCTATTCAGTGCCGAGTGGCCAAAGAAAAAGTCCGTTTTGCCAGATTCCGCCCATTTCCATTTTGGAAAAGGGTCCACGATTCCTTCGTATCCGACGATTATCCTAATTGAACAAACATCAAAAACATTGGACAATCGATTTTGGGGCAGACGGACATTCGATCAGAGAATATGTATTAAACAAGCAGCTGTTTTCAAGGCAGCTTTTACGAAAAGTGAAAGAATACGGCAGGTTTGAAATCAACGGCAGGAAAGCATTTGTATATGAAAAGTTAAAGAAAGGGGACAGGCTGCTCGTTCAGTTTCCTCTGGAAAAAAGATCAGAGAGGTTAATTCCTCAGCCTGTACCTTTGGACATGATTTATGAGGATGAAGATGTTCTCGTATTGAATAAGCCGCAAGGAATGGGGGTTTCTCCCAATCCCCAACAGCAAATGGGAACAGTAGCAAATGGGCTTGCCTATCATTATGAGGTGCAGAATATTCCTTCAACCGTCCATATCGTAACGCGGTTGGATAAGGATACAAGCGGTTTAATGCTCGTGGCTAAACACCAATACAGTCATGATTTACTAGCGAACCATACGGAAATACGCCGTTATTACCTGGCACTGGTCCACGGCTGCCTAAAAAAAGGAAAAGGGAGTATAGAGGTGCCTATTGCAAGAGCTGAAGGATCGATCATAAAAAGGTGCATCGATTCATCAGGCAAACCGGCTGCGACAGTTTATGAAGCGAAGAAGTGTTTTGATGACATTTCTCTAGTGGAGTTAAAACTTCTAACTGGACGCACCCACCAAATCAGAGTACATCTCTCACACATAGGGTATCCGCTTATTGGAGACACGCTCTATGGCGGGGAGCATAGAGAATGGACGAATGGACAGGCTCTTCATTGTCACAGGCTCATTTTTATTCACCCGTATACGAAAAAAAAGATGAACTTCTGCCTTCCATTCCCGGAAAGCTGGGAAAAATCATCCAGGCTCACTTAGAGCCTGGATGATTAATATCTAAATTTTTCTTTCACAAAGGGCATACTGGAAGGGACACTGACTAGTTCTTCTTCAGGCAGGCGGAAAGCGGTCAGCTCGTTTCCAAAAACACAGCCAGTATCAATATTAACAGTCTTATTTACAAATCGGGGCTTAAGGACAGGGGTGTGACCATAAACGATCCATTGGTTTCCTTTATAACCCTGGGCCCAATCTCTGCGTTCCGGCCGCCCATCGGGAAGCTTCTCACCGGTAATATCTCCATATAATACAAACGTTCTCACCCTCTTATTGTCTCTCCCTATATCTTCTTCGCGGATCCCTGCGTGCGCAACTACTGCATTTACTTCAGAGAGAACATGGTAAAGAGGAGAAGTTTCCATTAATTCCATGAATTCATTTTTGATTTCTACCTGATCTTTTGCGGATAATGCACGGAATTCTTCCGTAGTCGTTTCCAGTCCATGTGTTTCACGTACAGGATTTCCTAGGAAATAACGATAGAGCTTGTCACAATGGTTACCAGGAACAAACCTAGCCCGTTTCGTTTTCACTACCAGCTGGTAAACGATTCGAATGCAATGGATGGAGTCGGGACCTCGATCTGTAATATCTCCTAAGAATACGGGTGTTCTTCCTTCTGGATGTACAGGTAGACCATTCTTCCAATAATATCCCAATTCAGAAAAAAGCTGTTTCAGCTCTGTTAAACAACCATGAACGTCACCGATAATATCTACTTTCATATTGTATCCTCCCTATTAAAAAAGTGAAGATTTCCTCAGCATCTCCACATAAGTTCATCGTTATGCAAATAAGGGTTCGTTTTCTGAAAAAGAAGTAAAACAAGCTCCTATCACCTACAGGGTGGTTATTCCCAATCGGAACATTCATCTGTTAAACTACTTTTATAATTGTTAGTGTACATGAAAATGCTTCTTTTATTAATGAGAACTCCTTTTTAGAGAAAATGAAACTGCTATGATTGACAAAGCACGTTCTCGACAGTAAGATTAAACGGTCAAAAAAGCCACGTCTGGACTAGGAGGGAAGGCTTATGGAACATTTAGATGATCTAGAACGCCAAGAAATGTGGAAAGCCATTCAAGATGCTCTATTAAACGATCATATTGACCAATTCCGGGCAGAGTTCCTTGAGTTGCATCCATATGACCAAGCCCGAATATTTGAAGAAATGGATCAAGAAGTCCGGCTCCAGATCTACACATACCTTTCTCCTGAGGAAATTGCCGAAGTCATGGAGCACATCGATTATGAAGATATAGAACCCTTCTTTGCAGAAATGGATCCCCGCTTTGCAGCACAAGTCTTTGCAGAGATGTCAACGGATGATGCCGTAGATATCCTAAACGAACTGGATAAAGAAAAAGTGGCGAGTTTCCTAACCATAATGGATGACGAAGCGGCTGAGGAAATTAAAGACCTCCTTCATTATGAAGAAAAAACTGGTGGGTCGATTATGACCACCGAATTCGTGGTCGTCAAAGCCGGGATGAAAATTAGAGAAGCTATGCTTCACTTAAGAAAAGAAGCACCGGATGCTGAGACCATTTATTATACGTATGTCATCAATGAAGATAAACAACTTGTCGGCGTTATTTCATTAAGGGATTTAATTATTTCTGAAGAAGAGTGGTTGATCTCTGATGTAATGAATGAACGAGTGGTTTCCGTTTCTGTAGGGGAAGACCAGGAAGAAATTGCCCGGATGATGCGGGATTATGATTTCCTTGCTTTACCGGTCGTGGATTTTCAAGATCATTTATTAGGAATTATTACAGTTGATGATATTATGGATGTTATGGAAGAAGAAGCAAGTGATGACTACTCGAAGTTAGCAGGGATCTCTGATGTAGAAAGTACGGACGAGAATGCTTTCCAATCTGCTAAAAAAAGACTGCCATGGCTGATTATCCTCCTATTTCTCGGAAGCTTCACCGCAAGTTTAATCGGCCGTTTTGAAGAAACACTGGATAAAGTTGCGATTCTAGCCATTTTTATTCCCCTAATTGCAGGAATGGCAGGGAATACAGGGACACAGGCTTTGGCTGTCGCTGTCCGTGGAATTGCCACTGGAGATATAGATAAACAAGGCAAATGGAAGATGATACTTAAAGAAGCCGGTACAGGACTGATTACAGGGATTTCATGCGGCCTGCTTATTACTATTATCGTCTATTTGTGGCAAAGCAACTTTTACTTAGGTCTGCTTGTCGGTTTATCTGTGGCGCTGACTCTCGTTGTGGCTACATTAGCAGGATCACTTGTGCCTATTATTATGCACCGTTTTAACATAGATCCTGCCGTAGCATCAGGTCCATTTATTACAACGATAAACGATATCATATCCATATTGATTTACTTTGGTATGGCTACTGCTTTTATGAACCTATTGATTTGAAGAAAGGAGGTTAACCATGGAGCATGGAGCTTCAGTTACCTCACTCGTTATCGTAATCATTGCTGCATTTCTTACCCCAATCCTGCTTCACCGTTTGAAGCTTACGATTATTCCGGTGGTCGTTGCTGAAATTATCGTCGGGTTAATCATAGGCAAAAGCGGCTTCAATATAGTTGATGAAAGCAGCTGGCTTGAAATCCTTTCTACACTGGGATTTATCTTTTTAATGTTTTTAAGCGGTTTAGAGATCGATTTTTCCATCTTTGGCCGGAAAACAAATAAAGAAAAGCGGAATAGGGATTCTTTTCAACCAGTAAGAGTGGCATTAGTCATATTTTGCGGTATTTTTGTTTTATCCCTTGGCCTGTCCTACCTATTTGTGCTGGCAGGTTTTATAGAAAGTGCATTCTTAATGACTCTGATTATTTCAACGATCTCGCTGGGAGTCGTTGTTCCTACATTAAAGGATGCACAAATGATGAAAACGACCATTGGGCAGACGATCCTTCTAGTTGCCGTTATCGCCGATCTAGCCACGATGATTCTTTTGGCCATATTCGTTTCTCTTTACGGTGAGGATGGTGGGAATACATGGCTGCTGCTGATTTTATTTGCAGCTGGAATTCTGCTTTACTTTGTTGGGAAGCAATTCCGCCATCAATCCTTTCTTGAAACGATGGCAAAAGGGACCATTCATATTGATACTCGTGCTGTGTTTACGCTAATTATCGTTTTAGTGGCGCTGTCTGAAACCGTTGGGGCGGAAAATATTCTCGGAGCCTTTCTTGCAGGGACACTTGTATCTCTATTATCCCCTGACCACGAAATGGTAAAAAAACTCGACAGCTTTGGGTATGGATTTCTTATTCCTATCTTTTTCGTCATGGTAGGTGTGGATATCGATTTATGGAGTTTGTTTACTGAGAGAAAAGTATGGGTTCTCATTCCATTATTGTTTTTCGCTTTGTTAATTTCCAAAGTGGTTCCGGCATTACTGCTGAGAAAGTGGTTTGATATGCGGACAGTGATGAGTACAGGCGTGATTCTCACGTCCACATTATCATTAGTGATTGCTGCGGCGACAATCGGAGAACGGGAAGGAATGATTGACAAGCAGATGGAAGGGGCGCTTATTTTAGTTGCTGTCCTCACTTGTGTCATTGCCCCCATTGTTTTTAAGAAGCTGTATGGAAGGTTTGAAGAAGAGGATCATAAACAAGTGATTTCTTTTATAGGATCAAACCAGATGACTCTGCCTGTCGTTCGAGAGCTTGACCTGACTCAATTTGAAACGCATTTATATCACACAAAAAGAGATACGGTTGATGAAAAGATCAGCCGTTCATGTTTTGATATTAAGCAGTTGAATGGATATCAGCTGGAAGAAATGAAATTTATGGGCGTGTTTGATGTGGATATTCTGGTAGCTTCTACAGGAGATGAAACAGAAAATGCAAAGATTGCTAAATTTGCTAAACAGGAAGGCGTACCTCATATCATTGCTCGAGTGGAATCGTCTTCTGTTGATAAAGAACTGAAGGAACTCGACATCCGGGTGTTTTCCGTCCTTATGTCTTCAAAGGCCCTTTTGAAAGCGATGATTGAAGCTCCTGATGTGGTGGATATATTCACTCAACAGGAAAGCGCCCTCTATCAAATAAATATGAACAATACCCTATATGATGGTGTTTATGTAAAGGACTTCCCGTTCACTGGTGACGTGATCATGGTCCGTATCTTTCGGGGGAAAGATTCCATAGTTCCCCACGGAGACACGCAGCTTCATTTTAATGACCACTTAATTGTCACGGGTTCACCTGAATATGTTGAAGAGCTGAAACTGCAGCTGGAGTACTGTGAATGGCATTAAAGCCCCTGACTGCGTTCGTTTAAATCATGCTCGGACGGGAATTGAGTTTTAAATGAAACTTGGTTAAAATAGCATCAGGTACTAATAACAAATCCTAACTATGGAACAGGGAGGGCATGGAATGAATCTTTCTTTAGAAGGACGTACGTATGTAGTCATGGGAGTAGCCAACAAGCGCAGCATCGCCTGGGGGATAGCCAGATCTCTTCATGAAGCAGGAGCAAAACTAATCTTTACTTATGCAAATGAACGATTTGGCAAGTCGGTAAAAGAACTAGCCGACACACTCGAAGGTACAGAGTCATTGTTTTATGAATGTGATGTTACGGATGATGAAGCCATTATTCAGACCTTTGAGTCCATTCAGCAGGACGTAGGAACCATTCATGGGATTGCCCATTGTATCGCCTTTGCGAACAGGGAGGAGCTGAATGGAGAGTTTTTAAATACAAGCCGCGACGGCTTTTTAACGGCTCATAACATCAGTTCTTATTCCTTAACGGCTGTGGCACGCGCTGCAAAACCGCTTATGACTGAAGGAGGAAGCATCGTAACAATGACTTACCTCGGCGGTGAACAGGTCGTTGAAAACTACAATATCATGGGAGTAGCTAAAGCAAGCCTTGATGCAAGTATGAAATATTTAGCTAGTAATTTAGGCAAGGATAATATTCGTGTGAATGCAATTTCTGCAGGTCCTATCCGAACCCTTTCTGCAAAAGGGGTTTCAGGTTTTAACAAAGTATTTGAAGAAATTGACCGCCGCTCTCCTCTTAAGCGTCCAGTTACTCAAGAAGAGGTTGGAGATACAGCGTATTACTTAATGAGTGATTTATCTCGGGGAGTTACAGGTGAAATCATACATGTAGATGGTGGTTTTAATATAGTCGCCTATTAATTGAAAAGCCCTCTGTTTCTAAGAGTGAAACAGAGGGCTTTTGTATTTGTATTTCCGCCATTCAAGGAGCTTCTCCCAAACCGGCTGTTCCCATTCGCCCAGCGACAAAAGCAAACTGCCCGCAAATCGGATGATATCAAGAAGTGGAATCACCGCTCTCACATTGATTGTATCTACTAAAGCAAAGCTCTGGTTGAATTGTCCTTCGTATTCTGTCATCCAGTGGACGACATCGTGAAGCGTCGTCCTTTCGTTAATGGTTAAAGAGAATCGTATTTTATGCTTGCTTTGCATGTTATGTATGAGTGAAAAAGAGAGTTTAGGAGGGGGAAAAGCAGGTTTTGCTATAAAATAGCCCTGTATGTATTGTACACCCATAGAAGTCAGCTGATTAAACTCTTTTTCTGTTTCTACTCCTTCTGCAATTAAAAGAGAATCCATCTTATAGGAAATATGCTGCAATCCCTCAAGCATATACTGTTTTTCTGGGAGCTGATTGATATTTGTGACGAGAGACCGGTCGACTTTTAAAAAATCCGGTTTTAATTCTGAAATTAATTGAAGGGATGAATAGCCTGAGCCTACATCGTCAATCGCAATCTGAAATCCCTGGTCACGGTAATGATTAAGAAGCATCCGGAATCCTTTAAGATCTTTAGCAGCCGATTGTTCCGTAATTTCGAAAACAACTTGCGCCGGTGAGATCTTTGATTTCTTTAGTACGGAATGAGTAAACCCTGGTGTAAAGGATTCATCATGAATAACAGCCGGGGTTAAATTGACCCAAAGCTTTTGGTTTGAATGCAGATAAGGCTCTATCCAATCAATTGCAAGCTCTCTAGTCAACTTTTCAAGTCGAAAGATCTGATTGGCTTCCACAGCACACTGAAACAGTTGTTCCGAATTTTTTATATTCTCGTTACTAGGAATACGAGTTAATGCTTCGTAGCCTTGAATGGTGTGGGTCGGGACATGGACAATTGGCTGAAAGTGAATCGAAAATTGTTTTTGCATCAGCCATTGCATTAGTTGATGGTGGGTTTGGTTTATAGGTGGCTTTGCAGACACAAGATGACACTCCTAATTCGTGATCTTACCTTTAACTTTATCGAATAAATGCTTTCTTTCCTACAGGATCTTCGTTAAATTTGCGTAAATCCTGTAGAAAAACCAGTTTTTGTAACGAAAATGAACATGCTGCAATAAATGGGCATATACATAAAATGATGACCGAATTAGAAAAGGAGAGATCGTTATGGTAAACCGTAAACGGTTGGCAAAACCTCCGATGCTCTACATTACCCAGCCGACGTTTAAACCTGCAGAGGTTTCTATGCAAACAAGCTTCAGAGGAACAAGAAAAGGGAACAACCCAACAGGAGATAAGTCTGCTTCCTCCAGTTTGGAAAATGAAATTCGCAGTCGCAGCCGTGGGGACGTAGAAAATAATGAAACAGCCGTGGCTGTCCAAAACGAGATCGTGAAGAAAGAGGAAAAAAGCGAGACAAAAGAAAATATTACGCCTCGTGAAAGGAGACAGAGGTTTCGAGATATGAGTCTCGAAGAAAAAGTGGACTATTTCTTCCAATTGCCTCCGCAAGTACCTAAGATGAAGTGTGAAGTGATCACAGATGAAGAGCAGTACAGAGGTTACATTCAGAAATACGAAGATGGCATCGTGTACATGAAAGTTTTTCAACGGCCTTTTCAAAAAGAGGTCCCATTTATCGATATTCAGGATATACGATTAATTGGGTTTTAGACATAAATAAAACCGCGCTGCATGAGCGCGGTTTTTTTAACTGCTTATTATAAAGCGGCAACTGCTGGCAGGCATGTAACATGGCAGAAGCAGTTCAAGTCAACTGTAATGCAAATGCCTGAAGCTCTTAAATTATTGCAATTTTGTTCAGCTGGAGATTCAGGATCAAAACGTTTGTGACATCCGTTATCTTCTGCGGAGTCTGCGTTATTTTCAAGCAGACGTTCTGAGAACAATAACTCAAGAATTGCACAACCATCATCATCTACAGATTTGACGCGGAAGAAAAAGCTTCCTTTAACATTGCAATAGTCATCGAATTTTCTTGATCCAAACCCTTTGAAAGGTTTGCAAGTTCCTTTGCAGTAAAGGATGACTGGGACTGTGTCAAGTCCAGTTCCTCCTCCAGTATCGCCCAATAGGTCTGCAATTGACTGTTCGCAACTTGTCATACAATCTGTGAGAACATCGTTTTGAGCATCTACGATATCTCTTAAAATATCGATTACACAACTTCCTGAATCGTAATTTTTACCACAGCTCATTGAATTTTCCCCTTCCCTTACGTATTGACGTAATGTCTTTATTAGAATATGTCTCTGGGTATAGACGGTGTGGGCATTTGGCTTAATTCTTAAAATCACAGAGTTTTTCTCCTATCTTGGGCGTATGACTATACTGAATAAGGCGAATCACCATAGATTAACAGTGACTTTTAATAAGGAGATGAATCGAATGTCTGAAAAACATGAACAAAAAAGGGTTATCCATGTCAAAGACCTTGTTATAAAAGCAGATAACGTGGTTATCGAGCCGCAGCGTCATCATGACAATCAAGATCGTGTCGACCCTTTCTTCGGTGGTCCGCGCCGTAGAAATGAAGAGGCTCAGGAAAATAACGTACGTGCTGAGAACGAAAATGAATCCAACAATGATCATCGTGGAGGATTTTCCTGGATCTAAGCATAAAGGGGCCGCTACGTTTAAGTAGTGGTCCTTTTTTTACATAAAGGAGGAGGAATAATTATGAATTTAAGCTGGCTTGAACTATTCATCTTTGCGTTAGCTAGTTTCAGGATTACCCGTTTAATTGTAGAAGACACAATTATGGAATGGCTGAGAAAACCATTTATGGTGACAACCGTGCATATAAATGACCAAGGAGAAGAGGAACAATGGATCGAGCCTAATGGCTGGATAGGGGAAGGTCTGAGCTGTTTTTGGTGCGTTGGGGTATGGGCGTCTGCTTTTGTAATCATCATGTACATTTTTGTCCCATATGGCTGGCTGTTGGTATTGCTGTTCGCGATTGCCGGGATGCAAGCGTTGATCTATGGATGGAGTCAACGGTATTTATGAGTAAGCCAAAACCACTCCACCAAATCTTAAAGGAGATTCACGAGGAAACAAGCAAGTTTAATGGAATCATAAAACAGCCGGAGAAAAAGTTAAACGGCTGGGAAAATGATTTTAACGCCTGGGAGAAGCAATTCACTAAACGAATGGGTGAATTAGATAAATTCATTTCAAAACAAATGGGAAATATCGAGAAATTTTTTGAATAAGAGGAGCTAGGTTTGTTTCCCATCATTAAGGGTATGGTAGAAAAAAGAGGAGGAGAGACCATGGGATATATTCTGCCAATTACACATTTTCAATATAATGATTACCAGCAGAGAAACGTTCGTAAGGAAAGATCTCCTTTTGAATTGAACCAAGTATTTAAAGCAACACTGGACAGTAAGTTAACAGATCAATACAAAAAACGGGAAGAAGATCGCAAACAATTTCAAGAGCTGTCCCCGGCACTATACACTCCTCATCATGTGCATATGGCAAGTCAAAAACAACAGCCGGAACAGAAAGAACAGGTTTTTTCACGGTTAACAGGAAAAGGCAGAAACTTTAGCGAAAGTATTTAAGAAAGAGCTAAAGGGAGTTATTCTTATGTCTTTTCAGAAGATAAATGAACATTGCTATGTTTATTATGGAACAGTCAATATTGGTTACATCACTAAGGGAGATACCGGTATGCTCATCGATGCCGGTATCGATCAGTCATCCATAAAAAAGGTGCTTAAAGAACTTCGCAGCCGGGAACTTCCTTTAACGCACCTTTTTATTACCCATGCCCATACGGATCATTATGGGGGAGCAGCCTATTTGCAAGAACAATTTCCGTTACATACCATTGCCCCTGTATTTGAAGAAGCAATTTTGGCCAATCCTTCCATTGAGCCTTTGTATTTATTTGGCGGAAACGATCCGCTGCCTGAGCTGAACAATAAGTTTCTGCAAGGGAGGCCTGTAAGAATAGACGAAGTAGTTTCAGAAGAGAAAATAGAGGCAGGAAATCTAAGCTTTGAGGCATTATTACTTCCCGGCCACAGTTACCATCAACTGGCAGTACGGTATCAAAAGATCCTTTTTGCAGCGGATGCTTATTTTGGAGTGAAAGTACTTCGCAAACATAAAATTCCCTACGTCACTGATGTACAATCAGCAAAAAACAGCCTGAAGCGGCTGCAGTCCTTGGAGTGTGAAGGTGCCGTTCCCGGTCATGGAAAATATGAAGAGGACTTCAAAAGCACGGTACAGGCAAATTTAGATTATCACGATCAATTGTTGGCTTGGCTGCACATGTATATAACAGAGCAGCAAGGCGGGGCAACGCATGAGCAGATTGTGGCTGCCATGTGTACAGCATTTGAGGTAAAAGCCGACCAGCTCTCGCAGTGGCTGTTATATCGAACAGCTGTCACCGCTTACGTACTGGCTTTATTGCAGGAGAACGTAATTACTGACCAGATTGATCAATTTCACTGGGTTTTTTACCCGTTAGAAAGGGAGAACAAATAACTGCTCTCCTTCTTTGTACTCGGCATAAAGAACTTTTTTTACGTCTGTAATTTCCTGAAATTGCAGCTGCTGCTTCAGCCAATCTTCATCAAATCCCGCTTCTTCCAGGTTGTCCCACAACACTTCTCCATCGCTGATCATTGTCATTGGAAGCGGAGAAGACTTAAGAGGAATGTTGAGATCCTCTTTGGTGGCGTTCTGCTGGGCAGGTTTTTTCATCACTGAAATGGTTCCGTCCGTCTCTAAAACCGCATATTCAACATCCTGAACCGAGAATACACTTTTGGACCGCAATAAATGCTGGAGCTGATTGATGTCTAAATTGCTATTTTTCAATTCATCTCTCATCAATCTGCCTTTATGAATGACAAGAGAAGGGCGCCCTTCCAGAATCCCCCGCGTTCCTTTGTATTTGTTAGTAATGAACTCAGTCGAGTAAATAAGTATTCCCCAGAGAATGACCGCGAAGCCTATCTTGGGGATTCCAACTTTATCATCATAAAGAGCATTTCCGACAAGCTCACCAAGAACAAGCGCGGAAATAAAGTCAAAGGCCGTGATTTGAGTAATCTGCGTTTTACCAAGGACCTTCGTCAAGAGAAAAAGAGCAGCAAACCCAAAGATCGTTTCAACGCATATTCTTGCATATTCCATAGTTTCTCATTCCCCGTTTCCTAAGCTGTTAGCCATTGTGGTCAAGAACTATGGAAAATATACAAAAACACCTGCTCTATTCAGCAGGTGTTAAGTCATCGTTTTAAGCATGGCTACATGGGGAATACCAGCATCCATAAAAGGTTCTGATACCGTCTTGTAGTCCAGAGACTTATAAAAACTTTCTGCATGCGTCTGCGCGTTTAGCTTTACGAGCGAATAGTTTTGGTTATGAATAACCTCTTCCATAAATTGAATCATCTGCTTCCCATATGAAAGTCCCCGCTTTTCCACAAGCACACAGATTCTTTCAAGCTTGCCATAATCACCTGCAAAACGAATTCTAGCAGCTGCAACCGGCCGGCCATTTTCGTAGCCTACCAGGTGCACAGCATCTTTATCATATTCATCATGTTCCAAATCTTCCGGAACTTTTTGCTCCTCAATAAAAACGAGACGCCTAACAAGAAAGGCGTCTGTCTTTTGGTCAGGTTGTTCAGCAACGAAAATCTTCACTCTATTGCTCCTCTTGACCAAGCCGGAAGGTTTCATATACGCTCCAAGCTCCGTTTTCAAGCTGGTACAGCAATTGAAAGCGATCGATGGTATCGTGAAGATCGAATTTCAGCATGCTTAAGCTTCCGTGTACGTCGGAAAATTCCTCATCTGAAAGCTTTTGGGCAATGGTGATGTGAGGCACAAAGGAAAATTCTTTAGCACCTGGCAGATTCTCTGAATGAAGCTTTTCGTTTAAGCTTGCAATTTCCTCAGAATTTTCTACCTTTAAATAGATAGTGTTGGTTACTGGGGAAAAAGTGCTCGCTTTATAAATAGCGATAGAAAAGGGGTCGGTATCTTTGGCAATTCTTTTTAATTCAGGAATGATTTTATTTTCAATCTCTTCTTCATCCGCTTCAAAGGCTTCCTTCATTGTGATATGTGGCGGAATAAGCGCATAATGGGGGTCATATCGTTTTCTGTAAGAATTCGCTTCATCTTGAATTTTTTTGGATGGAAATATTGCTATTCCGTATCTCATTTGCGTGGTCCCTCCTGAATGTATTCTTATCATTCTAGTTCATTACTTCCCAAACATAGTGAGCAGTGCACGTTTGAAATCCTGTTGCCACGGTTTCCAAGTATGCCCGCCGTCGAGCTCATAATACGTGTAAGACACAGGCTTTTGATCGAGCACTTCTTTTAAATGACGATTAGGCTCTAAGAAATTTTTACTTTCGCCGGCTGTTGTCTCTACATCTGTTTCCTCAATTCCGATCGTGTGGTAGATCGTAAGTGAAGATAAGTCTTTGGCAGAGTCCACAATTTCAAGCACGTGCTCATCGACATAGGGGCTTTGCATAATCACATTTCCAAATAAATTTGGAAATTTAACCGCTGTCATTAAAGCGAGTGTGCCTGCTAGGGAATCGCCAACCAGCGTACGACCGCTTCCTACGTGATAACCCGGCAGGTGTTCATCAAGAAAAGGAACAACCTCGCGGATAAGAAAATTCACATAGTCTCCCTGCTTGCTGCCATCTGGATGGTACTTGTCTTGACGATCATACTTATCATTATAATGAATCCCTACAAAAATCGTATTCTCTATTTCTTGATCAGCGTGCAGTCGATCACTTAATGTGGCGGCACGACCCATTTGAAAATAGTCATTCCCATCCTGCATAATACAGAAATGGTACTTATATAATGGAGAGAAATGATTGGGGGTGTAAACTTTCAGCACCATCGCTTCATTTAAGTATTCGCTGTTAATCGTATAATCAGTCATTGTTCCATCTCTACCCAAATTCGACCACCTTCCTGCAGGTACGGGGTTTTTTTGAAATACCCGTGATAAAATCAATATAAACTTAACATATCTATTTTATCATATAATTGTCAAAAAAGTAGCACAGATATCTGGAGGAATTGACAAAATATTTCGGTAAGATACGTTTATAAAAACCCCCACGAAAAAAATCAAATCATCCGTTGACAATTATCGAAAATCATTGTATATTATTACTTGTCCTATTCAAACCCATGAATCGATACATATTCGTGATTCCGTAGCTCAGCTGGGAGAGCGCCACCTTGACAGGGTGGAGGTCGTTGGTTCGAGCCCAATCGGAATCATCCATACAAAGTGCCGGAATGGCGCGGTTTCTCATCCACGGAGAGGCCGCGTCATTTCTTTTATTTTAAAGGAAAGTGGACCGATCGTGGACCAAATTTAATTTTTACTTTCCTTCCGGCTGTAAAAAACTTCATCCATTTTACTAGCTGCTTCTTGGTCTGCTGATCTTAAAGCATGGCCATACGTATTCATCGTGATTCGTATATCTGAATGTCCCAATCTCTCAGAAATAATTTTTGCGTGAATACCTTGATTAATTAACGTAGTCGCAGAAGTATGTCTTAAATCATGTAATCGAATGAATCGTACATCTGCCTTTTCAATAAACCTTCTCCACCAAGTGGTGGGAGTGGTGGGGTAAAAGTGCCTGCCATTTTCATTACAAAATACAAACTCATGATTTTTTTCTTCCCAAAGATCTCCTGCTTTTAATTTTTCTTTTTTCCAAAGTAGGTAGTAATCCTTTAATTCAATGACTACCGAGCTAGGCAGAGAAATTATTCTGTTAGATGTATTTGATTTTGGTTCCTTGATTACTGGCCGACCTTTAATCCCTCTTGAAACTACTTGTTCAATTTCAAGTGTTTGGTCCTCAAAATTGATATGTTTCCACTCTAGCCCCAATAGTTCTCCCCGTCTCATAGCACAGGCAAGCGCTAAGGATAAAAAGAGTCTCCAATGGGGAGGCTGTGTTTTGGCTATTTCAAACAATTGTTGTACTTCGTGTGGTTCATAGACATTTACTTTACGTTTTTTCGAATCTTTTGGCCGTTGTACTGAAGAAACAGGATTCTTTAATATAAGCTCCCAATCAGACGCTCTTTGAAGAACATTTCTAACCACGCGATACACGTACTGAATAGAGCCTGGGGATAAAGTAGTTTTGTTTTCTAATTCGTGTATAAAGTTTAAGACATGAATAGGTTTGATACGGTCTAAGTGATAATCGCTGAAATAGGGGAGGATATGGTTTTTTAGATGTCCCTTATATACATCTAAGGTTTGTTCGGCTAAATTTTTCCTGGCGTATTTCTCTTCCCAGTCTTTAATAAAATCTTTGAATATAATCTTTCCTGGTGTCACGTATTGTCCAGCTTCGACTTCCATTTTAAATTTTACTAGTTCTTCCTCTAAATGATTTTGTAATTTTCTTTTGGTCTTTAGAAGAGATTCATCTACTTTAATTGTCTTCCTTTTTCGCTTCCGTCTACCTTTGCCGTCATATCCTAATTCCACTGTTAATAAATAGGAATTTTCGCCTCGCTTCTGATAACTACTCATGTGCGCCACCTCCTAACATTTATATTAATGAAGCACTTTTCCGAATTTGGTACAATCTGAACGCCTACTAATCTGATACAGACGTTCTTCGCACAATTCATAGGAAATCTTAAAATCTAAAGCCCATCGATCAATGAGTTCAGGGTCATTGATGTCGTACCGCCGAATCATATGATAGGGAAGAGCTGCATATAAAGTGAAATGTCTGGCATCGCGTTCCTGCAGCTCCCGAAAAGCTTCAGGCATCATTGACTGCTTTCCCACATGACGAATTGCGTGACAGAGTTCATGAAAAAATTGTTCTCGTTGGTGTACTTGAGAAGACTTTGAATTAAGAACAATCTCCTTATAACGACCAAACCTCGCATAGTGAGGGTCTTTGGGCCGATAGTTTATGAAAATCTCATGCTGCATCGCTATTTTTCTTATTTTGAGATCCACTGGATAATGAAATTGGTGCTTTATGTACCAGTTAGATACCCAATCTTCTAGGTCTGTTGTTGTGTAGTGAGGGAAATTCATACTATTCACCGTCCTTAGAGAACAGTATAAGAACATTTGTTCGTAATTTGCAATCGATATTGCTTATTATAGGTAATTAATACCAAAATAATTGGAATAACTTAAAATTTTTGGAAATTATTCGATATTAGAGTCGTGTATAAATTATTTCAAAAGGAGAGGTTTTATGAAAAAGGTTAGTTTTTTAGTACTAGTATTAATCGCATTTCTTGCTTTTACTGCTGGTAACAATGTAAGTGCTCTTGGAGAAGGATCAATTTCTCTAAAAGGAGAGTTAGGAAAACAGGATAGCCTTCAACAGAATCAAGGGAAGCTGAGTTTGCTAGACAATGAAAGTAAACCGGTAATAAAAAAAGACCTAAAAGGTAATGAGTCTCAAGTCAATAAGAAAAATCTAAAATCATTGCAACAAAGTGTGAGTACTCAAGCTGAGAACGATTCACCTAATACTGCGGGTCTTATTGAAATAGGTAATGTCTACACAGATTACATAACCGAAGAAGGACAGGCGAAATGGTTTGCTTTTCAAAATGATAGTCCAGGCAAACTTACTGTGATCATGCAAACAGTCCAATCAGCAGATGTAAATTATGATTTACACTTGTTTAAACTTAATGAAGAGACTATGACTTTAGAGGAAGAAACAATTTCAAGTTACGGACCACAAAAAAATGAACAGATAAGTAAAATAAGCGAAGGGGGAACCTATTATATCGCTGTTAATTCCACTAGTGGTTTTAATGCTGATTCTCCTTTTGCTTTATTAGTCCAAAAATCTACATCATATGATCAATCAGAGCCAGATGATAATATTTGGCAAGCACCAGCTTTTCAAAATAATATTTATACTCAACAGACAATTGACAATGGTTACGACATGGATTGGGTAATCTTACAGGTAGATGAAGATAAAACTCTTACCGTCAATTTGAATAACCCTGGTTCCTCAGATTATCAATTAGATTTCTTTGACACTTCATTAAATCCACTTGCAGGTCTGGATGACAATACTAATTACTCTATAAACTTTACTGCAGGAACTTATTTATTAAGAGTACAATCCACTTCTACGAGTTTTGATGCTAACCAGCCTTATACATTGGATATTAAGGAACAAGCTCAAGCAACTGACGTAGTAATTACTAATGTTGACACTGACGACAATGTGGAAGGTTATCTTGATTACGGATATGGAGATAAATACAGAATAGAACATTTCATGAATATCTCTGGACAACTTTTTGATGCTGAAGGAATCGCTGTTCCAAATGCAAATGTAGAAGTTAGTTTCACAACGGTGTTAAATGAACTTGTCTACCATAAATCAGGAACAACAGATAGTAACGGAAATTTCACTATAAAATTCCCTAAAATTCAAGAAGCTGTAGGTGAGTACGGATATAATAACTCAGTCAGTTATCATTACTTTGATATTATACCGTTAGAGGTTTTTTCTAATGGAAATAGATTGAACTCTAATGAGGACACTCTTTATCATTTCGCATACTCTGTTTATCGACCACACTAAAACGGAGGGATCCAAGATGACGAATCCAATAGGTTCTTTAAGTCACAAAGTGCTCGATTTAAGTCAAGTTAGACAATATCAAGCAAATCAATTAAATACAAACATAAACAATGCGAATACTATCAAATTGGATCGACTGACTTTGTCAGATGCTGTGGGAGATATAGAGAAAAGTAGTAACCAACAAAAGCTTGAAGTGTCCATTGTAAAAGAAAAAAGTGAAATAGAATTCGAAGACTTCTTCCAGAGAATCATTGAAGGTAGTAATGAGCTATCAAAAGAAGAAAAGAAGAATGTTTCTACAATTATACAAGATACGATTAAAAAAAATGAAAACTACTTTGATAGTGGATGGACAAGTAACACCGCAAGTATGTATCATATTCAGACTAAAGAAAAGCTCCAATTGATTTCAGGAAAGTTACTTCCTCAATCAATGAAAGAGGAAATGGGGAGAGCTATAGAAAAATACACCGATCATAAATTGGAGCAAACTGTTAACGTTTCATTAGAAACCTACCAAAGAATTTATGAAAAATACAAAAATGATGACGGGCCAATGGGGAGATTTGCAGACCAATTAAATGGGGCCATTCAAGAAATTGAAGAAGGGAGCCATATTACTCAAAGAGAACAAATGCAATATGAATCTCTATATTCAAAGCTTAATGATTTGGATGCTGCTTCTTTCCGTCAATCCTACGAGCGGGTAATGGCAGGGTATGCAGAGATCCAACAACAGCAGCTTGGCGCACATTGGAATAATACAAGCCGAACCCAAACGGAAATGAATATTCGACGTTTGCGAGATGACTGGAATAACTTCGTTAATAACATGTCTTCCTTAGAAGGGTATCAAGTATATTCACATTCAAGCTCAATATTGGATAATAAAGTTTAAAAAGTAACGTAACGAGAAAAGGTCGTTAAAAGCACTGGTATTTATGCCAGTGCTTTTAATTTTAACGATGAAATTGAAGTTTGTAGGTTGACTTTGAATTGAGACTTTAATACCAGAATTAGTTTAAAATTGGATTTGTTTATGCAGCAAGAAAGGATTAGTGTATCTCCATAATGGGAAAATCCTATTTAAAGTGAATGTTACAGGAACGTTTGTTCTTGTAATTAGAATTATTTTTGATATGTTTGTAGAAAGGAATTTTGCAAAAAACATAGAATAGTAATATTTATGGGTTTATTACCAAAATTACTCAATTTAGGAGGTATTTATAATGGAAGATTACTACCTGAAATATGACTATTTTAAGAATATTAATTTGGAGGATTCCTTTTTCGATTCTTTGAAAGGAGATTACGAAGGTTTTGAAGACTGGTTTCAAAGAAAGGAGAATAAAAAAGCTTACTTCTATGAAGATGAAAAGGGAATCCAGGCTTTTTTATATTTAAAAGAAGAAAATGAAGAGCTTTCCGATGTAGAGCCAGTAATGCCGCAAAAAAAACGGATTAAAATAGGTACATTAAAAATTAATAGTCATGGAACTAAATTAGGTGAAAGGCTAGTCAAAAAAGCGCTGGATTATGCTAGCAAGAAAAATATTTTTGAGCTATATGTCACAGTCTTTCCAAAGCATGCTCCACTTATAAAATTGTTGGAAAAGTATGGTTTTGAACAAGCAGGTAATAAAAATGGAGAATTAGTGCTCATTAAAAACTTACAAAAAATAGTTGGTGATGTTTTTAAGGACTATCCGCTTGTCAAAACAGAAGGAAATTCGTTATATTTATTAAGTATATTTCCTAAATTTCATACTTTACTATTTCCAGATTCAATCTTAGACAACGAGACTTACGATGTTCTAAATGATGTTTCATTTACTAATAGTATAAGAAAAATTTACATATCTTACGCACCGTTATCAAAAGAAATAAAACCTGGCGATGTTATTCTGATTTACAGAACAAAAGATAAAAAAGAAAAAGCACCTGCTGAATACAGGTCTGTAGCGACTTCTTTGTGTGTAGTTAGTGATATCAAAAAGAAGAGTGATTTTAAAAGTTACCAAGAATTTGAGGAATACTGTTTAAAGTATAGTGTATTCGATGAAAAAGATTTACCGGGGTTGTTCAAAAAGAATAATATGGTCGTTATAGATATGACTTATAATTTAGCGCTTGAAAAGCGAGTAATCAGAAGGGATTTAATAGAAGAGTGTGGCATAGATCGTAATCGAAATCAAAGATGGAGTATACTTAAATTAAATAGGGAACAGTTAGATAATGTCATAGAATTAGGTGGTATAAATGAGAGTTTTGTTATCAATTAAACCAGAGTTTGTGGAAAAAATATTTAATGGAGAGAAAAAATACGAATACCGTAAATGTATTTTTAAAAAAAACGACATAGACACTATAGTTGTTTATAGTACTAAGCCGGAAGGTAAAATTGTAGGCGAGCTTAAAATTGAATCAATCCTAAAGGATAAGATAGATGACCTATGGGAAGAAACTAAGGATTTTGCGGGAATAGATTATGAGTATTATAAACAATACTTTGAAACTAAAGAAGAGGGATATGCCATAAAAATCAAAGACATAATTAAATATGAAGAACCAATTTCCCCATTTCTAAGTGATGAGAACTTTAAAGCTCCTCAGTCATTTATGTATGTAAGTTAATAATAGGACACAGTTAATTTTAACTGTGTCCTATTATTCCATCAACAAAGTTTATGATCTTTTGGGTTTGGTTTGAACTTGCGTTGTATACTAATATTGGTATATCCAACTCTTGAGAGATTTCTGTAGCATATTTCTTTTCTTCTTCTTGCAGCCAATGGAGTGTGCTTACATTATACGAAGCTTTATCTCGTTCCAATAATCTTTGCTGTATTTTATACAATTCGTCCTCAAGAACTATTATCCCTTTTAAATGTAGATGAATAAAGGTTTCTTCAGGAATACGAAGGGGTTCTTTATTTTCACCTAATAAACAAAAGTGACCATCTAGAATGAGTTGTTGGGACGACAACTTTGAAATAGCATTAAGTAGAAAGTCTTGATTATTGTGACTATCATTTTCTGAAATGATTTTTTCATCTGCTAAGATTCCTTTTCGCTCCATTTTTATTAAGGAGCTTGATGAATAATGATTAATATTTATCTTTTTTTGGATTTCTTTAGATGTCCATCCTTTACCCACCCCGTGAATGCCACCAATAAAAACAATATCTTTCAACTTTATTCCTCCATTTTTCAGCTACCTACTATGAAATTAATAATAGTATTGCACCTGTACTAAAAGATTTCCTTTTCTACAATTTAGAAGGTTTGCTTAAAATGCTCATTCATACGGACTCCAGGAGCGACTTTAAAGCTTTTGCGAAAACCGAATCCCAAATGAATTACCTCCTGCTATTAAATAATATTGAGCTTTTTTACCTAACCAAGTAGGAGCAATCATGCCAAACCTACTAATCTATATGATAGACTGGATTATAATAATTTTCCATATAAAGATTATTTTTCATAAATGTAAAAGGGAGAGAATCTGATGAAGTTATTTGCTAATACATAAACAATGAGATTCAGTAGTTGTTGTACAAAAGACGCTAAACGAAATTGATCAGAAGCTTAGTTCCCAATAAAGAGTGATTATGGAGGGAAGATTAGAGGTTCTTATCCTTCCTAATGTGAGCGATTAACAGTTTTATTTGTTACATTACATAGTTTGGAGGTATTAACATGGACAATGCAGCTTTTATTGCAATTTTTTCAAGTTTTATTGGAGCCTTAGTATGTGTGATGGTAGCGGTGAAAAGAAACAAATATAAAAAGTGAAAATTTTTAATTAGCTTAACGATTCTATGGAATCACTTAGGATATAATTCAGCCTAACTGCCATTCAGAGGGTGTGAATTATCCTCTTAGAAAAACACCTACCTAATTCAATTTTTGGTAGGTGTTTTGGTTATTGTTATTATTATTACTCTTTTCATTATCCACTTCTTTTTACTTCCATCATACGGACTCCAGGAGCGACTTTAAAGCTTTTGCGAAAACCGAATCCCAAATGAATTACCTCCTAGATAAAATTTCATATGCAACCTTAATTTTACTAATTTTATAGTATAATTGAAATGGTCCATAAAGATTAAAAAATATGAATTTGAATTAGAAAGGTGGTTATAGAGTGGGAAGAAAAACAAAAAATAAGAGAAAAAATGATCAAATTGAAGAAGTGACTAGAATGGCATTAGTAATTATAGCTTTGTCAGTATTTTTACTAACAAAATCTCTAACGATTGCAGGTGTAGTTACAGTTATCAGCGTTGTACTCATGATCATTGTGGTTCTTTACCGTAGGTCAGTAGAAAAACAAAAAATAAAGGCTTCTGGGATTGGGGAAATTGATCGTATGAAAGGTTCCCAGTTTGAGAAGTATCTATCCGTTTTGTTTCAAAATTTAGGATATCAAGCAAAAGTTACTAAGATTAATGGTGATTACGGTGCTGATTTAGTGTTGAAAAAGGACTCAAAAGTTATAGTGGTACAAGCCAAACGATATTCAAAGAATGTAGGGATTAAAGCTGTACAAGAAGTACATAGTTCTCAAAATTATTATAAAGCTCAGGAAGCATGGGTAGTAACCAACAGCGAATACACAGTAGCACCTAAAAAACTTGCTCAAACAAATAATGTGAGGCTTATCGATAGGGTGCAGTTAGTAGGGTTAATGCTTAAAGTAAACAGAAAAAAGGACACTGCAAGTAGAGTTAGTTGAAAATTGTATTTACTGACATTCATAAGGGAATGATGACTTTTCTAGTTCATTCATGGCCTATTTAATGATGGTTAGTGTTGGGATATATTTCATCACTAAAAACATGCCTTAATGCACATACAACGATGTTCAGGAGTTGAGGAGGATGGGAAAATTATTAACGATTTGGAAAGATATCAAAGGAAATGTAGGAATCATTGAATTGGTTGATGGGATTTTTGATCGATCATTTTATCCAGTTGTGTTTTCCTCAAAGGATATGAGCGGATACGAAATTATTGGAAATCGTTGGTACACTACATACACAGGTGCAAGGCAGTTTTTTAGAGCAAAAACAAGTACATATATTGTGAAGGGAAGAATGATAAAGGTAAATCTTGGAGCGTTTATTGAGCGCGAATCTTATAAAGAGAAGTGCTGGATCACAATGTCAAATTAGACTTCCATCAAAACAACTACCACGGCTGCATTAATAGGAATCTTAATAAATGAAATATGGAGGATGAGTAATGAAAGCAATATTATTTGATTTCAATGGAACGTTAGCAATAGGGGTGAAATGGCTGCCTAACTATCAGGCAAAGGAGTTTAGTGGGGAACGCAATCATTCAAACTGTAATTAATTTCACTAGTGTTATTTAACCCCATTCAAGTAAATGAAAGGGAATTAATTATAAATTTTGTTAGAGATGAAACAGGAAATCAAATTAATGATTTCCCGTTTTATATTGCAATAAGCAAATTATTATTGACGTTGAATTTTTCTCGCCTATTTATTGATCATTTTAAAGTGAGTCCTTCGCTAGACTATCATAATATCTTTTGGTTAATTCAGAATGTAAGAAATCATCGTTGAGAAGTTTTACAAATAAATTTTTAGATTTCTTCGAAGTTAGTAAAATTCTGCTACCTTCTTCGTTAAATCGAAATTTTCCATTTAGACTTGGATAATCTTTCACAAATTGTATAATTGTCTCTCCAGGTATGTTTCCCAAAACAGGTGATGAGCTATTAACTTTGGTTAGCTTTCTTGCAAATGAAATATCGTCTTCTACTAATTCAATTAAATCTTCAGGGTTTTCTAAAATTTCATTTCCATTTATTGTTTCAATACATTTTTTTGCTTTCTTTTCAATAATATCGTGGAACCCGAAAAATTTCTCTAGTACCTTAAGTTCGTTAATAAAAAGTGTAGAATCTACTTTGAAAATGTCAAAAGACGGGCTTATTTTTACGATATCTTCATCTAAATTTATAAATCTTGTATTATTTTTAAATCTAAATTTCATAAGGTTAATTCCGTCTTTTCTTATTAAATTAATAGGATAATTTTTCTTGAAAGTTATGATGCTATTCTCTTCATGAACTAACAATATCATAATACTATGCAAGCTCTCTAAGCTGTCATCAGAAAATGAGAAGTTTTTTATTTCATCATTTACTTTCACTTCATTGACAATAGTTAGATCTTCAGGTACTTCCTCTAAATCATATTCATAAATCACGTTATTTCTGTCATCAGAATTTGAAATAGATATTACACTTACTTCATCATCGTTTACTAGATTTTTTTCGAAATTATCAATTATTTGTCTCGTGGTTTCTTTTTGAGCAGACTCTTCCAAGTCGACAAATCTTAGTATCGTATTCTCATTTTCCTTTAAAACAAAGTATATTTCTGCTAGTATGCTTTCTTTGTTTAAAATGAACTTATTTAATATTTTGCTTAAGTCTTTTTTATCCATTTTCGACCCTCACATAATAGATATTATCGTTAATCTCTTTATAACTGACTTTCATACCTCTTTTTAGCTTTTCTCTGGAAATAATAACAAGGTCTTCTCGAGTGTTACTTTCTCCTCCTCTATAAAAAATTCCATCTACTTTATAAATTCGATAACCTAAGAGTGCTAATGAAGGATTTGCGTAAAACAAATCTGTTTTTATGTATATACCACCAATTGTAACGAGAAGTATAATTAAAACAATAACGTACTTAATTTTGCTTAGATCAAATGCTATTAAAGGAACAATATATGTCGAAAGGAAGGTGAGGTGTTCATAATTAATATTTTGAATCTTATGTATCTTAAAAGGAGTTCTATTACTTCCACTTAACTTATATTTGAAGCGACTAGCGAAAATAATCCCTAAAATAAGTAAAAAAAGTGAAGAAACTGGAAGGATGTTCATTTTTAATAATTCGACAATTCCAATAAATTTCCAATCCTTCTTAAAATAGAGAGGAATATCAATTGTTACTATGAAAATTAATAGAAAAAGTAACCAAAGCGAGATAATATATAGTTCTATTTTTTCCCATTCAATTTTTCTGTTTTCTATATGAGATCCTCCTCTATAATCTGTAATTGCATATGAATAGCTCTTAACCAATCACTAAGTTAATTAAAAGAATGCTCTTTATTAATAAATTTTCCAATTTGTTCAAATTCGTCAAATACTTCTTCAGCCCCTCCTTTGAGAAGTGTATTTCGATCTTGGACTCCCCAACTTACTCCAAAAGCCTTAATTCCTGCATTTAAGGATGAAGATAAATCTTTAAGGTCGTCACCAAATGAAATTACTTCATTCGCCTTTAGTTTTAAAGCCTCTAGGCATTTTATCATTGGTTCAGAATGTGGTTTTCTTTTAGTCACGTCATGATAAGCAATTAAGCAATCATAATTAATATGATGAAACTTTAATATTTTATAAGCATATTTACGAGGTGCCATAGTGACTATCCCTATTTTCACCCCTTTTTCTTTACAAAATTCCAGTAAATCATTAGTACCTTTGTATAAATAAGACGAATTCAGACTGCTATAACAGCTATTCCAATCTCTTCTGTCTCTAAAGTTTTTTAACGCAGTGGAATCTACTAGAGTTTCATCTAAATCAAATATTATTCCTTTTAGCAATGAAAAAACCCCTTTTATTACCATTTGTTTTTTATTAAATCAAATACTTCATTTATTGATAGGCCGAGCTTTTTTGCGTAATAACATAAGTCAGATATTGCAACTTCTATAGAATTTTTGTCATAGTCGTCCATAGCTAGATTACTTTGATTAAATAAATCTACTTGTTCGGATTCAGTTTCGTTGTCTATTAATTTCTCTTCTTTTAAGAGTGTGGACATTAAGTTGTCAAGTTTTACATAATCTTCTTTATCATTTAAAACAATTGCACTATTATCAGATATCATTTTGCTTATCCCATTGTAAACTGTAATATTCTCATAACCTTTTTCAGAGGGAACTGGACAAAATAATATTCTCTTCTGTTCTTTTGAAAACTTAATTGTATGTTGAGTACCACCTTTGATATCAGTCTGTACTGGACATACTCCTAAACTCATCCCACTTTGCAATCTATCTCTTTGCACAAAGCTTGCTTTAAATGGTCTTTTACCAGGAGCATATTCAGACACTAGAAGTCCGTTATTAGCCACAATTTCCTCAGCAAGAGCCCGATTTTTTGCCGGATAGACTGAATTTTGATCCACCCCTCCAGGTAATATAGCTATTGTTATACCTTTTGCTTCTAAAGCACCTCTATGGCCAGCAGAGTCAATACCTTCAGCTAACCCACTTACAATCGCATAATTCATTCCTACGAATGCAGAGGCAATTTTTGCGGCTGCATTTCTACCTTTTGAAGTAGCTTTTCTAGTTCCGATTACCGCTATTTTCTTTTGAATATTTAACGCATCTAAATTTCCTCTGCAATACAATATAGCAGGCGGATCTTCAATCTCTCTTAGTTTTAAAGGATATCTACTATCAGTAATTGATATTACTTCAATATTTTGTTCTTTATATTTCTTAATTTCATGATCGCTCTCAAGAATTAGCTTTTTTAAATACTCCTTATCTTGAAGAGAGTTTACTATATTTGTATTTTTAAGAGAAGTTAAAAGGGATTCTTTATTTAAGTTTAATAAGCTATTAAAACTTAAATTAGGATCCAGCTTATATAAATTTATTAATGACTTTGGTCCAAGCCCTTTTATTTTTGTCATAGATAACCACAAACTTGTACTCAAGATAAAACACCTCTAATCTCTCTTGGTTTTCCCTAGAGCTAAAGTAAATACTTGTCTAGCGCCAGCTTGTAGCAATAAATTTTTACAAGCTCTTAAAGAAGTACCTGTTGTTGTAATGTCATCAATAAGTAATACTTCTTTATTTATTATTAATTTATGATTTACTACTTTAATACTATTATAGTGGACCTGTTCATTTCTGGGACCACCAAGTGCTGCTTTTTGGATGGTTTGATGTCGATCCAGACAATTTGTTGCATCCACTCTGTTATTTGATGCTAGTTTTTGTACTAACTTTCTTATACCAGAGTTTTTATTTTCAGAATTTGATGAGGGAACATAGCTTAGAGGTATTCCTTCAATTAGTTTTGGATTGATTTTTTCGTAGAAATAATTAATCCCATTTAATTTTCCTTCTTTGACATCTAAAATCAACCCACTATTTCTATCAAACGATTCATTTAAACTACCATCATTATTTCTATATGGAAAATAATTGTGAACTTTAATTAGAGTATCTTCGCTAAAGTTTTTGTGTAAAAATACCATGATTTATTCTTCCCCCTATAATCATATAGTACCATTATAGGGTAAAAATGGATTAGTTTACAGGTATTTTTACTTGTTATTTTACTATTAATTTCTATTTTCTCCAATTTCCTTAGACTTTTGAACCAGATATTGAAAATAACTCTCCAACTCGCGAATCTGCTCCGGACTCATCGATTTCCACTTCTCAATATCGAAGAACGACAAATCGTCGATTTCGTACTTATCCAAAAGTTTGTTGATTTCTTTTATTGAATCAAATTCCTCTGTAACGATATCATCTTTTGAGTTAAAAGATCTCCCGAACAAGTAATCGATTGAAACTTCGAAGTAATCTGCGATTTTTTTAAGAGTCTCGTAGTCGGGTTGCCTAGAACCCGATTCATACCTAGATAGTTGCACGTTAGATACTCCAAGTGCCTCAGATACCCTCTTTTGCGAAAGGTTGTTATTCTCACGTAATTGTTTAATCCGTTTTCCAATAATATTCAAGGAAGATCTTCCTTCCAAAAGTATTCAATATATCTTTATTTTATCATTCTTACCGAATTGGTAAAAAAATATTTCCGAAACGGTAATTTTATGTTTACTTTTCCAATATGGTAATATATAATATGAATTAAGTTACCGTATTGGTAACAAGGAGGTGATTACGTGTACGACCAAAAGGTTGATTTAGAGAAAATCAAAACGATTAGAAAAAAGAATGGTATTTCGTTGGAAAGGATGTCCAATCTTCTTGGATATAGCAGTCCTAACGGTTACTTTTATCTAGAGTCAGGAAAGAGTAAATTTCCAGCTGAAAAGTTGGCTATAGTCTCCACCGTCCTCGGTGTACCAATTGAAAACCTTTTTTTTAAACAAAAAGTTACCAAAATGGAAACTAATGAATCAGGGGAGGTGATCTAAATGAAAATTAAAGACCTACTTTTCAATAGTTTGGCCGCCAATAAATTGGCGACCAAAAAAAGTCCTGATCATCCTAAATTGGAAAAAAGTTTGCCAAAACAGATTTCATCACAAAGATTAAAGAAACTTACTTCACAAGAGTAAGAAAATCCTTTGGATCGTAGTCATCCGGATCAAATGATTTAAGTAAACAAGCAATGAAAGTTGATTGACGGACGGACTCTACAGCCATCGCGGTTGAATGAGCTCTGGTTAATTCTTCACCAGTTAATCCCTGTTTTTTCAATTCATTGAAATGGTGATTAGATGCTTCACTCAATCTTTCGTCAATCATTCCTTCTATTAGCTGCTTGTCGATTGTTTCGAATAGTTCTTCCGCATCTTTTAAAAATGACATTTTTCTCCCCCTTTCCACTAAATCCATTCGATAGAAGGGGAGCAAAATCCTGTTTAGGAGGTGACCTAAATGAACCGACGTACTATGACTGTCCATGAAGCAGCTGATTACTTAGGCGTATGCAAAGATACTATTTACACCATGGTCCGCACCGATGAAATACCACATTTCAGGATTCGTCGAAGAATCTTCTTTTCACAGGAAACCATCGACGCGTGGATTCGAGATCAAGAATCTCAAGTAGAACAGCATCAAGTGATCTAACTTCATGATATTCCCATTTATTCAATAAAGAAGGTACAAAAAACGGTACAAAAAAGGAGTGTTTCACTTGAAGGAAAGTAGAGTGGCGAGAACGTTGAAAGATACACGAGCAAAAATGGGGAGGTCGCAAGAACAGCTCTCCATGGATTTCTTCCAATCGAGAGAGTCCTTAAGTAAACAAGAAAACGGGGAGCGAAGAGTGCAACCAGGTATTTCAAGGCGATTTATTGAGAAGTATAACGATCCCTGGATTGCTCTAGAGGCTGCCAATGAATACATCGGATGGGGGATTACTCGATTAGATGGGCCAGCGGTGGATAATCATCGTTCCTCCGTGTACTTAAAGCTTGGAGAAGAGATGGAAGAGGCACTGGAAGCTATGAAAAAGGTCAAGCTTATGAATCAGCCTCAATTTATCCAGTCCTTTGAACTGCAGGACATTGAACGCTCGGCCCAAGAGTTTGCAGATGTCATTCACGCTTCCACGATTTACTTGGCAACTCTCTGCCAAACCTACAACCTAAGCTGGCTGGACATTTGGGAGCATCACCAAACGAAATTGAAGTCGAGAGGATATGTGATGGCATGAAGGAAAACTACTTACCACAGCATACAGCCCAAGCCGTTAAAGAAGAAAAATGTTTTTGGAAAATGCTTGAGCGTATGGAAAACCAATTTGTTCAAGGCAATTTTGATGAAGTGACTCGATCAGCTATGGATGCTCTTTCATCCATGAAGCAACTGGAATTTATGAGACATCAAAAGCAGCATCAAGAATTAGCTTCTCATCTCCAGAGACAGGGAGAACTTAATAAAGTTATTATCGATCTCCAAAAGAAAGGCATTCTGAAAGCTCAGGTGAGGTGGCCGAATGAAAAAGGTGGATAAGCTTGATGTGATTTACATCGTTCTTTGGATCCTTAGTCTATCATTCTTATATTTCGCTATGAGCCAAGCTTAAAAAAAGAAAGGAAGTTTTCAATGAAAGCACTAGGCATTATTCGTAAATTAGATGAGTTAGGAAGAGTCGTTATTCCGAAAGAAGTCCGTGATTCCCAAGGGTGGGAAACCAAGCAAGCTATGGAGATGTTTATGGATGGAGAGGCACTCGTGATTAAGCCTTATGGAAAAACAGAAGAGAAGCAGGAAGCTGTGAAAGAACTGGAGATACTCAAAGATCAGGTCAATGAGGAAGCCAAGCAGAAAATAGAGGAAATCATTCAGTTTGTTCAAAAGTAAAAAGCCCCTCTGGCTAGGGACCAGAAGAGCTTATATGTTTAGGGGAAATATATGTTTCATAAATAAACATACCATGCATGTTAGTCGCTAGCAAGGTACCAAAGGAGGAGATAGAAAGGAAGCAAGAAGGGGATATTAGACCGAATAAACACGACAGGTTCAGCCTGTCGTCATGGACAGGAAGGTTTTTACTCGCCGATTCACCCTTACACCCTTTCTTTTTCCTTCCTGTCTGTGACGATGCGCTGGCATCAGAAAGGTGGTGAAAGTATGAATCATCCTGTAACCGACCAATTGCAAGCTACTGGCGTTCCAGTGAATGTTCTGGAGCCAGGTTTCTATGGAACGGATGCTCTTGGAAATGAGGTGTTTGAAGGGGATCCAATTTATGTGGTCAACGATGAGTTTTTCCTTAAGGAAGCGTTAATCTATGAATCTACTCAACTCCTAGAACTCTTAGGAGCAGAAGAAAAAAGGGCATAAAAATGAACCACGCTGCAACGTGGTTCTTAAGAAAGTAGTCTACTACTATTATGCCATGAACATAAAAGGAGGGCAATGATGGGAGTTAAAGCGTTAGTGCTGAAAAGCACAACTAACCTTGAACATGAAGAATGGTTGAAATATCGAAACAAAGGCCTTGGAGGTTCTGATGCAGGAGCCATTGCTGGCTTAAATAAATGGAAGTCTCCAATAGTGGTGTATATGGAAAAGATCGGAGAAGCTCCGGACACCAAACCAACGAATGAGGAAGCAGCCTACTGGGGCAATGTGATGGAGGAAACGGTAGCTAAAGAATTTACGCGGCGCACTGGATTAAAAGTGCGTAAGAGGAACGCTATTCTGCAGCATCCTGAACATGAATGGATGCTTGCCAATGTCGATCGTTTAATTGTCGGTAAGAATGAAGGTCTGGAGTGTAAGACCGCGAGTGAGTATTTAAAAGACGAGTGGGATGGTGAAGAAGTTCCAGGCGCATATTTGCTCCAATGTCAGCACTACATGGCGGTTACCGGTGCAGATGCCTGGTGGATTGCCGTCCTAGTCGGTGGAAACAAATACATCTATAAGAAAATTAAACGAGACGAGGAACTGATCGATTATCTCATCTCTATCGAAAAGGATTTCTGGAATGAGCATGTAGTTAAACAAAAACCTCCAGAAATTGATGGCTCCCGAGCTTCCAATGAACTGATCAAAGCGATGTATCCGGATTCCGATCCTGAATTGGAATTAGAGCTGGATACAAATGCGGAGCAGCTGCTTCAATCGTTGAATCAGATGAAGGATGAAATGGACGAACTAAAGACATTGAAATCGAAATATGAAAATCAGTTGAAGCAGACGTTAGGTGATGCAGAAAAAGGATTCACCAATCAATTTATCGTTACTTGGAAGTCACAGGAGAGAAGAACAGTAGATTCCAAGCGTTTGAAGAAAGAGAAACCCGACATTTATGAAGCTTATTGCAAAGTATCTAAATCACGACCTTTGAAATTTAAGGAGGCGAAATAATGGCAACGAATAACTCTACCAAGCAACAGTTAGCAAATCGAAACAAGAACCAAGCCGAATCCAAACAGCAGTCTCCAGCCAATACGATAGCGGCCTATCTAAAAAAGATGGGTCCTGAAATTGAGAAGGCTCTTCCTCAGCATATGGATGTAGATCGAATGGCTAGAATTGCACTGACGACCATTCGAACCACTCCTAAATTGTTAGAGTGCAAGATTCCTTCCTTAATGGGAGCGGTTATGCAGGCAGCACAGTTAGGACTGGAGCCAGGGCTGATTGGTCATTGCTACATTATTCCTTATGGCAAAGAAGCAACCTTCATAATCGGTTATAAGGGCATGATTGATCTCGCCAGACGTTCCGGTCATATCGAAAGCATCTATGCCCAAGTGGTTTATGAGAATGATGATTTCGAGTATGAATTTGGATTGGATCCTAAGCTTGTCCATAAACCTTCACTGGGAGAACGAGGAGATTTTGTAGCTGCTTATGGCATTGCTAAATACAAAGATGGAGGTTTTCATGTTGAGGTCATGGGTGAAGGAGACATTGAAAAGATTCGTAAACGCTCGAAAGCATCTAACAATGGACCTTGGAAAACCGACTATGAAGAAATGGCTAAAAAGACGGTGATTCGCCGGATGTTCAAATACTTACCGATTAGCATTGAGATTCAGCAGCATGCAAGCCAAGATGAAACGGTTCGGAAGGATATCACCGAGGATGCAGATTCGGTGTATAATCAGGAGTTTATTGATGTGGAAAGTCATGAGGATCCCGAAGAGGAACCAAAAGCAGAGGAAACGTCAAAAGAGTTAACTCCAGAGCAAGCAGCGATGGAACTTGAATAATGAAACGCAGCATTCCTATTCCCTACCACTTCGTGTGGATGGTGGAAAGCCATGAACATCCTGGAAAGTCATTTAAACGTTATGTGGAAGCCTATGTCAGGCACAACTTTCAGGGATGGGAATTGGTGAAAATAAAAGGAATGAAAGGGCTTATCAGAACGAAACACTAGGGGGTGCAACGGTGCCCGATCTGTTTTATTTTCCGATCTATGCTGGCTTGTTAAGCGAAGAACATCGAGAACGAATAGGACCTGCTCTTTGGGAATTTCTTTGGTGTATATCGAAAACCACGAAAGAAGAAGGAACGACGGGCACCGTCCTCGGTGGCAAGCCCATTGGTTACCAGGAAGTTGCCAAGGAACTGGGAGGCAGCAAATCGACCGTCAAACGAAATTTTGAGCGATTAGAGAAAGAAAAATACATCTCCTTAAAACGAACGCCCTATGGACATATCATTTATGTTCATAATTCGAAAAAGTTTTTAAAGAGTGCCAAGAATGACACGGGTGCCGAATATGGCACGGGTGCCAAAAATGATCAGGGGGGTGCCATATTTGGTCGGGGGGGTGCCAAATATGGTCACTCTAATAAAGATAGAGAAGTTGATAAAGAACTAGATATAAATACTACTACTACAACCGCGCGCGACAATTCCTTGGACGGTGACGGGACGCCGGAAACCGTGATGAAAGAAGTATCTCCGTATCAAGTTGAATTGATCAATCATTATTTGCGCCTAAATAGCCAAATGCATCATGACGCGAAGGATGTAGGGGCTGCAAAAGAAATCGAGCAAGCCCAGGTGCCTTTAAAGCAAGCGAAGGAATGGGTTTCTGCGTGCTTTGAAGACTTTAACCGAAGGCGGAAGCATAAACGCCAGCGGATCCATAACCTGGAGTATTGCGTTGGTTTCGTCCTGGACAAGCAATTCGAGGAAAAGGAAGGTGACGCTGATGCAAAGCATTCAAGAGGCTCTCCAAGACCCTCGTTTACAAGAACGGCTGGCAAGAGCGCGGCAGATGTCGAGAGACAGAAAGAAGCTGCAAGGCGAGCCTGGGGTTGAGTTTGAGTGTCAGGATTGCAAGGACACAGGTTCCCTTGTGGAGATGGTGTACGACGAAAAAGATGCTTTCAACCGTGGGGCAAAGCCTATATATCGTCCCTGCCATTGCCAGGAGAGAAAGCATCTAAAAAACCGATTTAAAAACGCGCTGATCCCTGAAGAGTTTGAACATGCTCGTTTTGGTAACTATCAGCAAGATGCTGAGGTGCAGCAGACGCTCTTCCAAGCCATTCAGAAGTACTTACAACAACTTCAACAGATTATCGATGACAAGCAGGAAATAAACAGCCTAGGATTTATGGCCATTTATGGCGAGAGCCTAATCCGAGAAATGAGCGGAGAGGATCGTTATAGCTTTAAACAAAAGCACAATAATTTTGGATTAGGAAAAACACACCTGCAGATGGCAGCAGCTAAGTGGATCATCAATAAGATCCTTGTGCGAGATGAAATTGCTCCTGGCCAGAAGTCCAAATTTGATCGAGGATGCCGTGTCCTCTGTGTATCGGATGTGACGTTCATGGATGATTTAATCCAAGCCAAGATGATGAGAGACGAGGGGAAAACCCTTCGTGACCTTCTCCATGGAGCGTTTAGTGTGGATGTGCTGATTTGGGACGACTTAGGAAAAGCCAAGTGGTCGGAAAGCAAAGAAGGGCTCTACTACCAAATTATTAATGAGCGCTATAGGCATAAGAAGCCCATCATCTTTAGCTCTAACGAAGACCAGGGGACCTTAAGCGATAAGATTGGCTATGCAGCTGCCAGCAGACTTTTTGGAATGACCGGTGGAACGGATCACTTTCTCTACGAAGTCGAAGGGGAAGATTTCAGGTTAAGAAAGGAGCGATAATATGTGCCAAACATGCCACGGGAGAGGCGTCTATTATGCCCAAACAACTACTGCAGTCCATGTGCTCCCTTGTCCAAATGAAACCTGCAGAAAGATCGCTCAGGAAGAATCAGCAAAGCATATCAAGAGGATTAAAAACGCCTTGGATAACCAGAAAGAAGCAGCTGTATGAATACGACTACAAATCAAATCCCCATGCTTCCAAAAACGAGCGATCATGAATTTCTTCTGGAAGACCTGGAGCTGACTTTTAACAAGCGTCAACTGCAGCATATACGAAGAGCCTGGAACTGGGGCATCGGACTCGAGAAGATAGCAAGCAGATACAAACGGGATCCGGATGAAGTCTTTTTAGCTCTATTTCACCTGGCTCGAAAAGGACAAATTCATCGATCTTTTGGAAGGAGGTATATCCCATGAGAAATGCTACTCAGTCATTGGAACTCACCCCCACCAAGCTGTCGAAAGGGGTGAAGGAAAGGAAGAATTATTTAGTTCATAAGCTCTGGACAATGGGTTATACGCAAGACCGAGTAGGTAAACCCACAGAGAATATGACACTGACAGAATTGGAACAGATCCACATCAACTTACAATGTCAAAAAGCCAGGGAGGAAGCTCATGATTGAATTTACCGTTTTAGGGGAGCCGGTCGCTCAAGGGAGGCCGAGAGCTGGCAAGACACGTAAGGGGAAAACCGTTCTTTACGATCCTCAGAAATCAAGAGACTTTAAACAGTACGTTGGACTTGTTGCTTCTCAACACGCGCCTTCTGAACTGTTAGAAGGACCGTTGAATGTGAAAGTGAAAGTTTATAAGCCGATGCTCAAGAGGTTCTCAAAGAAGCGCACACAAGAAGCTGAGTCGGGATTATACCGACCATTAACCAAGCCTGATGTTGATAATTACGCAAAGGGGATTAAAGATGCTCTCAATAAAGTGATTTGGAACGATGACAGTCAAGTGGTGGAATTCACTATTAGTAAATGGTATAGCTCGAAACCACGCATTGAAGTTGAGGTAAGTGAGTTGGAATGAGGTTGAAAGTTGAAGAGGGAGGGGTAGATCAAACACCCCAGTTTTGAAAGTATTCAAAAAAGCCCATATTCATAGGTATAGCCCATATGTATGCACCTATAAGTGCGACACCGACCAGTAAAAAATTAAAGATTTGTTTAGGTAACCAACTAAACATAATAGAATAAACCAAACAAGCAGCACTCATTGTAGCTATCAGTACAATAATGGGTCCAACAAACATCATCGAATTAAAATCAATACCCTCAAAAATGTTCATAAAATCTTCCTCTCTATAAGTTAATAGTTAAATATTACTACGATTTAGTTCTTTTTGCTAATGTATTTTAAGGAACAACGAATTTATGAGATAGAAGAAAAATAGGAGGTTTTAGATTGAACCAAATGACATTCTTCGACTCCGTAGAAATTGAGGTACCTAAAGGAGTGAAATCACCCCTGGAGTGTAATAAGAAGTTAAACTCTCAGGCTTACGTAGCCAATAAAAGGCTCTTTTCTGAATATGTAAAGATGATCCAGAGACACTATGGTTGTTCATGGTTTGAAGCAAGAAAAAAAATCTTTGAGGTTAGAGACAAATAACAAAGAGGGAGGAGAGGATTTTGATGACTACCGTTACTGGACGAACCTTACCTGAAGTCGTGAATCGCTGCAGGGAGATTGAAGAGAGAGGTTTTGAATGCATCTCTCCGATCAAGAAGCTCTATAAAACAAAGAAATTATACGCTCATGAATCGAATACAAGGGCTCATTTGTCCAAAGATATTTTTGTGGGGATGGATGACGTTGTTTTATTTAAAGCGGTTTACAGGGATAAGAGCATTCCTGCAAATGAATAAAAGCAATCCAGTGGTAGGTCTGAATTGCTTTTGAGAAGTATGGTGTTATAAAGGGTGGAAATGATTTTAGTGAAATCACCTTATTCTACAAGGTATGACATCACTTCAGAAAGAGTGATTAGAAAAAGCCGGAAAGATTCCGGCTGAATAGAGGAGGAGTACTAGTTCCCTCTGCGTGAGTATGCGAATGGTGATTAAGACTAGTCTCGTGTACATTATGGCTACTATTAAGAACAGCTATACACTAGTGAAAAAATAAACGTCAAGGCTTCAACCCTGACGAAATGTAACACCAATTTATTCACTATAAAATCTTAATACCAAGCAGCGCCAACAATAACAAGCAAAATAAACAGTACAACGATCAGCGCGAAGCCACCGCCATAACCGCCACCGTAACCCATGAGCTCACCTCCAAAATGACAGATACGTTATTGTATGAATGTGTGAAGTGAAAAGGATGGGCAGTAAAGAAAAAAGACATAAAGAAAGCCAAGAGCTAGGCCCTCGGCTGAATCTGACAATTCAATTATAACATGGGGGTCTGCTCGATGCGTGCTAAAGACATAAGTATTGATACTGATAAGCTTTCGATTCCTGAACAAGCAATTGAGAAAGGAAAAGTAAAAGTGATTGTATTAGATGGAGTCCAGGGTAAGGCTAAAGTAACAGAAGCGGTAGAGCATGGATCGACAATTATAGAGACTGCTAAAGGAAAAACTGCTAAAATTAGGTATGAAGAAGGAGAATTATTTTGAGGAGTGGTTATTTTGGAACAGTTTTTGGATTTTGTTAAGCAATATAATTGGATAGGAGTACTTGTTTCTGTACTAATTTTCGTAAGAAAAATGTATCCAATTACTAGTTTGACAGCTGATGTTGTAGAGGAAAAATTATTTTCGAAGGAAAAAAGAATTGTGTTAGATATTACAAAATTTCTAGTACAATCAATTTATTGGGCTTTTGTCTTACTAAGCATAAATCTTTTTTTAGAAGGAACAATGTTAGGGGATATTAATACTCTCTGGGGGGCTATTTTTAGCATTTTTGGTGGAATACTTTTCTTTTATTTCTTTTTTGATGTGGAATTAAATTGGAACAGTTCAAAAAAGTTAATTGTACCTTTATTCATTTTTTATATAATCTTGTTAGTATTAGTTGGTTCAAAATTCATTGATATGGCTGAAACCACGTTTAAAGATCCTATATCATTATTTTTTGGTAAAGCAACGCTCGCTTTTATAATGGGTTTATTTGCAACAAGACTTTTTAAACCAGCATTATTAGCTATACAATGGTTTGAGAATAAAGTTATTGTCTCTTATAAAGAAAAGACTGAAGAAGATTGTAATGTTTGGTTTGTTTTTCATCCAATTAATAAAGATCACATTTTGGTGGGTGATTCAGAGAGTTTAAATGAATGCAAAAAGAAAAAAATAATATTAAAAGATAAGATCATAGATAAACAATTAATAATTGAAAAAATTAGATAAGTCCAAGATAGGAAAGCCTGAGGACACAGATCAGAGCAAAAGCTCTTGATTTGTGTCCTTTTTTATTTGCTATGAAAGGATGAAATTCATGCTGGATCTCTTGTACGAATATAAACAAACACTACGTAATACTAAAAGGCAGCTGCAAGAGCTAATTGGAATTCCGGAAGAACAAAAAACGATGCAGCAAATATCAGATATAAAAACCTATCGGAATATTACTAATGATCTTAAGTATGTTACCGAATGGTTAGAGAATGGACGCACTCCTGGAGCGAAGAGAGGTTATGACCGCAGGGAAGCTTATAAGAGACTAAGTTATACGAACAATGAAGTTCTAGATTTTCTTAATTATCATGTTGCAGATCAGGCTGCGGAAGATAGTGACCCAATAAATGATTGGGATAAAGAGAGGATTGACGATGCTCTATCTGAGCTTACTACTACTGAGAAAGACGTTTTCTTAATGCATGTGGCTGAACTTTTTTCTTTTGAAGAAATTGCTGCATTAATGAATGTTAAGAAAGGAACTGTGCAAAAACACTATGAACGAGGATTGAAAAAGATTAGAAAAAGAGCAGTTGATAGTTTACTTTGTTTACCTTAAATGTAAAATAATGTAGTATAATGGACATAGTAAGGGGGAGCAAAATTGAACAAAAATGAAATTTATGAAGCATTACCGTTAGAAGTTTTGGCTATGTTTTATTTTAACGTAAGATTTAAAGCAGAAGTGGAGGGTAGGATAGAAGACTTGGATGAGGCAATGATATTAATTGAGGAAGTAGCAAAAGAGAGAAATTTACTTCCTGAAGAGCTATACATAAATGGAAAAATTTATTTTGAAGAAGCACTAGGCCATTCGTAGTTGTAGTTTATCCCTTTTTATAATTTGGATAGAATTGACTATAAAAAGGATGAAACTAATTGTATTGGCAGGGTGTATTAAAAGTTAAGGTATTCTTTAGCACTATTATTATTATGGTTACGATCATTTTTTTCGTCTTTAAAGAGGAAAGAAAATAACACTTAGAATTTTTAGTTGCTGTCTAAGAAGTAGATAATAAGCTTTTCTACATCAACACTTAAAAACAAGGGAGTTTATTCTGTATCGCAGAATAAACTTTTTTATTTTGTCTATCGATTATATAACTTTTTTGTCAAACAGGAAATATTTTCTTTTTTGTAGGGTTCAATGTATAATTCTTAAAGAGAGTTTGTCGAATAATGAACAATAGAGGTGTAATTTGTAAATGAGAAATTTTTCGACGTTTACTTTGGATTCTTTTAAATTCGAAATCAGTGGGACATACAGTGTCCGTAAAGATGGATCGATCGTATTGGAAACGAATAAGAAGGTGATCAAAGATTCATTGAAAGGCTACGTTGCTCACGGCCATTTTGTAAATAAAGTTGAAATTCATAATCCGGATTTAGACTCTATAGAAAAATATAATGGTCCGTTTGAATTGGCAATACCTTTCAGTTTAGTCGTTTTGAAAAGGAAGAAATGATAAGAGTAAAATTATAAGTACATTAGCCCTTAATTTGTAAGGTTACTAACAAAAAAAGTAGGGTATGGGTTAATAGGATGTCGAATTTGGTCGAAAAACAGGAGGAGATATTAGTGGATGGACACCTCCAAGTACTTGAACAATTGTTGACCACGGCCTTTCTGTTAACACATACCAATTGGATTGATTTCCAACACTTTCAAGATGGCCTTCCTATTCAGTTAGAAAAACACGATGGGGATTTGCAATTAATAAAGAATTCCAGATTAGATGAGTATATCCAGAAGAATTGTCAATTTTCTAATTGGAATCATTTTATTTGTTATCTGTTAGAAGAACATTCGGTAAGAAAGTTAGGCTACTCATTAATAGATTATGGTAAACACTCCTAATAAGGAGTGTTTTTTTGTCTTACGAATGCCACCTATACACACATAGATGTTAATAAAAATGAGGTGCTTGTGTGTGAACATCCAATCCATAAAAACGGCAAACATAAATCCTTCCGTTTATAATCCTAGACGGGATTTAAATTCAAAAGATGAAGAATATCAGAAATTAAAGAAATCTATTCAGGAGTTTGGTTACGTTGATCCATTAGTCTGGAATAAACAAACAGGAAATTTAGTAGGTGGCCACCAGAGATTTAAAATCCTGTTGGAGGACGACCCGGAAGAAATTCAAGTTTCAGTCGTGGATCTTCCTCTCGAAAAAGAGAAGACTTTGAACATTGCCCTTAATAAAATTGAAGGTGGATGGGACGAAGAGAAGCTTCAGGTTCTTCTTCAAGAGTTGGATGATTCAGAGATGAATGTGGAAATTACAGGCTTTGACGGGGAGGAACTTGAGGAAATCTTAGCAAGTGTTCCCGAAGATACGGAGAGTACCGTCGAAGAAGATAGTTTTGATTTTCATGGAAAGATTGAAGAACTTAAAAACACCGAAGCTGAAACTCAGGATGGAGACGTTTGGCAGCTCGGCAGGCATTTCCTCGTTTGTGGAGATGCGACGAAGAGGGAAGACGTTTTGAAATTACTTGGAGAAAGAAAAGCCAACCTTATTGTCACGGACCCTCCCTATAATGTTGCTGTAAAAAGTGATGCTAAAGAATTAAAGGGAAGTGGCCATGGTTCCATCATGAACGATGATATGGACGAGGACCTGTTTGAAGGCTTTCTCAGTTCGGTTTTTCGAGAGTATGCGAATATTATGGATGACAAAGCAGCTATTTATGTCTTTCACCCTTCATCCTACCAACGCGAATTTGAAGATGCCATGAACCAACATGATATAGAAGTGCGATCCCAATGTATTTGGGTAAAGAACGCACCTACCTTTGGATGGGCTCAGTATCGCTATAAGCATGAGCCTATTTTTTATGCTTTCAAAAAAGGAAACTCGCCTTATTGGTACGGGGATCGGAAACAAACGACAGTTTGGAAAGCGGGGTTACCTGTTGAAGAACCTGAACCTGAATCAGTTTGGGAAGTTTCTCGAGGGGATGTTTCAAAATATGTGCATCCAACGCAAAAACCATTGGAACTCATTTCTATTCCATTGAAAAACAGCAGCAAGAAAGGTGATTTTGTAGTAGATTTCTTTGGAGGTAGCGGATCCACCTTACTAGCTTGTGAACAGCTGGGAAGAGATTGTGGTTTACTAGAACTGGATCCTTATTTTTGTGATGCAATTAAGAAGAGGTATGAGGAATACACAGGGATTACACCAAAGTTACTGAATCCACGTAATGAGGAATAATAAAAAGGAGGGTGTGAGTAGCACCCTCCTTTGAAAGGGGTTGCCAGAGCAACCTGGCAGAGAGCGTGTTCGTACCGTGGCCACGGTTGAGTGAAGGACACGCTCTCACTTCTATTCTAATGGAAGGCTAGGTGGCTGGCAATGAAAAACACGAACAAAAGTTCGATTGACGAAAAAGAATCATTAAAAATCCAATATGAGTTAAAGCAAATTGAAGATATAGAAGAATCCAAAGATAAATATCGAAAGATCGTCAATGCTGGGATTACGAGATGGGTGCGTGACTTTCAAGGCGGACACATCAAGATTGAATCCGTGGAGGATTTGAAGAAACTAATTGAATTAGACCTCCAATTGCAAAAAGACGATGAATACTGAAACAAACACAAATCCTATGGAAGCCATCGGAGGTGGGTGATGATGTAATGCCTCGACCACGTGACCCCAGGAGGGATAAGGCAAAGAAGCAATGGCTGAAAAGGGAAGGAAATATAAAACTTGTTGATCTTGCTGAACAGTTTGACGTTTCCAGTAGCACGATAAGGAAATGGAAAGCAACAGATCAATGGGAGAAAGAATTGAAAGGGAGCGCTCCTAAACCGAAAAAGAGCGCTCCTAAACCACGCGGAGCCCCTCCTGGGAATCAGAATGCTAAAGGGAACCCGGGAGGCGCGGCTCCTTATCAAAATAAAAATGCGGTAACGACAGGTGAATATGAAACCATTTTTGAGGACGTTCTTTCAGATGAGGAACGTTCTCTTTTTCATGGGATCGATACATCCCCCTTATTGCAGCTGGAGGAGAATATCCGCATTCTTTCCATCCGAGAAAGGCGCATGTTGCAACGGATCAAAGACGCGATGAATGGATTAACTCAGAAAGAGAAAAGAGTGCTCCAGGAGCTACAATCCGTGAAAGAACCAATGGAAGTCTATGATGATAAATCCGGTGAAACCAAGATCGTTACACGAAACAAGCAGGAGCTAGTAGTTACCGAGATTGCCGAGAAAGAGTATCGGAAAATCGATGACATCTTAAAGATCGAGGATGCTCTCACACGTGTCCAAGGACAAAAAATGCGGACCATCAAATTGAAACACGAGATTGAAACTCAATTTAATCACCGGAAGCTGCTTGATGAGGAGAAGTTGGTCATCGAGAAAGCAAAAGCTAAGGTATCCCCTAGTGTTGGCCAAAAAGAAAATCCTTTAGATTTAAGTGGGTTGAGCATGGAGGAGTTGAGAGAGCTTGCTAAACTTAACAAACCATCAACGTGACTCCATTGTTGAAGCAGCCCAAAATGAATTGGCCAAGCGCTCTTTTAAGGATTATGTCGTTCGAGTCCATCGAGGAAATTACCGGCATTTCCGTCATACTGAATATATTTCCGAAAGACTGGAACCCATTGCTCATGGACAGCAAAAGCATTTAATTATTGAATTGCCTCCACGGCATGGGAAATCCATGACAGTGACCGAGTCTTTTCCTTCATATTTTCTATCGAAGAATCCGGATAAACGAGTGATCGCTGCTTCTTATTCCGACTCATTAGCTCGTAAGTTTGGGCGCTTAAATCGTGAAAAGGTTAATGAATATGGCCCAGGATTATTTGGTATCTCCTTGTCGTCTATCAATGCGGCTCAGAATAATTGGGGCATTCATGGCCATACCGGCGGAATGATCGCCACTGGGATTGGGGGTTCCATCACCGGGGAAGGGGCAGACCTTCTCGTTATTGATGATCCGTTCAAAAACAAGGAAGAAGCAGACTCCCAGACCATGAGAGACAAGGTTTGGGGCGAATGGGAAGCGACCCTATCCACGCGTCTTCATAAAGGTGGATCTGTCATTGTCATCATGACTCGGTGGCATGAAGATGATTTAGTTGGGCGGCTGCTGGAACAAAGTCCTTATGACTGGGAAGGAATTCGGATGCCGGCTATAGCCGAAGACGAAGATGATCTGTTGCAACGGGAAATAGGAGAACCGCTCTGTCCTGAACTTGGATTCGACGAGGAGTGGGCAGATAACAAAAAAATTGAAGTCGGCAGCCAGACCTGGACGGCTTTGTATCAACAACGGCCTTCGCCAGCTGGAGGAGCTATTATTAAACGTGGCTGGTTTCAATATTACTCTAGGGCCCCGGGTCACTTCGACGAAATCATTCAATCGTGGGATATGACCTTCAAGGATAGTAAGGCTTCTGACTACGTGGTTGGACAAGTGTGGGGAAAGAAAGGGGCCGACCGTTATTTATTAGACCAGGTGAGAGGACGCCTAAGTTTTAATGAAACTATCAAGGCGGTAATCAGCCTTTCCGCAAAGTGGCCAAAGGCAAGGGCTAAGTTGATTGAGGATAAAGCCAATGGACCTGCCGTTATCTCTTCTTTAAAGAAAAGAATTACAGGACTGATACCGATTGAGCCTAATGGAAGTAAAGAAGCCAGGGCTTATGCTGTTTCCCCACAAATCGAAGCTGGGAATGTTTATATTCCGGATCCATCTGTGGCCCCATGGGTGCATGATTTTGTTGAAGAATGTGTATCTTTTCCGAATGGAAAACATGATGACCAGGTGGATAGCATGACTCAGGCACTCAATCGATTCGAACGATACAAAGCCAAACCAAAAGTAAAAGCGAGAAGTTATTAATGACAGCTGGAGGTGATGAAAGATGGCCAAAACGCATGCCTATGTGCTGGATGATGGGGAAGTGGTTTCTCAAAAGTATATGGACCGATATGCGATCAAACAGGATAGTGATGGGGGCTCAAAAAAGATTCCCAGTGACCGCTTTAAAACGGCGTACGGGGAATATGGTTTGATCCAACCCCTTTATAATCCTGAAGCCCTGGCAGAGCTCTTAGAAATGAATACCCACCATTATCGTTCGGTAAAGACAAAGGCAAGAGATATAGCAGGCTTAGGGTGGTATTTAGAAGCAGCGGATGAAGTGGAAAATCCTAGCGAGGAGCAGAGGAAAGTAGCGAATGATTTTCTCAAGAACCCGAATCCCTTATTAACGTTATCGGAAATTAACGACCAAGTGATGGTCGATTTTGAAGCCACTGGGGATGGATATCATGAAGTAATTAGGAATAAAGATCAGGAATTAGTTGGAATCGAACATATTCCTTCTCATACGATGCGGCGCCATAAAGATATGGACCGTTACGTGCAAATCCGGGGATCGGAGCGTGTATGGTTCAAACGGTTTGGTTTAGAGCAAGACGTTCATTATCAAACCGGCGAGTATTTTAAGCTTGGTGAACTGGATGAAAGCGAGCGGGCTAATGAAGTTCTTCATATCCGAAATTACACTAGCCGGTCCGATTACTATGGCATACCCGATATCATGCCGGCATTAGGAGCGGTATTGGGGGATCGTGAACGCCAGGAGTACAATATCTCCTTTTTTGATAACCATGCGATTCCTGCTTATGCCGTTACGGTGAGCGGAGCGGAATTAGATGAAGATACCGAGAAACAAATCCAGAAGTTCTTCCAGCAGGATGTGAAAAAGTCCAATCACTCCACGCTTGTGTTAACGGCAAAGAAAGCCGAAGGAGATATGAGCGAGGAGCCAATTGAATTCAATTTCCAAGCGCTAAGTACAGACACCAAAGAAGCGAGCTTCCGTATGTTCCGCCAGGATAATCGAGATGAGGTTTTATCGGCTCATGGAGTTCCACCTTATCGTGCTGGAATAACGGTAGAAGGACAGCTGGGAGGATCCAGTGCCAGCGAAGCTACCGAGATTTATAAACAATCAATCGTAAAGCCCAAACAGGAGTTACTCGAAAACCGTATCAATCGATTCCTGCTGCAGGAAGGGTTAGGAGTCACCGATTGGGTGTTTCGCTTTAAACAGATTGATACGAGAGATGTAGATAAAGAGATTAACCGACTAGATAAATTGTTTAGCATGGGAGCGTACAGTCCTAATATGGTCCTCATGGATATGGGGAAAGAGCCTCTCGAGGATCCCAACATGGATCGCCATTTCGTCAATGGTAGGCCGTTAGATGCGAGCAACGAAGAAGTGCAAGCGATCATGCGATCGATGAAAGACTTACATGAAAAGCTGATTAAGACGGCAACCAAAGGGTGATGAGGGATGGATAAGAAAACAGCTGAACGTATGAATCTCCAAGTGATGAAGTTCATGAGCAGTTACGGATTCTATCCAGCCATGAAGGATCGTGAAGAAGAGATTCTCTCGATTGAAGACCGGTTAAGCAATCGGTTGTTTCGCGCGCAGGTGGGATTAGAATCGTCTTTCATCCAAGCATTGAGGGAGAAAGGTTATCTGCCGGGCAATCCAGCAGAACAAAAAGCTCTTATTGATCTCATCATGGAAGCTCCCTTTGAGCAGATGAGTGAAATCATCTCTGAGGAAGGTTTAGTGAGTGCGGCAACAGGAAGGCAATTAACCGCTGATGACATTGCCGAGCAAGGCGTTGAAATTGCTTTAAGTGAATTCAGTGATCAAGCAACCGAAGAATTAAAGAATCGAATCTATACTTTTTCTAAAGATACTTTCGAACGGATCAAAGGAGACTTTGCTGGAACACTAGCAGCTGGTTTTGAAGAGGGGGTAGGCATTGATGAAGCAGCTCGTTCCCTGAGAGCAGATTTTAGCCACCTTAGAGACTATCGCTTGCGAACGATTGCTAGAACCGAAGTCCAAGGGGCGCAGAATGAAGGCATTGAGAGAACCATGCAAGATTATGATGTGCAATACAAGCAATGGTTAACGGTAGGCGATCGTAGAGTAAGAGGAAGAGATTCCAGTGATCGCTATGACCATGTTTCCTTACATGGCGAAGTGGTGAGAAGGGATGAACGATTCTCCAACGGATTAATGCGGCCATTAGATCGCAGTGGCCCCATTGGGGAATGGATTAATTGTCGTTGTCGTATGCGTCCGTATTTACCTAAGAAGAATGAAACGATTCTTACCACGCCTTATTATCCAATGAGTGCTTAATTGGTTACACGAAAATAAGCAGGCCATTGGAATGACCTACTTATCGATATTACTTTCTATATAGTCTGCGTAAAAATTATCAGTGCTTTCTAATCCGGTTTGAAATAACCCCTTATCGGTATTGGCATACTTTGCTGTCATGACAGCTGGATCATTTCGATCTTCTCCATTTGTTATGTAAATACGAACGGAATCAGACTCCGTATATTTATGGGAGATATCACGAACGATTTCCTTGAGTTTTTCTTCTTCAGTGGCGTCAGTGCTAACGGTTAAATGTTCTGTTCCGTTACTTTCTAAATTCTCGTTCGTGATTTCATACTCAGGAACTGATCCAGAGTTTGCACTACATGCTGCTAGTATAAAGATTCCTAAAAATAGGATGATACTTAAAACTTTTTTCATGAGTAGACCTCCTTATTAATGAAAACTCTTCCACATTTTAATGGGAGTCGAAAAAGCTGTAAAGTTTACTCAGTTAAAAGTTGTACCAACAAAAAACAAATTCCTATGGGGAGGTGTTGGGAGTGGTTTAGCAATAGAGGAAACTCAATAATTCTTAGGAAAGGAGAGAGACTCATGCCTGAATTGACAGCGCCTCTCGTCTTTAAGAACGAGGAAAAGAGGATTGTCCATGGACCCGTTCTTATTCCAGAAGAGGAAGATACGGACGGAGACGTCGTAAGTGCAGAGAAGATCGAGGAAGTAGCCCATCAATTTGTTGAAGAGTACGGCAATATCGACCTGCAGCACTCGCTGAACAATGTGGGAAAAGTTATCGAATCTTACATTGTTCCTGTTGATTTACACATTAATCAAGAAAAAGTTGTACCAAAAGGAAGTTGGATGTTAGGAGTCCGAGTCACAAATGATGCTTCCTGGGAAGCGGTGAAAGATGGACGATTGGGAGGATTTTCGATTATGGCCATTGAAAAAGCGAGTCTTAAATCGAAACGGTCAGAAAAGAATGCAGCTCAGAAACGGACAACGCTAGCCGATTTAGAAGAAGGCGAAGGATGGGTGGTCAATGCCGTTTCTCTTGTCGATGAGCCGGCTGTCCCAAAAGCTAAATATATCGCAGTGAAAAGTAAGTCATCTGATAAAGAATCCTCTAACGCTTCATCCAAGAAAAACGTGCAGAAAGAAGAGGTTGGCGAGATTACAGATGAGGTCGTGGCCAAAGCGATAAATGGCTCATTGGAACAAAGGGAACGGTTAGTCCGAAGGCAAGTGTACGCTACCTTTGATTCAGACACTACGGAATCGTATGTGCATTCCACCCTTCAAGACTCCGTGATTATCCGGTTAGAGGATTACTTGCTAGAAGAAGTGAAATTGATCCAACTGGGTTATGAAATGGATGACCAAGGAAATGTCACTTTTACGGGAGAGCCAAGGGAAGTAAGGATCGAAGAAAACGTGGTTCCTGTTGAGGAATCGGGTCCAAGCGCAGCTGTTTTATCTCAATCTGGAGAAGCGGAAGAGAGCCAGACTTTATCTTTCAAAAATGAGGCTCAGGAGCAGGACGACCGAAAGAACCAGTCCGAGGGGATCATGCAGAAAATCATGAAATTCTTTAAGCCTGCAGAAAAAGCAGGCCGAACAATTAATGAAGAAAATTATCGCAAGCTTCTGGAAGCTCAAGAGGTGATTAACGACCTTATTGCCAGTGCTCAGTCGGAGCGTTCTCATAAATCTAAACAAGAAGGTGAATTAGATATGAAAGAATCTGAAGTACAGGAAATGATTAAAAAATCTGTCGAGCCTGTTAACGATAAAATCAACGAACTGCTGAACACCTTAAAAGGTTCTCAAGGTGATCATTCTTCTCAAGAAGAGGATGACCAGCAAGAATCAAGTGAAATAGCAGCTGACAGTCAAACAGAAGAGGCAGAGCCAGGATCGGAGGATGATGAAGGAGAAGAGACCTCCACCAAATCAAGCGCAGACACACCCACTGATGAAGAATGGGATAAAGTAATGAAAGAACTTGAAAAAGCCAAGCAGCATCAACCTTTCTCAAGACGGCTGGCCGGACAAGATAACCAATCTGAAAAATCACAAGAAACGCAGAATGATCGAAACGCCTTTGGTTTTAAACGTAAGGCTGAATAAAGCTATCGCTGAGAAAGAAGCGGTGGCTTTTTTATATGCATAATTATTTTTATTTACACAGGAGGTTTTTCCATTGGATACCAATCAAGACATGCTCGCAAAAGTACAAAATGCCATGAAGGCTATGCAACGTTCTGATTTAGGCTCATCAATTTTAGCAAGAGAGAAACGACAGCGCTTTGTGCGGACCGTATCTGCATCTACGAAACTCTTAGACCGTGCCCGTCGAATAAATATGCAGAGTCATACCCACGATATTGACCGCGTAGGATTTGCTGCACGTATTTTAAGAGCGGCGACAGAAGCCGATGAACCGAATGGAGAGTCTAGCCCAAATACGGATACGAACACTCTCGAATCTGTGGAAGCGATTGCCATTGCTGGACTTACAGATTCTACACTCGAAGATAACATCGAGGAAGAAGATTTTGAGAATACGCTTATTGACCTTATTGCCGATCGGGCAGGACTCGATCTTGAGGAACTATTTATTCAAGGGGATAAGTCTAGTTCAGATCCATTCCTGGCATTAACGGATGGCTGGTTGAAGAAAGCAGCTAATGAAGTGGACGGAACAAGTGACGCAGACTTTGCTTCCGATGATGTGGAATCTATGTTCGACTCCATGATTCACGCTGTTCCGAAGAAATATCTTCGGAATCGTGAAGATTGGAAGTTCTATGCTCATTGGGATATAGAGGACGCCTACCGAAATGTCTTGCGTAACCGAGGTACAGGCTTAGGTGATTCTGCACAGACAACTGCTCAAGGACTTGCCTACAAGGGAATCGGGGTCGAGGATTCTTCGAATATGCCTGCAGGTACAGTTCTACTTGCTCCAAGCTCAAACCTTGTTTATGGGATGTATCGCGACATTCGTATTGAGCCCGATCGTCAGGCGAAGAAACGACTTACAGATTTCGTCACTACGATGCGAGTCGACTGCCATTATGAAGATGAAAATGCTGCAGTGGTCGGTCGTGGATTCAGCGGATAATTCAGAACAAGGAGGAGGGAGCATCAATGAAAGATATTAAAGTCATAAATAAAGGAAAAAAAACCCGGTTCCGATTAGGTGTCGGGTTTTCTCCTAAAGAACCGGTGGAACTGACGGTCAGCAATCGAGAGTATTTAACGGTGAAAGCTGTGAAGGATTTTCAAGTAGAGGTTATTAACCCTGACTCGGATAAAGGTTCGGATATCTCGAGCACTAAGACGAGTGACAATCCGCAGAATCATACTGAAGAAGACTTTAATTTGTCTGACCTAACGGTTGATGAAGTGATTAAAGCCGTGCAGGAAGGCAAGCTCGATATAGATCAAGCGATAGCCGATGAGATGGAAGGAAAAAATCGGAGCACGTTATTAGACGAGCTAGAAGGAATGAAGGCTGAAGCGTAACGTTAAGGAGGCAGCATCATGCCTTTGTTTGAAGGTAATAATGTAACGGAAATCGTCACCGCTGATGATATTAAGAAGCTTACCGGCATTTCCACGAATGATTTTAGATTTCCAAATGAGGATGACCAGGAGAAAGCTTTAGATGATTTATTAAATCGGTGGATTAAGCAGATTGCGTCTCATATTCGTACGCGGTTAGGACATCCTGTCTTTCCAGAAGATGAAGAATATGAAGCGATGCAGGATATTGTTACCCGTACCGTAGCGAAGTTGGTTGCGACGGCCCAACAACAGCGGTCCAGTCCAATCATTCAGATTAATGATTTTGCGGTATCGGTGATTAATACAGCTGAAGTGACTAAGGACATAAATAAAGAGCTAAAGCCCTTCCAGGAGCGAAGGGTTTCGGTTTTTTCTTCTTTAGACGATTTCCATGCAGACGCTTAAGAGGTGTTAAAACGTGAGGGCTGAGATTGATTTTAATGAATTACGGCAGCTGGTTCCTAAGATTCGTCGTGCTTTAAATACTTCCACAAGCTTACTTGGTCAAGAGGTATGGGGTAACCTCATGGAGTTTTCCCCACAAAATCATGGCCGTTTAGCAGGGTCATGGCACCTGCAGCAACAAGGTGAACGATTATTCATCGTAGGAACTTCCGTAGAATATGCGGCTGTTCAAAACGATGGATCCGATCCTTACATGATTTATCCAAGACAAGCAGAAGTCTTACGTTTTGTGGTCGGTGGCCAAGTGATTTACGCGAAAGAAGTGATGCATCCAGGGATCACTGGCACGCATTACATCGAGGGATCCATCGCAAAAGCTGAATCTCGTATTGAAGAATTTGTTTACACTGCTTTATCAAGAGAGGGCTTATCATGATGAAATCAAGTGAAGGTATTGCAGCAATTTATCAGCAAGCAAGAGAAACCTTGCTAGACACGATTGAAAATCACGAAGATCTAACCGAAATTCAAGATGTAATTTTTGGCCAGAAAATGAAAATCGGAAACATGCAGCTCCCGGCTGTTTGGGTTACTCCATCTCCCTATACACCAAAAATAATAGGTGGACATCGAACGCAGCATGATATGCCTTTTGACATTGTAGTTTTGGTGAAAGAATTCGAACCAGAGAAAGGCTTAAAAAAGGCGCAGGAGATTGTTCTATCAATTTATGATGTGCTGATGAAAGACCGAACCCAAGGCGGGAGTGTTTCCGATACTCTTCCAACTAGAGTCGATCCAACCTATGAAGCTGGCAATTCCACGCAGGTGTATTGGTCATCCATTCAAATGACATTTCGAATTCAGAAAAAGGAGTAATGCAGGATGTCACAACTACCAAAGAATATAGGAAAAGGCGAAGGCGGTAATGGTTTAGCGAAGCTGGAGGAATTCTTAAAGGGCAACGTGGATGACCTCAACATGTTACGTGATGAATTACAAGCGTTGCTTCAAAAACTCGATAATGATTCAGGCACCGCCAATGATTATGAATCGTCCTTAGCTCCCAGTGAATTAAAATCTAAGAAGTAAAACAGGAGGTGAGTCATTCATGGCGATTACACGTTATTTACAGATTGGTGAGGAAGCCAATTATGGAGAAGAAGCCAGCACCTATGCAGAAACACTTGATCCAGAAACGGTCGATATTGATTCCGAAGATGACGATAAACTGATTTACGAAGGGATGAGCGGCTTAGATCGTCTTGCCCAAGTCGGGGTGTATTCGACGTCAGGGTCCATTACCCTTCCGGTTGATGATTTAGCGAGCGGTTGGTTCTGGAAATGGGCACTAGGAGGTTATAACGTCACAGGAGATGGATCCACTCCCTATACACATGAGTTTACTCCGAAGCGTGGCTCGACCATGACCTCGTTTTCTGCGAAAGTAGGCAAGGATATCTTTGCTCATATTTTCTTAGGAAACGTGATCGAAAGTATCGAACTTGAAGTCGAAAACGAATGGGCACTCATGACAGTCAATACATTAGGAGCGAAAGATAAGCATGGAACCTTGGAAGAACAAACGTTCACTGAAGGCAATGTTTTTACGGCTCCCATGGTTACTCTTGATCGGGATGGAAGCGACGTTTCCCCTGATGTAAGCTCCTTATCTTTAAGTGTGGAAACAGGGGCAAATGTTGAGGATTCTCAAGGTGTTGGCTCACGCTTCCCAACAAAAGCATTTATGGGATCCATGGTTGTCAATTTAGACCTAACCTTGGATTTTGAAAATACAGATCAACTTACCCAATTTTGGGGTGGAGATACTGAACCGAGTACAGATACAATTTCCGAATTTGGTTACACCCTTCATATCGGAGAAAACTATGATATCTCTTTTCCACGTATGATTTATACTTCTTCCAATCAAGGGGTAGAAGGAAGAGATGCTATTCAGCAAGAACTGACGGCACGTGCTTTATTTGATCCAACCAATCAGGAGGGGCCGATCCTTGTGAGTCTCACGAATGATAAAGCTGAATATAGCACAGGCGCATAACGAACAGGGGAAGACCAAGTGACGGAACTTGGTCTTTTTTGGTATTCAGAACAGGAGGAATTGCATTGGCTAAAAAGTTAACTGCAGGTGTACTGCAAGGAAAAAGTTATACAGAAACAATGAAGGACCTTGAATTTAATGGAGAAATGTTTGAGCTGGAAATCCGTGCTTTGGACAACGAAGAAGCGACAAAGGTTCAAACTCCTTCTAATGAAGGGGTGTACGTCAAAATGAAGCCTGGATTAAAAGGAAAAATGACCAGGAATGTGGATCTGAACATGAAAGAGAACTTCCGAGGGCAGCAGGAATCGAACTATCTTGCGGTGGCTTACGGAACGACGGACGAATCAATCACTTACGAGGTGGTTAAATCCGAGTTCCCACGAAAGTTGGTCAAGGAAATCGCGGAGCGAGTGAAACAGATCTCAGGCATTTCTAATCCTGAGGAAGTCAAAGGATTTAGCGAAGGTGAGGATACGCCCAGCGACGAGGGATGAGAGCCGTAACTTCTATTTTCTTGTAAAGGAATGCGGCATTTCACCGCTGGATATTCCGAAGATGTCCCCTTTGCAGGAACAAATCCTCATCCATCAGAAAAACGAGCTTGATGCCGAGCAAAAGAAGGAACAGGAACGCCAACAAAGACGCATACATGCGCAGCGTTCCTCACGAGGTAGGCGTAGGAGATGATGAAACATGGCTCGAAACAATGTTGAAATAGCAGTTCGAGGGATCGACGATGCATCTGGCACTTTTCAGGATGTGAGTCGAGCCGCTAACCGAGCGATGAGCCAAGTGGAATCTTCGGTTCAATCCATTCCTGATGTAGATATCGATACCTCTCAAGCTCAAAGTCAATTAAATGACTTACAAAGCACCGCGCAAGAAACGGAGAATGCTTTAGGAGATATTGATTTAGGAGCCATCGCAGGAGGAGCAGCCACAGGAGCCGCAACTGGGTTCATGGCAGATATCGAGGGATCAGCTGCTGATTTGCAAGCGCAACTGGGAACCACAAGAGAAGAAGCAGAAAAATTAAGAGGGATCGGTGTAGATGTTTTCTCCAATAACTTTGCTGGAAGTGTAGGAGAAGCTACAAGCGCTGTGGGACGTTTAAACCAGCTGACAGGAGCACAGGGAAAAGCTCTTCAAGGCATGACCCAGGATGTTTTTAAAGTCGCTGATGCTTACGACCAAGACTTTAATGAAGTGATCAATGCTGCCCGTGCCAACTCTCAAAGTATGGATATTTCTTTTTCAAAAGCCCTTAATAATATCGCAGCAGGATACCAGCAAATTGATAAAGGCGCAGAAGATTGGCTGGATACTGTAAACGAATATTCTCCTTCTTTTCAGAGGATCGGTGCCGATGGCCAAGAAATGATTGCAATCATCCAAGCGGGGATGAAAGCTGGTGTCAAAGATACGGATAAGATGGCTGATGCGGTTAACGAGTTTGGGATCAAACTCCAAGAACCTGATAATAAAGCTCTATTAAAAGTCGCTGAAACCATGACGGATACAGATAAGGAAGCACAAAAACTTATTGACACTTGGCAAAGTGACTTTGCTAAAGGTGGAGACGCAGCTGCTAAAGTCACGCAAGATGTTGTTTCTCACCTGAATGATATGGATAATCAAGCACGTAATCAGGCAGGAGTGGGGTTGTTTGGCTCCATGTGGGAAGATACGAGCGGTAAAGTCGGAGAAGCGTTGGACTTAGCCAATCAGAAAGTCATTGATTCTGATAAGGCTATTGACCATTTAGGTGCCAAATATGACACAGCTTCGAGTAAGTTAGAAAGTTTTGGTCGTTCTATTTTAGGAAAAGTGGCTGGACCCCTAGAGAATATGGGACCGACGTTGAATGTAGCAGCCCAGGGCTTCTCAGCCGTCGGTACAGGAATGCTTGCCATGAAAGGTTTGGGAATTACCGGCCTGTTTGCGAAATTAGGGCCAGCCATAGCAACGGCCGCAAGTGCTACATGGGGTTTTACAACCGCATTACTGGCGAATCCGATTACGTGGATCGTCGCAGGAATAGCAGCGTTAATCGCTGTTATTATTTTGCTATGGAAAAACTGGGATACCGTCAGTGCTTTCCTCGTGAAAAGCTGGCAATGGATAAAGAGTACGGCGATAACCGTATTTACGGCCATTGGCCAGTTCTTATCGAATACCTGGGCGGTCATATGGACAACGATTAAGGCAGTTTGGAATAAAGCGCTGACCTATTTATCAGGAATTTGGACAGCCATTAAGGTGATTGCAACCAATACTTTTAATTCAATGGTCAGCTTTTTCGTCGGTGTATGGAATGACATTTGGATGAAGATCATGAACGTATGGAATAGCGTGGTAACTTTTTTAACTTCGCTATGGAATAAGATTAATGCGATTGCGACGGGTGTTTTTAGAGGCATAGAGTCATTCTTATCCGCCATTTGGAATGGTATTTGGTCAACAGTTAGAAGTGTATGGACAACCATTTCTAACTTTGTAAGTTCCATATGGAACAATATTTGGAAAATCGCAATAACGGTATTTCAAGGATTAGAATCCTCTTTAAGTTCCGCATGGGATTCCATATGGGGCACGGTTCGGAATGTATGGACCAGTATCAAGTCTTTCATGACAGGATTATGGAATGGCTTAAGCTCATCGGCTTCCAGCATCTTCAATGGTATCGGTCGTATGATCGCTGGAGTGTGGAATAGCGTATCAAGTACAACCAGTCGTATTTGGAATGGGATAGTCGGATCCATAAAAGGGGCCATAAACACCGTCGTTGACGCTATTAATGGGATGTTGAATTCCATTAGTGGCATAAGCATTTCCATTCCAACTATTCCGGATTGGGTCCCTGGCATTGGCGGGATGGGAGGCGGTTCATTGTCCTTTCCGAATCTGCCGAACATTCCTCATCTAGCGACTGGTGGGGTCGTCAAAAAACCGACGATTGCCCAAGTCGGTGACGCAGGGAGAGGGAATCCTGAGATCGTTGCTCCACAAAAAATGATCCGAGGCATTATTGCGGATGAATTGGAACGGTTACTAGGTGGCTTCATATCTAATGGAGGAACGACCTCTCAACAACCAAGACAACCGTTACAGCTATTCTTGCGGTTAGGCATGAATGATTTTGAGGCGTTTGTTGAAGACATTACAGAAACGCAAGAGAAACAGGACTTTGATTTGAGAAGGTTTAATGGAGGGTGATGGAATGATTTTTAATCAAACAGATATGTCCTCCATCCTCGATGTGACAGGTATTCGAGGGAGGGGGCTGACACAATATGAGCTAGAAACGCTAGAGATAGAAGGGGCCAACGGTGCTCTTATTGAAGATGTGAAGATTCCAGCCAAAAACCTCGAAGTCGATGTCGTGATCGCTGGCGATAGTCCTGAGGAATTACGAAAAAACATCGACGAAATCAATAAAGTTTTATCGGTAGATGGTCCGAAGGGGATCGTCTTTCCTGATGAACCTGGCTACACCTATTACGGGATGCCTGAACAGTCGAAAGAAGATGAACAAATCGTAGCTACGAGTGAATCCACAATTGTCTTTTTTCGAGAAGACCCTTTTAAATATAGTGATGAAATCCCTGTCGATATCGAGGATAATTCCGCAGTAAACATCGTCTATGACGGATCATATCCAACCGATCCTATTTTCGAGTTTGTGGCTCAGGAAGATATTACTTTCATTCAGATAGCGACTGATGAAAAAGAGTTTATGATGATCGGTCGAGACCAAACCCCTGATGAAGTCACGTATGATCCAGATCCTATTGTTCTTCATGATGTGATGGATGATCTAGGGCTGTGGACAACGGATAACCTTGTTTCAGTAGATGGGGGAGAACTGACCGGACATTTCATTTCCGATGGAAAACTCTTTACGGTTGAAAATTATGGAAACGGTAGTGAGTGGCATGGTCCAGCTTTACGAAGAGATTTAGATAACCCTGTTCAGGATTTCAGAGTAGAAGTCATTTTTACTCTCAAAGCTTCTAGCCCTGAGGAAATTGGAAGAACGGAGCTTTATTTAATCGGTACAAATGGAAAGGTGCTAGGAAAACTAGCCATGAAAGAGATTTATGCCACTATTGATGATGGAATTGGCGAGGTAAGAATCGGTGACTTAGATAACGGAGATATGCTCGTCAAAGGAGAAGGGTATCAAAGGCGCAGTTATAACCAATTCCACGGAAAGCTTTGGCTGCGTCGAGATGGGAATAAGCTGAAAGCGCAAATCGGGGAAATCTTAGACGATGGGACACCAGCCAACCGCATGAATAGTCCTGAAATTGAGATTACCGACGATGCTTTTCTCGTTGAATTAAATGCTCTCCAAATCCACATTGCCAAAACGGGCGGTTATCCTGAAGTCGATCGAGCTTTTATTCATGATATCAAGGTGCATAAACTTGTGGCCGAAGCGACAAATAAAGTGCCTGTGATCGCAAAGAAAGACGATGTGATCCGCATTGACCACGAGAACAGTACGATCACCATTAATGGAGAAAATCAAAAGCGGTTAAAGAATTTTGCTGCAGATTTTTTCTCATTTCATCCAGGGGATAACAATCTTTATATTTTTCCAGCAAGTTCTTTATCAACAATGGTGAGATATAAGGAGAAACGATTATGACGATACCAATTCATATTCTTGACAGCCAAAATGATGAGATCGTTCATGTGCTTAACAACAAGAAGGGCAAAGAGCAGAAGTTTTGGGATGCCATTCACGAATACGGCATGGATACAGACAAGCTTAACTTCATGGCTAAGTATGATGAAGGAGAATACTTAACCAGCCGTTACCGTTGTCTCATTCCATCCGAAGAAGGCCCCTGGTATCATGAGTTCTTAATCGATGAAAATCGAAAGTTTCGAGGAAATAAGAGTGTTAAGACCACCGCCTCCTATCTGGATATAAGAAAAGGAAATATAATTAAGCCGCAGACCTTGAGCGAGTATAATCCATCTCAAGGTGTTGATTTTGCTTTGTCGGGCTCTGAATGGAAACGAGGCAGGATCGAATCAAAAGAAGTTGATGATATCGTCATAGACGATTTCACCAATCCTTATGATTTGCTTCTTACTATAGCTCGTATATTCGATTTAGAAATTCGTTTCCGAGTTGTTGTCAACGACCATAGAGTGATAGGGCGTTACGTCGATTTAGTGAAAAGGATAGGAGAATGGCGAGGAAAAGAAATCGAGTTAGGCAAGGATTTAATCGGAGTGCGGCAGATAGAAAAGGGAGCAGAAATTGTCACCGCCTTACTGGTGATCGGACCCGAACCGAGCGACGGAGGCGATCCGATCACTGTCGAAGTGAAAGACGAGGAGGCCCGCCAACGGTGGTCGCGTACAGGTGATCATCTTTGGGATATCCACCGTCCTGAAACGGATAAGGAAGAATTGACTGAATCACGATTAAGAACGATTGGCCGGACAGAGCTAAACAAACGAATCAATGCGGCTGTTCAATATGAAGTTGATCATGTGTCCGTTGAGGACTCCCTTCGCTATGTATTTGAGGAAGTCTTGCGTGGAGATACGATCCGAGTTAAAGACACCTCCTATCGTCCTGCTTTGTATTTAGAAGCCAGAGTCTTAACCATCAAGCGTGACTTGAATAAGCCGAAGAAAAAGCATTCGAAGCTGGGCGATTATATGAAATACTCCAGAGAAGACTTTCAAGGCGTTTTAAAATCCATCCAGAAAAAGCTTTTAGGCAAAATTGGACAAGAACAGCTTTATAACTATGCAGAGAAAAAACGAATGGAATCTCCAACTGAGCCCGAGGATACAGACGTGATATGGATCGATACTTCTGTCGAGCCCAATGTCATTAAAACCTTTAATGGATCCCGATGGGTAAGAGCTACACCGATTCATGCGGGCGAAGTGGAAGCCGAGAAGGAAACACATAAAGGCAGTTCGGCACCTAGTGACAAGACAAAATTATGGATCGATACGAGCCAGGAGCCAAACATCCTTAAGCGGTTCGATTTCTCGTTGGATCGATGGGTGAAAGCGACACCAACAGGGGCTGATGAGATTCGTTATGCGGATTTGTCTACCCTGGAGAGCCTAAAACCTGCTGCTATTGGTGCTGACGTCACAGGCGATAACACCTCGAAAGATACCTCCAATGTAGCAGGAACAGGAGCAAGTATCGTCCGAGATAACGCTCATGCGGGGAAGCAAGCAGACACCGATTTATCCAATAACTCTAACTTTGATCGAGAACAAGGGGTTATTTCTTATATCTCAGGAAAGATGTTGGATGATCTAGAACCGGCTTCCAAAGGAGCGGATGTGACAGGCGAAAACACCTCGAAGGATACTTCAAAAGTTGGAGGCACGAATGCATCCACTGTACGTGATAATGCGAGCGCTGGGAAAAAAGCGGACGATGATTTAAATAGCAACAGCAATATTGATCGAGAAAATCATGTGGTGAAATATCTGTCAGGAAAAAGCGTGGATGACCTGGAACCAGCTTCCAAAGGTGCTGACGTTACGGGAGAAAATACGGCAAGTGATGTTCAGACAGGTTCAGGAAAAGCGGTTAGGCAGCATGGTGCCGATGTGACAGGCAGTAATACTGCTAATGACACAAACTATGTTGGAGGTACCAGCGCAGGCACGATTAAAAATCAAGCAAGTCGTGGAAGCTCTGCGAAAAGTACTGTCGATAGCAATAAGAGCAAATGGGATCGAGCAGGCTATATTAATTCTGACGGAACGATGAATACAAGCCGGCTCAAAGGCGAGATCGATGTTGCGACGAATACCATTAGAGCTAGCTCACACTTTTACTGGGTAGGCGGTACGCTTGTTGCCATTAATCCAAGTAACACGAATAAGGTCGTGCAAATTTCCAGTGGCGGAATCGGCGTTTCCAATAATGGAGGACAAAGCTATGTGACATCAATTACAGGGGATGGAGTAGTGGCTGAGTCGATCATGGCCGGAGAGATTCGAGGGGTAAGCATCGTCGGTGGTAAGATCACCTCTGAAACTGAAATCGATGTCTCTACCAATCTGAATGTCGGAAGTAATATTTATATGAGTGAGTATCAACCGGAAGCGGCTGAAAAGTCGATATTCTTCCATAAAGATTCTAGCGGTGATTATGTTGGAAAAATCACTTCAACGTATGCTCCAAGCGCTGGGGTTCAAGAAATGAATATCTATGCGAATAACGTGTTAAGACTTTACGCGCCAACGGTAGGCATTGAAGGGGGAGACATTATCGGGTTCTCAAACGGTACGAGAATCGATACTGCAGGAGGCACACCGAGAATGCAAGCAGATTCCCAAAATTACTACCAAGTGGGAAATGGATACCAAAACATCTATATAAGTGGAGAGCAAGCATTCCACTTATATGTAGCGGAAGACGATAATTATCACCGAGTGATTGACGCAGGAAATCGTACAGCTCTCAAATTGCTTGCTGGTTCAAGTTCTAAGACACCACAAGTTCAATCTAGAAATGGTTATGATTCCGCCTACGGTGTCTTTACAGCTGACGATTTCGTTGTTGGTTCTAGTGAGAAGATCAAAGAAAATATCGAGCCCATGGGATCGGTTCTCCAAAAGCTTCTGCAGTTGGAAGTGTTGAAGTATGATTATAAGAACAGCCCTAGTAAAGGAAAGATTGGAATCAGTTATGAGCGGACAAAAGAAACGTTCCCCGAAGTCGTGAAAGAAGCTGAATCGGATGGGTCCTTCTTAGGAGGCATCAATCAATCGAACCTGATTAATAGCTTGGTTAAAGGCAGCCAGGAGTTTTATGGAGAATATACTGAGGAGATCCAATCCATTAAGGATAAACTTAATCAAGTTGCCGATAAAGTAGGATTAATCTTTTCATAAAGGAGATCTAGCGAAGTGAAAGAATTAAAATATAGTTTCGAACAAGTGCAGGCAATTATGTCAGGAAAGATAGGAGCATTAGAGCAAGAAAATGCGGTTCTCACAGCAACCAAGCAAGCGTTGATTGATTATTGCGAGGAATTAGAAGAAAAAGTGGAAGGACTGCGTACGGAGTTAGGAAATTATAAATCGCAGGAAGAACAAAAAGAAAATAAAAATAGAGAAGTCAGGAAAGAAAAGCATAAGTCGAAGACAACCAGCGCCAAGTAAGGCGTATTTTTTATGCCTTTAAGGAGGTGAAGATGTTCGTTGTTTCTACGATAAATCTTCATAAAAATAAGGTGCCGAAGCACCCGGCCACCTGAAAGGGGTAGCAAAACAGGCAGCTTCTATACGATACGATTTTTAAGTTACACGTTAGGGGGTCCAGGATGTCTGATGATAAGGAGAAGGTGGAAGAGGTGAAAGAGTTTATGAATCTTTTACTTGATGTGAAACTTTCGATTGCGGAACTAAAAGGCGATTTAAAGCAAGTGACTGATAATAAGAAGACCGTTGAAAATACCAAGAACACAGCTGACGAAGCGAACAATCGCTCCATTGAAAATGAGAAGGATATCCAAAATATTATCGATAATAACAGACGAATCATTTATGCGCTCATTACAGTAGGGGGCGCTTTTGTTTTGCAAATTGTGTACTTTCTACTGACATTTGGGATTTCTTAAGGAGGAATTTAGATGAAAGATGTGATCTTATTTGCCACTGTGTTAGCTCCCATCATTACGGCTTTAGTTGAAGTGGGGAAAAGGACGATTACTTTTCCTAAGAATTATGTCCCTTTATTTAGTTTGGTGATTGGCTTAGTCGTAGGAGCAGCTGCAACACCTTTTACAGACTTCGGATTAATCCTTCGCCTGTGGGCTGGTGGACTAGCGGGATTGTCAGCAACCGGTTTATTCGAATTAGCTTTAAACAAACGTGAGGGAATCACTAAGGAGGATCTTTAGAATGAGTCGTGTCCGTTTACAGGAGTTAAAGAACCGGTCTATTCGGGCTATGGGAAAAGTCCATAAAGCTGTGAAAGAAAAAATTCTAGATGTTCAGCGGCAAGCGTATGATGAAGGCATCCAAATGCAAATTTCCAGTGGCTTTCGTAGTTTTGAAGAGCAGGCCCAATTATATGGAAAGGGACGGCCAAGTTATAAGTGGCATGGCAAACATTATGGTAGTAGTGGAAAAATCGTGACAAATGCTGAGCCTGGAGAGAGTGTCCATAATTATGGGTTTGCCGTAGATTTCTTTTTAACCAGTTATGATGGTCAGGACAGCATTTGGAACGTGAATGATGACTGGATGCGTGTAGTGGAATTAGCCAAGCATAAAGGATTTACGTGGGGAGGCGACTGGACCTCATTCCCGGATCGTCCTCACCTGCAGCTTACGGGTTCATTAACGTGGAAGGATCTCCAGAAGGGAAAGCGACCATCAAAAAGTCTATTAGAAGTGGATGTACCTGTGCCTGATGATGGCATTCTTGAAGAAGGGGAAACCGGCTATCAGATTAAGAAACTACAACAAATGCTCATAAAACTTGGTTACGCTCTTCCTAAATACGGAGCAGACGGAGATTTTGGAGAAAAGACTTTAAATGCTTTGAAGGCTTTTCAGAAAGATCATCACCTTGAAGTCGATGGGGTGGCTGGGCCAAAAACGAGAGATGCTTTAGAGGAAGCACTCTCCTTAAAACCACCTAAACCGGAAGACAAAAATTATTGGTATATCTATACAGGACCATTCGAAAACCACCAAGACGCACAAGCAGCAATTAAGAAGATAAAGAAATACAAAGGTTGGATTCTAGATATCAACCATGAGAACAGAGTGATGACCGGTCACTTTATTGGAAAGAACGTGGTCGAGTTTTATGCTGAGTGGCTAAGAAATGAATTTGGTTGGACTGTTTACGTTAGTGATCATAAACCAGTAAAGGAGGAAGATGAAATGCCGGAAGTGGCTGTAGTTATTAATAGTGCTGCGGATTATGGGGTGGGAGAAATGTTAGCTAATCGTTTAGAAACAGGAGTGTACACTCGTTATGTTGCAAAGAAAGTACAAGTTGCTGACCATCTTTATGTGGTGGGTGGAGACAAAGAAGGTTTGAAAGCAGGTAAAATTACCCTTCTCTCTGGTAAAAGTCGACTTAAAACTGCATCAGAAGTTGACGATTATTTAGAGAAACATTATAATTAGCGAGCTGGACCACAACTTCCAGTAACTACCCAAAGAGCCCCCGTTCATTAGAGCGGGGGTTTTTCTCTCCTATTTTTGCAATTTCATTTAATCTAGCCTACATAAAAAATACTATTTTGCGAATTAACTTCACATGCTTTATTTCACTAATTTATAAAGCTCATCAACTTTGCACTCTAATAATGATGCTATGTAAAATAATGTTTCAATCCTTGGTTTTGTCCTTCCATTAACCCAATTATTCATTTGCTGGGGAGATACATTAAGTTCTTTTCCTAATTCAGTCTGACTTATTCCTCTGGTAAGCAATACTTGCTTAAAATTGCTCTTTATGTACATTATTTCCTTTCTATCCTCCTCAAGTCATGTAGGAATATTATACAATAAATTAATGTAAATTTTATGTAATGGTGGAAAAAAGTATTTACAAAATTTGAATGAATGGTACATTAGACTCAAGCCATCAGAATTAGATAGAGAACGTAAGACACAGAGACGCAGAGTTTTAAGGTATAGGATGGTGAGGAGGCTCTAGTTAACACTAGAGTCTTTTTGACGTATTTGTTTACTTAAGGATTACAAAAAGTATAATTTCCCCAATTTACATTAAAATAATCAGTAAGAACTGTAAGGACGTTTTTTATCTTCACAAAATATTCTTTAATTTTTTATTGATCATCGGGATAGTAAAGGAGTAGTTCTTTTGGAAAAAATTTTAACGATGATCTTATCTTTAATTTTTTTAACGGGATGTTGGGATCAAAGACAATATAAAGATATAAACCTTGTCTTGGCGAAGGCTATAGATATTGGCGAGAATGACAACTTGGTTGAGACTGTTACGGTTCAAAGTGTTCAAAGAGGGGGAGATGGCGGAATGCAAGAGTCTAGTCAATTGATTTCTTCTCCCGGTACTAATGTGTTAGCAGCTCGAGATGAAATTAATTATAAAATTTCACGTGAATTTGATCCTTCAAAGGTTCAGGTTATGCTCTTTGGAGATCAATTAGCAAAAAAGGGGATTGCTCTAATATTAGATGAATTTTATCGGAATCCTAGGAATAACTTACAATGCAAGTTGGCCATAGTTGAAGGTAAGGCTAGTGAAGCGCTAGGGTTAAAAGAAACCTTAGAGCCTAGAATTAATAAATACATTGATGATCTTTTGGAGTCTGCCATTAAATCAACACATGCAACTGATATGAATATGCAAATGGTAGCGAGAGATGCTTTATCACCAGGGGTGGATTTTGCAATCCCTTATCTTACGGTATTGTCGGAGTCACAATTAATTAAATATAAAGGATTGGCTCTCTTCCATGGTGATTCGTACACAGGAGTCAATTTAACACCTGACCAAGCTCAGCTAATATTGCTACTGAGTGGTAAGCGTGGAGATCATGCAAGTATTACCACAAAAATTAATGAGAATGAAAAAATACGATTATTAAATTACATTTCCATCAACGTAATGAAATCAAATCAAAAATTAAAGATAGAAAATGAAGGAACTAAAATTAAGGTGAAATTAAAATTGAATTTAACAGCCCGTGTGTTAGAGTATCCAAAAAATTCACTATTTAATTATAAAAAAATTGAGAAAGTAAATAGAAAGCTTTCGAATAATATTACAAAGGATGCTGAAGAGGTAATAAAAGTGGTTCAGGACGCAAACAGTGATGTTTTTGGAATAGGTAGCAGAATAAGAGCTTATTACCCTGAAATATGGGAGCAAATTAATTGGGATAAGGAATTTTCTCATATTGAAATTGTTCCAGAGGTAAAGGTGCACCTCGTTGAAACCGGAATTATTAAGTAAAACAACATTTCACACTCCTTTTGGTAAAATGGATAAAATTCATTTTATATGAAAGGAGGGAATAGAACTGAAAATCACTTTATTCTCAATAAGTTGCAAACAAAGAAAAGCCCGTCCCAAATTGGACGGGCTTTAAATTTATTAACGTAGTAATTGAAGGACACCTTGTGGCTGTTGGTTAGCTTTTGCAAGCATTGCTTGAGAAGCTTGGGCCAAAATTGATTCTTTTGTTTGGTTCATCATTTCTTTAGCCATATCTACGTCACGGATACGAGATTCCGCAGCAGTTAGGTTTTCAGAAGATGTTCCAAGGTTATTAATTGTATGCTCTAGGCGGTTTTGGAAAGCACCTAGTTTAGAACGTTCAGAAGAAACATTCTCGATAGCATCATTGATTTGTGTAATAGCACTTTCAGCACCAGCTTGAGTAGTAACATCAATAGCAGCAACACCTAAAGATGAGGTATCCATGTTGTTAATGTCCACTTGCATAGTTTGACCTTCATTTGAGCCAATGTGCATGTTTAAAGCGTTATTTTCAGTTGTAATAGTAGAAGTATTACCAGCTGTAGCAAGAGCAGTATCTACTGTCATATTGAACTCAAACCCACCAGCTTCAAAGTTGTTATCAGTGATTTTAAGACTTCCACTGTTAGTGTAATCTGTACCACTAGTTGAAGTAACACTAAAGTCATTAGCAGCGTAAGTAGCGTTTAAATTAAACTCCATTTTACCTTCGGTTATAGCGCCATTTCCACCCAAAGTAAATTTAGTTGCAGTTCCGTCTGGAGTAGTACCTGTAAGTGCTCCACCAGTAGCTGTGTCAAGTCCAGCAGCACTTGCTACTTCTACACCATCTTCATTTTTCAAAGAAACATCAAATTTTCCAGAGGTAGCTGTTGCTTTTACCTCTAATGTGTAATCGCCAAGTTCTAAACCAGAAATCGTAGTGTTGTCAGTGGTATCAATATCTCCGGCAGCATAACCAGTAGTATTTGTTTTTACGTCAGCCCCAACTGAAGCGGGGTTAGTACCAGTTACTGTGAAGGTATCGGATTTAATGCTAGAATCTGAAATTTTTACGCTTCCCAGGTTCAAGTTGTCCGTGCCAACTGTAGCTGTATTTCCTACACTACCGTTAAGTAATTTCTTAGTGTTAAATTCAGTGTCATTTGAGATACGATCAATTTCGTCTTTCAACTGACTGATTTCTTTTTGCATTTCTTTACGGTCAGCGTCTGTAGCAGTGTCGTTGGAAGATTGAACAGAAAGTTCACGCATACGTTGAAGGATGCTGTGAGTTTCGTTTAATGCACCTTCTGCTGTTTGGATAAGAGAAATTCCATCTTGAGAGTTACGTTGAGCTTGGTCAAGACCTCTAATTTGGCCACGCATTTTTTCTGAAATTGCAAGACCTGCAGCGTCGTCTCCTGCTCTGTTGATTCTCATACCTGAAGACAACTTCTCCATTGACTTAGACTGCGCGTTGTTCGCTTGCCCTAATTGACGATAAGTGTTTAAGGCTGCGATGTTGTGATTAATTCTCATTTCTAACTACCTCCGTGTGATTTGAATTTTAACAAGACACGTCCATTTGCCTTGCCATCTATAACAACTCTTATGTAGAGCTATTACCTTCTTTTAGTTCTCCTCTAATGATGTTAAATTCTTTTGGTGCCTCAATGGATAACCGAAGATGACTTCCACTTTTTGCTTTTACAATTTCGATCTCCATTTCATTGCCTTGCTGATCTTGTATAAATATTTTTTCCCCAAGCTTTCTTCCTAGAATAAGAGCCATGGTCTTTCATCCTCCCTGATGTGCTTATTTAGTTTATCGGCCACTTTCCATGGACCTTTAGTAAAAATAAAAAAATAATGAAAAAAACCAGGAAGTAAAAGAATTTTTTGAAAAATACCTAATAAGGAAAAAATATCCTGCTTGTGTAGTAAAATGTTTTTGGGTGTTATCTAATGTTTTTAGTAAAATAGGAGGATGTAAATGAAAAGACGGATATTTGGTATTTTATTTTTATTTATTCTGTGCGGGTGCAATACCCAAGCATATAATGAAGGGATGGAAGACTTCGAGAAATTATTAGAGGATCAAAAGTTTGATAAAGCCAATGTGAAATTAAGTGAAGTTCTAGAGATAAAGGAAACGAAAGAAGCAAAAGAAATACAAAATAATTTAGAGTCGTTACTATACGCAATAGAAACTGAAGAAGAAGGTGACCTAGAGTCAGCTAAACTGTTATATGGAGATATCACTAAGACAGCTAATGAAAATAATCTAAAAGAAATTTCTGTGATTAAACGATATTCAAGTCAACAACAAGAAAAAATCATTGATTGGATTATGGAAGAAAGTTCTGTCCAAAAAACAATAGAGGACGCCAATTCTTATGCTGAAGAAAATAAATATACAAAAGGGATAGATTTACTTACAAACTTAAGTAATGAGAAAACGGACCATCCTAACAAAAATTCCTTACATAAAAAAATCACCGAAGCATTAACAAGATTGGAAGACAGTAAAGAAGCTTACGATAAAGAGCAAAAAGCAAAAGAGCAGAAAGAAGCTGAGGAGCAGCGTTTAGCAGCGGAAGCAGAAGCTAAAAGAAAAGCTGAGCAAGAAGCCGCAAAAAAAGCTAAGGAGAAAGAAGAGCAAAAGCAAGCTGACGAAAAGACCAATGGAAGTGAAGGAAAGGAAACTTCAGAAAATAAAACGGATAGCACAAAGTCAACTAAATTAACGAAAGAGCAAGCAAAGGCGAATGTAGTAGCATACGCTCAAGTTCCTATTGAGAACCCTAATGTAGTTGTCGAATATGAACTTAATAATGAAAACGGTGATTGGGTGTACCATGTGTATGAGATTGTTATTGATAATCCCGAAACGAAAGAAGGTCATACCGCAACATGGGGATGGTATGCTGTAGATCCTAATACCGGTTATATCTATAATAATATGTAATCATAGAAGTATTTTATGGTTTTGCTCTCCAGGCTCGGAAAAATCTAAGTTCTGTTATAAGCTGAAATGTGGACCATTTGTGGACCAAATGGACCGAAATTATTAATTTTTAACTAAATTACATCATAAAGATGCTGAACGGAAGTTGGTTTGATAGGCTTTCTTAAGGGAAGTTCATATAAGGTCATAAACAGTCATTCACCTTGACAGGGTGGAGGTCGTTGGTTCGAGCCCAATCGGAATCATCCATACAAAGTGCCGGAATGGCGCGGTTTCTCATCCACGGAGAGGCCGCGTCATTTCTTTTATTTTAGGCATTTGTTGACGAATTATTGACGAAATCCAATAAACTCCTTTTCGTTGTAAAAAACTTCGTCCAATCTTCGCAGGGCAACATTTCTATATCACTTCCAGATTGAATAATATTAAAAATGTGTCCATGCATTCCTACCTTAATAGCATAGGATAGAGTATATGGTTTAAGGAGAGAATGAAATTGTTATACAAAGTTATTGCAGGTTCCTTTAGGAACCGGGATAATGCAGAGAAGCGTGTTCATTTTCTATCAAGTAAAGGAATAGATTCATTTATTGTCCCGACTACAATTTCGAGTACCCGCTATTATAGAGTGCAGGCAGGTGCTTTTTCATCCAAAGAGAATGCAGAGTTACAAGTGGATAAGCTGAAGCGGAATGGAATTAGTGGTGGATTTATTGTAGAAGAAGGCGAACAAGCTCCTACACCAGTGCCCCCAAAAGAAGGGATATCCATCGTAGGTAATACGTCGTTACTTGCGCATCAGCTTGACGAGTTTGCAAAAACAGTGAATCCTCAATCACCTGAACTTGGGGAATATTACATCTTTTACGGGAGAGTTTATGGTGTAAGGGCAGATATTGCTTTTGCCCAAGCGATCCATGAAACGAATTACTTTCGGTTTACAGGTCTTGTACATGAAGACCAAAATAATTTTGCTGGTATAGGTGCAACCGGTCCTGGCAGCTCCGGTGCAAGCTTTAGCAGTCCGGAATTGGGTGTGCATGCACATATTCAACATTTATATGCGTATGCCTCAAAAGCTTCCATTCCTAAAGGTTATAGTAAGGTGGATCCTCGCTTTGCCCTTGTCTCTAGAGGAAGTGCTTTACATTGGACGCAGCTGAATGGGAAGTGGGCAGTGCCGGGGGCCGATTATGGAGAGAAAATCCTCTCGGTTTATAAGCGGAATGTAACTCATGCGATAAGACAGATGAAAGATATAATTAAATCTCTGGAAAATGTTCTACACGATTTATAGGCCAGTATTGAATAAAAAGCAGGCGAAATTTTCGGACCTGCTTTTTTTTAATTAGAATGTATTGGCTTTACTAACAGTAACACATTGAACTTCCTTGATGAATCGTCTCATTTGAAAGTAGGGGAGTATTGTTGACCAAGCACGTCAATAACTATTGTTTCTTTCAATTTCTATCCTAGTCCGTTCATGTTAAGTTCCAATAATATAGAATATTAGAAGTTAAAGTGATCTTTTGCGATAAAAAAGCCGTCATTTTTAGACGGCCCATTATTTAAGAGGTGAATTAATTTTAATTAATTGAAACTCCTGCGCTGGCATAACCAAGAACAGTACCAGCTAAAACTTCTCCTTCAACCGTCGCAGAAAATACCATAAGCAGACGGTCTCCTTGAGCTACGTCCACGGAGAGCCCAGTGAGCGAACCACTTGCGATATCGCCAAGTGTTACTGGTGCGGTTAAATCTGGAGATAAAGTTACTAAAGTTTCTGGAATTGGATCAAAGATATTCGTAGACGGGTCAGGTGATCGGTATAACTGTGCTTGAATAGTTGTATCCCCAAGTAAGGTCACCGAAGCCGTGGCACTAAAAAATGCCTCCATAGATGCAATTACTCCATCTCGAGGGACTGAAAAAGCAAAGTTGAGGAGTGTGCCACCTGCACCTGTCAAATCAATTTGTCCACTTCCTAATAGTGTTACCCCTGTAACACTACTTCCGAATCCAACTAGGCTGGTCGTTCCTACAGTTCCATCTAATACAGTAGTCAAAGCCACTGGTAATCCTGAAGCGTAAGGGATAATAGACCCTGCTCCTGGTAAACCGGTTGGTCCCGTAGGTCCGGTTGGTCCAGTTGCTCCAGTAGCCCCGGTAGCCCCAGTTGCGCCAGTCGGTCCCGTAGGCCCTGTTGTACCGGTAGGAGTTACAGCTGAAATCCCGGGACCGCAGCAATTACTGGGTCTAAAATTAGCTCTGCTCCCGACAGCTTGAATATCAACCGGAACTTGGTTGATATTATATTTTTTCTTTTTCATCTATTCTTTCCTTTCTAAATTTCTTCTTAACAAGAGTAGTTTATTAAGAAGGGAAAGAAATAGTTTGGACTAAAATCATAGATATTAGGATATCTTGGCTTTTTTTGTCAATTAATTAAATGAACTACATAATTGTTGGAAAGCAGCAGATCTCTTTTCCTGCTAGTTCAAAAGAGTATTTAAATATTTTTCATTGTGCAGAATAGACAATTCGTTAGGGTTGTATTTTTTAGCCAAACTATTGTGATAATAGGCTTTTTTATGATCGTTAAGCAGGTCATAACAAACACATAACTGTAAATGGGGCAGCCAAGTATAACAGTTCGCATTGATGAAACCGCCTTTTTGCTTATCTCTTTCATAGTCTGATGCAGCGGCTTGTTTATACCAATAAATGGCTTGTTCAATTGCTCCTCTGTTTAGAAAGATATAACCCAGCCTGCAGCATTGCTCTGCACGGGGGATATCAATTTTAAAGGACTCAAGAATGTGGTCAATTGCTGATTCATAGTCATTTAAATGAATGTAGCAATCCGCAATTTTCCCATATGAAGCAATAACATCCTCTTCCCACCCTCTGTTCGTATCTAAAAATTTATTATAGTAATCAATTGCGGTAGATAAATTGTTGTGGTCATAACATTCATTTGCGTAATAATACATATCTCTTGGTGTAAATTCTTTCCCCTCTGATAGCATTTTTTCATAAATTTTAATATTTCTATTGCTTAGCCCTGACACCTCTTTACAATGCTTAATACGAATGTCGCTTGCTTTAATATTTCCTCCTACCTCCAAATATTCGTGTACGGCTCCATGCCACTTAAAATGATTGCTTCTCTTAACTACTCTGTTTCTTCTAACACTGTGCGAGACAGTGTTATTTTCATCAGCAGCTAATAAATAAGGCATGGATACAGCATCAATTTCGTCTTGTAGTTCATTTTTTAAGAGGGCGAATTTATCGTGGTCTTCTTCTAATAGGATATCGTCAGCATCAAGCCAGAATATATAGTCTTTAGAGGCTTTATTGAAAGAAAAATTACGGGCTTTTGAGAAGTCATCCACCCATATAAAATCAAATATTTTTGATGTGAATTTCTCAGCTGTTTCTTTAGTTTTATCCGTCGATCCTGTATCCACTATAATAATTTCATCCACTAAATGATGGATGGATTCAAGACATCGAGTAAGATTCTCCTCTTCATCTTTTACAATCATGCATACGCTTATAGTGGCCATCACAGTTCCCTCCTCAGGAAGATCTTACTTCAAATGTATGAACATGCTGCTAGTCCCTATACGTTGTTATAAAAACAGTACTGTAAATAACTTCTAAATTTGAAAACAACGAAACATAGGAGATCAAAATCCTGCCTAGTTCGGGATGTTATTTAAGTAAAATGAATTTATCTTTAATTCAGACCATTTTTAATGGGTCTAGTAAGAACACACACTCCTTTACTAACGGATAGCATTTAATAAAGAAGGAGATTAAATATCTTCTAAATAAAGAGAAAGAGGCGAATATCTTGCCTAAACTTATTGCTTTAGACGATGGGCATGGTAAAAATACTCCTGGCAAGAGAACCCCTTATATTCCTGAGATAGGTCGGTCAATTCAGGAGAATGAATTCAATAAGGAAGTTGTAAAGTACCTCAAAACAGAGCTGGAACGTTGCGGGTTTAATACATTATTGGTTGCCCCAACTGATGAGGATACTCCATTAAAGACAAGGACAAACTTAGCTAATAGCAGAAAAGCAGATGCATATATTGCTATCCATTACAACGCTTATGATGGTTCATTCAGTGGCTCAAATCCTAGTGGTATTGAAGTTTATGTGTATCCAGGTCATAAAAATAAGGAAGCAGGTAAGTTAGCAGCATCTGTAGCAAAATATTTAAGACGAGGAACCCCGCAAAATTTTAGAGGAATATTTGAAGAAGATTTTCATGTCCTTCGCGAGACGAATATGATAGCGATCTTAACTGAAAACGGCTTTATGGATAATAAATTGGAAGCACTTCTCATGATAGATAAAGATTTTCAAAAAGAAGTAGCTATTGAACACGCGAAAGGAATTTGTGATTATTTTGGAGTGGAATATGTCCCTGAGGAGGGAGAAGAATTGCTTAAAGCTGCGGTAGTGATTAATTCTTTCGTTGATTTCCCTGTGGCGGAAATTTTGGCAGATCGTATTGACTTGCCGATATACACCCGTGCAGTAGCTTCGAAAACCCAAGTAGCAAGTGAGTTGATTGTTGTAGGAGGAAATTCAGATGGGTTGAAAGCAGACAAGTACACTGTGCTGTCAGGCCCAGATCGATTTGAAACAGCTAACAAAGTGAAAATGTATATGGATCAACTCTAAATTTGGGTGAGGGGTCATACAACTTATGGCCCGTTTATTTTTTTTCCTTAATTTAAGTCATAAGTAAGTTTATCAAATCGAAACCAGGGAAGAGCTAACTGTTCACAATAGTAAATAGAAGGAGACGTTATGGTTAACAAATGTTCTCTCCATCGACAAATAGAGGATTTAAGGGAGAAAATGTACGAAGTTTATGAGACTTCAGCGGATTATGAGGACTTATTGAAAATTTCTCAAGAACTAGACCGTTTATTAAATGAATTAGAAAAGATGAAGAATAATTAATAACTAGACCTTACAGTATATTCCATGTGCTTCGAACGGTTGATGGATCGATAATTATTAGTTATACTGATAAAGCTTTGGGACTTGATCACTCTCCAGGCATTTATTTTACAAACGTGCAGGAGGATAATTATGTCTATTTATAAAGTAGGAGAGCATGTCCAGGATAGGTGCACCAACTGCTTTCATCATGAAGTAAAAATAGTAAGCATTGATTCAAAAGAATTCGAGGAAAGGGCCGCCTATGTTCTTTGGACACAATGTCTTGAATGTGGTCAAAAGGGAAATAAACTTTCTAACAAGTAATCGTTATTTCCACGATTGATTCGATCGTGGTATTTATATAATAAAAGCTGAATAAATGTTTGGTTTGCCATAGCTTATTACATTGGACTGCCCGTTAGAGCCCAATCAGAATCATCTATACAAAATGTTGAAATGACGCGGTTTCTCTCTTACATAGAGGCTGCGTCATTTCTTTTTTATTAGACAGTTATTAAAAAATTTTGTTCCTTGTACTAGTTGATTATCGGTCTTTTGAACATAGGTCTGAGGCTTATATTATCCTGGTAAAATTTAAATCATAAAGCCAGAAGCTTTCCGGCTTATTTTACGCGGCAGTCTTCCTTTATTAGAGAAGTAGCGGGGGGTGTGTCTTTATAAGGCTCGGGAAGAAGCTCCTTTGGAATTCCATTGACTCGTAGGTTGATAGTCCTTATTCAATGCAAAACCCTTTTAACATCAGCTGTTCGCACCGATATAACTACTGAATATCTAAATAAATAGAGAGAAAGTTGTGGTTTTTTTATGGATAAATCATCGATTATCGGTGTGATACTAGGGGTTATTGCTGTTTTTGCGGGGATGATATTGAAAGGAGTTAGTTTATCAGCACTCATTAATCCTGCAGCGATCTTGATCATTATTTTAGGAACTATCGCTGCAGTGACCATTGCATTTCCTGCTAGTGAATTGAAACGAATTCCTAAACTTTTTAGAATCCTGTTCACCGAAAATAAATCATATACGATCCAAGAGTTAATTCCTTTATTTTCTGAATGGGCATCCACAGCAAGGAGGGAAGGACTGCTTGCTTTAGAAAGGGAGTTAAATGAGACAGAAGATCCTTTTTTAAAAAATGGGATGAAAATGACGATTGACGGTATGGAGGCGGAATTTGTCCGTGATGTAATGCTAGAGGAAATTGAAGCGATGGAAGACCGTCATCAAGCTGGAGCTTCTATTTTTACTCAGGCCGGAACCTATGCGCCAACTTTAGGTGTATTAGGTGCTGTTGTAGGTCTTATAGCTGCTTTAAGCCACATGGATAATACAGATGAATTAGGAATTGCGATCTCTGCAGCTTTTGTAGCTACATTCTTAGGGATTTTTACAGGATACGTTCTTTGGCATCCCTTTGCAAATAAGTTAAGAAGAAAATCTCAATTAGAAGTAAAAGTAAAGGAAGTCATGATTGAAGGAGTTCTATCCATTCTTGAAGGTCAGTCGCCAAGAACCATTGAACAAAAATTATCAACCTATCTTACGGTTGTAGAGCGCAGCGAATTTTTAGATAAGGAAGAGGAGATTTAATGGCAAGGAAAAAGAAAAGAAAGTCCCGCCTCCATGAAGACAACCATACGGACGAATCCTGGTTAGTTCCTTATGCTGATATTTTAACACTGCTTCTCGCTTTATTTATCGTCTTATTTGCTTCAAGTACCATTGACAAAGAGAAATTCCAAGCTATTGCTAATTCTTTTAATAGTGTGCTTAATGGTGGAGAGTCGATCATTGAAAACAATAGTCTTAGTAAGACCACAAATGTAGAAGAAATCGTCCAGAAAGAACATGAAAGTCAAACCCAACAAGCAGCCGAGCATGAAAAGCTGGAAAAACTTCAGGAGACAATAAATGAATACATAACGGAAAATGAACTAACAGATTTGCTGCAGACGAAATTAACTAAAGATGGTTTATTAGTTACATTACAAGACAATGCTTTATTTGATTCTGGAAGTGCTCAAGTCCGATCAGAGGACAAGCATGTGGCGAGAGAATTATCCAAAATGCTTGTATTTAATCCTCCAAGGAAAATTGTAATCAGTGGTCATACGGATAATCAGCCTATAAAGAATGCTGCATTTGATAACAATTGGCATTTAAGTGTTATGCGATCTATTAACTTTATGAAGGTATTATTAGAAAATAAGGACCTTGATCCAAGTTATTTAAGTGCAAGAGGGTTAGGAGAGTTTGAACCAATTGCTTCCAATGAAACGAAAGAGGGAAGGGCCAAAAATAGAAGAGTCGAAGTATTAATTCTTCCCAATCTTAAAGAAGGCTGAGTTTATGGTTTCGTAGAAGTGGGCACGCTCTATTACTGCGAGTGCTCAGTGTGTTTACAGGTCTTTTCCTGCTTTGACAGCTTTTTTATTGTTCCTCAGGATTATTTTTTGATTTTATTTCATAAACGATGTTCACTTACTGACAGTGTATTAGAGATGAAATTTTGCAAATCTAAATTGAACATAGGGAACCGTATCTTAAATTTACGTTTGTTAAAAAGAATTTAGGGAATGAGTAAGGAGATCGTCGAACCAGGTCGAAAATAAGGAGGAAAATCAGTGGATGGAAAACTCCAGACGCTAGATCAGTTGTTGACCACGACATTTCTTCAAACACATACCAAGTGGATTGATTTTCAAGAGTTTAGAGAGGGCCTCCCCATTAAGTTAGAAAAATGCGATAAAGAACTGCAATTTATAAAAGATGCTGAACTGGACAATTATATACAAATGAATTGTGGCTTTTCTAATTGGAATCATTTTATTGCTTACTTAAAAGAGGAATATCAGGTGAGACAGCTGGGGCTGTCATTAAAAGATTATGATTAACACTCCTAAAAAGGAGTGTTTTTTTTGGTCATACGAGTGCCGGCAATGAACTAAGGCATCACTACACTTAACGGAAGCAGAAGTTTTATGAGTAAAGCCTAGAACAATGATATATTAGTAACAACTAATCAATTCACTATGAAAGGGATGTTGTCTCATGGCCAAACATAAGATCTATTCAATGAGTTTCGCAAGTGTCTATCCTCATTATGTTACGAAAGCTGAAAAAAAAGGCCGTACGAAAACAGAAGTCGATGAAATCATTCGTTGGTTGACCGGTTACAGCCAGAAAGAGTTGGAAGCGCAGCTGGAAAATCAGACAGCTTTTGAAAACTTTTTTGCAGAAGCACCTCTGTTGAATCCTTCACGAAACATGATCAAAGGTGTGGTCTGCGGTGTACGAGTGGAAAACATCGAAGAACCAACGATGAGGGAAATCCGCTATTTAGATAAGCTGATTGATGAGTTAGCAAAAGGCAAAACGATGGAGAAGATCTTGCGTGCCTGACCATTATTCGTTTTAGAATAAGAGGTTCAAAACTTCAAATTGTGCTTTGCTTTATAAAGCAATTACAATGAGGAATTGAGGGATTTTGATGAGAGTAGTGGAAACGGAAGATTATGAATTGATTGCGGTATTAAATAAGCCTGTCCATGATTTACATCATTCTTTATATCCGGATTTTTTTCAGGAATATAACCTGGAAGCTGTAAAGGAACTATTTAGAAAGCAAATGGATAAGGTAAATGCTGAATTTCTTATTTTGGAAGATGAGGAAGAAACGGTTGGTTTTGCTTGGGTTGAGACAAGAAAATATGACCGTTACCCTTACAAAAAATCTTTCCAATCATTATATATACATCAAATTAGTATTGATCAGGAAAAAAGGGGCAGGGGCTATGGAACGTACTTGTTAAACCACATTTATCAGTTGGCAGAAGATAAAGGGGTTAACGAAGTAGAATTGGATTATTGGGAAAAAAATAATCAAGCAGAGCAATTTTACAACAAACATGGTTTTGCAAAATCACGACAAACCGTATTTAAAAACCTTAAGAATTCATAGCAATCCATTTTCTAAAACCTATAAAGATAAACAATCAACTGATGAAGAACGAAAATGGTTGTGTTCAATTCCTGAAGATTTGGAAAACAGTAATAAATAAATAGCGACAGGGAATACCTTCTATAACCGCACTAAATAATGAGGAGGGAATAAATGAAGAATGTCAGATTAGCAAAAGTCCTCCATTTAAAAAGTGAGAGCGAGACAACATTTTCGCAAGGCTTTATACTTATTGATGAGGCCAATCCGGAACAGAACTGGAATGTGAGTCTGGTGGGTGTGAACAACATAGAATTATATAAAAAAGATAAACAAGAAGGCAATGACACGCCTTTAAGACTGTTTGATCAACAAGGAAATACTTATGATGGTTTAGGAACCGTCGATTTTATACCTAATGGGAATAATGTTTTACTAGTGGCAAAAGGCCGATTGAACAAGAATGTACTGCAAGAAGAGTCTTGAATAAAAGCGGCCGCTGAATAATTGCTGACTTATTGAGTTATGCCTAACATAGAAGCCGGATTGAACGATAAAATCGTCTAATTCGGCTTTTTTATACTATGAGACAGCCGTTTCGACTCTTCCCCTTTCATGAGCTCTAGTATGCGTATGATATTGACCATGATTATCGTCCTTCTCCCTTGGAAGCTCATTGATTTTATATTAGAAGGTGATCCTTAGGGAAACCCTATCTTAAAGCCTTCTCGTATTGACTCAAATTCATGGATATTCGAAGTTCTAACTTCGCCTCCCTGACTTTTAGTATTCCTTACATTGTACAAGAAAAGCACTCATTTTAGGTTGGGCTCTGTTGATTCCACCATGTGTGCCCGGTGGTGACGCCTGCGGCAAACATCCAGCGATTCGTGAGTATTAACGAAGACTTTAACAGCATTTCTAAATTAACAAGCATTTTTTCAGTGGATTTCAAATGATGGGGCACTCTTTTTTATATTCTGTCGTTCAGATAAGAAAATCATGACCAATAAAGTCACGGCTGCCACAATTGCACGTTAAGGATAATTTTGGAATAATTAATCATGAACGATTACATTCATTTGAGGAGGAGAATGATGAATAAATTCAGTCGTGATGCAGGGGAGCATGTCCGGGATCAATATGACTATCATTTGTGGGCTGAAAGACAGGTATTTAACCATATTAGGTCCCTTCCTGACAAAATAGTACATATGGAAATTCAAAGCGTTTTCCCGACCGTCTCTGCTGCTTTAGTTCATACTTATATTACAGAAACCATTTGGTTAAAGGTGATCGCGGGAGAAAAATTAGAATCGATTGAGGAATATGTGAATCGAACTCAGCTTAGTAGACAATATTCTGAAAACAACCTTGAAGAAATTGAAAAATTATTTCGTCATCTGGAAGTCCAGTACACTCAGATTTTTAATGAATTACCTGACCTCTCTAAAGAGTTGCGGATTGAGCACCCGAAGTTTGGGGAGTTCAACGCACCTGTTTATGAAGTGTTTCAACATCTCTTTAACCACGCATCCTATCATAGAGGAAATATTACAGCAATGCTTAGGCAGCTGGGGTACAAAGGGACACCAACAGATTATATCCTGTTTCTTTTACAAAGGTCGGATTAATCAAGTTCAGTTTTTCCCTATCTTCATATAGATCTGCCAAAGAGTAATTAATGCGAGCGAGGAGTTAAAGGAAGTTATTATGTCCATCACGTACAGCAATACTTACTTTTGGAAGAAAAAAGCGCGCGAGGCTGCACTAAATGCTTTAATGAGTATGGGGATCCTTCTTTTTTCCATATTCATAAACAATCGGGTATCAGAATCGATTGTTTATATGACTGGCTTGGCGGTCTTAATTAGTGTTTGGCGAATGCTGCATTATTGGAAAATGCCGGAACGAGAATACATTTCGTTCAAGGAACATAGCATAGTTGTCCGTCTTGGGATTTTAGACCCTAAGCTTCAGTTATCTAATGAAGAAATTAAAAACATTCAGCAAGTTGATGATGTATGTAAGATTCGAACAGAGAAAGGAGAAATAGAAGACATTTTTCTCGATTACGTCTCTGAACAAGATGCTGAAATCATCATCAATGAATTTAACAAACGGTATAGCAATCGAATGGAAAAAAGAAGGGAAGATCTTAGTGGTTAAATCATCCCTCTTAATTAGTTAATGCTATATGTAAAGAGAGCAATGCAGCATAGACTGAATTGTTCTCTTAATAAAGGTGTGATGACATCTAAACGCGAGAAAAGATAGTGAACGATTCATTACACCTTTACTCCATAGTATGAATTAGCACGCATAACGTGATTAAATTAAAGGGAAAGATCTTTTTATATTGGTTCATAGAAATAGAACAAAAGCACTCGTCCCCGTACGAGTGCTTTTGTTAATAATTATAGATCTTTTCCAGCTTTAACTGCTTCTTTGATGGTTTCCATAGGGTTATTCTCGGACGACTTGATTTCATAGATGACATTATCCACCTGCCATCTAATTAGAGTTTGTGGAGAATCTTTAAAACCGCGTATTTTAATGACCCCTTTATCTTTCGGAGCTGGTAAGTAATGGGTATCTAAGTATTCAACGATTTTCTTTGCCAGTTCTTTGTTGTCAGCGTTTTTTTTCGGAGCATATTTAGGATCGGTGGGGTAGTCTAATTCAATCAGCCAGTTTCCTTCGTTCCAGGAAATATACTGGTGCCCGGCTCCGGCATCACTGGAACCTTTAATGTCGTGTCCTAAATCAATATTTGTCTGCGTTACTTGACGGTAGTTTTTCATCTCATTTGCAGCTTGTTGTGTTGTTTCAAAAGTATGCTTTTTTACGTCATTTATTGGTTGGTCATCTTTGTTTTTTTGATCACTAGAACTGGAACCAGTTTCATTGCCATTTGATTGGTCGCTTGAGGCAGAGTCTGCTGCATCCTTTGACTCATCGGTATGAGAGTCTGAACTGGTTTCATTTTCTTCATCAGCTTGTTCATGATTTGCCGAACTGTTTGAATCCTGTTCCTCTGTATTCGTATCATCAGATGCATCGGCATTTGAGCTTGCCTTACAGCCAGACACGAGAATGCTCGTTAAAAACAGTGCAATGACTAATTTCCGCATATTCATTGATGAATCCCCTTTCGTTTGAAGTTTTTCCCTCTGCAACCATATCGTGCTCCTTTTGATTAGAATTTGCAAATGTTCTACTCATGATTGTTTTCTATCAAATTTTAGGAAAATTTCTAATAAGCTTCAGTATTTGGATACTACATTGAAAAAATTTTTGAAAAAGCCTAAACTTTGGTTTTTATTGTCACTGATAGTGGCAAGAGTCGATAAACAGGTCTTTATCAGCATTTACTAAATGAAAAAAATCTTTAAAATAAAAAGAATGCAGACTCTTAATGATTTGGTTTGCAGGTGGGGCAGCAATGAATTAAATGAAAAGTAAATGAAAAAGCAATTCAGTGAAGCACTGAATTGCTCTCTATATAAAAAGGTGTAATGATATATAGCCGTGATTAAGACTGTGATATTTCAATACACCTTATTCTAATAAAGTATGATAACGGAAATACAGTGTGCATAAAAAGGGTTTTAAAACATTTATGAGGGCTTGAAGATGAAGAGTAACCATCTGCAGGTTGCCACGCAGGTGCCTTGACATTCAGAGTTTCCTTGGCGAAAACTTGTGAAATTTGTAACAGAAAGCTGGCTCCAACAATGAGTAACAGGATAGACAAAAGAACGATTAAAGCACTGAAAATCAGCTTTTCATTCGAGAAGTTTAAATTCAAATGAAAAAGGAAATTGTTGAATAATGTCGAATTTTCAAGTAAGAGGTGGAAAATAGATGAACTATTTTTCAATGTTTGCGTTTGATTCGTTTAAATTTTTTATGAATGGCTCTTATAGAGTTGATGGAAATGAAACAATAATTTTACAGCCTCATAAAAAGCTTATGCATCATTCATTGCAGTCTTACGCTAATTATAATTTATCTGTCGAGATGGTAGAAATTCAAGATTCATCACTTAAAAATAAAAAGCAATTCATAGGGCCGTTCGAATTAGGTTTGCCGGAAGGTCAGGTAGTATTAACAAAAGTGAACAAGGAGTAGAGGAAAGAATTTAAAGATAGGGGTCAAAAAATGAAAAGAGTAAATTTAGAATTTTATCAACAGATCTATGATCGCGCGCAAGAGCACAAATGCTCGGACTGTGATAGTGTAATTATGAATCCTCGTCGACTATTATTTCCAAAAAAAGATATTGCTGATGTATTGCTTGAATGTGCCCGGTGCGGGGAAACATCCCAGATGAAAATTGTCCAGAAAGCCGATCGTTTGTTTAATTTTTAAAGTAACACATACGTCTTATTGAAAAAACGTGGACTCAGTAGATTGAAATTGCTCGTACTTCTGATTAACTTCCCTTAAAAATGTACGCTAATCCGTTAACAAGAGTACAAGCCAAATTGATAGAAAAGCATATACAATAGTAAGTCATTAAGCTAAGAAGAAGGCTGTATTGATCTAGCGCCATTTCTTGGCTCTTTTGATATTTAAAAATGGAAAGGGGGGGAAGTAAAGATGTATTACACGAAGGCCTGCCATAAAGGCGGAAGCTGTGATAAAGCTAAGGTTTCCCATTCTCACAGCGAGGCTAACGGTTATTACCCCTCTAGCAGCACAAATGTTCCAGTTATCCTTTCTCAAGTTAACTTTCAAACTGCCGTCGAAGCAGAGGTTCATCTGCCAACACCTGCAAAGGAAATTAAATCCATTAAAAAAAATGTTTCATTAAAACAATGTAATGTTCTTAAACATCCATTCCGCGAAGATCAAGTTAAATTGTTTATTACCGGAATTGTGCACAAAAATATTCAATATGTAGAAGCATGCAGCGGCACGGTTAAGGATTACAGTGTTGATATTCCATTTACCGGAAGTGATGATGTGAAAATTTATAAGCCGGTTTTTCAATCGCAAAGCCAAACGACTTCAACTACGGAATACAAAAACGCTTCTTGTAACCATCACGGTTCTAATTCTCATCAAACTAGTTCATTCACGTATGAATCCTTTAACGAACCTATTACGTGTAAGTTAAACTATAGCGATGTTATTGAATTAGATCTCTTTGAGGACTTTGATCGGTTTGGAAGATTTAACACCATTATTGAAAAGATGGAGGTCAACCTCTGGTTGTATTTACTTCAGAACCAGCCAACAGGTAATTGTTCGGATGACACGTCTCATAAACCTCATAAGCCTTGTCATAAACACAAACACAAGTGGATATGGGCAAAAAGAGGATCCAATCCGTGTGCAAGAAGGTTAACAGGAGTAGAACTAAGGCCATGCGTTGCACCTAATGAGACTAATCGTAACAAAAAATGTCGTTAACTATGTATGATCTTGAAGGTATTCCCCTTGTCGGGATACCTTTTTTTAATAAAGAGAGTAAAGAAGTAGAGATCACCTGCCTTTAAGGTGTGTCATTTCTACGATCAGGTATATATAAGAACAGCTTTCTATTCAGGGAGGAGTATTGATCATAAGGTACAGTGATTTCTCGGCGGACTATTTCTCTATTAAGCAGCTCTATAAAATCTTCGGAAAGTTTTAGTTGGTGAGCGGTTTTAAATGTTTCAATCAAGTCCTTATTCGTCAGTTCTTTCATTTTATGCTTACCTCCTTTCTAGAAGTACACCAAGTAGTAGTGAGGTGATGGTGGGGGTGAATAGAATAAGTGATGGATATGAGTCAATTAGGTCCTAATTACTATTATACTTATTTAATATCATACTTTTGAACGGAAGTAAATATTTATTTTAAAAGTACTTTTGACATAGTTAGATCATCTTCGATATCATTCTTAACTATTTTTCGCCGAAAACTCACATAATTCTCCATAAAGGATGCCTTTTCTTTTCTGGTAATCTTCTAGTAAGATGAGAGAAAACTTCATTAGAGGAGAGATAGTATGGATCTTCAATTGTCAGGAAAGACGGTTATAGTTACCGCCTCCAGTAAAGGATTGGGTAAAGCTGCTGCTCTTGAATTTGCCAAAGAAGGAGCACATGTGCTTATTTCAAGCAGGAATGAGCAGGAGCTGAAAAAAACAAGCGAAGAAATCGTGTCGCAATCCGGTAATGACAACGTCGTATATGAAGTGTGTGATGTAACGGATCCCACGCAAATAAAGAGGTTAGTTGAAAAGGCTGTAACTTGGAACGGATCAGTAGATGTACTGATTAACAATGCGGGCGGCCCTCCTGCTGGAACCTTTGATGACTTTGATGATGAAGAATGGAACCAGGCGTTTGAACTTAATTTATTGAGTTTTATTCGAACAATCCGTGAAGTACTGCCTTCTATGCGGAAGCAGCAGGAAGGAAGAATTATTAATATTGCCTCTTCATCCATTAAGCAGAGCCTGGATAACTTAATTCTATCGAATACATTCAGGGCAGGTGTTGTAGGGCTTTCCAAAAGTCTCTCCCAGGAGCTAGCACCTGACAACATTTTGATAAACACAGTTGGTCCGGGAAGAATTGCCACCGACCGCGTTGCACAGCTTGACGAAAAACGGGCAGGAGCCTATGGGATATCAGTGGAAGAAGTTAGAGAACAAGCAGAAGAGAATATTCCGCTGGGACGCTATGGAGATCCTGAAGAGTTTGCTAAGACATTGGTTTTTCTTGCTTCTGGGCAAAACACTTACTTGACAGGACAGTCACTTGTTATTGATGGGGGCTTAGTGAAGGCACTATAAAAAAAGAGAAAATCACCCACCTGAATCTTAGAGTGGGTGATTTTCTCTTTTTTTATGTTAGCTGTATATCTTTTTCCAACATCGTGCCCTTTTTTTGGAACCGGGTGTGCCAAAAAGCATTCTCAAGGATATGCGGGGTTTGACCTCCACGTTCACACGCATCGTTGTAATAGCTGTAAAGCTGTTTGCGGTACATAGGATGGGCGCAATTTTCGATGATCATAGGAACGCGTTCTCTAGGTGCCAGCCCTCTTAAATCTGCAAAACCTTGTTCTGTCACAATAATATCCACGTCATGTTCTGTATGATCAACGTGTGATACAAAAGGAACGACGCTTGATATGTCTCCATTTTTTGCAATTGATTTCGTGGCAAAGATAGAAATGCGTGCGTTGCGTGTGAAGTCTCCAGATCCACCTATGCCATTCATCATTTTTGTACCGTGGACGTGAGTAGAGTTCACATTTCCATAAATATCTACTTCTAAAGGTGTATTAATGGCAATCAGCCCCAGTCTCCTAATGATTTCAGGATGGTTTGAGATCTCTTGAGGACGCAGCAATAAACGTTCGCTGTATTTTTCAAGGTTTTGGTACACATGATCTAGTTTTGATTCAGATAGAGTGATCGAACATCCGGAAGCAAACCTGATTTTTCCGGCATCCATTAAGTCAAAAACTGCGTCCTGAAGGACTTCAGAGTAGACTTCTAAGTCCGTAAACTCTGACTCTAATAAACCGTGAAACACGGCATTAGCAATGGAACCAATTCCGGATTGCAAAGGCGCCAGGTTTCGCGGCAGTCTCCCTGAATCTTTTTCTTTTCGCAGAAAATCTACTAAATGTTCAGCCATTAAAGCAGTTTCCTTATCAGGTGGGACAATCGTTGAAGGGGAATCTACCTGGTTCGTTACGACCACTCCTTTTATTTTATTCACATCTACTTCGATTCCTTCTGTCCCGATTCGGTCATCAACGTTTCTTAATGGAATCGGCTCCCGGTTCCCCTGATCCTGCAACTGATAGATATCATGTAACCCTTCAAGGGATTCCGGCTGAGATAAGTTTAATTCGATGATTATGGCATCTGCTTTTTCAGCAAATATGGAAGAATTGCCCACAGATGTGGAAGGGATAATAGTTCCATCTTCAGTGATTGATACCGCTTCCACAATAGCGTAATCAATAGGAGCAAGTACGTCTTGGCGAATGGATTCAGCTGTATGGGATAAATGCTGATCGACAAATAACAGATCTCCATTATTAATCTCATTTCTCATGGTTTTATCAGCTTGAAAAGGCAAGCGTTTATGAACAATTCCAGCTTCAGCCATTAGACGGTCGATGTCAGACCCTAATGAGGCACCGGTATACACGTTTACTTTAAGCTCCTTCTGCCTGGCGATTTCTACTAACGCTGAAGGAACGGCCTTGGCGTCTCCTGCTCTTGTAAAACCGCTCAGTCCAAGAGTCATTCCATTCTCAATCCAGGAAGCAGCGGTTTCCTCTGAAACAATTTTGCTTTGTAATCGCTTATCACGCATTCGCTGTTGTATTCTTTGTTCCACAATTAAACCCCCACTCACAATTTTCTTATTATTCTAACGGTTATCTTTCATCATCTCATTGGTTTTCTCATGAAAGGGCTTAAAATTGGAACAAACCAGCAAATTGATGTACTAATGCAGCAGAAAATTAAAAGGATAAAATCTTCCGGAATTGACTGGCAAACGTCTGGCTTACCGGAACTTTAGATTTGTCTTTCATAATTAATAGAAAAGTAGAATGAGAATCGGGCTGGATTTCTGCAATATAATTAACATTTACTATATAGGAACGGTGACATCGGATAAATAAATGTTCGGGTAGGTAGAATTCCAGTTCACTTAAGCTGAATTTATGTGTGCCCATTCCTCGCTTTGACTGAATCCAAGTTTTTCTTTGTTTAGCTTCTAAAAACATTACATCTTCATAGGGAACAGGAAACCAGCGGTCCTCCAAATGAATGGTTAAAAAAGAGGCTAGAAATCTTAACTGTTTAGACGGCAGAATCGCTGTCAGGCAACCCTTTGCTTCTCCTTCATCAATGATAGGAACAGAAGTTCCGAAATATGGAGTGCCAAATACGTTGCTGTTAATATGCTCTGACATTTTATCCTGTTTGGCTAATGCTTTGAAAGTAACCGTATTCTCTCCGATACGATCTCCAGGCTTTATTTTTAAATCCACATATTTACTCGGTTTATAGTAGATAAACTGGCGCGAGTCAGATACTGCGATGGATGCTTCCTTAGGAAACAAATCCTTAAATGATTCGACCAGAGAAGAAATTGAAAAGTAATCCAATGCTATTCCTCCTTTTCCATTTATTATAACGATATTAGAGAAAGTAAGAAAAGAACTGTTCTATGGGAAATTCGATATTGAGAGAGGTAAAGTTTAGCTTTATATATGTTGAAAAATGTCGAAAAAAGAATAGAGGAGGCGATGAATTTGAAATCAGTCGAGCTTGAGTTTTATATAGATATCTACCGTACAGCAAATAAGCATAGCTGTAGTCAATGTCAGGAGAATAACATGCAGCCAAGGAGGTTGTTATTCCCCAATGAGGATCATGCGGATGTGTTGCTGGAGTGTGCCAAGTGCGGAGGTACGCTTCAAATAAAAATGGGGAATAACTACAAACAGCCGTCTGTTTGATTCAATCCCTGGACCGATTAAGTTCATTCAGTAATTTGTCGAGCTCCTGGGAGATCTTAACGATGTCTTCATATCTACTATAATTTCTATAGGCTTCGTACATTTGGGTTCTCAGTGTCTCGATTTGTTTTTCTAAATGTTTTCTGCTGCTCATAAATCCAACTCCAACCTCATTTGTCATATGAAGGAAATTCCCTGGTGAATGGGAGTTGAAACGACTTTGTGTCGAAAAATAGCAAATAATAAACACATCCTTTAGTTTAGTAAGGGAGAAAAATGGAAAAGGAATTTATACAATAAAAACCCCGTTTACTGGAACAAGAGCTCTAATTTGTTTTTGTGTTTAAAGGACTCGTAAAAATTGTTGAGCTGGTTTAAATTTTTTTATCTATTTCAGAAAGTTCTTCCTTTAGTGGAATAATTTTTCTTATACTAACAAAGGAAAATTCTTTAAAAAGGGGATATTTTTACTTTTGACCTACTTCAAAATACCTTTGATGTCTGCCTGGATTGTTTTTTGTACGCTGGCGTCTTACACTACGGTAAGTGCGGAAACGCTGGATGGAGGGGATGATGTGATTTGTCAAGATTCTTGTCGGGAATTCTCTTATGTGGATAATCAATCTTCTACTTTTATAAATGGTAAAAATGAGAGTGAATTCGTTCCGCTTTCTTCATTGATTGCTGAAACTTCAAGCGGCAATGTCTATGACCATTATCAAGTAAGAAAACGGACTGTTTCCCAGACCTCATCAAGTACACAGGGAAGTCAAAGTCCTTCTTTAACCGTACAACCGAAGTCGTTAATCAATATAAATGGCACAAACGGGGACAAACAGATTACTTACGTTCGCGGTGGAAATGAAAAACTAAGAAAATTAGTGAGTAAATATTTAGCTATGGAAGGTTTTCAAGTTCAGGAACAAGAGGAACTTCCTACGTCGCAGCAAGCTTCGAAGGAAGTTTCTGTAATCTTTACTAGAGCACAAGGGAACGATTTCATAAAAAACGGTGACATCACTTCTTTTGCATCTATAGAAAATGCTTCAAAAACCCAGCAGTTCACTGCCTATTCCAACGCTATCCAAGATGCTGTGAATGAGTACCATTCGGAGAAGAATGTGTGGATCTGGCGGAATGGTGCCGTAACAGAAGACCCTGAAGGAACGATTCATTACTTGAACAGCCAAAACATCAATAATATCTATTTGCATTTTGACTCAAGAGTCCGTGTTGAGGATTACCAGTATTTTAATGAACTTGCGAATGATTCAGGGATGACTGTTCATGCGTTAATGGGCCAGCCGAAGTGGGGTTTGAAAAATCACGCAAGGGAAGCAGAAGATCGAGTGGATCTTGTCTCTGCCTATAACCGTAAAGTTCCAAAGGAAGCGCAGTTTTCCGGCATTCATTTTGATATAGAACCGTATGTTCTAGATAATTGGGATTACGATCGTGCTGACGTTCTACACCAATGGGCAGACTCTGCGGAAGAATATATCAGTTATGCAAAAGAGAAAGGGTTTATTGTAGGGAGCGCGCTGCCTTTTTGGACAGACCAAAGTACCGTGACTTCCTACTATCCTGAATTTTTTCAAGAAATGGTCGATCGACAGGATTATGTTACTTTAATGGCTTACCGCAATCATGCACTCGGGAGTAATAGTATTACCTCACTTTCTAAAGGAGAGGTGATGTACGCACGTTCTCCAAAAGTGGAGGTCGGGGTAGAGCTTCTGCCTAATGAAATTGATTACTTAAGCTTTTATAACCGAACGAACCTGCAATTAGAAAAAGAATTAAGTGCTGTGCGACGCTTTTTTGCAGGCTTGAAGGTCCAAGGTTTTAAAGGAGTAACGATTCATGACTTTCACTCCTGGCAAGGGAAACCACCCCTTCATTTACCTATTCAAAAATCAGACTCCTTCGGAAGAATAGCAGGAAAGTCGAGATATGAAACTTCTGAAGCTTTTACTAATCAGCTTCCCGATCATTCTGTAGAGACAATCATATTAACGGATGGAGGAAACTATCCAGATGCGCTTGCAGGTGGAGTGTTAAATAAGACATTAAATGGAGCGATTATGCTCATCGACGACCGGCAGACGGTGATCGACAGTAAACTTTCTGAAGCAAGACGATTGCTTAAGCCCGGGGGCGAAGTCATTATTTTAGGAGGAGAAGGAGCTGTCTCGGCTAAGGTGTACAACCAGTTTGCTAAGCTGGATGTTCCGATCTCCCGCATAGCAGGAAAAAACAGAGTAGAGACTTCCATTGCAATTGCAGATAAAGTAGCACAAAATCCTCAGCATATTTACTTGGCAGATGGAAGGAACTTTGCCGATGCTTTAAGCATTGTTCCGTATGCAACGAAAAAGCAGCGACCTATTCTTTTAAATAGTACCAAAGACGATTTAAGTCAGGACATTAAAACTTATATAACTTATCATCCAAGTATAAAGACGGTTACGATTATTGGAGGACCTAATGCAGTGACAGGTAATGCTGAAACAATTCTTAAGAATAATGGTGTCCAAACAGTGGAAAGAATTGCAGGGCTGAATCGTGCTGAGACTGCTTTAAAAATAGCAAAAAAGTACTATCCTGATACGACAAAAGCTGCGATTTCCAATGGAAGTCGTTTCCCTGATGCGCTGTCAGGGAGCAGATATGCTTACGAGCATGATCTTCCCATTCTGTTAGCAAATAAAGGTTCGATCGATGATTCGGTCCGCGTGTTTTCGAAGCAGATCAATAGTTTTGTTTTTTACGGGGGAGAAGGTGTATTGTCTCCGGATTTAGCTGAAGAGCTGAAGTAAGGGGAGAACTTGTTATTGACGAATAATTTCCTGCAATATAGAGAACACTATTTTTCAGACCATCGATAAAAAAGCAGGGATGTTATGATATTTATCTACAATGATTACGGGGGAACTCATACGACTTCCATGGCTGCTGCCTTTCATCTGGAATTAGTAGCTCCGGAAAAAGAACTAACAAAAGAAGAGGTACTATCTATTCCTTACTTTAACCAATTGACAAAAAAGGATTTTGGCAGGTTAATCCATCATGGAAATGATTCAGAGGGAAACCCGGTTTATACCTTAGGAAGAAAATCCTCCAAGCTCGTCGTGCCCGCTTTGAAAGAGTTTGGTATGCTGTTGTTCGATTTGTTTAAAATGGATGAACAAATTGTTTTTTCTAACACTTCTCCAACAGTTCCATTTGTGATGACCATAGGGGGCGGCTTGTCCAGGGGGCTGGGGTTGGATTTCTTAGGAGTACCGCTGTTAGTTAAAGGGGCAAAGCGAAACGCTCCATTAATTTATGATTTAGTACAAAATACGAAACGAGAAGCAAAAGAGAACATGAAAGATAAAATCTTAGTATTGGATAACCAGCAGTATAAAATATAACGATCTTATAACCCTGGGGATCCCCGGGGTTTTTTATGAATAGAAGCGTAAAACATTAACGTTGACGTAAATGTTAAAGAAGCATATAATTTATGGATAGTTATTAATGAAGAAAGGGGATGTTTTATGGCTGAATATAAAATAGATGAGGTGGCTAGAAAGTCAGGTTTAACTAAAAGAACCATTCGGTATTACGAAGAAATCGGATTGCTGTTTCCAGCAGCACGAACGGATGGTGGATATCGGACGTATAATGCCCAGCATATTAACCGGCTGAATCAAATTGTGAACGCCCGCGAAGTGCTTGGAATTTCTTTGGAGGAAGTCCGTGATTTTGTGGAGATTAGGGAAGAGGTTTCCCTTAATCTGGAAGATATTAAGCAAACCCAAGACACAAAGGTGAAGCTGGAAAAGCTATACAACTTCAAGAAAATTCTTGAAAGAGAACGAGAAATGGTCCATGACAAATTGAAAAAAATTCAAGATATCAAAGACAATACCGATGATTATTATCATCGTGTTTGTAAGGCAATAGCGAACTATGAAAAGGAGTAATGAAATATGTCATCGATGACAAGCCATGCAGCTATGGAGGATGCCCAGCATAATAAACAGCCGAAAGCTGTCTGGGCTGTTTTTTTTGCTTGTATTATTGCTTTTATGGGGCTTGGTCTTGTAGATCCTATTCTGCCAGCCATTGCATCTCAACTGGATGCTACTCCAAGTGAAGTAACTTTGCTGTTTACAAGCTATAATGCCGTTATGGCGGTAGCGATGCTCGTAACCGGCGTTATATCATCTAAATTTGGTACAAAAATGACGTTAATTTCTGGAGTAGTGGTCATCGCTTTATTTTCTACATTAGGTGGTCTTTCAAATGATGTTTGGACAATTGTGGGGCTGCGAGGAGGCTGGGGTTTTGGAAATGCCCTCTTCGTAGCTACAGCGCTGACAGCAATTGTTACACTTTCAAATAATGGCACGGCAAAAGCAGTTATTTTATATGAAGCAGCGATTGGTTTAGGTATCTCTGTAGGCCCTCTTTTGGGAGGTTTTTTAGGAGGAATGACTTGGAGAGGTCCATTCATTGGAGTAGGAGTACTTATGGTCATCGGTTTTATTTTCCTAATTACGCTTATGCCGGCTGGTGATGCAAGCAGTCATTCAACCAAAGGAACCCGCACGTCGATTCTGGATCCTTTTCGAGCTATGAAGCACCGTTCGATTGTAGTATTTGGGTTGACAGCATGTCTGTATAACTTCGGTTTTTTTACATTATTAGCTTATGCCCCGTTTGTGATGGGTCTGGATGAACACGGGATTGGATTAGTCTTCATTGGTTGGGGAGTACTCCTGGCGGTCACGTCAGTCTTTATGGCACCAAAGCTGCAAAAGAAATACGGAACCATCTCCTCAATGTGTACGATGCTTACTTTGTTTGCCCTCGTGTTGATTGTAATGGGAATCTGGACGTCTACACAGTGGGTGATTATAGCTTGTGTGGTGTTTGCTGGGGCTTTGTTAGGGAATAATAATACTTTAATTACTACAGCCGTGATGAATGCTGCGCCGATTGAGCGGTCAACGGCATCAGCAGCTTACAGTTTTCTACGCTTTATCGGTGGAGCGATTGCGCCGTTTCTTGCTGGGAAACTAGCTGAATGGTATTCACCTAATCTCCCGTTTATTGTAGGGGGAGTGTTTGTATTGATTTCAGTTGTATTTGTTTTTGTAAACCAGCAGCATGTTCATCACGTAGACGATGTAGAAGTTCATTGAGGAACCAACATAAGAGGGGGAGGAAATAAACATGTTAGTGAAAGAATTTATGATTCATGATGTCATTCATGTTCACCCGCAAACTTCTTTAAAAGAGTTACTTCGCATACTTGTTAAGCACCGGATTGGAGGCGTACCTGTAGTCAATGAAAAAGAGGAACTTCTTGGAATGGTCAGTGATGGGGATGTGATTCGTTACCTTTCACCAAAAGAAGAAGCGGTCCACGATTTATTTTACACCGTATATGTGGAAGAAGGCCAGACGGAAAAAGAAGTGCTGGCAGAAAAAATCAACGACCAGGTAGAAGAAGCCATGCGAACGAAGCATCTTTATATCATTCGTGAAGACGAGGAGTTTGAGCAGGCTGTACGGTTATTTTCTCAACACCATTTTAAGAAACTGCCTGTGTTAAATGACTCAGGAGTAGTCACAGGAGTAATCAGCCGCGGGGATATCATTAGAAATCTATCAAAAATGATTATCGAACTCAACTAAGTGTGATCCATTAAACCAGCACTCTCTTAAACATAGAGAGTGCTGGTTTGTGACTTTTTCATGACAGTTGTCGTTTTTCCAAAAGATCCTGTTACGGTTATTAGTCAGGAATAGTATACTGATGGACATGATTATTTCTTTTTTTCATTGGAAGAATAATAAACCCCTGCAAAAATGGCTATAAAGACGGCGACCCAAACGGCGATATTCATTTGCTTCACTCCTTAGCCTTTACCTAACACTACGTAATAATCGGGGAAAAAGTTTCATCAACCAAGTTTAATGAGCTAAAAGTGCTGATGTGGAGGAGATCAATATGTATCAAGCCATTATATTTATTCATGTACTTAGTGCAGTATTATTAGGTAGTTTTCTAATCCTTCCTTTTTTAATGAAGCCCCTGTTCACTTGTCGCAGAGAGGAACTTCATGGGTTTCTTCGCGGTATCATTAGTTATTGCCGAACCGGTCATTACGCCCTTGTGCTGCTGCTTCTTTCAGGAAGCTGGCTGGTTTGGCATTATTCCCGGTCTCCTTCCTTATTATGGACGGTGTCAGCTCTCGCTCTTCTATTTCTATTAGGAGCAACGATAGGAATGATTCAAAGAAATTTCAAACGGATCCTTCGGGCAGAAGCTCCGGAAGATAGCTTAAAAGCAAATGCCCAAAAACTAAGCATTTTTAATTGGAGTACGTTTATCTTTATACTTGTCGCCTTGATTATTATGACAAACACGCGAATATTTGAGTAAAACCTCGAAAAGTAGATGAACATAGATAAATGAATAGGGTCGTGCATCCAGGTGCCTCTTCAATCGGAGAGGTACCTTTTTTGGTTTATTTTACAATAAGAGAGGGAATTTACAAATTAAGGTAATTATTATTGTGTGTTAGGAGTTTTTTTATGCCTATTTGTCAATGCTGTGGTAGAAAATGGCCTTACAAAGAAGTGATAAAGAGCTTTTTTATAATAAATAGACAAGGGCAGAAGTGTATCTATTGCGGGGCTGCTCAATTCCAGACCGTGGGTTCCTCTCAACGTTTTGTAACGTTAACATTACCTGTCTGGATTCTTATCCTGATCCTTGCGAACATTCTTCATTTATCTTTAATGAGAATAGTCATTTCCGCTTTCGCAGGCTCTTTTATAAGTGTGGTGCTGATTTATCCTTTTGCTTTAGAATTATCCAGCCACCGTTCAGGAAGCTTGGGGGGGAAAAAAGGATAAATGATACTTTCCATACAGCATAAAGGGAGCTTTTTCTTTTTCATGAAAGGAATTCTTTAGGGAAACGAGTTGATGTATGAGTCACCGAATGACTGAATAACAAATGTTGCTCCTATTCTTCTTGAGCAGGCCTGTATCAATAAGCGCAAAGAAAAATAAACAGCTGCCTAATCGTTAACTAGGCAGCTGCACACCATTATTTTCCCCAAACGTCTTCTGCAATTTCTACTACGTGACGGATTTTAGCCCATTGTTCTTCTTCCGTTAGAACATTTCCTTCTTCAGTGGAAGCAAATCCACATTGAGGGCTTAAGCAGAGTTGTTCATAAGGAACATAGCTGGCTGCTTCTTCGATGCGTTGTTTGATACGGTCTTTGTTCTCAAGTTCTCCGGTTTTTGAAGTGATAAGCCCGAGGACTATGAAAAGATCATCTCTATTTACATGCCGAAGAGGCTCGAATCCTCCTGAGCGTTCATCATCAAATTCAAGGAAAAGTCCATTGACATTTAACTGGCCGAAAATTGCGCTGGCTACAGCTTCGTAATCACCGGAAGTCATATACGTAGAGCGGAAATTCCCACGGCAGATATGCATCGTAATCACCATATCATCTGGACGCTTGGCTATGGAATCATTAACAGCCCGTACAAACAACTTTCTCATTTTGTCCGGATCCTGTCCACGGTCTTTCATTTTTTGAATTCCTTCGTCTGAGAAAAAACCTGCCCAGGATGTATCGTCCAGCTGTAAATAGCGGCAGCCTGCATCGTAAAAAGCTTGAATAGCTTTTTGGTAAGCTTTCGTTAAGTCTGCCAGCAGGTCTTCTTCCTGATTGTAAACATCTTTATTAATGTTCCCTCTGGCAAGCAGCATATTAGGGCTTGGAATTGTGAACTTAGGCACGTGTTGATCCCCTGCAATTGAGTGTAAAAACTTATAATGATCAATCATCGGGTGAGTAGTAAAATCTACAGTGTCCACGACCCTTATGGCACGAGCTTTTGTTTCTACTCCCTTAAATTGGATGCCTGAATCAGCCTTGTATTCCTCTACTCCGTCAAGACTTTCTAAAAAGTCAAAATGCCACCACTCACGACGAAGATCTCCGTCTGTCACTGATTTTAATCCTGCCTGTTTTTGTTTTTCGACGAGCTTAATAATTTCTTCATTTTCAATAGTTGTTAATTCATCCGAAGAAATTTGATTGTTGAAATATTTTTTTCTTGCTTCTTTAATGCTCTCTGGGCGCAGAAAGCTTCCAACGTGATCTCCTCGAAAAGGGGCTGTTACTGTACTAATCGACATGTCAATCCTCTCCTTCATAAATAAAAGCCTCTTCGAAATAAGAAGAGACTTAAGAGTAAGTATGGCCGCTTCTTATCTTTCAAGTTTACTCACTTGCGGGAATTAGCACCTTGTCATATACAGGTTGCTGAGGCGTCACCGGACCCTTTCCTCGGCCTCTCTTGATAAGAACTATTCAATTATTCAAAAATTTTGTATGGGTGTTATCTTAACAGGTCATTGATAAAAAAGGAAGTCGATTCATTCATTTTTCTTTTCATTGGACAGCCATTTCGTACTCATATGATTGAGGGAAGCGATCCATTCCTCGGGTGCGGGAAGGTCACTGACGACTGCAAAAACGTCTTCTAAGTCAGCCATTTTTACGTAAGTCCGGCACCCGATTTTAGAATGATCTGCTAAAATATAGGTTTCCTGGGACTGTTCGATTAATTTCCTGGTAAACAAAGCTTTATTAGGGTCATAACTTGTTACTCCGTGGTTTAGATCAACTCCGTCTGTAGCTATAAAGGCTTTATTTACAAAAAAGTCTTCCATCATCTTCTCTGCAATCGGACCGGAAATTCTTAAATGTTCCGTACTCACTTCTCCGCCTATGAAAATAATTTTTGCATCAAGTTCATGACGCTTTGTTGATTCTATTAACGAATACAGGGCGGGGATAGAGCAGGTCATAATCGTCAGACTGAGCTTATGTTTTAAATAGGGAATCATTTGCAATGGGGTGCTGCCTTCATCGATGACAATTACATCATAATCTTGGACGCAAGCTGCGGCAATTTTCCCAATGTAGTTCTTTTCTTCCGATCTAATGGCTGCACGCTCATAATGAGGAGGTTCGGTTTTATGAGGGACTGGGATTGCACCCCCATATACTTTTTTTAATTTATTTTCATTTTCAAGATCGTCTAAGTGACGCCGGATTGTTTCCGTTGAAACATCCAATTGAGCTGCCAAATCGCTTACCTTGACTTTTCCATTTTTATCCATCAAATCTAAAATTTCTTTTTTTCTTTCTTCCGCTACTAATGACAAAACGCCTTCCCTCCTCGATAACGTTTAAATCCATTGTATCGCCAAACGAGAGCAGTGAACAGCTCGCTGGACCTAATGGACCAAATCTAAAGACTCGATCGTTTCATGAATTTGAATCTTTCTTTTTTTTAATTCTTTAAAAATAATGCTCGGCTGAAAGGCGTATTCTGGAATGACGACGCCATTAGCGGCGACTTTTCCAGAAGCTATTTGATCCACGGCAATAGCCATTGGTATTCCTACATTTCTAGTATAGGCTCTCAATCCTTCCCAGCCACTGACAGACCCATCTGAGCTTGGATGAGTATGAGTGAGGGTATGCTTAATTTTTTTGCCGCTGACGCATCCGATTACTTCTACGTGAAGAGCGTAGCCAAATAAGGTGGTAGATTGACCAGCTTTTGAATTCTGTAAATAAAAGCTGATGCAATCCATGATCCCTGCTTTTTTTCCGTTCACCGTAATCTCAGGATTACTAGTTATCCCGTACTGATACAAAGCTTTCATCAAGTTCATGTTCTCCTCTGGCCAGGTTCCCCTTACCTCAATTAATTGAACATCTTTATCTTTAAGAGCTTCCGCAAGGGTGGTGGTTTCTGCGTGCGGGATGATATACTGAACGGTTTGACCATAAGGTTCAGGAAGAAGTACCTCTTTCGGACGTGAAAAAGGGGGACCTGAATAAATTCTCCATCTTCGAATACAACTCTGCTGGATAAAGAAGGATCGTATTCATAAGCAGTCGTTTCAGCAATTGATTTAGAAAATGCTATTGGACGAAAAGAACCGTGACTAACTCGTGCAGATTCTACTGTGTCCAGCTGGCTGGCTGCTTGCATAGCCATCATTTGGGTGACACCTGGTGTCATTCCAAACCCAGCCACAAAAGTTCTCTGTTTACTTTTGAAAGTGGAGTCAAAGGCATATTCTTCACCGAAGCCATTTAAATTGACACCATGGCATCCTGCATCCGCTATACAGTGGGTGGATAAACCATTTAAAGCAATGGTGGTGCCATCCATGACAATGTCATATTCTTGTAATTGTTCTATCGTTTTATCATAGTCTCTAACATTTACGAACTGAGCATCCACTCTACAATCCTTGAGCCATTCGGCCACTTTTTCAGCTTCTTTCAGATGATAATCGCCGATTGTTAGTTTCGTAAAGGTGCTGTAGCTGACTAAATCCAGCGCGGCTTCACGGGCAATTTTTCCTGCTCCGCCAAGGCAGAAAATTTTCATTGAGCTTCCCCCTTTGATCTTGAATGCTTCCAGTACATACTGTCTTCTACAGCTCTTAAAAGCTTATTAATATCGGAAGGGTAAACTTCGCCGATATTGCCGATTCTAAATGTATTTACTTTCGTAACTTTTCCTGGATAGATGACAAAACCTCTTGACTTTAATTTTTCATAGAACTGAGAAAAGGAAAAGTCTGGAGCTTCCGGATAATAAAAAGGCGTAATAATGGGGGATCGCCACCTTTTTTCAAGTAAAGGTGTAAATCCGAGCTTTTCCATCCCTGAGACTAATAGCTCCTGGTTCTGTTGATATCGTTTCTGGCGTTGATTCAATCCTTCTTCTTTTAATTCCTTTAACGCCTGCTGAAATGCCCGGACAGTATGAGTCGGGGAAGTAAACCGCCATTTTCCTTTTTCTGCTTCCATCGTTTCCCATTGATCGTATAAATCTAAAGCTAAGGATCGTGACTGGTCTTTGCATTTTTTCAAACATGACTGTTTCGCGATGACAAAACCAAAACCTGGGACTCCTTGGATGCACTTATTGGCGCTGCTGATCATATAGTCAATGCTCAAATCGCTGATGGAGAACTCGATACCCCCGAAGCTGCTCATCGCATCTACGATCAACGTTTTATTATATTTTTTCACTATATCAGCAATTTCTTCCAACGGATTTTTCATTCCTGTAGTCGTTTCACAATGCACGACTGCTACGTGGGTAATTCTTGAGTCCTGAGCTAAATATTGGTGAAGCAAGTGGAGATCAGGAGGCACGGTGTCACTAAACCGGATAGGTTCGACTTGAAGACCGAGCCGCCTGCTAATGGTAACCATGCGTTCACCATATGCTCCATTCACGATTACGAGCAGTTTCCCCTCCTGAGGCACCACTGTATTGATGACTGATTCGACACTAAAGGTCCCGCTTCCCTGCATCAGTACGCTAGTATATTCTTCTTTGTTTACTGCAGCTAGCTCTAATAATTCTCTTCTTATCGATTGGACAATTGATTTATAATCCTCATCCCACGTACACCAGTCAGTAAGCATTTTTTCACGGACCGAAAGGGAGGTCGTAAGTGGCCCTGGTGTTAGTAGTAGGTAGGGGTTTTCATCATTATGCTTCATTTCTACTTCGTCCTTCCTGTACAACGGTTAAGGCTTTATCAAGGATGGTTAATGCTTCCTCGAGCTGACTTTTAGTTATGATTAATGGGGGACAAAGCTGTATTACATTACCTTTAGAAACCTTAAAACTCAGTCCTCGTTCCAAACATGCATACATCACTTGTTCTGTCTCCTCGACAGCCTTTTCCTTCGTTGTTCGGTCTCGCACGAGTTCTATTGCAATAAGAAGACCGATCTGTCTTACGTCACCGATTAACGGATGATTTTCCATCATTCTCTGTAATCGCTCACTGGCTAATCTGCCCAGCTCCTTGGTATGAATTAATAATTTCTCCTCTTCTATTACATCTAGCACAGCAGAGGAAGCGGAAGCACCTAATGGACTTTTCTCATGGGTGTAGTGTCCGATGGAAGTGTAGGACATGGTGTCTAAAGCTTCATCAATCAGCAAGGCAGCCATAGGAAAAACCCCGCCGCCAAGTCCCTTACCAAGCACAACCATATCTGGGACGATGTCATAATGATTAAACGCAAACCACTTGCCGGTCCTGCCCAGTCCAGTTGCAGTTTCGTCAAAAATGAGTTTCACGTCATACGTGGTGCAGACTTGTCTAAGCTCCTTCATGAAGGGATAGGAAGGAATCTGGACATCGGTATTCCGAATTGGTTCCATGATAAAGGCGCCGATCTCACTTTCCTGCTCTAAAATGTATCCAATGTATTGAATGAGCTGTCGGCCATCAAGGCTCGCTCCTTCCCAGTTTGGACGATACGTTTGGATAGGGGGAACGTGTATAGTTCCGGGAAGGAGCGGGCCTAAATCCCGACGGAAGTGAGCTTCTCCTCCGACGGAAAGAGCGTCCATAGAAGCTCCGTGAAAGGCTTCCCACATCGAAAGAGTCTTGAATTTTCCGGTAGACAGCCGGGCAATCTTTAAAGCCATGCCAATCGCTGAAGTGGCGCCAGGAGCGAATAGTACCTTATTCAGTGGATCTGGAGTACGCTGCGCCAGCTTTTTTGCAAAATCTATAGCTGGCTGATTCGTGTAGCGCCTCGTTGAGAAACTAAGGTTGTCCAGCTGCTGCTTCATTGCTTCAATGATTTTTGGATGCTGAAAGCCTGCCTGATGGACCCCATTTCCGTGAAAATCATAAAGCTGCCTGCCATCTTCAGTGGTAATCTGTGCACCGCGTGCATTTTTGATCACATCAAGACAGGGTGTGGATAAGGACTGGTGGAAAAAATATGTGGAATCCTCGTTGAGGAGTTCCTTTGTTTTGTTATTTAAACGATCCGTCCAGCGGGTTCTTAATCTCGATTGGTTAACGTCCCCTTCGCCAAGCAGTAGATTATGCATAGGAAGTTTCATTCTCCTTTAGTCGTTGATTGATCTGCTTTATACATAGAGGGAGTTCACTGATCTCCTCAATTACGTAATTGGCTCCTGATTGCAGCAATACTTCTTCTGTCAGATTCTTTTTCGTTGTCCATTCCACGTCAGTCAGAGCGGCGACTTCTTCTTTAGTAAGGCCGAGTGTACTGCTTCCTTTAATCACTCCAATCGTCCACATCCCGGCGTTAATGCCTTCCTTCATGTCACTGACCGTGTCCCCAACTTTCACCATGTGTGCCATAGGGAAGAGGTTCAACCTCATCGCATTTACATAGCACATCCATGGAAAAGGACGTCCGGCAGGAACATCTGTAGACGAAACGATCGTATCGGGACAATACCCTTGTTCTGCAGCAGCATGTGCTACAATATCTATCATATCTGCCGTATAGCCAGTAGTGGATCCGACTGCTATTCCTTCTTTATTAAGATGATCGATCGTTTCAAGAACACCTGGAAGAGGGGTGGCGTATTGATCCAATATCCGAAGAAGCATCGGCTCAAAATCTTCATAAATTGCAAGTACGTCTCTCTCAGTGGGATTTTCCCCGTATAAGGAGTGCCATTCGGAAGCCACGCGCTCCATCTGGCAGATCGCTCTTATATGATCTATTTTTAGCAAACCCATGGGTTCTCTAGCCTCTTGATCGGTGATTACTATCCCTCGTTTATTAAATACTTCCTTAAATACTTGAACAGGAGCAAGGCATCCATAATCCACCGTCGTTCCTGCCCAGTCAAAGATAACTCCTACTATTTTTGATTCCATAAATTTTTCATCCTTTCTCTACGTGTTTCCACGCATTCGACTTTTTAGCAAATTGTTTTGTTGCCATTCCATAAACCACCCGAACCACGATGTTCGTTATGACAATGAGAATGGCCATCGCAGCAGCGGGAGCAATGTCCCCTGCATCATCCATATTCACAATGGCGATGGAAGCTAACTTCCATTCAGGTGAATAGAGAAAGACGACTGCGCTAATTGTAGTCATGGAGTTGACGAACAAGTACATGGCTATTTCTAAAATCGCCGGCATCGATAGCGGCACTGTAATCTTTGCGAATGTCCTATAAAAAGGAACATTCATAGCTTCCGATACAGCTTCATATTGGCGATCTTGTTTCTTTAATGAAGTCGTTGCCGTAATGAATGAGACTGAATAGAAGTGGATGATATTCGCTAATACGAGAATGGCCAATGATCCGTACAGCCATTGGAATGGGTTCGCAATCTCAAGTCCTGTAAATGGAACAGCTAAGACTTGTTTGTTAAAAAAGAAAATAAACGCGAGTCCTATGACCAGTCCTGGCAGCGCAATCGGAAAAATCGACAGAAAATAAGAAAGTCTGCGCAGCAGCGGAGCAAAACGGGATTTTTCAATGAGATAGGCTCCGGAAAATACCATGACAGTGCCAAGTACAGCGGTGAAGAAAGAGACAAGCAGACTGTTCCAATACGGCCTTAGTCCATCACCAGCAACACTGTTAAATCCAAAATGGTTAAAGGTGAGTGAAAAATCATAAGGCCAGACTTTGACAAATGCGGCCGCAGTAATGGTTCCGAATAAAAGGAGAAGACCAGCCGCTATAATTGAACAATAAATGGTAAACCACTGATCCCGTTTTTTGTTAGTTGGAATTCTGTAAGGAATCGACAGTCCGCTCTCCTGGTTTTTTTTCCTTTGAAGTACTTGGTCAATGAAAAAAGCAATCACTGCTGGAATGGTTAATATAATCCCAACTGTTGCGCCCATGGAAAAATTCTGCTGTCCGATCACTTGTTTATATACATCAGTGGCAAGAACATTGTATTGCCCACCAATAACTTTAGGGGCACCAAAGTCGGTAAAACTTAACGTGAAACAGACAAATAATGCGCTGACTAGTCCGTATTTAGTACTAGGAAGAGTTACCGTAAAGAATTGTCTCAGCTTACCAGCCCCCATTGAATCTGCTGCTTCATATAAACGTTGATCTGCTGCGGAAAGGGCAACTTTTAATATGAGAAACGCTTGCGGAAAGGTGAAAATAACCTCTGAAATCACGATTCCTTTGAATCCGTAAATCTCAAATCCGTTAGCCTGCATCCATTTAAAGGCACCGAAGAAGCCGGTTGTTATTAGTCCATTGTTGCCAAAAAGATAGAGCAGGGCAATTCCGTACATCATCGTTGGTGCAAACAAAGGGAGTAAGCCGATATAAGTAAAAAAGGACTTTCCTTTTACCTTTGTTCTTTCAATTCCATAAGCAAATAAAAATGCTGCGACTACTGAAATTCCCATGGTTAAGGTTGAAATCATGATCGTGTGTACAGCTGAGATAAATAGGCTTGGAGAAGTAAAGTAGTCAGCAAAATTTAAAAGACCTGCGAATTCTCCTTGCTTATTTTGCAAAGCTCTTATTAATAGTTCACTAAATGGGAGTACGATGGCTATTAATAATCCTGACAACATTAGGATTATTAATAGCCGTTGAATAAACTGGTCTTTACCCTCTTTCTGAGAGATAACAGGGTTCCAATGAAACATGGTCTTAATCGCGGTTCTCATTACAAGGGTACTCCTAACTATGGACCGGTGGTTGGCTACCGGGCACTGCCTCGAAATAGATTAATTTTGATTTGGGAAGTTCTGCGTAAAGAACTTCTCCGATATCTAAAGGGTGGGCTTTAAAAGCTTCTGCTGTAACATCTGCCCATAAGGATCCACTTTCCTTAGTTTGTTTAAGCAGGACTCGATAACTTCCTCCTCTAAATTCCACATGCTCCACAGATACAGGAAAAGCGGAAGGAGAAGAGGTAAACAGGAGCTTCACGTGTTCAGGTCGAATGGAAGCATGTCTGTTTTGGCTGGCTCCGAAGGTTTTCCCGACAAAATTCATTGTTCCGATAAAATCTGCTACAAAAGGGGTTTCAGGATGGTCATAAATATCCTGGGGCAGACCTGATTGCTCAAGCGCTCCATTATTCATTACTACAATTCTGTCTGCCATTGATAAAGCCTCTTCCTGGTCATGAGTAACCATAATGGTCGTAATTCCTAACCGTTTTTGCAGCTGTTTAATTTCGTTACGCAATTGGACGCGTACTTTAGCATCAAGTGCCGAAAGTGGTTCATCAAGCAGTAAGAAATCTGGAGACATAGCGATTGCACGTGCAAGGGCGATCCGCTGCTGCTGCCCTCCGGATAGTTGGGAAGGGTACTGCTTTGCAATATGGCCAAGATTTACCAGCTCCAGCGTTTGATGAACTTTTTCGTGTTTTTCCTTTCGAGTGATCTTTTTAGTCTGTAATCCGTAAGCCACATTTTCTTCAGCTGTAAGATTAGGAAAAAGAGCGTAGGATTGAAAAACAATGCCGAAATTCCGTCTTGCTGGGGGGTGGTTTGTAATATCCTTAAGATTTAAATAGACGCTTCCGTTATTTGGCTGTTCCAGACCGGCAATGATTCTGAGGAGTGTCGTTTTTCCGCACCCGCTCGGACCTAACAAACAAACAAATTCCCCTTGTTCTATGGAGAAGGAAAACTTTTTTAAAACATGTGTTCGGCCAAAGAATTTTTCAATTTCGTTGATCTTTAAGTGTTCCATTGTTGATCTCTCCTTTATGAGCAGAAGGAAGAGGGGGGAAGGGTCTCCCCATACCTGCTGTTATTCCTTTGGTTCACTTTTGCCCTCATACTTTTTGGACCATTTATCAAGTATCTCTTCACGATGTTTAGCTGCCCATTCAAAGTCATTATCGATTAACTGGGCAGCAGTGTCGTCAGGAAAACCTTCAGGTACGGGTTTGTCCGTAGGAACAGAAGTAATTGCAAAATTCTTGCTGTATTCTTTCATTGCTTCATCTGAAATGGCCCAGTCTAAAAACTTTTTGGCACTGTCTTTTATATTTTCTTTTTTCACAAGAGCATTTGCTTCTAAATCCCAACCAGATCCTTCTTTAGGGAAGATCGTTTTGATTGGTTCGCCTTTATCGGCTTGAGTAATTCCACGGTAACCAAAGGAAATCCCAATGGGGTATTCACCTTGTCCGGCAAGTTTCGCAGGTTTCGAACCTGAATGAGTGTACAATCCGATATTATGGTGAAGCTTATCCATGTAATTCCATGCCTTGTCTTCTCCCATCAATTGAAGAAAAGCGGATACAGTTAAAAAACCAGTACCCGATGAGGCGGGGTTAGGCATTACAATGGCATCCTTATATTGAGGGTCCAAAAGGTCCTCGTACGATTTCGGCATATCAAGCCCCTGCTTTTTTAATTCCACCGTATTCACCGTAATTCCAGTCATCCACGCATCAATTCCCACCCAGTGAGGCTTTTCTCTATCATCCTTGTATGCTTTTTCTACCCGATCAGCATCTTTTGGAGCATATCCTTGCAGCATACCTTGCTGGTCGGCTACGAGAAGGCTTGTAGCTGCCAATCCCCAAACGACATCTGCTTTTGGGTTATCCTTTTCTGCAAGCAGCTTTGCCGTTATGACCCCGGTAGAGTCACGTACAATGTTAACCTTAATATCAGGATATTTTTCTTTAAAGGAACTTAAGTATGGGTCAAGCATGTCATCTTCCAAGGCGGTATAAACCGTGATTTCATCTTTAGATTGGGCGTTACCTCCGGAGCAAGCTGCCAAAAAAATCAACAAAAGCGACATAAAAATCAACATCCATTTTTTCATTGGTAATATCCTCCTTTAATTCTTCGAAATGGTTTTAAAACATTATAATTACAATGATTCCACGGATTTATTATCGAATCCCTCCTCTTTTCTTCTGCACTTAAACTATAAATCTCATTTGTAAATCTCATATTAAACCCACGTTAATTGTGTGTTTTTTTATGGTTTTATGTGTTTTGTTGTTGTTTTAAGTCCGTCAACAATTGCTGTTGATTCATGGGAAGACAAAAGGCTTTTAATGCTTTTAAACAATCCGGGTAGTTGTCTAATTCCGTTATTCTCATAAACGAAATACTGCAGTTATTAATATGATGTAGGAAGAGTATTAAATGAGGTGGAGAAATGCTGTTCTTAATTCTTTATTTAGGAGCGGGAATTGTTATTGGTTTTCTTCAAAAAGAACCGGATAGCACCAATCCAGAAGAGGAAGTTATCTATATTCTAAGAACCCTGTTAATCATTATGGCCTGGCCATTATGGATGATCTATTGGAGCAAATCGCGTCCTAATCATTAATAACAGATAGAAAAATTCGTAAAAAACCGTTGGTTCATTTCAAGAACCAACGGTTTTTTTCATTCAACTGCATGCCCAGGCTCTCTATAGCCTTGATTTGTATAGGGGGAAGTTCAAGTGAGTATTTGAATGTCCTTAAAAGGTTTAAATATCTATAATCAGGGTTCATAGTCGTTAGCTGTGAAACGGTTACAAATTCATACCCTTCTTTTTTCAAGCGAGGAAGGATCTTTTTTAGTGCATTGACCGTCTGCATGCGATTGCCCCCATAATCATGAAACAAAATGATATCGCCATTTCTTACATTGTTCACTACATTTCGTACAATCGTACTGGTTCCTGGCTGTTTCCAATCCAAGGTGTCCTGGTGCCATGACCAAAGTACAACAGTAAACCCGGCTTCATTTGCCGTATAGATAATGGATTCGTTATATGCGCCGCCGGGTGGCCTGAAAAGCTTAGGAGTATATCCTGTTAGTCCATGAATAATCGCATTGGTATGAAGTATTTCATCGGTAAGAGCTTTTTTGCTCATCGTTCTAATGTTTGGGTGAGAGTAAGTATGGTTAGCAACTTCATGTCCAGCTTTTACCTGACGTTTAATAATTTGTGGGGAACTTTCAGCTCGTTCTCCTACAACAAAGAAGGTTGCTTTTGCCTGGTATTTCTTCAAGACGTCCAACACGAGTGGGGTATAAGTCTCACTCGGGCCGTCATCAAAGGTGAGGGCTACTATTTTTTTATTGGTGGGAATATCCCATATAGCGCGGCCTTGCTTTTCAAAGAAAAAACGGTCCGCCTTGGCATCAGCATAGCTTGTCCCAAAAACCGCTTGAACCAGCAAAATGCTCAATATTATGGATATACAGCTTTTCCTCATGGCCGGCGCCTCCTTTTTCTTCTTATTTTTAACAAAATAATCTTTTTTATTGATGAGAATTATTAACATGAATGTATGCAAAGGAGGAATAAAATAAACACGGGGGATAAAATGGTATCTGCTTGCTTTTGGAAGTGTATTTCACCGGATGCCTGGCTGCAAACGGTAGGAGGTTTAAGTGGAGCATTCTTGGGAACATTACTCGCCGGGTTAGTTTCCTTATTTTTATATAAGAGAGAATTAAAGGAACAAAAAATTGAGAAATTCAGTGGTTTTAAACGAAATTACATCGTATATTTTCGTTCAAATCTTTGCCACTTACTTCAACTAATGGAAGATAGAGGGATGGAAACGGAGGGGAACGAGCTTCCCGTTTATGTCCTGCAAATTGTGAAAGAGAAAAACAATGAGATAAAAAGGTTTTATCTTAGAGAACTTGAACCTGAAACTCCGATTCTTTTGTATAAGAACTTTGAACTGATTTATGAGCAGTTGATCAATATTACGAACGCCTGTCAGTTATTGTTGCTGCAGAAGGAACAGGAAGAAGTACCAGCGGTGTTTAACGTTAAAGAGATTTTAAGGGAATCCCTGACAGTAATCAGGGAAACTCTTGAGGAAATCGACAAAGAAGTTCAGGAGGAGCTTGAATGAAAAATAACCAGGGGGACAGCTGCCTGTCGAAGAAGACTCTCCTCCATCTAGCTAGGTGAAGGAGAGTCTTTTTCTGTCTTTAAAGAAACCAAAGAGTGAGGTCCCTTCCACTCCTGCGGAAGATCGAGTGAGCCGGGATCGCCGATCGTGGGTTTCTAGAGGAAGCTCGGGTGCTTGTCCCCGGAAAGGGAAGGAGTCATCCCTTCTGGCGGTAAGAAAAAAAGCTTGAAGAAAAACACAAGGTTTCTCTTCAAGCTGAAAAAATAACCAGGGGAATCCTGGTTATTTTTTTCATTTCTTTTTTAGTATGCCGTGTTTCTGCATCTAATTTTAATAATAGAAAGATGCACCGACAATGATCAAAAGAATGAACAATACGACGATTAGAGCGAATCCGCCGCCGTAGCCACATCCGCCGCAGCCGCCGCCGTAGCCGAAACCGCCAAAGCCACCATAAAAGCCCATGATTCCACCACCTTTATCGTTTATATAACAGAATATGTTGAGCGTCCAAGGTACGGAAGGGCGTCTATCCACAACAGCTTTCCATACGTAATGAAAAAAATAAAAAAGAAAAAAACTCCTTATACCGGTCTTTCAATTTATCCTTGCTAAGCAGTGAACAGGCAAGCTCATGAAGGATAAAAAAAGAGGATAAAGAAAGATAAAAAAGAAAAAAAGAAGCTCGTGTTGCAGGTGGTAAAAGCAACAATGACGCGAATGAAAACGCTTTATTAAATAACCGAATAATCAAAGTGTTCAGAAAACTTTCTAAAAACCTGTTGACCAACTCGAGAATACGGTTTAAAGTAGTCCTCAATCAACTACACCGAAACCCGGTGAGCTGGTTCATGTGAAATGACCATTGGGACCCTGGAAAAAAGTAAGAGTGCATGCTTACATCAGGGTCCACACTATCACTTTAACTCTTTAGTCATTTTAACCATTACTATATAAAAGAAAGGAGTGCTGAGAATGAGCAGCCAATGGATTTATTTAAGTGGCGAATATGTCAATAAAAATGAAGCCGTCGTGTCTGTATATGATCATGGTTTCTTATATGGAGACGGGGTGTTTGAAGGCATTCGCGTCTACGAAGGCAACATATTCAAGCTTGAAGAACATTTAAACCGGCTTTATGATTCTGCAAAATCTATCATGCTCAATATCCCATATGAAAAGGAGGAGCTGGAAGAGATTATTGCAGAAACAGTCCGTAAGAATCAATTGGAAACAGCTTATATTCGTGTTGTTGTTTCCAGAGGCTCAGGTAATTTAGGACTTGATCCTACAAGCTGCGCTAATCCAAGAGTGGTTGTCATCGCTGAAGCACTCGCTTTATTTCCTAAAGAACTTTATGAAAGAGGGGTACGGCTTGCTTCTGTCTCAAGCCGCCGGAACCGGCCGGATGTTCTGCCGCCTCAAGTGAAATCATTAAATTATTTAAATAATATTTTAGTAAAAATGGAAGCAAATCAAGCTGGAGTGGATGAGGCTTTGATGCTGAATGACCAGGGATATGTCACGGAAGGATCGGCTGATAATATATTTATTGTTAAAAACGGTACGATCTTTACACCTCCTACTTATTTAGGAGCTTTAGAAGGAATAACACGAAATGCCATCATCGACCTGGCCAAGGAAAAAGGATATGACGTAAAAGAGCAGCCGTTTACCCGTCATGATGTGTATGTAGCAGATGAAGTGTTCTTAACCGGTACAGCTGCTGAAGTCATAGCGGTTGTTGAAGTAGACCAAAGACAGGTAGGAGACGGAAAACCAGGAGCTGTAACAAGCCATTTATTGTCTGAATTTAGAAAAATCACCACTACCGATGGTGTGAAAGTATATTCCACTGAAGATAAGGTACAGGTAAGCTGAATTTTTAAACGACAACTTTATTTGAAAACTCGTTGACAGGAATAAAGGAATAAGATATAGCGTTCCCAGAGAGCCGGGGTTGCTGGAAGCCCGGAAGCGCTGCTTATTCTGACATCATCCTTGAGTGTCACTGCTGAACGGTAACCAGTAGGCGTGACCAGGTGTTCACAGCACCTGTTATCAAAAGGAAACAGGAGTAATCCGGTTTCCATGAGGTGAAGCGGACGCTTCACGAACGAGGGTGGTACCGTGAAAACCATAGACCTTTTCACCCCTCTCTTTCCTTTTACGCAAGTATGCGCACCAAGGGGAGTGGAGGATGAAAAGGTCTTTTTTATATTCTCAATACTAGGAGGGATTTAAAAATGAAGGTAGAGACAAAGCCGATGGAACAAACCACTACAAGGACTGGAGCAGATTTACTTGTAGAAGCTTTAGTAGATCAGGGAGTAGAGACCTTATTTGGTTACCCGGGAGGAGCGGTATTACCTATCTACGATGCTTTATACCGTGCAAAAGGGAGCTTTGAACATATCCTGCCACGGCATGAGCAAGGAGCTGTCCATGCGGCTGAAGGTTATGCAAGAGTCTCAGGTCGTGCCGGCGTTGTAATTGGAACTTCGGGTCCCGGGGCTACCAACCTGATTACAGGAATAGCGGATGCCATGATGGACTCCATTCCACTGGTTATCTTTACAGGGCAGGTAGCAAAAGGGGTAATTGGTACGGATGCTTTTCAGGAGTCAGATGTAATGGGAATTACGACCCCGATTACGAAACACAATTATCAAGTTCAGCATATTGAAGAATTGCCAAGAATAGTAAAAGAAGCCTTTCATATTGCAACTACCGGCCGACCAGGACCTGTCGTTGTGGATATTCCGAAAGATATATGCGCAACGGTAACGGAAGAAAAAGTGGAATCAAAGTTTCACTTGCCTGGTTATCAACCTACGGTAAAACCGAATCCGCTTCAAATCAACAAATTGTATGAAGCTCTAAAAACAGCGAAGAAACCTGTAGTTCTAGCAGGGGCTGGAGTTATTCATTCCGGCGGTTCTGAAGAGCTGAAGGAATTCGTTAGAAATTATCAGCTTCCTGTTGCCAACACCCTTCTTGGCTTAGGAAGCTACCCTGGAAGTGATGATCTTTCTCTTGGCATGGCAGGGATGCACGGGACTTATGCTGCGAATATGGCACTGTATGAATGTGATCTGCTTATTAATATCGGCGCAAGGTTTGATGACCGGTTGACCGGCAATCTTAAACATTTTGCACCGCAAGCAAAAGTAGCCCATATCGATATCGACCCAGCAGAGATTGGCAAGAATGTTCCCACTCACCTTCCAATTGTGTCCGATGCAAAAGCTGCTCTCAAATCCTTAAACCAAAAGCAAATCGAGCCGCTGGATCATCAGGAGTGGATGGAACAGCAGGAAAAGAACAAAAGGGATTTCCCACTGTGGCATGATGAATCAGGCGATGGTGTGGTTCCTCAATGGCTGATGAAAAAAGTTTATGACTATACAAAAGGGAATGCCATTGTGACCACTGATGTTGGCCAGCATCAAATGTGGGCTGCGCAGTATTACCATTTCGAACGTCCGAATCGCTGGGTTACTTCTGGTGGCCTAGGGACGATGGGCTTTGGTTTCCCAGCTGCGATCGGTGCCCAATTGGGAGATATGGATTCGACAGTCGTTGCCGTTGTAGGCGATGGCGGTTTTCAAATGACCCTTCAAGAGTTATCCGTGCTTCAAGAAAGAAAGCTCCCAGTCAAAGTGCTGATTGTTAATAACCAGGCGCTTGGAATGGTCCGTCAGTGGCAGGAAAAATTTTATGAACAGCGCTATTCCGAATCCATCATTGATGTACAGCCGGATTTTGTAAAGCTAGCTGAAAGCTATCAAATCCCAGGGTATAAATTGGAAACACCAGAAGAAGTTGAAGAGCATCTTCCTAAAATTCTTAAAGATTCACATCCTGCGTTAATTGATTGCAGGGTGCTCCAAAAAGAAAATGTTTATCCGATGATTGCCCCAGGAAAAGGGCTGCACGAAATGATTGGGGTGAAACCATGAAACGAATCGTAACCGCGATGGTCCATAATCGCAGTGGAGTCTTAAACAGAGTCACTGGTTTGTTAGCGAAGCGTCAATTTAACATTGAGAGCATTTCTGTTGGCCGTACTGAAAAAGAAGGGGTCTCTAAAATGACCTTTGTCGTAGAAGTCGAAGATGAGAGAAAACTCGAGCAGCTGACAAAGCAGCTGAATAAACAAATCGATGTCCTGAAAGTATCTGATATTACAGATAAGGCCATTGTGGCAAGGGAGCTGGCGATGATCAAAGTCATCAGCGGCCCGCAAGTTCGAAGTGAGATTCAGGGCATTATTGAACCTTTCCGAGCTACTGTGATTGACGTCAGCAAGGAAAGCATGACCGTTCAAGTCACAGGGGCTTCCGACAAAGTGGATGCCATTATTGAATTGCTCAGACCATACGGCATCAAGGAATTAGCAAGAACAGGTTTGACAGCTTTTACCCGCGGCCAGCAGCCGCAAATGACAGAGATAAAATCTTACTCTTTACTAAAATAACAATTTCGAAAGGATGATGAACAATGGCTAAAGTATTTTATCACAATGACATTCAAGAAGAGGTTCTCCAAAATAAGAAGGTAGCTGTAGTCGGTTATGGATCCCAAGGCCATGCCCACGCACAAAATCTAAAGGAAAGCGGATTTGACGTAGTCGTTGGCTTGAGAAAAGGAAAGTCCTGGAATAAAGCTGAAGAAGACGGTATGGAAGTGAAAGAGGTAGCTGAGGCTGTAGCTGCTTCAGACGTTGTAATGGTTCTTCTGCCAGATGAACATCAACCTGCTGTATTTGAAGAACATATTAAGCCAAATTTAAAAGCTGGAGCTGCCCTGGCTTTTGCTCATGGGTTTAATGTTCACTTTAAACAAGTTGTACCTCCGTCAGACGTGGACGTATTTTTAGTAGCTCCTAAGGGACCTGGACATCTTGTACGAAGGACTTTCGAAGATGGTGCCGGAGTACCGTCATTAATCGGCGTCGAGCAAGACGTCACAGGGGAAGCAAAAAATATTGCTTTAGCCTATGCAAAAGGAATTGGTTCAGGACGCGCTGGAGTTCTAGAAACGAGCTTCCAGGAAGAAACAGAAACGGATCTATTTGGTGAGCAGGCAGTCCTTTGCGGAGGTCTTTCCAGCCTTGTAAAAGCTGGGTTTGAAACCTTGACCGAAGCGGGTTATCAGCCTGAAGTTGCTTACTTTGAGTGCATGCATGAGTTAAAACTAATCGTTGACCTGATGTATGAAGGAGGACTGGAATACATGCGTTATTCCATCTCTGACACTGCTCAATGGGGTGACTTCGTATCTGGACCACGAGTCATTGACGAAGATACAAAAGCACGCATGAAAGATGTTCTTTCTGATATCCAAACAGGGAAATTTGCTAAAGGATGGATCCTTGAAAACAAAGTAAACCGTCCAGAATTTAATGCCATTAATGACATGGAAAATAAACATCAGATCGAAAAGGTGGGTAGAGAGCTGCGAGAATTAATGCCATTCGTTAAGAAACCTCAATCTAAAGAAAAGGATGTGGTTACACATGGCTCACGTTAAAGTTTTCGACACCACCCTGCGAGATGGAGAACAGTCAGCAGGTGTCAATTTGAACCGTCTGGAAAAAATCGAAATTGCTAAACAATTGGAACGCCTTGGTGTAGACATCATGGAAGCAGGTTTTCCTGCTTCCTCCCAAGGAGACTTCGAAGCCGTTAAAGAAATTGCTGATACCGTTAGAGGATGTTCGGTTACTGGTTTAGCCAGAGCAAATAAAAAAGATATCGATATGGCCTGGGAGGCTTTAAAAGGCGGGGCAGAGCCGAGACTTCACATCTTTTTGGCCACTTCTCCCGTCCACATGACTCATAAACTAAAGAAGACTCCTGAAGAAGTGGTGGAAACCGCAGTTGAAGCTGTTTCCTACGCCAAGGAAAAGTTTCCCTATGTACAGTGGTCAGCCGAAGATGCCTGCCGCACAGATTTAGATTTTCTTGTTCATATTGTTGAAAAGGTCATTGATGCAGGTGCGACGGTTATTAATCTGCCGGATACGGTTGGTTATACGACACCGGATGAATATGGAAAATTGTTTGACTATGTGAAGAATAATGTTCCGAATATTCATAAAGCTGCGTTGTCTGCTCACTGTCACGATGATTTGGGAATGGCTGTCAGCAATTCACTTGCGGCCATCGAACACGGAGCCACACAGATTGAAGGAACGATCAATGGCATTGGGGAACGTGCAGGAAATGCTGCTCTTGAAGAAATCGCAGTGGCTTTGCAGATTCGCCAGGACCGATTTGACTTCCAAACCAACCTGGTCCTGAAGGAAATTAAGCGGACGAGTGATTTGGTCAGTAAGCTGACAGGTATGATGGTTCCTGGAAACAAGGCAGTTGTAGGTAGAAACGCGTTTGCTCATGAATCAGGGATTCACCAGGATGGAGTTCTTAAGGAATCGACGACCTATGAAATCATTACACCAGCCATGGTAGGCATTGACTCCAACCGAATGGTGCTTGGGAAACACTCTGGCAGACATGCGTTTAAGCAAAAAGCGGAATCGTTCGGTTTTGAACTGACGGAAGAAAAGTTAAAAGAAGCCTTTACTTCATTTAAAAATCTGACGGGCAAGAAAAAAGAAGTTACGGATGATGATGTATTTGCTATTTTAACAGATACCCAAACCGCATATGAAGATCAGCCTAAATATGAACTTAAAGCCTTCCAAGTTCAATATGGAAGCATTAATAAACCAACAGCTACTATTCTTCTTACCCGTCCTGACGGCGAAGAAGTGGAACGCGCGAATACGGGAGAAGGTAGCGTAGAAGCTATCTACAATACACTGGACGATCTCATTGATGAAGATGTCCATTTGCAGGACTATCAGCTGAATTCTATCGGAAGAGGAAGAGACGCACTTGCTGAAGTGCATGTCCAGCTTACTGTTAATGGAAGAAAAACGGCTGGGAGAGGCTCTGCTCAAGATGTGCTCGAAGCTTCAGCACAAGCTTTTCTTAATGCTGTAAACCGTACTTTAATCAATTACCAGACATCTGCCGTACAGCAAGCTTAATCAAAAAGGAGGAGACCTAAATGAAGAAGCATATCGTTATGCTGCCTGGTGATGGGATCGGGCAAGAAGTTACAAAAGCAGCAAAAAAAGTACTGGAAGCTGTTGCTGAGCGTTACCATCATACGTTTACATTTGAGTCACACGAAATAGGAGGGGCAGCCATAGACAGCCAGGGTACCCCGCTGCCGGAAGATACAGTGGCGGCATGCAAAAAAGCAGATGCCATTCTTTTAGGAGCGGTGGGTGGCCCGCAATGGGACCACCTGCCTGGTCATATGCGTCCAGAAAAAGGTCTCTTAGGCATCCGTAAAAAAATGGAGCTGTTCGCAAACCTTAGACCGATTAAAGGATTTAAGCAGCTGCTCCATGCCTCACCATTAAAAGAAGAAGTCGTTTCAGGCAGTGATTTGTTAATTGTAAGAGAATTGACCGGAGGGTTGTATTTTGGAGAGCCGAGCGAACGACGCAACGGTGGGAAAGAAGTGGTTGACACCCTTGCTTACTCACACAGTGAAATCGTTCGGATTGTTGATCAAGCTTTCCAAAGTGCCCGTGTGAGACGCAAGCACCTCACTTCTGTAGATAAAGCAAATGTTCTAGAATCGAGCCGAATGTGGCGTGAAGTTGTGGAAGAAAAGAGCAAAGAATATCCAGACGTCACAGTTGAGCATATGTTAGTCGATGCTGCTGCGATGAAGCTGATCACAAGCCCTTCTTCCTTTGACGTCATTGTGACAGAAAACATGTTCGGTGACATTCTCAGCGATGAAGCTTCCGTTTTGACTGGCTCCTTGGGTATGCTGCCATCAGCAAGTATCAGAAGTGACGGAGTAGGGCTGTATGAACCGGTTCACGGGTCAGCGCCGGATATTGCGGGGCAGAATAAAGCCAATCCGCTCGCGGCTATCCTCTCCGCTGCCATGATGCTTAAGTATTCTTTTCAATTAGAAGAAGAAGCCGAACAAGTGGAAAACGCAGTAAAAGAGGTACTGGATGCCCGTTTCCACACGGCTGACCTAGCTGTACACGATGGAGTGGAAGTAAGCGGAAGTGAAATGGCGGCAAAAGTGATTGAACAGATCAGTTCTAACGATACTACGGAAAACATTATGAGGTGTTATGCCTAATCTGGAAAAGGAAAGGAGAGGGTGAAACTTGAGTCAAGCGAAAACGATTGTAGAAAAAATATGGGATAAGCACGTTGTCCATAGAGAGGAGAGCAAGCCTGACCTCATTTATATTGACCTGCATTTGATCCATGAAGTAACTTCTCCTCAAGCGTTTGAAGGACTGCGGATGAGTGGTAGAAAAGTAAGAAGACCGGAAAATACTTTTGCTACAATGGATCATAATGTACCAACCATTCACCGCCACATTATTAAAGATATGGTGTCCAAAAAACAAATGGAAACTTTGGAACAAAACTGTAAGGAGTTCGGGGTTAGACTTGCTGATATAGACCATCCTGACCAGGGCATTGTGCACGTTATTGGTCCAGAGCTAGGACTTACTCAGCCGGGTAAGACGATTGTTTGTGGGGATAGTCATACCTCGACACACGGCGCTTTTGGCGCCTTGGCGTTTGGGATTGGTACAAGTGAAGTCGAGCACGTTCTCGCTACGCAGACGTTATGGCAGACTCCTCCAAAGACTTTGCAAGTGAAAGTGGATGGCGAACTTGGAACAGGAGTAACAGCTAAAGACCTTATTCTTGCGGTTATCGGAAAATATGGCGTTCGGTTCGGGACAGGTTATGTCATTGAATATACCGGCGAAGCTGTTCACAACTTAACGATGGAAGAGCGCATGACGGTCTGTAATATGTCGATTGAAGCAGGAGCACGGGCAGGATTGATCAGTCCAGACGAAACTACAGTGGAATATTTGCGAGGAAAACGTCACGTACCCAAAGAAGAAGCCTTTGAACAGGCAGCTGAAGAATGGCTTGCCCTTGCCTCAGATGAAGGGTGTGTCTATGATGAAACAGTTGAAATTCATGCTAATGAAATCGAACCTCAAGTTACGTGGGGAACTAATCCTTCACAATGCGTACCTGTAAGTGGACAAGTACCAGACCCATCTGCTTTTAGGAAGGAAGAAGACCAGGATGGTGTGCAAAGAGCTATCGATTACATGGGGCTGGAAGCGAATCAAGATATTCAATCCATTCCTGTGGAACACGTGTTCATTGGTTCCTGCACGAATTCACGATTGGGAGACTTAAGAAAAGCTGCTGAAATAGTGCGGGGCGGCAGAGTTCACGAAAATGTGAAGGCCATTGTAGTGCCAGGTTCAAGATCCGTAAAGGAAGCAGCGGAAGCGGAAGGACTTGATACGGTCTTTTTAACTGCTGGATTTGAATGGCGGGACGCAGGCTGCAGCATGTGTCTTGCCATGAATGACGATGTCGTTCCGCCAGGTGAACGCTGCGCATCCACTTCGAACAGGAATTTTGAAGGTCGCCAGGGAAATGGAGCAAGAACGCATTTAGTCAGTCCAGAAATGGCAGCAGCAGCAGCGCTTGAAGGGCACTTTGTGGATGTAAGAAAATACGCAAGTGCAGTAGGAGGTTAAGGCAATGGAACCGTTGAAACAGCACAAAGGTTTAGTTTATCCATTAAATCGTGCCAATATTGATACGGATCAAATTATTCCTAAGCAGTTTCTTAAACGTATTGAACGACAGGGATTTGGTCAATTTCTCTTTTACAATTGGCGTTTTAACGAAGATGGAGCACTGCGTGACGACTTTTCCTTGAATGATCTTAAGTACAAAGATGCCTCTATTATGGTAGCAGGGGAAAACTTTGGCTGCGGCTCATCTCGTGAACACGCACCGTGGGCCATACAGGATTACGGGTTTAAAGTGGTGATCGCGTCAAGCTTTGCAGACATTTTTTATAACAATTGTTTTAAAAATGGTATTCTGCCAATCCAATTATCACAAACGGAAACGAAAGAAATAATTGAAAAGGCTGAACAGCAGTCTCTATCACTGTTTGTAGATCTTAAATCTCAGGTAGTGCAGGATGACGAAGGATTCAGTGCCACCTTTGACATCCAGCCTTACCAGAAGGAAATGCTTCTAAATGGTTGGGATGAAATATCAGTTACCTTAACCTATGAAGATAAAATTGACCAATTCGAAAAAGCATAACTAATAAAGGGAGTGAAGACGTTGGGGATTTCTTAACGCTAGCTAAAGTAATGGATGCACATGAAAAGTTGCAGGAGGTTGTACACCGCACTCCTCTTGAAACTTCTTCTACGCTTAATCAGCAAACAGATCAAAACGTTTATTTTAAAATGGAAAACCAGCAGAAAACAGGCGCCTTCAAGGTCAGAGGAGCTTCATACAAAGTCGCTAGTCTGGCTAAGGAGGAAGCGGACTGTGGAGTGATCGCTGCTTCTGCAGGAAACCATGCACAGGGAGTAGCCATGGCAGCTTCAAAAAGAGGGATAAAAGCTACGATCTTTATGCCGGAAGCGACTCCTAAAGCAAAAATACAAGCCACAGAAGGCTATGGAGCGAGCATTGTTCTTACTGGCGAGTCTTTTCAAGAGGCATACAAGGCTGCACTGGAAGAACAGAAACGGAGCGGCGCTACCTTTGTTCACCCGTTTGATGATTTTGACGTCATGGCGGGACAAGGGACGATTGCTGTCGAAATGCTTCAGCAGCAGCCAGAGCTAGAGAGACTGATTGTACCGATCGGTGGTGGAGGTCTAATTAGTGGAGTGGCATTTGCCGCTAAACAATTAAAGCCTGAGATTGAAATCATCGGTGTTCAATCGGCGAAGGCGCCAGCCACTTATAATGCTTTCTATAAAACAGGTCCACAAAAGCTGACTTCGTGCTCCACTATAGCTGATGGGATTGCTGTGAAAGAAAGAGGAAGACTAACCTTTCAGTGTATTCAAAAATACGTGGATCGGGTAGTTAAAGTCGATGAACATTATATTGCTAAGGCTATGCTGCAGCTGCTCGAAAGGGAGAAAACCTTAGTAGAAGGGGCTGGAGCAACTGCTCTTGCAGCGCTTCTGGATGAAGATGCTAATTGGAAGAAAAAGCACACGGGAGTAATACTGAGTGGAGGTAACATGGACATCGCTAAACTGCCAACGATCCACAAGCTAGCAGCTCCTAAAAAAATAGTGATCGCGTAAATGACAGCGCCCTGGCCTAAAAGCCGGGCGCTGATTTACTGAGGAGAAATGCAGTGAGTAAAAACGGAAAGGGACCTTGCTTACTTTTAAAAACTAATTGATAAAGATTATCATTGACAAAAAAGTAAGACTTAGGTAACATATCGAATATAAATGATAATGAGAATCCTTTTCAACTGAAAGCATTTAGCAGAACAGGGTTTTTCTTACTCTAATACATAATGAAAGGTTGATAAACAGATGAAGAAATCGTTCTTGTGGCTTACAATTATCGTTCTAACTGTTCTTGCGGCTTGCAGCAGTTCGAATAATGAGGAAAGTTCGGAGAATAACAATGAAGGAGACAATTCTGAGCGCTCCGTAAAAATTGAGGATGCTCTTGGGGAGCAAACGATTAAAGGTACGCCGAAGAAGGTTGTTGTTTTAGAATGGACCTATGCCGAGGATCTGCAGGCGCTGGGCATGGAACCAGTTGGCGTTGCAGGGTTGGATTCTTATGGAGATTGGGTAGATGTCGGCATTCCTTTCAGTGATAAAGTTGAGGATGTTGGAACACGTGCGGAACCCAACCTTGAAGCAATTTCCCGCATGGATCCAGATTTGATCATCGGGGTAAAATTCAGGCACGAAGGAATTGCGGATCAGTTGAAAGAAATTGCTCCGACTATTATGTTTGAGCCTTACTCTGAAGAAAGCGCCAAAGACCAGTATAAGAATATGCTGGATGAATTTAATACAGTGGCAAAAGCTGTAGATAAGGAAGATAAAGCAAAAGAAGTCGTCTCTCATATGGAAAAAACCTTCGAGGATCAGAAGCAAAGGTTGGCGGACGCTGGGCATAAGGATGTCAATTATGTGATTACCCAGGCCTTTACTTCCCAAAATACGCCGACACTTCGATTGTTTACTGATAATTCGATTGTATCTCATGTTATGAATAAGATGGGGATGCAGAATGCTTATGAGTCTGATAAACTGGAAACCTACGGATATACTTCTACTACCGTAGAAACTTTGCAAAACTATCAGGATTCTTCATTTTTCTATATCGTGCAGGATAATGACAATATATTCAATAATCAGTTAAAAGGAAATCCAGTTTGGGAAGACTTGGATTTTGTTAAAGAAGGACGCACCTATAAAATGCCTGGCGATACATGGACATTTGGCGGGCCGCTGTCTGCAGAAGTGTTATCCAAGCAGGTTGCAGATGCCATGCTGAAAGAAGATCAATAAAGCGAGTGTATTCTTTATGAAATCGTCACTTAAAAGCACAATGGTCGCGGTTTTCACCTTTGGTGGTGGAGCCGCACTATTGTGCATTTTATCATTTATTCACATCAATCAGGGAAACGTTCAACTATCCTTTCCAACGGTGTTGGAAGCGATTTTTGCCCCTAAAGACACCCTTGCACATCATACCGTGAGAATTCTTCGGATGCCGAGAGCAATTATGGGGATCTTAGCGGGGGAGCTTTGGCGGTATCCGGGGCTGTATTACAAACGGTCACAAAAAACCCGCTTTCATCAGCGAGTACGCTTGGTATCCACTCCGGTACTTATTTCGCAGTAGTCCTGACGACTATTTTCTTTCCGTTTCTAAACGTGGCTAATGGAATTGGGACAGCTTTCGTAGGTGGTGTACTTACGTTTATGGTCGTTTACCTGCTCTCAGGAGCCAGCAGTGCTACTCCAGTAAGAATGGTACTGGCAGGGATGATTGTTACTTTCTTATTTTCTTCATTAACCTCTGTTCTGCAAATCTTTTACGAAAACGAAACACAGGGATTGTTTTTATGGGGATCAGGTACCCTTGTCCAGAATAATTGGAGCGGTGTACAATTTTCTTTTCCGCTTATCCTCGGAGGAATGGTGGTCATTCTCTTCTTATCTGGAAAACTGAATACGCTCACTTTAGGGGATGACGTGGCAACTGCTTTAGGCCAGAACGTCCAAATCGTCAAATTGATCAGTATTCTTGCTGCTGTATTGTTAACTTCAATCACTGTAAGTATAGTCGGGCCGATCGGGTTTGTCGGTTTAGTAGCTCCCCATATTATAAAGCTGCTAGGTTTTCGCAGCCACATACCGCTTTTGTTAGGGTCTTTTCTTTGGGGAGGAAATGTGCTCTTAATGGCTGATATCTTTGCCAGAATCATTGACCCATCTTTTTCTGAGCTTCCTGTTGGCGCAGTAACGGCGCTCATCGGAGCTCCCTGGCTGATTTGGCTGGTTTTAAGGATGAAGAAAGATGCTTCAAAAGAAGAGCCTGGAACAATTATGGCGGGTCATGTGTATAATAAGCTTTCTTTTAAAGCCATTATTCCACTGACTTCTTTAGCTATACTGCTCGTTATTTTTGTCAGTATTTCAAGCGGGAACTATGGCTTTGAACCTTTACTGACATTTGATGCTATAGCTGGGAATACAAATGAATTTACGCGTAACTTTATTTTTAGTCTCAGATTGCCGCGCTCGTTGGTAGCGTTATTCAGTGGCGCCATTCTAGCGGTCAGTGGTCTGGTCTTTCAAGGGGTTCTTAGAAACCCGCTTGCAGACCCTTCCGTTATTGGTATCACTTCCGGTGCAGGGGTTGGAGCTTTGACTATGATGTATGTTTTTCATGTCTCTGCTTTGTTCGTTCCAATTGGAGCAATGATCGGAGCCTTTGTCTTTTTTCTCTTAGTCATGGCGCTTGGAGCAAAAGCTGAATTTAATCCTACGATTCTTGCTTTGCTAGGGATTGGCATTTCAGCCTTTGGTTCCGCATTTATTCAGATCATGGTCGTGCAGTCGGATTTAGGGGTGGCATCTGCCCTTACTTGGCTTTCTGGGACGACTTATGCGAAAGGATGGGAGCAGCTGCTCCAATTCTTAATTTGGCCGGTAGTGATTCTGATTCCATTTCTGGCCTTTTATATAAAAACACTGGATGTGTTGTCGTTAGGTGATGAAACCGCCAAAGGTCTTGGCATGAACGTAAGGTCCATTCGATTCCAAATGGCATTATTTGCTACACTACTTGCTGCCTGCAGTGTAGCAGCTGTTGGATCGATCGGGTTTGTTGGTCTAATCGCTCCTCACCTGGCAAGGCTGTTAGTTGGGAATCTACATCAAAAGCTTCTGCCGGTTACGATGTTGATTGGGGGACTGCTTCTTGTAGTCGCAGATTTATTCAGCCGAACCTTGCTTGCTCCTAATGAAATTCCCTCAGGGATACTTGTCGCACTCATAGGGGCTCCTTATTTCCTTTGGCTTATGAAAAGGCGGGCTGCTTAAACACCACCATTCAAAACGAATGGTGGTGTTTCTTTAGCCTGAAAAAGAAGAGGTGTGCTATGATGAAAAATAGACAGGGAGCGAAGGAGAGAATGTATGAATGAATATTGAAATTATTAAATGCCACGGTTCCGGCAATGATTTTATACTTATTGATGAGATGAAACATCATTATTCCTTTACAGAAGAAGAGAGGAAGAAACTTTCATTAGTTCTGCCCAACAGAATGAACGGGATTGGATCTGATGGAATTTTATTTGTACTTCCCAGTGACAAAGCTGCTGCACGTATGAGAATGTTCAACTCTGATGGCACGGAGGCAGAAATGTGCGGAAATGGTCTCCGTTGTGTAGCGCGCCATATCATTGAAAAGACGGGGAGCTCACCTGTCAAAATTGAAACCGATAAAGCGGTACTTCAAGTTGCACAAGTAGAGGAGATTTATCCAGGTATCGATACGTTTTCAGTAGCCATTGAGCCAGTCTCCTTCAACGTAGATACTTTGCCAATGGATTTTGAAAATTCTACCGCTGTAGACGTAAGCATTCCTGAGCTATCGGAAGAAATGACATTTACAGCACTAAGCGTACCTAATCCTCACATTGTGGCCATGTTGGATAGTTATGATGAAAAAGAACTTTATGCAATCGGACAAAAAGCGAATAACCTGCCTCAAGTATTTCCGAACGGAGTAAACGTAAGCTTTGTTAAAAGCCTGGCAAAGAACAAAATATTTGTCCAGACTTATGAACGGGGAGTAGGTTTAACTAATGCTTGTGGTACAGCTATGTCTGCTTCTTCCTTAGTTTCTACGATTCTTACTTCTAATGATCTTCATACACCGATTGTAGTGATGAATAAAGGTGGCTTAGTCAACTGCCTGGTGGAAAAGGAACGTGATGAATACTCCATTCAATTAAGAGGGAATGGTACGTATGTTTATCAAGCAGCGATTGAGGTAAATATTCATGAAGGAACTTGGAAATTTACGAGGGATCCAGTGTATTTTCAAAAAGAAATCGATACCTACGAAACGCTCAAAGATTATGCAGCTTCACAAAGCTAAAGGAGTTATGTTCCAATGATGAAAACTTTTGAATTAAGAACCGATCATCATGACCAAATGGTAGATGTAACCTCTGAAGTCGAAGGGTGGATTAAAGAACAAGGGGTGAAGGATGGTATTGTCGTTGTGACTTCTATGCATACCACAGCCGGTCTTACCGTAAATGAAAATGCTGATCCGGATGTTAAAACAGATATGCTGCGCAGGTTTTCAGAGATCTATCCGTGGGCAGATCAGAAAGACTTACACGGGGAAGGCAATACAGCTGCCCATATGAAGACGAGTACAGTCGGTCATGCTCAGACACTCATTATTGAAAAGGGCAGTTTAGTCCTTGGTACGTGGCAGGGACTGTATTTTTGTGAATTTGATGGACCGAGAAATCGTAAGTATAAAGCGAAAATTATTCAATAAAAAGAAGCGGATGCCTACAAGGCATCCGCTTTTTAAATCTAGCATATGGAGTCTCTAGGATCCGGATTATTAAGACCAAATAATGGACGAATGAACAGAGCGAGAAATGAACCAAGCAATGCCATTATCATCCATACCCAGCCGTGAAGGCTGAAGGAAGCAATTCCACCGAAATATGCGCCGATGTTACATCCAAAGGCTAGACGGGCACCGTACCCCATTAAGCCTCCGCCGATAATAGCAGCAATTCCTATTCCTGGTTTGATTTTTCCGGGCTTAAAATCTCCCTGGAAGGACGCGGCAATAAATGCCCCAAGAATGATCCCGAAGTTCATTACACTTGTAGAATCTGCAAGGACAGAGGTATTTAGAGCTTCAGTATTGCCCTGCCAATATTGCCAGCTGGCGACGTCTACACCAAATAAATCAAGAAATTGGGAACCCCATAAGGCAAAAGCTGAGGTAATTCCCCACGGTTTGCCGCGTACGGTGAGTGTAACAGCGTTTAATATGCCGAGAACAACTGCAGCCACAAGAAGGGGCCATGCCCCGCGCCATAGCTTTTTAAAACCAGATGTAGTTGCCAGAGGTTTCATCCTCGGCGGATTGGTTTTCCGGGCAACTTTAACTGTAATGGCATAAATGCCGATGAAAATCAACATTTGTAAAACCCAGCCCCGAAATAGCCAAGTCCTGTCGTTTCCGCTAAAGAAATGGCAGGAAGAGTTGGGAGGTCACGCCAAAATCCAATTTGATAGGCTCCTAAAACAGAACCGCCGATAAACCCTAGCAGAGTAAGCAGCATAGAACTCTTTCCGCCGCCTACCGTATAAAGTGTTCCAGAAGCACATCCAGAGCCCATTTGCATTCCGATTCCAAACATAAAAGAGCCGGCAACAACGCTTAATCCTACAGGAAAAACATAACCAGACGGCGTTTGACCTGTAAAGCTGAAACCGGTAGAAAGAATGATGGCAAATAAAGTGGAAGCAACGGCCAGCATTACCATGTGAGATTGCAATCCTTGAACATTCCCTACAGAAAGCAGTCGTCTAAATGCAGAGGTGAAACCAAAACGTGCGTGCAGCAAAGCCAGCCCAAAAGCAAGTCCAATAAGAAAAAGAACGCCTTGAGTCATTGAGGCTGTGGAAGTAATAATCAAAAACAGGAGAATTGCTGCAGCAATTCCAGCTATAACTAAAGGCTTTTGTACAGGTTTTAATGATTCTCTATTAGTAAAGGCTTGTTCTTCAGGTGCTTCTTTATGCAAATTCTTAACAGCTGATTGAGCCATCTATTTATACCTCCTCATTCCGATTAGTTTACTCAGATTTATAACGTATCTTATCGTAAACCATCATTGGTTAGTTGTAAACTCTTTTGTTTGAACGAGAGTTGGTGCGGTAGGATCTGGAGCTTTTCATTCATAAAAACGGGTTAATGGCATAAATTAGAATAAGCCTTTCACTATTTACAGAGATTTAACACTATTTCTTCGGACAAGTTGGTAAACTTTAAGTGTAGACAGGATGATTTAATAATTAATTGGAGGGATGTCTTATACCTGTCGTTTGCCTTATCTTCACTCGTTGGTTTTTCAATTTATGTATAAAATCAGATCGAAGAACAGCTTGGCGAACATCTGGCGCACCTCCCCCTACATAATAATGAAGAGAAGAGCTGACCGCATTACCTTTGCGGTTAGTTCTTTTTATTTGGGCATAATAAATGAGGATTAAATGTTATTTTTCACGGGTACATTCAACTAAAATGCTTGAAGGATGGTGAACGAATCGTATGAGTGAAATGAGAAAAAGCTGGAAGGTCGTCTTTTTGGTCCACAGTACACGAGTAGTTAGTCATGAGATGGAATTAAGTGAAGAAATGAGTGCCAGGGAAGCGTCTGAATTTATTGTGAAGCAGTTAGATAAAGGAGAATGGTGGTTCCTTGAAGACGGAGTCGGTCTTCATACCGATAGTGTCGAAAGCTTTTATTTAGATGGCTGCGCGAAACAAACACGTTTCTCTAGGGAGTAATAGACAGGCCCGGCTCTTTAAGAGCCGGGCCTGTCTATTAAGATTCTAAAATTTCTACTTTTACTTGTCTTCGTCCAAATTTCATGGCATTGCCGTGCTTCGGAATGAAGCAGTCGATGCGGTGACCTTGAATATCTGATCCAATATCTCCTGCTATCGCCACTCCGTAACCAGGAACGCGCACCTTAGAGCCGAGAGGGATCACATCTGGGTCCACAGCAATAACCTTCTGCTTTGGATTTTTCCGTAGATTAATTCCTGTATAAGTTGTCCCGCTGCATCCTTCACAAAAAGCGGTATAAGCAGTAGCCTCTACATTTACCGTGCGTTTGACTTCGTTGTTATTCTCAGTTTTCTTAGCTGCTTTTTTCTTCTTTTCTTCAAACCGCTTGTGTTCTTCTTTTCTTTTAGCAAGTTTCAAAGATTTGACGTCCATTTTTTGTATGGCAATAGGCGTCTGGTCGCTTTCTGCCAGTTCAACAGCTGATACTGTAGAGTTTTGCTGAGAACCATGACCGAAGACGCCGGCTATATAAAATAGGAGAGTGAAAAATAAAATAGATGATTTCTTCATAACCGTTTTTGCCTCCTTCAAAAGTAGTACTGGAAGGAGTATAACAAGCATTCATATAGACACTCAAATACATAACAGCTACATTTCAGTTACAAGATTATTACATTAGACTCATTTATACAATTATGTATTTAGATGGACAAAATGTGACAAAGATGAATCAAAAAAACTATTTGGAAAAATAGGATAATTTTGTTTAATAAGTAAAAAACAGCAGGATAAAAAGCTGACAGGGATAAAATTCCGCTGAAAAAGCCGCTTAATTGAGGCGGCTTTTTTAATAGTATGGACTTACTTTGAGGTTCCCTTTCTTTTTGAACCACAACAGGTGCGTCGAGCAGGTTTTTGCTGCCCGTTATTAGACTGTGTGCGTCCAGGACGACTCTTCATCACGACACTCCTCTCAATCTATATAAGACTATTGTATGTTTTTATCGATTAGATGGTCGTGCGAATGACATGGTTACAAGAAAAATGAAGGGAAAAATAATTTATTGTCGGATTTCTGAAAACCCCTGTCGATTGAATGATAAATCATGCTATAATAATGATTGAAAAAAAGGAAAAGAAACCCATCTTTTTCCATTCGATGTGTAAAAAGGAGGACGGTCCCGTGAACAATTGTAACAACTGCGGGAACCCGGTGGAAGATACTTCTCGTTTTTGCTCCAACTGTGGTGCCAGTTTAGTAGATGAACCGTTGGATTACATAAATAAACCAAAAAAAATTTGGACCTATCTGCTTCCCTTCTTAGCTCTTCTCCTCTCCATTGCGGCAGTATCTTATACCTATTATCATGAACTTCATGTCAATGAAAAAGTACTTGCATCTAAGCAGCAGGCTGATGAACTTGCCCTTAATGGCAAATATGAGCAATCTGAAGCGCTGATGGCTGAAGTTGTTGAAAAACGCCCGGAACATGAAGCTTTGCAGCAGGAACTCAGCAGCATACGTTCAGCGATGGCTATGAATAACGATCTTGACCTAGTTAAAGGGTATATTAAAGATAATCGTCTGCAGGATGCAAAAGAGAGCCTGGCAACTATTCAGAATCAAGTAGTCAATCAAAAAAGCCGGTTGTTAGGTACATTGAGTCCTAGAATCAATGATTTGGATTCTAGAATTACTGTAAAAGAAATAAGTAATGAATTAAACCAGTTACATACAATAGATGAATTAGCTGCAAAATTAGATAAACTTTCGGGATTAAACCTGGAAGAAGCAGGGAAAGTCCGTCAGAAAATTTCAACAAAGATAGTCGCGATTGCGACAGACAAAGCTGAAAAGGCGATCGATGACAAGCAGTTTACTGAAGCTGTGAATGTAGTGGATCGGAGTCTGCAATACGTGGCTAATCATGAAAAGCTTGTAAAGCTGAAGGAAAGAGTAATAAAAGAAAAGAGTGCCTTCGAGCAGGCCCAGGAAGAACGTATAGAGCGTGCGATGCAGCAGGCAGCAGAGGAAGACTTGAAAAATAAAAATGACGCCATAAAAATTCTAAATGTAAAGCTTTCCAAGAACAAAGACCACCAAGTAAAGCTTAACGGTGAAGTGGAAAGCGTTGCTACGAAAATCGTAAGCTCGGTGAAAATCAGTTACGATCTCTTGAATAAGAAGGAAAAAGTCGTAAAGTCAGGGTCCACTCAAATCTATCCTATGTATTTAAATCCTAGAGATAAAGGGGAGTTTGAAAAGGACATCTATGGTGTAGATGGCGACTTATCTGTGAAAATTACCAATGTAGAATGGTATGTAGAATAGGAGGATGTCCTGTGAACCGTTCGTGGATCGTCAGCCTTGTTCTGACTATTTTCATTCTAGGGGCAGGTGTTGCAGGCAGTTTATATTTCATGCACACTGTTCCAGATAAACTGGCTGCCGAAGCGGTTTTAGATGAACCAACGGAAGACGGAAAGGGCGAGGAAAAGGTTCCCAAAACAAAGGATATTATTTTTCAGTCCCAAAAGAAGGTTGTGCAGATCAAATTAGATGATGGAACGATAGGTTCTGGTTTTCTGTATAACAAAAAAGGTGACATCATTACGAATGCCCATGTGGTGGCCAATCATAAAAAAGTGACGGTCATTACAGTAGATTCCAAGAAACTAACCGGAAATGTCATTGGAACCAGCCCTGACACAGATGTGGCTGTTGTTCGAGTGCCAGGGTTGAAGGGAAAGGATCCTCTTCCGTTGCAAACGGAGGAAAAGGCTGAACTTCTCGACCAAGTATTGGCGCTTGGAAGCCCTTTAGGCTTACAGAATACAGTCACTAGCGGAGAGGTCAGTGGATTAAACCGCAGCTTTAATTTGAAGCCGTTCAAGTATGAGAATGTCTATCAGATTTCTGCTCCAATTTCGCCAGGAAACAGTGGCGGGCCGCTTATTGAAGAAAAAACAGGGGAAGTCATCGGTATAAACTCAGCTAAATTAGGCAAAGAGAATATTGGTTTCAGTATTCCCATTGTGGAAGTGTTATCGTTAGTCAAAAACTGGTCAGAAACTCCGATGAAATCACTGCCGCAGTTTCCTGAGCTGGCTTCAGGAACATCGGATCAGCCGGAAGCCTCTTCCCCCGCAGAAGAAGCTACTTATCTTGTGCAATACTTTTATACGAGTATAAACCAGGGAGATTTTGTCACCGCCTACTCCTTAATTGGAAGTGAATGGCAGAGTACGAAGAGTTATGAAGAATTCAGGGCTGGTTATAACAATACATTGTCCGTGAGTATTGATAACATCATTGCGGACCCTAAAGACGACCATGTCGAAGTCACTGCATTTATTACGGCTGAGGAAACGAAACAAGGGGAAGTCAATACAAAAAAATATAAAGTTAAGTATCCTGTCGGTAATGAAAATAATCAAATGAAAATTCTTTTAGGTAAAGGGGAAGCACTTAACTAACGAGAGAACAGCAGCCAGCCGTGCTGCTTTTTCTTTTTTGTGGAGTATTGTTTTTTGCTTTCTTTCCAAAAGGAAAAGAGGGAAGAATGAAGGGGAAGAGGCAGGCGAAGGGAGAAGCTGTAGGGGAAGCTTCCTTAATAAATATGGTTTAAAAACCGCAAGTAAAAAACGATTGCAGTCTCATATATCTATAAATGATTTGGGCATGCCTGCCTTCTTCCGTGTATGGATTGCGCAACAAATCCAGTTGTCTTAAGAATTGCTGATCGCAATAACAGGATGGGCCGTATTGGCGGTAACACTCATCATGTTCTTTACAGGCAGCATCTACGGCATTGACTGGTTCTCCCGGACCGCTGCACCCAGGTCCACAATACTTATATCCTGGAAAGACACAGAATCCCGGGAATAAACCTCGTCGGCTTTCGTCGTTCACTTTATTGACCTCCAAACAAATCTTTTATTACAAGTATATGATTAGAAAGTAAACGAGGTATGGGTAGCTGAATATAAAGAAATGAGCAAAGAGGAGATTCATTTAAACCATATATTCAACGAAGGGAAGAGGATTTACCGAAAAGAAGACTCTCTTGGGTGAACTAGGTGAAGGAGAGTCTTTTTTTGTCTTTAAAGCATACCAAGGAGCGAGGTCCCTTCCACTCCTGCGGAGGAACGAGTGAACCGAGATTGCCGAATGTGGGTTTCGAGAGGAAACTCGGGTGCTCGTCCCCGGAAAGGGAAGGGGTCATAGCTCTTTTCGGTAAGAATAAAATTTGTAGAATAACAAGGAGTTTCTCTACAAGCTTAGAGCACCCTGTATAGAACAGGGTGCTCTCTTAGTACTTTTACTTATTCATATATTGGTCGATTTCCCATGAGCTGACTTGAAGAGAATATTGCGTCCATTCTTCTTCTTTATGTTCAATATAAGCCTGGGAAGTATGATCACCGAGTGCATTCATAAGAACGGTATCCTTCTTCAAAGCTTTGACTGCTTCTTTTAAGTTCGTTGGCAGGGTAGGTACGCTGTCATCGGTAACCTCGTATAAATTACGAGTTTCATCTTTCCCTGCATCGAGTTCATTGCGGATACCTTCAAGTCCAGCCTGAATTAATACAGCAAGTGTAAGGTATGGGTTAGCGGTTGGGTCAGGATTGCGGACCTCAAAGCGTGTTCCCTTCCCGCGGGTGGTTGGTACGCGGACCATACAGCTGCGGTTTGAGTGGGACCATGCCACACTTACTGGTGCTTCATAACCAGGTACAAGACGCTTATAAGAATTAACGTTAGGGTTAGTAATAGCTGCAATACCACTAGCGTGGTGAAGAATTCCAGCGATGAACTGCTTCATGGTTATCGATACGCCATCTTCTGCATCTTCATCATAAAAGGCGCTGTCTCCGTCTTTAAAAAGAGATAAGTGGCAGTGCATTCCAGAACCGTTCTCTCCGGAAAATGGTTTTGGCATAAAAGTGGCATGATACTCATGATTAGTTGCAATGTCTTTAACGACGTTTTTAAACGTTTGAATGTTATCAGCGGTTTTTAACATATTGTCAAAACGGAAATTAATTTCATGCTGCCCTTTGGCAACTTCGTGGTGTGAAGCTTCCATTTCAAAGCCGTACTTCTTCAGGGTGCGAACGATATCCCGGCGCACTTTATCTCCTTTATCCATTGGAGAAGAATCAAAATATCCCCCGTGGTCGTTCATTTGCCGCGCAGGATAGCCGTCTGCATTTAACTTAAACAAGAAAAATTCTGGTTCTGGACCAACGTTTACAGTGTAACCCATATCAGAAGCTTCTTGCATCGCTCTTTTCAATATATAACGAGGGTCCCCTTCAAAAGGAGTTCCGTCCGGTTTATAAATATCACAAATAAAGCGAGCTGCTTGATCTTCATCTACAATTGCAGGAAGGACTAAAAATGTATCCAAGTCTGGTACTAAATACATGTCACTTTCCTGAATGGCTGTGAATCCTGATATAGAAGAGCTGTCAAACATTGCTTCGTTATTGAGTACCATATCTAATTCATCGATAGGTAGTTCCACGTTTTTTGTGTCCCCAAGCATATCTGTGAATTCTAGTAAAATGAATTCTACATTTCTTTCTTGAACCTCTTGTTTGATTTGCTCCTTCGAATAGCCCATTAAGTTACCTCACCTTTTCCTTTTTTTAGTAATTTACCCAACAAGTATGTGGATCGGGAATCTGTTCTTCCCTTATGTTAGGAATTCTAACACACAATGTAGGTAAAACTCAAAAAAATTCTGCGATTTTAGTAAATTAATTTGAAAATAGCTAGTCTGCTTGATTAACAGATCCCACTTTTAATAGTTACAGACAGCCTTATGTACAGGAGTCACTATTTTCAGGGAGGTGGAGGACATAGTCAAAGCCATTTATTCATCTTTGTCTCATAATGGACATTTGTTTAATTCTGTACCTTAACCTTAGCAATTGAGTTAGTTAGTAACACTTTCGGTGTTAAGTTTGATTAAGAGTTGTTTCAGTCCTCTTAACAGGAACATATTTCTCCATTCAGGCCGCTTTTCAGCTAATTTAATATGGGGAAAAGCGGTAAGCAGTTTTTGGAAAGCAATCTTACCTTCCAGACGAGCGAGCGGAGCTCCCAGGCAAAAATGAATACCATAACCAAAGGCAATGTGAGAATTAGGCTTTCTCGTAATATCAAATTCATCAGGATTATCAAATTTCTTCTCGTCTCGATTCGCCGATGAAAGAGAGGCTAAGACAAGGTCGCCGCGTTTAATAGTTCGGCCCCGTAAAGTTAACTCTTCTTCCGCCCAGCGGGCCGTAGAGAAGTCAACGGGGCTGTAGTAACGAAGGCATTCTTCAACAGCCGTTTCTGTCAGTGATAAGTCATTAATTAATTTATCCAGTTCCTCCGGATGTTCAAACAAAGCAAGCATTCCGTTGCCAATAAGATTAACTGTCGTTTCATGACCGGCGATAATTAAAAGTACGATCATGGAATAAAGCTCGTCATTACTTAACAAATCACCTTCTTCTCGAGTTTGTAATAATTTAGAGATAAGGTCCTCTCTCGGATCGGCTTGTCTCTCTTCAAATAATATGTCTAAATAATGAATGAAATCGTTGATATCTGCTGCGAAATCCTCCTGTGTATTGTCAGCGGCGGAAACAATCGTATTTGACCATTGCCTGAACTTATCTCTATCCTCAACAGGAACTCCAAGTAATTCACTAATGACAATGATAGGCAGAGGAAAGGCAAAATCATCAATTAAATCCACCGGGCCATCTTTTTTTCTCATTTCATTAATTAAATCATCTGCAATATCGAGGATTCGTGGTTCTAACTTGCGGATGGTTTTCGGATTAAAATGAGGCTGCACAAGTTTCCTTAGTCTTCGATGGTCTGGCGGATCAACGTCAAGCATCATATTTTGAAACACTTTCACTTCCAGCGGGGTTTCATCTTCCTCCTGCTGGGAGAATAACTTGGACTGATCTTTAATAAAGCTCGGTTTTTTCAACAGGGACAGAACATCTTCATACTGGGTAACAATCCAAGTCGTATTTCCGTCTTCCTTAGATAAAGGATAGACAGGTTCAGTTTTACGGAGGTCTTTAAAAAATGGGTAAGCACCAACTTTAAAATTCGATTCTTGGACTTCTTGAGACATAAATGCATCCTCCTCTGTATGTAAGTGACAGATATTAACAATAGTATAAAGGAGAGAATTTAAGGCCTCAAATAATATTGATTCAGGAAATGAAAAAGAGGAGTTATTAACTAATTCATGTAGGTTAAAGAACTAAGCTCACATCGCTTAACAATGATCAATCATAAAAGTTGACGTTTGTAAAAAATTGTCCTACATTGGGCACAGTAATGTATTTTTCTCTAGGGCAAAAATTTCGACAAGAGGAAAATGCAGGGGGGTTATTCGTGGATAAATCAATGACAACTACTCAGACGGGAAACGAACTATTAGGTAATGAAAAAACCCTTCATTCGAAGAGTTTTGAACAAGCCTTAGGAAAGAAAAAAGGTCTTAAACGATTGCTTCCATTCCTTGGCCCTGCATTTATAGCAGCGGTGGCCTATATAGATCCGGGAAACTTTGCGACAAATATTCAAGCAGGATCCAAATTTGGCTATATGCTGCTCTGGGTCATTTTTGCCTCGAATCTAATGGCCATACTCATTCAATCACTGTCGGCAAAGCTTGGAATTGCAACTGGACAGAATCTTCCTGAAGTAGCAAGGGACCATTTTCCTAAATGGGCGTCCATCGGTTTGTGGATTCAGGGAGAATTAATTGTTATGGCCACAGATTTAGCAGAATTTATCGGTGCTGCATTAGGTTTATATTTAATTTTTGGAATTCCTATGCTCCCGTCAGCACTGATTACTGCTGCTGCTTCTTTCTTAATATTGGAATTACAGCGTAAAGGTGTCCGTCCTTTGGAAGCAGTGATTACCGGAATGGTATTTATTGTAGTGATCGCCTTCGGAGTTCAAGTGTTTTTTTCACAGCCAGAAGCAGCTCCTTTAATGAAAGGACTGTTTGTTCCTAAGTTCGACGGAGTAAGCAGTGTCCTTTTAGCGGCAGGGATTTTGGGGGCGACTGTTATGCCTCACGCGATCTACTTGCATTCGGCACTAACACAGAGAAGAATCGTCGGAGAAACAGAACAGGAAAAGGTGAAAATCTTTAAGTTTGAGTTTGTGGACATTCTTATTGCTATGATTATTGCAGGCTTGATTAACGCAAGCATGCTGGTAGTTGCCAGTGCACTGTTTAATACGAATGGGATCGTAATTGCTGATTTAGATGTGGCCTTTCACAATTTCGAGGTCCTATTAAGCCCAGGGGCAGCCATTCTTTTTGGCGTAGGTCTATTATCAGCGGGCTTATCCAGTTCTTCGGTGGGGACGATGTCTGGTGATGTGATCATGCAAGGGTATATAAGAAGAAGGATTCCTATTTATTTACGGAGGTTCATTACGATGCTGCCTCCACTAGCAATTATTATTTCAGGAGTGAACCCCACCTATGCTCTCGTAATGAGTCAGGTGATTCTTTCCTTTGGCATTGCTTTTGCCCTGATTCCCTTGATTATGTTTACAAGCAGGAAAAAATTAATGGGGCAGTTAGTCAATCGAAAGGGGACGACGGTAATCTCCTGGTTAATTGCCATCTTGATCATTATTTTAAATCTATTCTTACTTTATCAAACATTTTTCGGATGATCGTAATAGGAAGACTGTCAGCATTGGCTTGACAGTCTTTTTTATGAATAAAAAGAGAGTAAAGGCTGGATGCCCACTCTCTCAAAATTAGTCAGTCGATTTTATTAGGAACTCGTTGATCTCATTAACAAACTTTTTCTTTCTTTAAGTCTTCAATAATTGAAGCGATCGAAGATTTATTTCTTTGAACGACTCTCCAATTGAGATGAATACTGTCTTCTTCTTTTTTACCTAAACGTGTTTGATCCTGTTCAACCTCCGCCGGAAGCTTTTCTTCAGCTTTTTCGAACAGCCACTTGTGGAGAAGCCTTTTTAATTCATAAGTCCGCTCATCCCTGCTCATAGTTTTCGGATACAGGAAGAGAAACTTTCCTTTCTGAAACTGAAAGCTCAGCTCAAGAGCATTTTCTTTCTTTACCAACTGGTAATGACGGCCTAAATAGGCAATTTTTCTGTTCTCATCCTCCGTTATCGTGTCAATCTCATAGAGATCAGGATGAGTCTCCCTCCACTTCTCCTGGATCCAGGAAGCTTTTTTTCGTAAGAAGGCTTCTACCTTAACTTGATCCTTATTTGCAGCAGCTGTTACGTGAACGCCGTTTAAATCATCTACATAAATCTTTGTAAAATTAATGTTGGTTCTTCTGGAGAGTTGATAATTAATAATTGTGTCGTCCTGCTCAATGATTGGCATTCGTTTACTCCTTTCAAGATGTATGTGCCTGCCTTAGTACTAGTTTCCGACTTACCCATTCCAAAACCTTAAAGCCGGCTTGATCTTTCTTTAAAGTTAACCTCTGGGTAATACGTATTTTTCACGAGGATATTTGGCCCGAGACATTGTACTGCAGGACAATGGCAGTTAAGACTTTTCGCCGTCTTTGTATCCATCCATTTTTCATAGGCCTCAGGAAGACCAGTGGTTTGAATATTTCCCAGTGAAGGTTCGTCTGCAAAATCCGTGACGATGATATCTCCAGTGAAAATGTTAACGTTTAGTCTTGAACGGCCGTCTGGATCATTACGTACGGTGACATTATCTGAATGATAAAGACGGCGGAGCATTTGCAAATCGGATTCAGACGAACTGCATGGGTAGAAAGGAAGTGTGCCAAAAAGCATCCACAAATCTTCATGTTTGTGATCGAGCAGACGTGTGATTCCTTCCCGCATCTCTTCCAAACGTAACGTCTCTAAACTGCTTGCAAAATCGACAGGATACATTGGGTGAATTTCGTGCCGGGCACATTTCATTTCCTTCACGTGATCGTGAATCTTCTCCAGGTAAGGGAATGTCCGTTTGTTAAGCATTGTTTCTGCAGATACCATTACACCTTCCTCGGAAAGCCGCTGTGAATTTTCTACCATTTTATCAAAAAACATTCTCCTGCTGTCTTCTGTAGGTTTCTTCTCCATACGTGCAAAACCAGTGTGGACAAATTCTTCCACAGTTCCCCAGTTATGTGAAATATGTAAAACATCTAAATAAGGGATGATTTCCGTGTATCGGTTGTAGGGTAATGTAAGGTTCGAATTAATCTGTGTTCGTACACCACGGTGGTGCGCATATTTCAATAGTGGAAGAACATAATTCTGCACAGATTTCTTAGACATCATTGGTTCCCCGCCTGTTATACTCAATGTCCGCAAATGAGGGATTTCATCGAGACGCTTTAAAATCAAATCCATCGGGAGTGCCTCCGGATCTTTAGATTGTAAAGTGTATCCAACTGCACAGTGCTCACAACGCATATTACAAAGGGTAGTAGTAGTGAATTCAATATTTGAAAGCGTCATGTTTCCGAATTTTTCAACATCCATATAAGCTTCCCATGGATCATAGGAAGGAGAAATTTTTTGAAGCTTTTCTTTCGTATTCATCGGAACTTCCTTTCAATGCGATCTATTATTTATTCGTGAAATTTTTAACACATATGTCTTTTAAGTGGCTTGTATCGTCCTGATAAACAAAAGGCAATAGTTTCATCTTAACATTTTCACAACAAATAAGAACGGTAATTTCACGGATTAATTCTATGAAATAAGGGTACACACGTTAACGACAAGCGTTTAAAGGAGGAAGACTTAGATGGCGGAAGTTATGAAAGACGCAGAAACGCTCCAATATGAGGGGAACGAGGTCGGGATTCTGATCTCTCATGGATTCACAGGTACGACTCAAAGCATAAAACCATTAGCAGATGCCTTTAGCAGGGAGGGGTACACGGTGATCTCTCCAAGACTTGCTGGTCACGGCACGTCGCCGGAAGATATGGAAGAAACGAGTGAAAAGGATTGGATTCTTTCAGTGGAAAATGCCTATCATTGGCTTCAGGAAAGATGCGAGATGGTATTTGTCGCAGGTTTGTCGATGGGAGGAACACTTGCCCTTTACATAGCAGAAACGTTTAAGGAAGTAAAAGGAGTCATATCCATCAATGGAGCCATTGATATGCCGAAATTAGAGCAGTCTGCCGAGGAATCGACCGAGCATTTTCTGGCTGCGATTGGGTCGGACATTCATAAAGAGGGGGCATTTGAGCTTGCTTATCAAGAAACACCTGTAGGATCAGTGGCGGCTTTCGTCCGCTTGATGACGAATGTAAGGAAACGGCTGAATGGGATTCATTGTCCTATTCTCTTATTTGTTTCTGATGAAGACCACGTTGTACCACCTGGAAACTCTGAAGAAATATTTGAAACCGTCTTTTCCGAGCATAAAGAATTGGTTCACTTGGAAAACAGTTACCATGTGGCAACGCTCGATCATGATCAGGATCTGATTCTTGAAAGGAGCCTCGAATTTTTTGAAACCTACATTAACACGAAGTAAGTAAGGAACTTGCTCATTAAGGTTAAGGAACCTGTATGAGCTTTTAAAAATGAATTGGTATAGACAACTATATGTTAAGATGATAAGATGACCATGAAGCGTTTTCATTAATCATTACTTCTTAAGGAGGATACACATGTTAAATTTCTTGCAGAGAATTGGGAAGTCACTCATGTTTCCCATTGCAACTTTACCCGCTGCTGCCCTGCTTGTAAGGCTGGGCATGGAAGACTTATTGGACATTCCATTTATTACAGCAGCAGGGAATGGCATATTAACGAATTTGGGACTCATATTTGCGATAGGTATAGCCATGGGATTTGCAAAAGACGGTAATGGGGCTGCAGCATTAGCTGGTGCTGTCGGTTATTTAGTGCTAGATAACGGAATTGCATCGATTAACGAAGATGTAAATATGGGGGTATTTTCTGGAATTATCGCAGGGATCGTAGCCGGGATGCTTTACAACCGGTACCACGATGTGAAATTCCCTGACTTTCTTTCCTTCTTTGGAGGCAAGCGATTTGTTCCGATCATTACTTCCGGATCAATGGTCGTCCTGGCCTTTATCTTTGGATACTTATGGGTTTACCCTCAGTTTGTCATCGATTCAGCTGCGCATTGGATCTTAAATTCCGGTTCGCTCGGAGTAGGGGTATATGGCGTACTTAACAGACTATTGATTCCTGTCGGTCTGCATCACGTAATCAATACGTTAATCTGGTTTGATTTTGGCTCTTATACTACTGCTGCTGGTGATGTTGTTCATGGTGAAATCAACCGTTTCTTGAATGGAGATCCTGAAGCAGGACATTTCCTGGCAGGCTTTTTCCCGGTAATGATGTTCGGACTTCCAGCTGCTTGTTTAGCGATGTATGCGGCTGCTAAGAAGCATCGTAAATCTGCAGTCGGAGGTATGTTCATCAGTATAGCCCTGACTTCATTCCTTACTGGTGTCACCGAACCTATTGAGTTTTCATTTATGTTCTTATCTCCATTGCTTTATGGAGTTCATGCTTTACTAACGGGGGCATCTATGGTTGTGGCTCAGTTGTTAGGCATTCGCGATGGGTTTGGATTCTCAGCAGGGTTGATTGACTTTGTCCTCAACTACAACATTGCTGAGAAACCGTTTCTACTCATTATTCTAGGCTTGATTTTCGGAGCAATCTATTTTGTTGTCTTTTACTTCTTAATTACTAAACTGGATTTAAAAACTCCTGGACGTGAAGATGAGGATGAAGATTTTGTTGAAGAAACACAGCAAGTTGGTTCTCAGGATTCAAGCAAAGACGATTTTGATGAAAAATCCTACTATTATTTAGAAGCTCTTGGGGGATCGGAAAATATTAAATCCCTTGATTATTGTACGACCCGCCTGCGTTTGCAGATGAATGACAGAGAAAAAGTACAGGAGAATAAGCTGAAACAATATGGAGCCCGTGGGGTAATGAAAGTCGGAAAAACCAATCTTCAAGTTATTGTAGGGACATCTGTAGAATTTCTAGCTGAAGCAATGAGAAAGCGAATGCAAGGAGGCAATCAACAACCCCCTCAATCGACTCATTCGTCAACTGGAAGCAAAACGAAGCAAGCTTCATGCTCTCTTTCAGAACAGGCATTCAGCATGCCGGTAACCGGAAAAGTGTTAAAACTTGAAGAGGTGCCGGATCAAGTTTTTGCCGAGGGAATGATGGGACCGGGGTTTGCCATTAAGCCTGAACAAGAGACGTTTACTTCACCTGTTAATGGAAAAGTAATTCAAGTATTTCCAACGAAACATGCCATCGGCCTTGTCTTGGAAAATGGGTTGGAAATATTGATTCATATCGGCCTTGATACGGTGAAATTAAAAGGAGAGGGCTTTGAAACGTTAGTCGAAGAAGGACAAAGTGTGAAACAAGGCGAGCCTCTTATCCGGGCGGATTTAAAAGAAATAGAGCGTAAAGTTCCTTCAGTTATTACGCCTGTGATTTTTACAAACTTAGAAAATGAAAATATAACTCTTCATAAAACAGGTCATGTCACACAAGGACAGACTGGCATCCTATCAATAAAATAACAAAGGGGGGGAATTCCCCCTTTTTACATTTTCACAAGGAGGAGGTAACCGTGACGGCTATAGAATTTACTAACATTAGAATTGTCTCCGAAAAAAGTGTAATCGAAAAAGGGGCATTATTAGTTGAAAACGGAAAAATTACAAAAATTGCTCGGCATTCTATAGGGGGAGCAGAAGTCATAATCGATGGGGGAAGACATGACTTGTCCCTTTTGCCTGGTTTTATTGATGTTCATATTCACGGGGCAGCCGGCCACGATGTTATGGATGCTTCCTTCCAATCTTTAAAGGGAATGGCTGGGCAGCTTCCTAAGGAAGGAACGACTAGTTTTCTTCCGACGACGATGACTCAGTCTGAAAATGCAATTATGAATGCTTTATCCAATATTGCATCCTATACGAGTGAAGGACAGGCAGAAGCAGCTGCAGAAATTTTGGGCGTTCATCTCGAGGGTCCATTTATTTCGAGAAATAAGGTCGGGGCTCAGCCGCTTGAGCATGTACAGGCGCCGGACGTGTCTCAATTTGACCGCTATAATGAAGCCAGCCGCAGTTTGATTAAGCTCGTGACTCTAGCTCCTGAAGTAGAGGGGGCTATGGAACTCATTCAGCATCTTCATAAAAGAGGGATCATTGCATCTATTGGTCATAGTGAAGCCGGTATAGAGACTGTAAATCAAGCCGTAGCGCATGGAGCGCGGCATGTTACTCATCTTTATAACCAAATGAGCGGATTACATCATAGAGAACCAGGGATAGTCGGGGCTGCTTTTGTAAACCCGCTGTTGAAAGTAGAAATGATCGTGGATTATATTCATTCTCGTAAAGAAGCTATAGAAATTGCGTATCGTCACACAGGCACTGATCGAACCATCCTCATTACGGATGCTATGCGTGCGAAATGTCTGCCAGATGGGGAATATGATCTAGGTGGACAAAACGTGTGGGTGAATAATGGTGAAGCAAGGTTAGCTGATGGCACACTAGCTGGAAGTATACTGACTTTGTCTGAAGCTATGAAAAAGATGAAACGTGATCTTGATTTAAGCTATTCGGATTTAGCCGAGATTACTTCTGGTAACGCTGCGAAGCAGCTGAATGTATATGACCGTAAAGGAAGTATCAAAGAGGGAAAAGATGCGGATCTCGTGTTAGTGAATGAGGAAGGAAACGTGGTCATGACGATTTGCAGAGGGGCGATTGCTTATGACCGAAGGGAGGAAATGTTATGAATGTTATTGTAGCTGCAGACTATGAAGATTTAAGCGCGATTACAGCAAAAATCATCGCAGAAAAAGTGCGGAAAAACCCTCGCATTGTGCTTGGTCTTGCTACAGGGAGTACTCCGCTCGGAACATATAACGAGCTTGTAGAAGCTTATCAACAAAAGCAGCTGGATTTTTCTCAAGTTTCTTCACTGAATTTAGATGAATATATTGGGTTAGATCCCGATCATCCTCAGAGCTATCATGTGTTTATGAAAAAACATTTGTTCAATCACATTAATATAGACGAAAAGAATACCTTTATCCCTGATGGGCTGGCAGCAAATCTTCATGAGGAATGCAGGCGGTACGAGGAAATTATTTCGCAAATCGGCCCTCCAGACTTACAATTACTAGGCATCGGAGAGAACGGCCACATAGGTTTTAATGAACCAGGGACACCTTTTAACAGCTTTACCCATATTGTTGACTTAGCAGCTTCTACAAGAGAAGCCAATGCTCGTTTTTTCCATTCTTTTGAAGAAGTTCCCAACCAAGCGATTACAATGGGAATCGGGTCAATTTTGCGGAGCAGCGAAATCCTGCTTTTAGCTTCGGGAAAACGTAAAGCAGCAGCAATTAAACGTCTATTGAAAGGTGAAACGGATGAACAGTTCCCTGCATCTGTACTGAGCGAACATCCGAATGTTACTCTCATCGTAGATGAAGATGCTTATCAGGAAACTTAAGGGGGATTCATGGATGGTAAATAAAAATTCTCCACTGCCGATGTATTTTCAAATCGAAGAAGATCTAAAACAAAGGATGGAAAACAAAGAGTTCAAGCCTGGGGATATGATTCCTTCGGAAAGAGAACTTTCCGAGCATTATGACGTTAGTCGTATGACGGTCAGGCAGGCCATAACCAATATGGTTAGTGAGGGGTTTCTTTATCGCGCAAAAGGAAAAGGAACATTTGTGGCCGAAAGCAAAATAGAACAACCTTTGCAGGGAATGACTAGTTTCACAGAAGATATGAATCAAAGAGGAATGGAAGCCAGCAGTGAACTTTTAGAATTCGATGTCATTCCTGTGTCAAAAGAGATGGCTAGAAAATTGCAAATGGATCCCAATCAAAAGGTTTACAAAATTACGAGAATCCGTTTTGCTGATCAAAAGCCAATGGCTGTAGAGCATACATTTATTCCTGTTACTTTAATTCCTGATTTAAGCGAAAAGGATGTACAAGGGTCATTGTACCAGTATATTGAAAAAACAGAGAAGCTTACGATTGCAAAAGCAACGCAAATGATTGAAGCAACGACCGCGGATACCTATCAAGCAGAGCTGCTGGACGTTCCTCAATCGTCTGCCATTCTTCTTATTGAGCGTAACAGTTATTTACAGGATGGAACTCCGTTTGAAATTGTAAAATCTGCTTACCGTGCTGATCGGTATAAATTTATCAGCGATATATATCGCTCATGAGGTGGTGCTCCTATGCAGTATTTAAGTAAAGCTGCACAAACTTTAAATGATTTAGCAAAGAGAACAGAGAGGTCCGTGGACGTAATAAGCGAACAGTTAGCGGAGTCCATTATGAATGATGGAATTATTCATTTGTTTGGATGTGGTCATTCCGCTCTTCTTGCTCAGGATTCATACTACCGGGCAGGTGGCCTTGCTCCAGTTCACCCGATAATGATTGACTCTCTCATGCTGCACAAAGGAGGAGCCAAGGCAAGTCGGAATGAAAAAAAACATGGCGTTGTTAATGATCATTTAAAGTCTGTAGATTTCCAGCCGCAGGATTGTCTCATTGTCATTTCGAATTCTGGTAGAAATCCTGCTCCCATTGAAGCAGCTTTATATGGAAAGGAGACAGCAAAGGTGCTTGTTATTGGCTTATTGTCCCGTCAATATGAAAGTTCTCAACCTTCCCGCCATTCGTCTGGCAGACGCTTAGAGGATATCGTTGACTTGACGTTAGATTCTAATGTACCCGTTGGGGACGCACTTCTCTGCCATGAGGAAATCTCGCAATCGTATGCTTCTTTGTCAACGGTTGTTGGAGCTGCCCTGCTTCAACAGCTATTTGCCAGCACCATTGAGAAGTTACTCAGTAAAGGAGAAAATCCGCCGATTTTTCTAAGTGGAAATGTGGACGGAGCAGGGCAACATAATCAGCTGCTTATGGATAAGTATCGATCCAGAATAACTTTTTAGAAAATGTAAAAAACCCATCAGTCTTAAAGGCTAATGGTTTTTTTATTACCAGCTCGCTTTTTTTACGCCGGGGAGTTGTCCTTTATGGGCTAATTCTCTAAATTGAACACGTGAAACTCCGAATTTACGCATATATCCGTGCGGACGGCCGGTTAAGGAACAGCGGTTGTGCGAACGGGTTGGGGATGAATCCCTCGGGAGTCTGCGTAATGCTTCGTAATAGCTGGTTACGCTTTTCGCCGTACTTTTCCACCATCGCTTGTCTTTATTGTTCTTTAACAATTTTAGACTTTTTAGCCATTTCTGCACCTCATAATTAGTAATTATTACTAATTAAACCATAAAGTGAAAGGCTGACCCTGTCAATCGATGGATTTTCAGATTAAGGCTGGTTCTTTATGGGAATACGTAAAATAATCAAATGAACATAAGATCCTTCCAGCTGGACTCAAACAAAATAGTGAAAAAAACTTCAGGGGGAGCGTCTGGCTGAGAGTGGACACATTTATTTGTTCAGACCCTTAGAACCTGACAGTTAATACTGGTGCAGGAATGAAATGGGAGAATAGGCAATGCAGCAACCCTGTTGGTATACCGGTTATGCATTGCTTTTTTATGCATGGGGAAGGAGTGGAATGATGAGGAGCAGAAGAGTCTTGTTTTTAGTTGAAATGGCAATATTTTCAGCGATTGCTGTTTTACTAGATATTATTCCTTTTTTATCTTTTAAATTATGGGCACAAGGCGGTTCGGTTTCGTTTTCGATGGTGCCTGTACTGATCATGGCTTTCCGCTGGGGATTAAAAGGAGGATTAACCTCAGGGTTTTTATTAGGCTTGTATCAAATATTGCTGGGAAACGCATTTCTAGTAACCCCGGTGCAAACTTTTCTTGATTATATAGTGGCTTTTACGTTGATTGGACTTGCCGGCTTAACTTCTGCTCAAGTAGCAGCTGCAGCCCATAAAAATCGAGTGAAACGGATGGTAACAGGAATCATTATCGGCTGTTTTATCGGTAGTTTATTTAGATTTCTCAGCCACTTTACTGCAGGTATTGTATTCTATGGGAATTTCGCACCGCCGGGCCAGCCGGTATGGCTTTATTCCTTAATTTATAATGGAGGATACATGCTTCCTGATTTTATTTTGAGTGCTGTCCTTGTAGGGCTGTTATTTGTAAACCGCCCCATGCTTGTACAGAGAAAATAATCCTCGGCCGCTTTTTCCGGAAAAGGGGCTCGTTTTTATCGAGTAGATAAGCAGGAACTGCATGGATTTAACAAGAATGATAAATTAAGAAGTGAAGACCACAAGGAGTGAAGAGATGGGAGAACCTTCCAATATTATCGCGACGTTTTCCATTGTAGGTTTTGATCCTCACACGGAGGAACTCGGCGTTGCTGTTCAGTCGAAGTTTCTTGGCGTGGGTTCAGTTGTACCGTGGGCAAAAGCAGGTGTAGGAGCTATAGCAACGCAAGCTTTTGCAAATCCGGCTTTCGGCCCTGAAGGACTTACTTTATTAGAAAAGGGACTTAGTGCAGAAGATACGTTAAATGAATTATTAAAAAAAGATGACCAATCAGAGCATAGGCAAGTAGGAATAATGGATGCTCAAGGGAATGGAGCCACTTACACGGGAAAAGAATGCTTCGAGTGGGCTGGTGGTGTGACTGGACAAAATTACGTGGCACAAGGCAATATTCTCGTTAACCAAGCTACAGTAACAGAGATGGGAACAGCCTTTGAAAAAAATCACGGTTCTCTGGCAGAACGACTGCTCGCTAGTTTGAAAGCGGCTCAGAAAGCTGGCGGGGACAGCAGAGGAAAGCAGTCCGCTGCTTTATATGTAGTGAAAGAAGCAGGAGGCTACGGGGGCTTAAGTGATGTGATGGTAGATCTGCGTGTCGATGATCATCCAGAACCTATTGAAGAGCTGGAACGGCTTTACCGGCTGCACCAAATGTATTTTGGGGCTGTTAAAAGTGAAAATATTAAGCAAATTGAAGGAAATCTTAAATCTGACACTGCCTCGCATTTATTTCGACTGGGTTATTTGCAATCGGAACTAGCGTCCCTGGAAGATATTCTTGACGCTTTTCAAAATTATATCTATACGGAAAACTTTGAGGATCGGGAACAGAAACGGGGTTATTTGGATCTTGAAGTTTTTGATTTTCTAAAACAACAAGCGTCCAGTGAAAAGTAACTAGAATGATGTTCTGGCTTGTAGAGAAATGAAGTCTTCTCTACAGGCTTTTTTTATGCCAAAGGTGAGAATAAACGATTGACTTGTCCATCTAATTAAACTAATATCTAATTAGATAAACATTGAAAGAGGTGAAGAAGTTGCAATTAGACAAAATGGTAGCCTTTCATAAAGCTGCTGGTGATCCCACAAGAATACGAATTATAGCTTTATTGCGAAAAGGGCCTTTACATGGACAGGCTCTGGCAGGGAAACTGGGGCTGCGGCCGCCAACCATTACGCATCATATAAAAAAATTGAAAGACAGTGGAATGGTTTATTCCAGAAGAGATAAAAACACCATTTATTTCTATTTAGATGAAAAAAAACTGGAATTTATGACGACAGCAATATTAAGAATAGGAGATGATGAAACAGTGAAAGCTCAGGAACTACAAGTAACAGAACAGGAGCAGCGGAAGGTGATCAATAGCTTCATAACCAAGGACGGAGCATTGAAACAACTTCCAAGTCAGCTCAAAAAGAAGCTTGTGATTTTGTCTTACTTTGTTCAAAGCTTTGAACAAGGACACGTGTATGATGAAAAAGAAGTGAATGAATATATTAAAACCTTCTTTCATGATTTTGCTACTATTCGAAGAGAATGGATTATGCACCAATTCATGTACCGTGAAAATAACCAATATGAATTAAATCCTCAGGAAATGTGGCCGGTAGTGGTAAAGAGGTAACTATGTGTTGCTTCTTTTTTTTGTAATCTAATTAGATGTATATCTAATTAAAAGGGTAGTGGGTTTATGCTTTTGAAACATCCGTATAAGCATTTGTTTTTCTCAGGCATCGTTAATGGAGTAGGAGACCGCTTCAGCCAGGTGGCTGTACTCACTTTGCTTCTAGATCTCACCGGTTCCGGACTCGCGGTCGGTACTGCAATGGGAATCAGGATTCTTCCTTATCTATTGCTTTCGCCGGCAGTCGGGCGGCTTTCGGATGCTGTCAATCCAAGATTTCTGCTAATCGGGACGGATTTGGTGAGGGTGCCTTTTGCATTCATCTTCTTACTCGTCCATTCAAAGGAGGATTTGTGGATTGTATATGCAGGACTCATTGTCCTATCCTGCGGAGAAGCCTTTTATCAGCCGGTCCGTAAAAGCAGTATTGCAAAGATCACGGAAAAAAATAGACTGATGAAAGTAAACGGCCTGGAACAGGTAGTGCTGGGAATTGTCCTTATTGCTGGTTCTATCACTGGCGGTTTAGTAACTTACTGGATTGGGATAGATATGGCGTTTCTATTAAATGGCTTCAGCTTTATTGCTGCTGGATGGCTTATCAAGGGACTTCCTAATTTCATGTCCGAATCTAAAGGAGCTTCTAATGACCACTCTCCAAAAACACGAGTACATTTGAAGCGTCTTCCTCCTGTGGTTCTTCTCGTGATTATCGTAGAATTGGTTACATCAGCTCAAGATGGAGTATTTAATACACTAATTAGTTATTATGGTTCGCAATCGTTTAATTTAGGGGGACTCGGGATTGGTCTCCTTTACGGCGCGCTTGGCTTTGGACTAGTGGGAAGTTTTTTTGTGACTCGAGTACTCGCCCGCAATTACTTGATGATTGGTCTCACAGCGATGACATTGGAAGGTCTTTTGCAAATAGGGGCAAGTCAAGCAGATACCATTTTGGGGGCAGCCTTGCTTTTTTCAAGTATTTCGTTTGTCGGCGGTATCGGAGCAAGCAGTTTTCATGCCATACTAATGACTCACATTAAAGAAGGCTGGCAGGGACGAGTGTACGGGTGGATAGAGTCATGGACAAACGTAATCTTAGGTCTTGTGATGCTAGTCAGTGGTATTGCTGTAGATCTATATTCAGCAAACAAAGTAGGATTTGCCGGCGGGAGTCTGGGAGCTGTCACAGGATTAATTATTAGTGCTCTGTTAGCAGTAATTACATTTCAAAGTAAACGAAGGAATTAACCTGCTCTTTATGAATAGAAAGGGAGAAGATAGGAATCTTATGAAAAGCAGGCTTACAGACATCATGCTTGTAAGCCTATTTATTTTTGCAAAATACTTTGTTTTCAGCATATTTATGTTTTATCCCTCGTCGAAAAGGTAAAATAGTTACTACAACCGAGGAAGTGAGGAATGAGTATGGGTAAAGGGACCTACACATGGAAAATATCCAAATTTCAAAAGGATCAGTTGATGGAAACAGAGGATGTAGTGGCCGTTGAGTATCCTATTACCATACATATTAACGGGGAAGAATTTGCAACTATGGTGTGTACCCCTCTGCATTTAGAGGAATTAGTGGTAGGTTTTCTAGCCTCAGAAGGAGCGATTCTCAAGCGGACCGATATAGCCTCGCTTGAGATTGATGAAGATGCCGGCTTTGCCCATGTGGAACTGAATCGCTCCTTACCTGATTTAACCCAGGGAAATAAAAGATGGATTGGCTCCTGCTGTGGGAAAAGCCGTGCGTTCTATTTTCAAAATGATGCTAAAACAGCCCGTACAGTTATGAATCACTTCCAAATTAAGCCTGGGCAGTGCTTTAACCTTATGGAAGCCTTTCATACACAAGCGGAAATGTTTCAAAAAACAGGAGGAGTTCATCAGGCTGCCCTTGCGACTGAAGAAGGACTTGAGCTCGTTTTTTCAGACATTGGAAGGCATAATGCACTGGATAAATTATATGGGTACATGTTGCTGCACCAACTAACAAAGCGGAATAAATTAATTATTTTCAGTGGCAGAATTTCTTCTGAAGTATTGCTGAAAATTTCAAAGATGGGGATTGGATTGCTTTTGTCAAAATCGGCACCTACGAATCTTGCTTTGGAGCTTGCTGAAGATTTGAACATTACGGCAGTTGGTTTTGTCCGCAAGGAAAGGATGAATGTGTATACACATCCGGAACGGCTGAATATGGAAGGCCAGGCAAACAATCGCGAGGTTTTATAAGGGAGGAATTCAAATTGTTGGAACGAGAGCATACAGTCGTAACTATAAATGGAAAAGAATACTTAGCTGATCCCGGGCAGAATTTACTTGAATTAATTAATTCAGCCAGTGAATCTGTTCCACAGATCTGCTATAACGAATCTCTAGGCCCGATTGAAACGTGTGATTCCTGTATCGTCCAAGTGAATGGGGAACTTAGAAGAGCTTGCGGACTCGTAGTTGAACCTGGCATGCGTGTTCAGACAGAGCTTCCACATGTTAAGAAGGCTCAAAAGGAATCCCTTGATCGCATCCTTGAAAACCACGAATTATACTGCACGGTTTGCGATTACAATAATGGGAATTGTGAAATTCATAATACAATGGCTGAGTTCGGTCTTGAACACCAGTCCAGACCATTTGAACCCAAGCCTTATAATAAAGATGATTCCGGCCCCTTTTACCGTTACGATCCTGATCAATGCATCCTTTGCGGACGTTGTGTGGAAGTATGCCAGGATGTGGAAGTAAACGAAACCCTCACTATTGATTGGGAGCGTGAACAGCCCCGGGTTATTTGGGATAATGATGTGCCCATTGATCAGTCTTCCTGTGTGAATTGCGGCCAGTGTTCTACGGTCTGCCCTTGTAATGCCATGATGGAGAAAGGGATGGAAGGAGAAGCTGGATTTTTGACAGATCAAGAACCGGGAATCCTTAAATCGATGATCGATCTTACAAAAAAAGTAGAAACCGGTTACGGTCCTTTATTTGCTGTATCTGATTCCGAGGCAGCGATGAGGGAAGAACGGATTAAGAAAACGAAAACCGTCTGTACATATTGTGGAGTCGGCTGTTCTTTCGACGTATGGACAAAAGATAGAAAAATTTTAAAAGTAGAACCAAATGCCGAATCTCCTGCTAATGGAATCTCCACCTGCATAAAAGGAAAATTCGGCTGGGACTACGTGAACAGCGATGAGCGGCTGACAAAGCCTTTGATTCGTGAAGGAGACAGCTTTAAAGAGGTGGAATGGGAAGAAGCTATTGCTTATGTCGCTAAACGTTTTAAAGAAATAAAGGAAGAAAAAGGAGCGGATCATTTAGGTTTTATCGCCTCTTCCAAAGCTACGAATGAAGAATCCTATTTAATGCAAAAATTATCGCGGCAGGTGATCGGGACTAATAATGTGGACAATTGTTCCCGTTACTGTCAGGCCCCGGCGACTAAAGGATTGTTTCGTACCGTCGGCTACGGGGGAGACTCCGGCTCTATTTCGGATATTGCCAAAGCTGAGCTCGTGATTACGATTGGTTCTAATACAGCTGAATCCCACCCCGTGCTTGCCTCAAGAATTAAGCGCGCCCATAAATTGTTTGGACAAAAGCTGTTCGTTTTTGATTTAAGGAAGCACGAGATGGCTGGACGTGCGGACCGGTTTTATCAGCCTGAATCAGGGACGGATCTTGTGTGGCTTTCAGCTGTTACCAAATATATTCTCGATCAAGGATGGGAAGATCAAGCGTTCTTAGATGAATGGGTGAATCAGCTTGACGAATATAAAGAAAGTCTGAAAGGCTTCACGATGGACTATGCAGAAAAGATGACAGGTATTCCTCAGCAGGATTTAAAAGAAGTAGCTGAAGAAATTGCTAACAGCGGAAAAGTCGCCATCTGTTGGGCTATGGGTGTCACCCAGCATATGCGTGGAAGTGACACGAGTACGGCGATTTCTAATCTCCTGCTTGTTACCGGGAATTATGGAAAACCAGGCGTCGGAGCGTACCCGCTTCGCGGCCACAATAACGTACAGGGCTGCAGTGATTTTGGCAGCATGCCTAATTTCTTTCCTGGATATGAAAATACAACGGATGATGAAGTAAGAGAGCGTTATGAACAAGCATGGGGAGTCGATTTACCAGCTGAGCCTGGAATGGATAACCATGAGATGATTGAAGCTGTTCATTCAGGCGATTTATCTTGTATTTACGTGTATGGGGAAGATACCGGTGTAGTAGATTCCAACGTCAATTATGTTCGTGATGCTTTTGAAAAACTTGATTTCTTTGTCGTTCAGGATTTATTTTTAACGAAGACTACGGAATACGCTGATGTTGTCCTTCCTGCAGTACCAAGTCTCGAAAAAGAAGGGACGTTTACAAACACGGAACGCAGAATTCAAAGACTTTATAAAGTCATGGATCCATTACCTGGTCCGAAGGCTGATTGGGAGATTATGACTTTGCTGGCGAAAGAATTAGGGTTTGACTGGGGATACAGCCACCCATCCGAAATTATGGAAGAAGCAGCCAAGCTTGCTCCATTATTTGCCGGTGTAACTTATGAGCGTCTCGAAGGCTATAAATCTCTGCAGTGGCCGGTGGAAGAGGATGGGACAGATACCCCATTATTATTTCTTGATGGATTCCCGTTTGAAGATAAAAAAGCGAGGCTTTATCCGCTGGAATTTGAACTTGAGTACAGAACAACAGAAAAATATGACTTGCACGTTAATAATGGAAGATTGCTTGAACACTTCCACGAAGGAAATATGACATATAAATCCGAAGGCATCTCCAGGAAAACGCCTGACTCCTTTGTAGAAATATCACCGGAACTTGCAAAAGAGCGCGGAATAAAAGAAGGTGGAGAAGTCAGGCTCATCTCTGACGCAGGTGAAGCTGTCGGAACAGTCACCGTGACCGACCGGGTGCGCGGCAAAGAGCTGTATCTTCCATTAAACGGACGGGGGAAATCTGCCGTAAATTTATTAACGGACAACCGTGTAGACAAGGATAGTAATACGCCGGCATACAAAGAGATTGCTGTCAAAATGGAAATTGTAAAGAAAGAGGGCCAATCCCCGCTTCCTTCCAATAATCACCGGAACGGAAACCCTGTACCGCAAATCAGTGTGGAAGTAGAACGAAAATGGCAGCGGGATGATTACCAATTCCCAGGGAATGAGGTGAGAAAATAATGGCTAAACCAATCACTTCTATTAAACGATATCAAGTGCCGCGTGAGGAACAGGTAGAGAACGATGTAAATGAAGTTAAACAAGCGGTGGCTGACAATAAAGAAGCGATTCTAAAAGGAATTCAATTGCTTTCTTCATTGGAAGAGGAAGGGACATTAGACGCTGCTTATTCCTTTTCGAAGAAAAAGGAGCAAATCCTGGCAAATGTAGTGAAAGAATTAAATCGAGAGCAGTACACTCCTATGCTTGAGAATATACCTGAATTGGTATTCCTGCTTGGTGAAATTGATGGAAAAGCGCTTAGGGAAACAATGGCCAGATTTAATCGTGGACTTGAGGAAATGGAGTCTACGGATGAGGATAAAAAGACTTCTGTGTTTGAACTCGCCAAATCATTAAAAGATCCTGAGATTAATCGAAGTATTACGATGCTTATGCAGTTCCTGAAAGGGATGGGAAAAAGTCAAGGCTAAGAGAACAGTTGCTTGCAGAGAACCTGGGGTTTTCTGCAAGCATTTTTTTATGAATTTGTCTGCTCAAAAAATCTGAACTATTTTGAGAAAAGATTCCGACCTATAATTCCAAGAAAAACCAAACGACCATCACTAGTTGAACGACAATCTTTGCAACTGCACCGCTCAAAAAACCCAGTAATGAACCTAAAGCGGCTTTCCAAGCTTCGTTTGCTGTACGTTTTTGAACGAGCTCCACGATTATGACTAAGACAAACGGTACAAGGAGGATCCCAAAAGGGGGAAGATGAATGAACCGACAATGACTCCGATTGCTGCCGAACGCTCGCCCCATTTACTTCCGCCGTACCTTTTCACGAAGTAGCTGTTAGCAATGATATCCGAGACGATTAATAGAATGGTTAACAAGGCGGCTCCAATCCAAAAATAAATAGAAAGAGCACCATTATTAATAAAAAAGAAATAGCCAAGGAAGCCGATCCACAGCATCAGCGGGCCGGGGATAATAGGGTAGATCAGGCTGACAAAGCTCGCAATAAAGCAAATAATAATGACCATCCATACAATATAATCCAAGTAATCACCTCCCACTCTACTTACGATCCAGTATGACTGATTGCTTCACTTTTACACAAAAAAATCGCACCAGCAATGGAAGGGTGCGATTTTTTGTGTAACGATCTTTCCCTTTTCTTTTTGAATGAGAGGATTAGGCTCGTTCAGAGGAGCTTTTCTGCTTAGCGCTATTTATTTTTCCCGGCCAAAACGCCCGTTGCCCTAATATTCCTGTCAGTGAAGGGACGAGGAACGGCCGAACGACAAAAGTATCAAGCAGCACACCGATAGCAGTTACCGTTCCGAATTGCACAAGTACTTGAATGGGGAGCGTGATTAATACAGCAAATGTGCCCGCTAAAATTAAACCTGCCGATGTAATAACAGAACCAGTTTCTGACACACCTTCACTAATCGCTTTAGATATACCCATCACCCGGCTCTTTTTCCAAATGCTTGAGATCATAAAGATATTGTAATCTTCTCCCAGAGCTACGATGAACACAAAAGAATAAAGCGGGATAAATCCTTGAAGTTCTGCGACACCAAAGCCGTAATGAAGGATAATCCATCCAATTCCAAGTGCACTGAAATAAGAGAGAAGAACAGTGGCCATTAAATAGACCATGGCTGTCAAGGATCTTAAATATAAGACAAGCAGTAAAGCAATCATCCCTATAATGACCGGGATAATCACTTTTGAATCGCGATTCGTAATTTGGAGCGTGTCATATTGCTCAGCCGTTTGTCCCGCAATCCATACGTTGTCTTCAGGTTGGTCGATAGTAGCATTCGAAAGGGATTGTTCAGCAATGCTTCTTAACTCTTTTATTTTATTTACTGCTTCTCGAGAATAAGGATTAATAGCAAACTCAGCATTGTAATTCAGAAGATTACTATTTTTTTCTCCTTCTTGTGGTTCTTCGACTTTAGCAATATAAGAAAGAGATTCAAGTTGATCTTTTAAATTTGTATCCTTACCATCTGTTTCGACAATGATCTGCAGGGGTGCAAGCTGGCCTCGGTCAAAATGGTCTCTTATTAAGGCATACCCTTCTCTCGAAGGTGTGTCCTCAGGGAAAGTGGAAAGAGTATCAAACGTATATTTGGCTTGAGCAGCAAATAGAGCCATAGCTCCTAAAATAAGAGTGGTAACTATAGCAAGTGTCCATTTCTTATGCACGACCATTCTGCCTAACCGGTCCCATGTGGAAGGTTTGTTCTTTTTCTTGGGCACTGGTTTGCCTTTCTTTTTAGCCCGATTTTCTTCCATTTCCTGTGTCCTTGGTATGAATGGAAAGAAGGAACCACGGCCAAAGATTCCCAATAGAGAAGGAACCAGAGTCAGGCTGGCAATCATCATGATAAAGATGGCTAAACTGAAGGGAATTGCAAACCTTTGAATCGTTCCATATTCAGCAAGCAGCAACACAAGTAAAGCAATCATCACTGTAAGACCGCTCATAGCGATCGCTCCTGCGGAACTACTGAAGGCAAGCTTCATGGCTTGAACTCGACTCTGTTCAACCTTGAGAAAACTCCGGTATCTTTGGATTAGAAATAAACAGTAGTCGGTTCCAGCCCCAAATAGTAGAACTGTCATAATAGATAACCCTTGAGCATCAAAAGTAATCCAGCCTTCTTGAGCCATCCAGCCTAATATTGGACTGATCGCGCCATAAGCAAATCCTACTCCAATAAGCGGGATCACTGCTAAAATAGGGGAACGGTAAATGACGAGTAAAAAAATTAATACAAGGGCAATCGTTGAGAGAAGGAGGGAAATATCAGCGTTTGAAAATAATCCTTCCGCATCTATAGAGATTCCAGCGGGACCTGTAACTCTGCTGATCAGCTGGCCAGAAGAAAGATCAGCTGAGAAAGGCTCCTCGCCAAACTCTTTTTCAGCCAGTGTTTTAAATGATTTAAGATCTTCTTTATATGCCTCTGTTTCAGCACTCTCCTCTAAAAAGATCGGCTGAATAAACGTCGTCCCGTCTTCTGATACTTGCTGTTTTAATGCCTGAGGAGGAAGCTGAAAGAAAGGGACGGTACCCTCCTGGTGAACCAGCGGTTCTTCCGTTATTTGTTTTGAAATCGCTTGAATGTGAGCTAAGTCGTCGTTTGTTAATCCGCTTTCTCTGTACCAGGTAATTAACGCAGGAACTCCAGAACGCGAAGGAAATTGATCTTTGGCTAATGCTGAGGCTTCCACAGAAGGTACCTCTTCATCAAAGTTAGGAGCTGCGTTATCTTCTTGCGAGTTCGCCTGAGGCAGTAACCCATTAAGCAAACCGATAATAACGATCCAAATGGCCAATGTGATCCATTTGCCTTTCTTTCCACTCACTCTTTGTGAAAATGTTTCGAAACGGTTGTTTTCCATAATGTAGACCTCCTGGATTATGATTTAACTTATCAGTTGATAAGGAGAAGGTAAAAAAAGAGGCAGGCAGTTAGTAGACCATACACTCTCTAAGCGATTACATGTGTTCTGATGCAAAACCGTATAAGAAGAAACTAACCAGCTTTTTAGCTGTACTTTCAGCATTTCCGACGTCGTCTTGTGAGCTTTTGTACTTTTCTGTAGAAAGAGAATCATTAATTAGAGTCATAAACAATCTGGCGCTGACTGCAGGGGAAAACCCGCTTTGTAATGGATCCCGTAAAAAACCTTTCTCAAATCCTGAAGTGAAAATTTCAATCATTGGATGGAGGTAGGCTTCATGCCACCATTGTTCAATGAGATCGCGAGATTCTGACGGCAGCTCGTGATGAATGTCGTGAAACATTTGGGTAAGGTCTTCGGGATGGTTATCAATCATATAAACCACAATTTTGTAAAGGCAGTCATCTATAGCAAGATTTTCGTCTAAAATCTTTTGCATAGCCGCTTTTGTGCGATTAGCCACACTGCGAATCACTTCCACATAGAGCTCTTCTTTCCCTGAAAAGTGATGGTAAAGCGCAGGCTGTGTAATTCCGCAAGTATCAGCAATCTGTCTTGTTGATACTGCTCTGTAACCATATTCCATAAATAGATCGCGGGCAACCCGAATAATTATGTGCCTCGTTTGTAACTTTTTCATAGCATCGATCCTTTAAGTGAATGCATCTTATCAAATGATAAGTTCTTTTAAATGAATAGTAATCCATTTTTAATAGGGTGTCAAAATTAAAGCGGCTCCATTTTTTCAAAAAAAAGAACCACCGGATGTTTTCCGGTGGAATAGTTTTAACAATTACAAATACATCCCTACACCAGGGCCGAACGGAATACCCAACAGAGCAAATGTGAGAAGCAGGATAATCCATACGCTAAGGAAGCAAATACTGTAAGGAAGCATTAGGGCAATTAAGGTGCCAAGCCCGGCTTTTTTGTCATATTCCTTCATGAAAGCCAGGACGATGATAATATAAGGGTTCATTGGAGTAATAATATTTGTAGATGAATCTGCAATTCTATAAGCAGCTTGAATAAAAGCAGGGTTGTAATCTAAAAAGTAAAACATCTTAATGAAGATAGGTGCTTCTAATGCCCATTGAGCTGAACCACTGAAGATGAGAAGGTTCATAACTGCGGTAAGCAGAACAAAGCCTAGAATAACGCCTATACCTGTCAGCCCCATGGACTCAAGGAAATTTGCACCGCTTACTGCGATCCATGTTCCAAGGTTCGTCCAGTCAAAATATGAAATAAACTGGGCGGCAGCAAAGATGAGTACAATAAATCCGGACATATCCTTCATCGCTTCGCCCATGTACTTTGATATATCTTTCGTTGAACTGATCTTTTTAACCGTCACTCCATAAGAAAGGCCGAGAATGATAAACAAGAATAAAATGATTGGAACGATCCCATCAAGAAACGGGGAAGGGATCATACCCCCATCATCATTTCGCAGTGGAGAACCAGGGAAGGCGATGACGGCAGCGAGCAGGACGATAAATCCAATTCCCGCAAAAGCCGCGTTCCTTAGTCCCCGTTTTTCAAGAGAGGTGGAAGCTTCCATTTCCTCTCCGCCTTTCCCTTCATATTTTCCGAGACGAGGTTCTACGATTTTCTCAGTGACAAGGGCACCTGTAATAGATAGAACAACGACGGAAGCCATCATGAAGTACCAGTTATCTACCGGTGTTACAACGATATTTGAGTCAAGGCTTTCCATTACTTCTGTGGAGATTCCAGACAAAAGTGCATCAGTACCAGCTATGATAATGTTCGCTGTGAATCCGGCTCCTACTCCGGCAAATCCGGCAGCAAGTCCCGCTAGAGGGTGACGGCCAATCGTGTAAAAGACCATGGCAGCGAGGGGCGGGACAATTACAAATGCTGCATCTGAAGCTAAGTTACCTAAAATACCTACAAAGATGACTGCATAAGTGACAAGAGCAGGTGGAGCTTTTAGAATTGTGCTTTTAATCGCTGTTTCTAACAAGCCGACTTTATCTGCAAGACCAATTCCGAGCATCATGGCTAATACAAGACCAAGCGGTTTAAATCCAACGAAATTTTCAAGCATAGACGTTAAAATAAATTTCAAACCTTCAGAAGAGACAAGGCTTTTTATGGCGATCTCTTCTTCTCCCCGGGCTTAATAAAAGAGACGTCAAACAGTGAGATCACCCAGGAGAGAATGATGACAAAAAAAGCAAGATAAACAAACAGCATAAACGGGTCAGGCAGTTTATTACCTGCTCGTTCTACAACATTTAAGAAACGCGACAATCCTTTATTTTTACTCGTGGTTGTTGTCAACATGATCTTCCTTTCTAATAATTAATGGAAAATTTCCTTTAATATACCGTAAATAGGAATAATTTAGAAATATCAGAATTTTAACCTGAAAAAATTTTCTTATAAATCTAAGAGCTATATGCTTTTTATTTTTTAAAGGTGTACACTTTTCTAGGACGGCCTCTTTCGCCGGATTGCGCTTCACCACATTGTTCAACGAGTCCGGATTTCTCCATTTCTGTCAATATCCTTCTTCCATTTCTTTCTGTGCTGTTAAGCCAGCGGGAGAGATCCTGAGAGGTAAATTCGAGACGGTGGTATTGCTTCGCGTAGGCAAGAATTTTGGAAACAACACCCGGGCTGATCGCCGCATGTTTAATTTTTTCTTTCCAAGCATCCCCGGTTTCCACTGTCTGATAGGAAATTTGACTGCTCTCGTCATGTAAGGTAATCGATTGATCTTCATCTACTTGGATGATTGTAGTGTCCTGCTTATTTGGACGATTTTGAAAACCTAATTGAACATTCTGTTCAGCCTGGGAGACAGTTTCACCGAAACCAATAGAGATTATGGCATCGACGTTAGCTTGAAGCTTCACTTCTTCGATTAATGAAAATAAATCGAGGTAGGCTTCTTCACTAAGTTCTCCGCGGGTAGTAAAAATAAAAAACAGTCCATCTCCAAGCTGCATGAGAGACCCTCTTGATTTTTCAGAGATTTGCAGAAGGGCTCTTCGTAAATCAAGCTCCTGGTATTTCATCTTAAACGAATAATAAAGTTCGTCCAGTTTCACTAAATCGAATTGGACGCGGCATCCAATTATGGCTACTTGTGAATTGCGGTAGCGTTTGGATTGGGCACGCTCTTCCAAATATTGGATTACCATTCGGATGGATAGATAAGAAGGAGTAACCCGATAGACAGGTACACCATATTCTTTAAGATTATAATAGACAGACTTAATGGACGTAATGACGACTTCAGTCTTGTCCTGTTCGAATAATCGTTTGTGCGATTCTGCAAGCTTATCTGGATCCCTGAAATCTTCAAAAGGGTGATTGTAATAGACAAGCTTATTCAAACGGTTAAAGGAAAGTACTTTTTCAAACTCTTCTGTGGAAACCGTATCAATACTAACTTTAGTAAACACCTTTTCTGAAACAAGCTGGGCTTCTAAAAGTACTCCAAAGAAGCTTGAGCCGTGTAAAGGAGGGAAGCTTGCTTCCTCTTTTGTTACGAGTTGATTGTCTATGGCGAACGAATAGTTCAACACTCCAGAAAAAAACCATTGGTCAACTTCTGTTCTGTGATCGAGCAGGATGGATCTTATTTCTTCTAAGTCCTCATAAACATAAGGGATAAATTGAATGTCCTTAAATTCTTCGGCCACATACATAATGCGCTTAACTGAGTCTTCCGGTCCGATCACTCCAATTGTTGCTTTCATTTTCATCACCTGTTTCCATGCGTAAATAGTCTGCAATGATTTTTGTGCCTTTGTATAAATCAGCTATACTCGCATATTCTGTGGGATGGTGACTAATTCCTTCTTTACATGGAATGAAAATTAATCCGGACGGCCATCGTTTGGCCAAATTCATAACGTCATGTCCGGCGCCGCTATCAAGGGGGATAGAGCGATATCCCAGATTATCGACTACGTGCTCAAGCTTATTCTTGACGTCTTTATTCAAAAAGACTGAAGCATTATCGACGAGAGTTTCCACCTTGATCTCCATACCAGAGGAAATTTCGAGCTCTTTACAGTAATCAATGATTTCCTTTGCGAGTTCACGTTTTAATGCGTCGTCTACACTTCTGATATCCACCCCGACTTCAACTTCTCCCGGGATCACATTCATATAGTTCGGCTGTAAATTCATAGTACTTACAGTGGCCACTAATTTATGGTTACTGGATTCATTGAACAGCTTTGCTTTTTCATTAACAAAAGTAATGAACGGAGCAATGGCGACCAGTGCATCCTTTCTTTTATCCATCGGGGTAGTTCCGGTATGATTAGCCATTCCATGTACTGTTACCTTGAGTCGGACGGGACATGCTACTCCACGGACGATACCTATTTCGGCTCCATGATCTTCAATTTCAGTTCCTTGTTCAATGTGAAGCTCAACAAAACTTTCCAATTCACCAGGCTGTTTTTCAGCCTGTTGTATGGTGGACCAGTCAAGGCCAAAGCTTTCAACTGCCTTTCGAATAGTTGTTCCCTCGTTATCCTTGATACGCTCTAATTGGTCTTTGTCAAGCAAACCACTAACGGCTTTACTTCCGATCGTGGATACTCCAAAGCGTGCGGATTCTTCGGAAGCGAAACAGACCACCGCAATATTTTTTTTTGGCTGGAATCCATTCTCTTTCAAAATCTTAACGGCGCCTAAACTGCATAAGACACCTGCCGTACCATCATAGCCACCTCCTTTAAAGACAGTATCTAAATGGGAACCGGTAGCAACTGCAGGATTGTTTTCGGGACCTGCCTGCCACATGGCCCAAATATTTCCTGCTTCATCCTGATGAGTATCCAATCCCAGCTCTTCGGATATGGTGATAAATGCCTGCTGTGCTTCTGCTTCTTCAGCTGTATAACTAAGTCTTGTAAACCCTTCATTCGTAGCCATTGTATCTGTTACATTTAATTGCTTTAATTTTTGGCTGAGCCAAGAGGTTGTTTCGTTCATGACATATTGGACCTCCTCCTGATAATCTGGATCAACGTATCTAAGGCTGTGACTAAGGCATCTTCCTCAAAATCAAAGGAAGGGTGGTGATGGCCGTAGGGGAGAGAGGAGCCAAACAGCATGTACGTCGCCTTTCCACCATTTTTTTGAACCTCATTTGTCATCAGACTTGCATCTTCCGAGCCTGACACTTGAGCCTCGGGATAAAATGATTAACATGAGAGCTTTGCTGGACCGTGGTTTCTATAAACTCAATGAGATCTTTATCGCAGTGCAGCTCTTCTGTTTCCCCGGCGAATTCAATAACTTCCTCAACATTATGCATAGCTGCTGCAGCTTGAATGATACGTAGAGCCTCTTTTTTTACATATTGATTGAGCTCATTTGTTTCTCCACGTGTTTCAACTTCGATATAACCATGATCACTTATTATGTTTCTGCCGCTTCCTGCCTCCAGCCTGCCTACATTTACCCTCGTCTGCCCCAAACTATTTCTAGGAATGGCATAGAGGTGGACGGATGCAGTTGCTGCTGCTAAAAGAGCATTTTTTCCGGCTTCGGGTTTCATCCCAGCGTGAGAAGCAGTTCCGCGAAAGGCAGCATTGATTTTTGAAGAGGCTAGAAATCCTCTCGTGGAAGCAGCAATTGTCCCGGCTTGCAAGGGCTGAATACCTAGATGCCCGCTATACCATTCATCAACAGTTGCCAACCACCCTTGATCTATCATAGGTTTAGCTCCTCGGCCGCCTTCTTCGGCTGGCTGAAAAAAGAGAGTGAATTTTCCATTGAGATGTTCATGGTCAGCGGCAATGAAATGAGCCACTCCCATACCAATCGCTGCGTGGCCGTCATGTCCGCAAGCGTGCATCACCCCATCGCTTCTCGAACGGAAGCCTTCTACTTTAGGGAGATGGGCATCGTCAGTCGTTTCAAGAATGGGAAGCGCATCGATATCAAAACGAAAACCTAAGTGTTTGCCGCTTTTTTTAGTGTCCCAAACAGCAATCAGCCCAGTGTGTCCACCCTGCATTTTTTTAAGGTAATTTTCAGAGACACCCCATTGTAATGCTCGTTGTTCGTTTTCCTGGATTATCTGTTTAGAAGGAAGACCAAGCCTCGAGCTGCTTTTCAGTACATCTTTTCCGAGGTAAATAGTAAATCCCAGTCTGCTTAGCTCTGTAGCAATTTGATAAGTAGTATAGTATTCTAAAAAGCCAAGCTCCGGCCACTCATGGAATCGGCGTCTCCAATTAATCAGGTTTTTTGCGAAGGATTGGGCAAAATCTTCCATGCTATTCCTCCTCCGCCAGTTGAACTAATGTATCCAAAGCAGTTTTTGTTAAAAGTGCTGCACCTTTAGGCAATGCCTTTTCATCTAACTTAAATTGGGGATCATGGAGCGGTTTTTGCTCATCTGCATTTTGGATTTGCGTCCCCAGCCAAATAAATGCACCAGGGTATTTTTCCAGGAATCTGGAGAAATCTTCTCCCGCTAATACTGGTTGTACTTCAGGGACAGCTTCCTCTCCAAACAACTCTGAAGCAGTAAGACGAACTTGTCCTGCCCACTTCGGGGTATTGATTGTTGCCGGATAGCCATCTAAATATTCAATTTCAGTTTCACCATCATACGCAGCCGCTGTTTGGTTAATAATTTGGTACAGACGTTCTTTTACACGTTCTTTCACTTGACTTGAATAAGTACGGACAGTGCCTTCAAATGTAACTTGATCGGCGATCACATTATAACGATAGCCGCCTTCAATTTTTCCGATGGTCAGGACGGCGGCTTCAAGTGGATTGATGTTCCGACTGACAATGGTCTGCAGGCTTGCGATCATTTGGTTGGAAATAATAATGGCATCGGTTGTGTCTTGAGGCATGCTCGCATGACCACCTTTGCCTTTTACTACGACTCGGAAGCGGTCTGACGCTCCCATCATTTCATAATCACGAACCCCAACTTGTCCTGAAGGGAGGCTTGGCCACACATGCTGCCCATAGATTACATCTGGAGTGTATTCGGCAAAAAGCCCATCTTCAAGCATTTGTTTTGCACCTCCAACAGGAGCGTTCTCCTCAGAGGGCTGGAATACGAGCAAAACAGTGCCTTGAATGTCTTCTTTAAGCTTGTTTAACGTATAGCCGGCTGCCAATAGCATGGCTGTATGCGCATCATGCCCACAAGCATGCATTTTGCCGGATTTTGTTGAGCAATACGAATGTTGATTCATTTCTGTAATTGGCAGAGCATCCATGTCAGCTCTTAAAGCCACAGTTTTTCCGGAATGGTTTCCTTTAATAATTCCTAAAACCCCAGTACCGGCAAATCCGGTTTGAAACGGGATGTCATAATTTTTAAGTTTGTCTTGAATTAACTTAGAAGTGTGAACTTCTTCGCCGCTAAGCTCCGGATACTGATGAAGCTGTCTGCGAATTGAAATCATTTCTGGTTCTATTTCTTGAATGATTTTTGTAAGCTGCTCTTTCATATATTTCCTCCTTTCTTTAATTAAGGAAATATTCCTTAAACATTCCGTTAATGGGTAGTATAACATAAGCAGTTTATTTGTCACGGATTTTTTTATTTTTTCTGAATTTTCGGCTGTGAAAGAAGACGCTGCAGATGAAAGGCATTGTAAAAAGCCTGAAGACTTGTTCTTCAGGCTTTTTCATTAACAAATTACGATTATTAAATTGTTGATTTACAGTTCCAAGTGCTGGCGGTCCGGGGGAGCCATAAATTCCGGTCCCACGGGGTCATCAATATGTTTACGAAGAATTTCGTCAATATCGTGCATGGTTTTTTCATCGATTTGGAAGTCGTCAATTTCAGTAACTGGTTGAAGCTGATCAGGACGTCGTCCTCCCATTAATGCAATTCCGGAGGCGGGCTGTTCAAGAACCCATCTCAAAGCAAGATGTAGCACATTTTTATTAAACCTTTCTTGAGCAAGTTCATCTAATTCCTGAACAGCGTTCAAGTATTGATTAAATCGCGGCTGCTGAAATTTAGGATCATTGTTACGTAAATCATCCCCTTTAAACTCACGGTCTTGAGACATTTTTCCTGATAATAAACCTCGGCACAGGGAACCGTAAGTAAGTGAAGTCATTTGATGGTCCTTTACGTAAGGGAGAATATCATCTTCAATTTCCCGTTCAAACAAATTGTAAGGGGGCTGAAGCGTATGAATAGGAGCTGCCTCACGGAAGACATCCATTTGCTCCCTTGAGAAATTACTTACTCCTATCGCCCTGATTTTGCCCTGTTTATGCAAATAGTGAAGCGCTTCTGCAGTTTCATGGAGAGGAGTTAATGGATCCGGCCAATGCACTTGGTAAATATCTATATAATCGGTGCCGAGCCTTTTTAAGGAATCCTCTACTTCTTGGTGAATCCTTTCTTTACTCGCATTGCGGAAGACTTTTTCTCCTTTCCAGTCCATGCCTACTTTCGTAGCCAAAAGCAGATCTTCCCGGTTTCCGGTCTGCGCAATCGCTTTTCCAATGATTTGTTCCGACTCTCCGAATCCGTAGACAGGAGCTGTATCAATTAAGTTTATTCCTTTATCTAAAGCAGAGTGGATGGTTTTAATGGATTGTTGCTCGTCCGTACCACCCCACATCCATCCCCCGATTGCCCAAGTGCCTAGACCAATACGGGAAGCATTCATCTCTGTGTTTGGAATCGTTATTTTTTGCATTCCGTGCACCTCCTTAACAAACTTCCGTAATTGTGTACCCGTTAATAACATTCATTAACCTTTTCGATTCAAGGGGAAAATTGTAGGAAGCAGATAGAATTTGCTTGTAAATTATGACACAATAAGAGGTATATTATGCCAATGGAGGTAAGAGTAAGCATGCATGGATTTCACGAAGCTTTCATTCAAATACTCATTTTACTTGCGATCTCTGTCAGTGTGATCGCTATAGCGAAATTATTAAAAGAGCCTTACTCGATTGCGCTTGTAGTCGTAGGACTTCTGCTTGGGCTCACCCAAATCCCTTATCTGGAAGAAGCGGAGTTTTATATTACCCAATCCGAGGTCTTTGAGGCAACGATTATTTCCCTGTTTCTTCCTATATTACTAGGAGACGCTACATTGAAGCTGCCGTTTCACCACTTATATAATCAAAAAAAACCAGTGATCAGCCTGGCCTTTTTAGGAACTTTTCTCTCTTTTATATGTATAGGCGGAGGCGCTTATTTTCTACTTGATCTTCCGTTAGCGGTTTCTTTTACCTTTGCAGCTCTTATGAGTGCTACGGATCCAATTAGTGTATTATCGATTTTCAAAACTCTCGGCGTCTCTCAGAAGCTTTCTACAGTGATGGAGGGAGAGTCGTTATTTAATGACGGAATTGCCGTCGTTCTCTTTAAGATCTCGAGTATTTATTTGCTTACCTATATTGAGATGGGATGGTCTGGACTAGGCAGCGGTATTCTATTGTTTTTGCAGTTTGCTGTCGGAGGTGCTCTCATTGGCAGTGTTTTGGGTTACATATTCTCGCAAATCATCAGACTTTACGACGATTACCCTTTGGAGATTGCTTTTAGTGCTTTATTGTTCTTTGGTAGTTATTTTATCGCAGAGCATTTTCACACGTCCGGTGTCATTGCTGTCGTTGTAGCCGGTTTGATATTTGGAGAATATGGAGCGAGGATAGGAATGTCTAAACAGACGAGGACCAATATTAATACGTTCTGGGACGTCATTACTTTGCTCGCTAACTCTTTAATTTTTTTAATGATCGGACTTGAAATACGCAATGTCGACTTTAGCGCAAACTGGATGTTCATTCCACTGGCGATTCTCATTGTGTTAGCTGGACGTACGATTGCTCTTTATATTAGCACGAGCAGAATCAATGGGATAACGAGAAAAGAGCGTATTCTCTTAAATTGGGGCGGCTTGCGTGGAAGTCTATCCGTAGCCTTGGCATTAAGTCTGCCTGAAGACTTCGGTGGAAGGGATGAAGTGCTTCTCTTCACCTTTTCAGTAGTCCTGTTTTCACTACTTGTTCAAGGCTTGTCCATTAAACCGTTGATTAGAAAACTCGGGCTGAGTGGAAATTCATAGAAAAAAGCTGTCCTGGAAAGTCTCTCGCTGAGACTTTTGGACAGCTTTTTTTTATGATACTAGTTCTCTTAATGTGTCAACGGCTGCAGAAAGGTCCTGGTGGACGACATAATCAAATAAATGGTCTTTCCCAGTGGGTTCATTATTTATGATTGCTGTAGAAAGAGCTGGATGTCTACATGCCTGCTCAGCCAGTAAACTAAAGGGGGTAACCAACAAAGAAGTTCCTAGTACTAATAGAAAGTCTGCCTGAGTGATCATCTTTTCTGCTTCTTCATGAGCGGTAATAAGATCTCCGAAAAGGACGACATCTGGTTTTAACACGCAATGGCAATGGCTGCAGGAGGGGACTGGTTGATTCATAACATAATCTAAAGAGAATTTTTTCCCGCATTTAGGACAACTTGCATGGTTGAGAGTTCCGTGATATTCCACTATCTGCGAGCTTCCAGCTTTTTCATGCAGACCATCCACATTTTGAGTGATGATTGACACGTCCCGTTCATCTGATTCAAGCTCTTGTAAGAAATGGTGCACTTTGTTGGGATGATAGTTTTTTAATAGCTTGATTCTAAATATGGCTTTGTATTTTTTCCAGAAATCTTCGGGGTTATAGGAAAAATAATGGGAGGACATATAATATTCTCTTGTCTGGTCCTCACTCCAAAGACCTTCACTCGATCTAAAATCCGGAATTCCGCTGGCAGTCGATACTCCTGCACCGGTTAGAACGGCAATGGATGATGCACTTCTCAAATTCAATGCGATCGTTTCTAACAAATTCATCACACTCCAATGTACCTGCCAAAAGGATAACCTTTTCTGAATCATGTTATACGTAGTTTACCGCTTATTAAATCCTTTTTGCTGGACGGTATCCGTAACGTCCATTCTAATAGGCTTCAGGAACCTTCTGCGCATTTGATCACTCCACGTGTCTTTTCTTTGATTTGACGAACGGGATTGATAATAGGCTGAAATTTTTTCATCAAAAGCATCAATCTCATTTTGGGGGTGACGGTATTCATTTTCAAAATAAACGGCTTCTTTCGGCAGTCTGGGTTTTATTTCAGGCTGGTGGTCAGGGACGCCAATCGCCATTCCAAATAGAGGAATGACGTGTTTTGGTAGGTGGAGTAGTTCATCGACTCTACCCATATTGTTTCTCAGGCTTCCAAGAAAGCAGATGCCGAGTCCTAACGATTCAGCAGCCAATGCAGCGTTTTGAGCGGCCAATGCAGCATCTATAGAAGAAACTAGAAAATGCTCGCTGTTCTCTAAATTCGGGAGCATTTTTACGTACTCCTCCTCACTTGCTTTACTAATAGGTTTATAAAGATCAGCACAAAAGACGAGGAGATGGCCGTTTTGTTTAACATAAGGTTGAGTAGATATCCTGGAGAGTTCTTCTTTTTTAGCTGGATCTGTAATGCCGATAATGGTATAGGCCATCATATAGCTGGAAGTGGAAGCGTGCTGTGCAGCATCAATAATCGTATCAATTTGTTCAGAAGTTAAAGGTGTATTTTTGAATTTTCTAATGGAGCGGTGATTTAGTATCGTCTCCAGGGTAGATTGCATTGGATTGTCCTCCTAATTGAAATAATCTATAACTAAAGTTAACAAAATCCTATTGAAATATGTATTAAAACGTATTGTAGTTTTATGATCAAGAAATAATCCAGCTGCTAATTACCAATTTACACCATCAAAAGACTAAAAATTTAGAATGTTTAATTACTATAAAGGATTTTGTAAAACAATAGCGAATGTAATTACTAAACTTAGTTAAGGTAAGGTGAGCTCTATGGGGAAACTATATGATTTCGAGAGCTATAAAATAAGAAAAGATGTAAAGAGCCTCACTCAAAATAAAGGATTGGTTTATGAGGTTTATTTAAGTACTGTAAAATATATACACAAATATATTGATATAACCTATGAAAATCCAAAAGAGAATTTAACAACTGATGTCGAACTAGAAGAGATTTTTCAAGGAGACCGGGATCTATTCCTGCAGACATTTGCGGATCTGATTCAATACTGGGGAATCGAGCCTATGCCTAATCATGATATTCCTTATGGGAAGGAGTTTGTAAAGTTTAAGACAATTGGAGATTTATGCAGCTATATAGAAGAAAGGGTGAATCTACTATAAGACTACTATTCTAGTCTCATAGGTTTCACCCTTTTTAAATGAAGCAGACTTACATACAAGAGTACGATGCCTGCTCCCAATAATAACGGTCCAATCGTGAAGGGAAACGACAGGCTGAATAAGATGTGGAATAAACCTGAAATAAAAGTGAATGAATAATGGTGTGTTCTAAGACTCCACAATGCCCAAAGGGAGTTTAGGAAAATAATGATCAAAAGAATAATGAAAAAAAACATACAGCTGTCTCCTTTCTGATTTTTCTATTCTTTTATTAGTTTCTAAATACTACCACCCAAGGCGTATTCCGCTCAATAGCGAACAACGTCTTTTTTTGACACCAATTGTTAAGGTTTTCTTGATCTAATAGTCATGGTAAATCTATTTGCAATAACCTGGATGTGTTTGACAAAGTGAAATAGCCATAGAATGGGGAATAGTATGGAAAAAAGGTCACACTAGATCATATTAAAAGAGGTGTACCCATATGGATGGCAGAATTGTAGTGAAGCAGTTATCCAAAACATATAAAAAAGGGAATGTACAAGCTGTCAAAGACGTCTCCTTTGAAGTGGATGAAGGAGAATTTTTTGCCTTTTTAGGCCCTAATGGGGCCGGGAAGTCAACGACTGTGCAAATACTTACAACTCTCATTAATGCAACCGGTGGAAGTGCTGTAGTAGCAGGACATGATGTGATTAAAGAACCAGAAAAAGTCAGGAAGCATATTGGAGTTGCTCTTCAAGAAACGGGTGTAGATCCTGATTTAACAGGGAGAGAAATGATCGAGCTTCAAGCAAGTATCTTTGGTTTTTCAAAACAAGGTGCGAAAGAGAGAGCAAATGAATGATTGGAAATCGTCCAATTAACTGAATCAGCAGCTAGAAGAATCGGTAATTATTCCGGGGGCATGCGCAGGAGACTGGACTTAGCCTTAACTTTAGTAAATGAACCAAATATTTTGTTTCTTGATGAACCTACTACTGGTTTGGATCATTCTAATCGTATGGCGATTTGGCAAGAACTCCGCCGTTTAAACAAGGAAAAGGGGACGACCATTTTTCTTACGACTCAATACTTAGAGGAAGCAGATACATTGGCTAACCAAATAAGTATCATTAATCGTGGTGAAATTGTGGCATCAGGGACTCCAAAAGAGCTGAAAGCCCAAATCGGTAATGATTTAATTTCAATGGCTTTTCATTCGGAGAAAGACCCTGCTCGGGCTGGAGAACTCTTAGAGTAATGAAAGGCTTTTCATGATATAATAGTGTCACTATTAAAAAGGAGTTGATGTGTTATGGCAACTAAACAATATTTTTATTACCCGACTCAATCAAATATACTTGGAGGACACATCAACTGATAAATGTCCTCCCAAATCAGGAGGAATTGAATGAACAACGGGAAAGAAATGAAGGATTTCCGCCCTTATTTTCAAAAGCAGACAAACCATGAAGAAGTAGTAGGGAGAATCTACTGGTCTTCAAGAGAACAATATGGGGTAAGAATTAGTGAAAAACTCTATCAAGCGACAATTACCGGCCGTTTCCGCCACAATAACCTTGAAAGAAGCGCATACCCGGCGATTGGTGACTGGGTAGTCGTTGACCTGTATGACCAAGACGAGAAAGCACGTATCAGTAAAGTTCTGGAAAGGGAAACGGTGCTGTCTAGAAATAAAGCTGGAGAGAGTAATGATGAACAATTGATAGCTGCGAACGTGAATACAGTGTTTATTGTGACTGCTTTAACGATGGAATTTAACCTTCGCAGAATCGAGCGATATGTTTTGCAAGTTTATGAAAGCGGAGCGAAACCAGTCATTGTTTGTACGAAACGTGATCTATGTACGGATACTAAAGAAAAAACAGCGCTTGTTGAAGGAGTAGCTCCCGGTGTTCCGGTCTATTCTGTAAACAGTCTTACTGGTGACGGAATCGATGAACTTACACTGGAACTGAAGTGTGGAGAGACAGTGGCCATGATCGGTTCTTCCGGGGTAGGGAAATCCACCTTAATTAACCGTTTAATAGGGAAAGAAGAAATGGAGACCGGCCCTGTTAGACAAGAAGATGACCGGGGAAGGCATACGACTACTCACAGGGAATTATTTGCGCTAGATAACGGAGCATTCATCATAGATACTCCTGGAATGCGTGAACTTCAACTTTGGGGTCAGGAAGTAGGGGTGGATAAGGCTTTCGAAGATATCGAGTCATTAAGCTTGCAATGTAAGTTCAGGGACTGCAGCCACGATCAAGAACCAGGATGTGCTATTCAAGCGGCAATTCAGAATGGGGAACTTGAGGCAGATCGTTTAAAAAGCTATTTCAAATTAAAACGGGAGCTCAAGCGGTTGGATTTAAAGGAGAAGTATGGAACACACCGTACAAATAGAATCCTTCACTCCCCGAAGAAAAATAAGTAGGTACCAAGCACTGGAATATTCCAGTGCTTTTTCATTCAGAAGTTAAAAATTTAATAAAGAAGGAATAACTTTATAAATGAGAGGGAAATACCAACAGGGAAGACAAAGTTTTGATAAAGAAAGGATCGTTACTATGTCTGATCGATTATTCTCTCCGAAAAAAGCAGAAAAACTTCTTCGTGAAGAACGCCGGAAAACCGTTCCGGTAGACAAAGTGGTTTCCTTACTTGAGTTGAATGGAAACGAAAAAGTTATCGATTTGGGTGCTGGAAACGGCTATTTAACTTTACCTATTGCCAATAGTACAAAAGAAAGGGTAACGGCTGTAGATGTACAGATGGAAATGCTTGACATGCTTGCTTCCCGCGCAGAAGGGGAAGGGTTGCAAAATATTGAACGGCTTGAAAGCAGAGTCGAACGATTAAATCTTCCTGATGGTTCTTTTGAACGGGCGGTTGCTGCATTTGTGCTGCATGAAGTCACTGATTTACAAGAAACGCTAAGGGAAATTAGACGAGTATTAAATGAAAATGGCCTTCTTTTAATCTTAGACTGGGAAAAAGTTGAATCTGAAGAAGGACCGCCATTGGATCACCGTATTTCCTCAGAAGAAATGAAGCAAGCAGTGGAAGGTCAGGGATTTACTGTCGAGACCGGCCGCTTAAACCAAGCCGTTTATTATCTCATAGCTAGAGAAAATTAAAGCCGGAGGTTTCTCCGGCTTTGGTTTTCTTCCAGTTTGAGAGTAACCCCGTGGTTTTTTATAAACATGTTTTGCCCCGAAGGGAGATCAATTTCTTTCCCGCCCCCTTCCCTTCAATAATACAAGAAGTGACTTTTTCGAGAGCCTGAAAGAAAGGATTTGATTATTTGCACCTTTTAGGAATCAGCCACATCACTTATGCTGTTCGAGATCTAGATGATTCTGTTAGATTTTACGAAAGAGCATTAAAGGCAAAACGATTAATGAAAGGGAAAACAAGCGCGTATTTTGAAGTGGCGGGACAGTGGCTGGCTTTAAATCAAGAAACGATTTCAGAAGAAACAAAAGCTCCGCTGACTTATACCCATCTTGCTTTTTACGTGTCTGAAAAGGACTTTTCATCCTGGCAGCTTCACCTGGAAAGAGAAGGAGTGGCAATTGAAGAAGGAAGGAAGAGAGAGCCAGACGGAGAAGGGCATTCTATTTATTTTAGAGACCCTGATAATCATCTTCTGGAACTGCACACGGGTACTCTGGAAAAGAGGATCGATTTTTATAAAAGAACTTCTGTTGAGAAAAAGTTCTACCTATAACCTCTCCTCGCTCATTTAAGAGAATGGTTAAGTATGCTAAGATGTCTGGGAAGAAGTGAATCTACAGTACCGTTCGACTTCCAGGATGTTTTATTTTATAATAAAGGCTGTTCTAGACTATACATAGCGCATGGAAAGGAAGGATGACGATGAGTAAAACTTTAATTTTTGGTCATAAAAACCCTGATACTGATACGATCTGTTCTGCGATCGTTTATTCAGAACTAAAGAATGCTTTAGGATATGACACAGAGCCTGTACGCCTTGGAGAAGTAAATGGCGAAACGCAGTTTGCTTTAGAGCATTTTAATGTTGAAGCTCCAAGAATGATTGAAAAAGCCGGCGGAGAAGTCGAGCAGGTTATTCTTGTAGATCATAATGAGAGGCAGCAAAGTGTCGAAGATATTGATCAGCTTCAAGTACTCGAAGTAATTGACCACCACAGGATTGCCAATTTTGAAACAAAGGATCCTCTTTACTATCGTGCAGAACCTGTAGGCTGTACAGCTACGATTCTTAACAAAATGTATAAGGAAAATGGCAAAGAAGTTTCAAAATCAATGGCAGGATTGATGCTTTCTGCTATAATCTCTGACTCCTTATTGTTCAAATCTCCAACGTGTACAGAAGAAGATAAGCAGGCTGCTGAAGAATTGTCGGAGATTGCTGGAGTAAATGCTGAGGATTATGGGTTAAAGCTTTTGAAGGCTGGCGCTGATATTAGTGACAAAACAGCTGAGCAGTTGATCTCCCTGGATGCAAAAGAATTCCAAATGGGTGATAAAAAAGTGGAGATTGCTCAAGTGAATACCGTAGACACAGAGGAAGTACTTGAACGAAAGAGTGAATTAGAAGCAGCAATGGAGCAGACGGTTTCCCAGAAAAACTTAGATTTGTTCCTGCTTGTTGTGACTGACATTCTTTCAAATGACTCTACTGTGGTAGCTGTAGGTGAGGAAGCGGATGCTGCCGGGCAGGCGTTCAATGTGGAACTTGATGGCAATCAGGCAGTTCTTCAAGGAGTCGTATCAAGAAAGAAACAAATTGTGCCTCCTTTAAACAAACACTTTGCTTAATTCCACACCAATATTTCATAAAAAAGCAGCCGGCTTTGTTAGCCGCTGAAAAAGTTCTTTCTAAAGAGGTTAATCTAAAAAGAGTGATTTTCTTTGATTTCATAGAAAATCACTCTTTTTTATCCATAACTCAAAAAGTCAGCAGTTCTTCAGTAGCTACCTGCTTTGTCTGCTCTTATTGTTCCTCAACTATGATCTTGATTGATAGTGGCGTTTCTAAGTGTCACTCTATTAGTTTCAGTTGCAGATAAAAATCCACTTTTCATCACTGAATATAGAGTTTTTTATAGTCGCGCCATTCCTCGCGGAGAATCCCCATCCTGATCGAGTCATAAAATTCTCCTTCAAAGAAGCGGCATTTGCGCATGCGGCCCTCAAGTTTCATTCCAAGCTTCCTTCCAACCTGCATCATTCTGTCATTTTTTGACCATGTGGTAAGCCCTACTCGTGCGACAGGGAGAGTATCAAATAAAAAATCGATCCACAATTTTAAGGCCTCTGTGCCATAGCCTTTACTCCAATATTCAGACTGATAAATACCAATTCCGACTTCGAGCCACAAGGAAGGTTTATGCTCCCAATAGTAAGTGACTGTTCCAATAATTTCACCATAAACTTCAATGAGCAGCCTTGAGTCAGGCTCGTCATCTTTCAATCGTTCCATTCGAGCGTTTTCATGGCTTCGATAGCTCTCTAAAGTGTGGGGCTCTAGAGGATAGTAAGGAGCATCCCAATTTTTCCAGGCAGGCTCTTGTTCCCCATAGATTAACTTCCATAGAATAGGCATATCTTCTTCTCTTAGACTCCGAAGAATCACTCGATTGCCATTAAGTGTCACTCGTTTCAAGGCTTTGTTCATAGCCATTCTCCTTTTACTGGACTCTATCTTATCGTATCATATCATAGTGGAATGAGTAGAAATTAGGTTTTTAAAAGTAAGAATTGAGGTATAGACTAAAGTACAATCGCAGAAGATTAAAGGATGATCCTATGATAGAAATTACAGCTTATTCAAGGCAGGATGGACTGAAAGAAGGACTAAATTTAGATGAATTGAAGAAAATGGACACAGATTGGTATTGGGTGGATTTTAATAATCCGACTGAGGAAGAAGTGAAACTTCTCGATACATATTTTCATTTTCACCCTCTTGCCATAGAAGACTGTCTTCAGGAACTGCAGCGTCCTAAGCTGGACTACTATGATGACCATACGTTTTTTGTCATCCATTCTGTTGATCCAAACGCATTAGAAAAACAGGAAATAGACGTATTTTTAGGTGAGTGTTCAGTCGTTACATTTCACCGAAAAGAATCTCCTGCTCTTCAGACAGCAAGGAGTCTGTTGAAAAGAAGTACGAAACCAGAGACGCTTGATGAATACTTTGTGCTGTATCAGCTGTTAGACAAAGTGGTAGATAACTATTTCCCGATTGTGTATCAAATTGAAGATCATATTAATGAAATAGAGGATAATACAAGAAACTTATCTATGGAAGATCTTCTGGAGGAATTGTTTGACCGCAGGGGGAGCTTCTTACCTTGAGGCAGACGGTACATCCAATGCGGGATCTTTTGTACCGGGTGTTAAACACGCATCATTTAGAAGGAGTTAGAGAGAGAAGGGAATATTTTGCCGATATTCATGACCACTTAATTAAAGTTGCAGAGATGATCGCATCAAACCGGGAGATGACTCAGGATATCCGGGATAGTTATTTATCACTAAACTCCCATCAAACTAACCGGACGATGCAGATTCTTACTGTTATCTCCGTCATATTTATGCCGCTTACATTTATCGTTGGAATATATGGGATGAATTTTTCTTACATGCCTGAACTGGACGCTAAGTATGGATATTTTATCGTCTGGATAGTAATGATTGCCATTGCGTTTGCGATGTTTTTATGGTTCAGGAACAAGGGTTGGTTTGATTAATCAATGTCACTAGTATTAGTAAGGCTATTTGGCTGTTGGGATCCCCCGACAGCCTTTTTTGTTTGGAAAAAACGGGTAAACGAGTTTGGTTTACCATTTCCTACCGCCAGGTTACCGAAAGAGAAACCTGAAGGGCTTTTTTACGAAGTGCAGCTAATTTCAGTCTTTAGAAGGAGAAGAGTTCCATCCGGGGATGGTTATACATAAAAAGGGTTCTGTCTATACTGAAATTACGATGAATAAGGGAGGAATGCCGGATGTTAAACGAATTTGAAATTTTGATTGATATCGAGTCCCGTCGTCCAAAAAAAACTCCTTAAAGAGACTATTTTTATTTTTTAGACCGCTTCTATTTTATCGGGGGCTCGATTCTACCTCATACGGGGCTCGGCTTTCTTTTTTATTAAAAATAAAAAGCTGGTAGATCAGCCTGACGGCTCTCTACCAGCTCTCTTTATTTATTTGATTTCAAAATGTCATGATCGACATATCGTTCTCCGTTTAATTCACTGATTACATTTACAGCCACTTTTGCTCCATCTCCGGCAGTTATTATCGTGTGGACACTCACCCCTGCAACAGTACCAGCGGCCCAAACCTTAGCTTTTTTCGTATGCCCATGCTTATCTGTCTCAATAACTTTTGCTACACGCGGTTCTGATCCTTCAGTAATTTCAAGCCCGAATTGTTCAGCAAGCTTTGTAGACATTCCTGTTGCAAAAATGATATGGTCGACATGATACGATTGACTACTCGTTTTTATAGTATAGAGTTCTCCGTCCGCTTCTATTTCTTCCACCTCTTCAGTAACAATTTCTGCGCCGAATTTCTTTGCTTGCTGCTGCCCGTTCTCAAGAAGGTTTGGTCCCTCAATCTCACTTACTCCATAATGATTTTCAACCCAGGCTTTGGCTGTAATGCTCTTGCCACTGTCAAATAACACAGTTTTTTTACCAGCTTTAGCTGTGAATACCCCTGCGCTTCCTCCAGCAGGACCTGCTCCAATGATTGCTACGTCATACATTTTAGCCACTCCTTATCTTTTTAACATCTAGTATTTCGCATTTTTAGATTCCCATCAAAATCTGACATCATTCAGAATACGATAGGCGAAAGAACCCACCTCATTCTAGAAGTGGGTCCTCAAAGGAATAGGTGCTTTATGTTAAACTCCTCTAGTGAAGCATAGACACTGAGGATCTCCCTACGGTATTTAACGATGGAGGTCAATAATCCATCACACGGTAATAGAAGTCTGGGTGTTCATAATTTGACCTGTGTACTTCGTTCTACGGGTGATATGATCAATACAATCACCACACTGACTCTGAAGCTGTTTGTAAGCTGACTCAATGTCTTCTCCATCTATGATTAATAATACAGGTTGATCAATCTTTACAAATAAAAAGAAAGATAGCAGTTTAGTCAAATGTCCAGCGTCGGCAATTAAGTGATCTTGATGAAGATAAATATTGAAGTTGTTCTTAGAAGAAAGCTTATAAAGACTGATAATCTGCTGGGTAGTCAAGGGCTGATGAAAGGTTACGTGATAAGATGACAGCTCTTCCATTCTGATCACCTCCTGGAAGTTAGTTGCTTGCTTAACGTTACCCCTGGTTTCTTAAGCTTAAACATCCTTTAGACAGGGCCTAATGCTCGTATACCATTTTTCGAGTCATCCCCCCATCAATCACTAAATTCTCAGCAGTCACAAAGTCATTTTCCTCATCTGTTAAATAAAAGCAGGCTTTAGTGATATCCTGCGGCGACCCCACTCGTTTACTCAAGTGCTGGTGATGATCCTTGGCTCTTAACTCATCATAATGATTGGTTTGAATCCAGCCGGGACTAATTGAATTAACGCGAATTTTATATTGAGCTAAGCTGGCTGCCAAGGCATGAGTTAAAGCGATAATACCTCCTTTAGAAGCGGCATAGCCTTCTGAATCCGGCTCTGACATAAATGCCCGGGTTGAAGCCATATTAACAATTCTTCCATGGAGTTGCTTTTCTTTCCAACGCGCTGCGGCATGTTTAGAAAATAGGTAAACGCTCCGCAAATTCGTATTTAATATTTCGTCCCATTCTGTGTCTGATTGATCAAACATAGATTTGAATCGGCTGATTCCGGCGTTATTAATTAGAATAGAGATGACGCCGATTTCATGAGTGATCGTAGTCATCAGCTGTTTGATTTGCTCCGGTTGACTTACGTCGCAGCGATAGAAGTATCCACTTCCTCCTTGGTCGCGTATTTCTCCTACAAGCTGCCTGCCGTGCTCTTCATCTATGTCACATGTGATCACAGCAGCTCCTTCAGAAGCGTACGATAAAGCTAATTTTCTTCCAATTCCGTTACTTGCCCCGGTTATAAGTACAATTTCATCTTTGAATTTCATATCCAGCCTCCTTGCTGGCTTTTTCCTCTTTTCAAAATGGAATAAACCACTTCGTGTCATCTATACTTGTAGGAATACAAGAAGCATGATATATTAACTTTCAAAAAATCTATAGGAGGCTGGCAAATGACGAGAGTCACCTTAGTTGAAGTATTTAAACATAGAATCACTCAAAAATATTTGCAAAGATCGGGAATTAACCACGCAGTAACAGTGGCCGGCTATGCCTTTGATTTGGCTTTGAAAAATGGTGTAGATCCTAACCTGGCTACTAAATCAGCCCTTTTACACGATATGGGGCATTATGAATGGTACAGGGATGGAAAATGGGATTATGAAGAATACCGGAAACATGATATCCATGCCATCAAAGGAGCAGAGAGAGCCCATAAACTATTGATTCGATTAGGGGAGGACCGCTTAGTTGCCAAAGAAGTTTCATTGGCCGTCCTGCTTCACACAGACAGCTACCTGCCTTTTGACTTGCATAACAAGAGAACGAAACTTCAGCAGGTGGTCGCTGAGGCGGACCGAATTGACGAACAACCGAACGGTTTGCACCATTATAAAGAAATGGATAAAGGAGACGCGGTTAAAAGTCTGTACCAACTCGATCTGAAGATCGACCATTTTCTTCAAAGTGATGGAGAAGAAATGTCAAGATGATTTTGTGACAAATTTTCAAAAAGTTCTTTACTTGTCAGCTCACGTCCGATATAATCTGTTTGTAAGAATAAATTTCCAGAAAGCGAGGTCGGATAATATGTTAAACAAATTAATGAATCTTGATAAACAATACAACCAATTTCAAACGACCTGCGCTGAGCAAATTCACTAATTTTTAATAATTTAATCATATCAGCCGCAGGTGACGCATATTGTATTCCTGTGGCTTTTTTAGAGAAAGGCTGGTTTGACCGTCTTTTTTTAACTATTTACAGCCACAGGGAGCCTGTGGTTTTTTATTTTGCTTAAAAAAGGTAAATTTTACCTTTTAAAATAAAAAACCTCCATCAAACCCGCTGCCTCATTCGTTATCTAGATGAGGACCACAATTCAACAGGCAGCAAATTTTAAAGGGTTTAATTAAAGGAGGTGAGATATGATGACAATCCATTTTTTCGTCTTTACGATCCAAGTAAAGAAAAAAACAGAGGCTCCACCGATGCCGGGTTACCGGCCCAGTGAGCTTGAGAAGATGTTAGATCGAAAAGCAGCAAGTATGTACAACAATTAGAAAGGAGATGGCAATTATGTCAGGGATGAGAAGAATGATATTTATGGAATGGTTAAATGTGGAGAAGGATAGTGCGTAGCTGATCATTATACGTATATTGGAGGTAATTAGTTATGAGACTGAACTTTATTTTGTTCACGGTTTTTATTGAATGGCAGACTCCGGAACTACGAGACCAGGCAGTTGTCCGGAAACAGACCATTGAAAAACATATTGATGAAACGAAAATAAAACAATTGCATTTATAATTAAGAAGGCATCGACTAATCGAGATGTCACCGAAGAACTGCTGACTTTTTGGGTTAAGCATTAAAAGAAGAAGCCGCACTGAACGATAAAATCGTTCAGTGCGGCTTCTTTAATACGATTTGTGAGTATCAATGACAGACTTTAACAGCATCTCTGCCTGAATCGGCGGCGACTATTCCATTAAAACATGCTGGGAATGTCTGACTCCGGAGTGGGGTAGGCCCACAGCATTTGCTGTAAATCCTGTTTTGTCGCTTTTTTGTACATAGCGAAAGAGAATAAGTTGATAAGATGACTGGCATACGACGATAAAAAGTGGGCTCCTAGAATTTCATCTGTAAACGGGTTGATGAGGAGTTTGACATATGCTGATGGTCCATCCGTTCGTTTATAGGTGAAAAAATCCGAAATGTTTCTGGATTGTACTTCATACGGGATATCGTTCTCCTTCGCTTCCTGTTGAGTAATTCCAACAGAAGCAAGCATTGGATAGGTGAACACAACAGAAGGCACGGGGAGTGAAATAGGTGTTTGCTCTTCACCGTGAATTAAATGGCGGGAGAGCCGTTCGGCTTCTTCACCAGCTACAGGTGTAAGAGGTTTTAAACCAGTTTCAGCCGCGTCTCCTGCTGCATAAATGTGCGGATGGAAAATCGCTTGAAAATTATGATTTACGGGGACACCCCTCTTCGAATATTCCAGCCCAATCGACTCCAGCCCTAACTCTTTAAGGTTCGCATGTCTACCTGCTCCATGGATAACAAGATCTGCAGTTAATTCATGCTCATGGTCAAATTTTCTAACATAAGCTTGAAATTTCCCACTGGTTAATTTTTCAATGGATTGAACTTCCGTGCTCGTATGAATCGTTACACCTAAATCCTTCGTATGCTCGACTAATTTATTCGTAATCTCCTTGTCAAAGCCTTCCAGCACATGTCTGTTTCGATGTACGATCGTTACGTTTTTTCCTAATCGTGCGCAAAGGTGAGCGAATTCAAAACTGATGTAACCTCCGCCCACAAATAACAAATTGTCTGGAAGTTCTTCCAGTTCAAAAAAGTCATCGCTCGTAATCATGTGTTCACTGCCTTCTATAGGAAGTGAAGCGGGAGAAGCTCCTGTAGCAATAACGAATTTACCTGCCTGAAGCTGGTGCTCTCCTACTTTTATCGTGTTGGGATCAATAAACGATGCTGTGCCATGGTACGTATCAATTCCTTTTTCTTTAAGAGAGCTTTCAACTTGTTCAGGAACAGGGGTAGTGAATGTGTTTTTATATTGAACGAGATCTTTCCAGGATAGTGATACTTCACCCGTCAGGCCTTTTCCATTAACCCGGGAAGCATCATCGTAAATTTCGGCGATCCCTGCCAACACCCGTTTAGGATCACATCCTCTCTGCGGGCATGTCCCCCCGTAAGATCGATGATCTACGATTGCAGTAGAAAGTCTATTCCGTTTGGCTGCAGCAGCTGCGCGGCTGCCCGCAGCCCCAGTTCCAATTACTAGAACATCATAGGCATGGTTCATAAACATTCCTCCTCTTTCATCCTAATTGTTTATACCCCTGTAGAGAAAGGGAAAAACAGTATATATAAAGAAACAAAAGCTTTGATATTTTCTACTCATTCCGTTAAGGTCAAAACAAATGATTAGACAGTTAAGGGGGAAACTTATGAAGTTACATAGAAAACCAATCCCAGTGAAGGAAGCAGTCTCTAAAGTAATGGAGCGAATGAAAAAAAATAGTCATGAACGTGTAAACCTCGAAAACAGCCACAATCGTTATTTAGGCGAGGATATCACTGCTTCACATCCTATTCCACCTTTTGATAAATCTCCGTATGACGGCTTTGCGTTACACTCTACAGATACCATAGGTCTCGGGAGGGGGCAGGCAGAAGAGTTTCGTGTGATCGAGCAGATCGGTGCAGGGCATCGGGCGAGCCGCCCTTTAAAAAAAGGAGAGGCAGTAAGGATTATGACAGGGGCTGAGATTCCTGAAGGTGCTGATTGTGTAGCGATGTTTGAAATTTGTCAAGCCTACGAAAAAAACGGCCAATCCTATATGTCCTTAAAAAGAGAGCTTAAGCCGGGACAGAATGTTATTCATCAAGGCTCTGAAACGAAGAAAGGGACCGTACTCGTTCAATCAGGAACGAAAATTAATCCCGGAATTAAAGCACTGTTAGCAACATTTGGGTATGATCAAGTAAAAGTTCAAAGAAAACCAAAAGTAGGGATATTTGCTACGGGAACGGAATTACTTGATGTGGATGAGTCTCTTGAACCTGGGAAGATCCGCAATTCAAATGCATACATGATTACTGCCCAGGTGGAAAGGGCAGGGGCCGAGGCCGTTTACTTAGGGAAGCTTAAGGATGATTTTTCGACTTGCTTTGAGGCAGTCAGCAAGGCCGCAGCCGAAATGGATATTCTCATCACTACCGGTGGTGTTTCGGTAGGTGATTTTGACCTTATGCCGGACATTTACAAAGAACTCGGGGCTGAGGTTTTATTTAATAAGATAGCCATGAGGCCTGGCAGCGTGACAACGGTTGCTGAAGTAGAAGGAAAGCTGTTGTTCGGATTATCCGGTAATCCATCAGCCTGTTATGTAGGATTTGAACTGTTTACTTTTCCAATTATTCAAGGATTTCTAGCGAATCCGTTCCCATTTAGAAGGCGTACAAAAGCTTATTTAAACAAAGATTTTCCAAAAGCTAATCCATTTATGAGATTTGTCAGGGGAAAAGTAACCATGAGGGATGGAAAAATCTTTGCTTCACCTGCGGGAATAGATAAATCAGCCGTGGTTACCTCTTTAGCTGAGACAGATGCTTTTATTGTGCTGCCAGGAGGAACGAAAGGATTTAAACTAGGGGATATGGTAGAAGTTATTCTCATAGAAGATTCAGGAAAGCAGGAAGCCTTCCATTAAATCAGCTTCCTAGAAAGGAGCATAAACGTGGTAAATTATGTATTGGATAAATATGACCGTCCGATGAAGGACTTAAGGATATCGGTAATCGACCAATGTAATTTCAGATGTTCTTATTGCATGCCGAAGGAAATTTTCGGAGACGATTATCGGTTTATGCCGGCAAAGGAACTATTGAGTTTTGACGAAATTGTCCGGTTAGTTGAGATATTTGCGAAGTTTGGGACTGAGAAAGTGAGAATTACCGGCGGCGAACCACTGATGCGTAAAAATTTGGACCAGCTGATCGCAAGAATCCACCAAATTGAAGGGATTAACGACATTGCTGTAACTACAAATGCAGTATTTTTAGTTAAACAAGCGAAGAAACTAAAAGAGGCAGGATTAAGTCGGGTAAATATCAGCTTAGATGCGATCGAAGATGAAGTCTTTAAAGAAACGAATGGAAGAGGCATTAAGACAAAGCCGGTTCTTAAAGGAATCGAGGCTGCCAGAGAAGCTGGTCTTAAAATTAAAATAAATATGGTCGTGAAAAAAGGGATGAATGAAAGTCAAATTGTGCCGATGGCCCGTTATTTTAAAAATACAGGAGACACACTCCGATTCATTGAATTTATGGATGTAGGTAACCATAACGGCTGGAACTTCAAACATGTGGTTTCGAAAAAAGAAATTATCGACCAAATTCATCAGGTTATGCCCTTGAGCCGTTGGAAGCTAATTATTACGGGGAAGTCGCTTCACGCTATCGCTATAAAGATAGTGAAGCCGAAATAGGAGTGATATCATCCGTCACTGATTCTTTCTGCGCAAGCTGCACACGTATTCGTTTATCTGCAGATGGAAAGTTGTTTACCTGTCTGTTTGCAACAGAAGGATATGATTTAAAACAAATGCTCAGAAGTCACTTGTCAGACCATGAAATCATTTTACAGCTGATAAAAATTTGGACAAAAAGGGATGACCGCTACTCCGAGGAACGAGTGGAGAATGGCTCCAAAGGTAAAAAGAAAATAGAAATGTCTTATATTGGAGGATAAGTTCAGGTTGAATTAGTGGCCTGAACTTGCTTGTTTTTGCTGAATAATAGAGCGTCCATTATAATAAAGAAAATGATTGATACTTGGAGGTGAAGAAGTGAAAACTTTTAAACTTGTCTCATTAGATATTATTGAGGAAAAAAAAGAGGACATTACTCAGCGCAGGATAAAGCTTCACGATGGCTTGATCATTAATCGTGAAGATGATCGGGGAAGGTGGGTGATTGAAGCCTTTGTAGACCATAGTTACAGTGATTTCTTTAATGAGCTCTGCGATAATAGTGAAGAATTAATGGTACAAGTGAAAATTACGAAACAAAGTAATGAACCAGCCACTTTCTTAGTCAAGCCTATTGACACAAATCAAATCGGAGATTACATGAACGTCATCTTTATGGGAACAATCATTGATCGCAGAAGAGAACAAATCGAGAAAATGCTGAAAATCCTCATGGATGAAGGTTTTCAAGGGGAAGCGCTGCTGGAAGAATTCAAGAGACGCAGAGATGAAGTTACTTCCTGATTTACTTCTGAAGTACTGAAATGGAAGAGGATCATTTCGTTTGTTCACGTCTTTTTGCCTGAGTATAAAGACCTTGAATCTGTTATACTTAAATTTGGAAAAGGATGAATCCTGGGAATAGTAATTCTCAGCTTTCTTCTTAATAACAGATTAGGTCCATCGTCTTAGGAGGCAGAGCAATGCCTAATGATAACAAAAAATTGAACGGCCGGTTTGTAATTGGTTAATACGTCATATAAGAGATGCTTTAATTATTACCGATGAGCATGGAGAAGTTTTGCAGATAAATCCTCCGGCTGTACAATTCCTGGGGCTTAAAGAAGGAGACCGCTTGGATCTTCTGCTGGAAATCAAGGATGGATCAAAGCGTTTGTTTCAATGCTATTTCTTATAATCAATGGCGTCTCCTAATAGATTGGAATACGTTATTTTGCTGCATCCGGTAACCCTTGACATCCCTGTACCTAGTGTGAGAAAAGAATTGGATTTACTGCAGAGTTTAAGGTCAGAGGGGCTTGTTCTTCATGCACAAGGGAAAATTATTGATTGCGACCAGAGTTTCGCTCGTATTCTGGGGTATTCTCTAGAAGAATTGAAAGGGATGAGGTTATCGGAATTAAAAATCGCCCTATTAGAAGATCAGGGACTTCAGGCACTTCATCATCCCTCGCAGTTAAGAGCTTCAAAAAAGGATGGAACCTCCATTTATTTAGAAGTTTTAGAAAATCCCTCTTCCCCAGATGATAACCATTTAGGCGCCATGATTATCCGTGATATTACGGAACGTGTACATAACGAAAAAATTAATGGGTTTGAAAAACAGATAGAGTCTGCCCCTTGCTTCAAAAATAATAGAGTAGTTTTTACGAGGCTGCTCAATGGTAATTAGAATCTTTTCCATTTAGTTCATTCAACTAGTTGGGAAAGGTTCTTTTCTTTTATTAAAAAAATTCTCAACTAAAAAATGCCTGCAGAGAAATTTTCTCTGCAGGCTAGAATTGCACTCAAAATAACATGGATTGTTTAGCAATAAAATGCTGCGCCAACAATGATCAATAAGATGAACAAAACAACGATCAATGCGAAGTTGTTTGCGTAACCACGGCCGCAGCCATATCCGCCAACACGACCGCAACCTCCCCAACCTCCGTAAGGATAGCCGTACATAAGCTCACCTCCTGTTGTTTACATACTCAGCGTATGCAAGGAGGGACAAATGTGTATAGTTATCTACCCAGTCCTTCGACTAATCATTTAGAAACGGATAGGCGGTGAAGATTGCATGATTTTACTTTTCTGCGGTTCTGCATCCGGACGTGAAGGCTCTCTTATATGGTCATACTGTTCGAGCTCATCGCACCAATGATTCAACCGTTCGTTTACTGCTTGATTGAGTGGGTATGAGGAGGTGGAATGAGAGGGGAAATGGGCTCCGGATACCCGCTGATTGGAAAACATGGGAATCCCTCCTTCCTTTGCTTTAGTATGGCCTAATAACATGAGAATATGATCAATTGAACTTAGCAATTCTCCTCCTTTGATAAGGTTATGTTAAGTAGGTTTAGGGAACATTTATTCCATCCAATAGTAAGGGTAATGGAAACAGCACATTGACTGATCTTATAAAATTGTTAGTTTCATACAGGTTTTGTATAATGATTGTACAATGATTATATAATCTGAAAGCAGGTGCTATAGTGAAAACAATAGGGGTCATAGGGGCAGGTCCCGGTGGTCTGGCCGCAGCGATGATACTTTCTTCACAAGGGTATAACGTTCACGTGTTTGAAAAAAAAGATAAAATAGGTGGCAGAAACGGGAGGTTAGAACTAGGAGCTTACTCTTTTGATATAGGACCTACTTTTTTGAGCATGCCGCATATCATGGAAGAAATTTTTCGGATGGCGGGCAGAAATGTCCATGATTATATGCAATTAAAGGAACTCTCACCGATGTATGAGCTGCAATTCGAATCAGACAGGGTCCCTATGTTTAGTGAAAGGGATAAAATGCTTGATTCGATTCGAACTTATTTCCCAGGTAATGAGCATGGCTATGAACGGTTTATGAAAGATACACGGGAAAAAATGAATGCCCTTATGCCTCTGCTTCAAACACGTCATCACAGACTACGGGATTATGTCAGCGTGAGGGCTATCAAAGCGCTGCCTAAACTATCGCTAGGAAAATCTGTGTATGACGTACTTTCTAAGTATTTTACAGACGAACGCTTAAAAATTGCTTTTACATTTCAAGCAAAGTATTTAGGGATGTCCCCGTGGGAGTGTCCCGGTGCTTTCTCCATATTATCTTATATGGAACATGAGTATGGAGTTTTCCACCCGATGGGAGGGGTGAACCAGCTGTCAAAAGCGATGGCTGAAGTTACAAAAGAGCATGGTGGAACGATTCATCTTAGTGAAGGAGTAAACAAGCTTCGTATCAATGAAAAGCGTGTGAAGGGTTTTGAACTTGAATCAGGTAGTCAATTTGATGCAGATGAAGTAATCATCAATGCTGATTTTGCGAATGCTATGAATCATTTAGTAGACGATGGGGTGCTCAAAAAATATTCTAAACAAAAAATAGCAGATAAGAAATATTCCTGCTCCACGTTTATGATCTATTTAGGAGTCGACAAGCTCTATGATATGCCTCATCATACGATTGTTTTCGCTAATGATTATAAGAAGAACGTGGAAGAATTGACGAAGGAGCTCGTGCTTTCAGAGGAACCGTCGATTTATATTCAAAATGCGAGTGTTACGGACGAATCATTGGCCCCTATTGGTCATTCTTCGCTCTACGTGCTTGCACCAGTGCCAAATAATTATTCAGAAATTGACTGGGATGCAAAACAGAAGACTTTTCGAAAGCTTATCCTTGATGAAGTTGAAAAGAAAACAGGTTTTACTGACTTAAGAGAACATATTGTGTCTGAGAAAATTTTGACTCCTAAACAGTGGGAGCTTGACTATCATGTCCATAAAGGAGCGACGTTTAGTCTGGGACATCAGCTTTCGCAAATGATGTACTTCCGGCCGCACAACCGTTTTCAGGAATTGGAGAACTGCTGGCTTGTCGGTGGAGGCACACATCCGGGCAGTGGCCTTCCGACGATTTTAGAATCCTCCAGAATTACTACGAATTGGATCCATGAAGCGGAGGTGAGGTCTTCATGAAGAATCGGCATACGGCTATTGTTGGAAGCGGAATTGGGGGCTCGTAACAGCTCTGTTATTATCCAGGAGTAAGGGTCAGAAAATAACGATTTTTGAAAAAAACAGCCATTGCGGGGGGAGACTTACGTATGTGAAAGAAAAAGGATTCAAAATTGATCAAGGACCCACCATCGTCCTATTACCGGACATGATTTTATCTATTTTAGAGGAGGGAGGCATACATAGAAAAAACATCCCTTTAATAAAGCTGGACCCTTTATATACAATTGATTATCCTGACGGAAGAACTTATACCAAATTTCCAGATCCCAGCAGGCAAAAGGCAGAAATCGAAGCGAAATTTCCAGGCAATGAATTAGGTTTTGACCGCTTTCTGTCAGATATGAAGCAACGTTTTATTCAAGGAAGCGCCCAATTTTTGGAACAGTCGTTTGAGAATAAAAAAAGCTTTTTCACCGGAAGAAATCTTCACGCACTCATGAAATTGAAGGCGTACCAAAATGTTAAACGTATGATGCGAAGTTACTTTAAAGATGAAAAGCTGGTTCAGGCATATTCATTGCAAACCTTATATATTGGGGGACACCCACAGCAATCCCCTGCTATGTATTCACTTGTTTCGTACAGTGAACATCAGCATGGAATTTGGTACATTCGTGGTGGATATGCTCGTTTAGTGGAGATTATTGTTGCTGAACTGCAGGCCAGGGGGGTAACCTTTCATTTAAATACGGAAGTGGAAGAAGTAAAAACAGAAAACAATCGAGCTCATTCCGTGAAAGCTTTAGGTAAAGAAATCAAGGTAGACCGAGTAATTCTAAATGGGGATTTTCCAATTATGGATAAACTGGTGGGGTGCGCCACCAATTGAAACGTAAGTACACACCTTCTTCGGGCTGCCTGCTCATTTATTTTGGCCTGGATAAGAATTTCACAGAAAATCCGGTGCATCAGTTTTTTATGTCGAGAGATTTCGATTATCACTTGAAACAAGTGTTTGAAAGAAAAGAAGTTCCTTCTGATCCTTCCTTTTACACCTTTCACCCGTCGTTAATTGATGACAGTCTTGTCCCTTCTGGGAAGGGAGTACTTTACACTTTGGTGCCGGTACCAGCTGGGACAGCCATTGATTGGGGAAAGCAGAATGATTTAGTACAGTATGTGATTAATCAAATGGAGAAGCGGGGCTTCCCTGATATCCGCGGGCATATTCAATGGATGAAGGTACGTTCTCCTGAGGATGCAGAGAATGAAGGGTTATATCAAGGAGGCAGTTTTGGGATAGCCCCTACCTTGTTTCAATCAGGAGTGTTCAGGCCGCAGCTGCGCCCGTATCCTATCGATCAGCTATTCGCAGTTGGTGCCTCCGTACACCCTGGTGGAGGAGTCCCTATTGTGATGCAGGGTGCCAGATTACTCGCCAACTATTTAAAAGGCAGTGACGTTGACAGGTGTAATTACAAGCGAGGTGTTGAAGGATGAAGGAATTAGACAGGGCATATGACTATTGCAAAGAAATGATTGAAAAACATTCAAAAACTTTTTCCAAAGCATTCGCTATGCTGCCCAAACCACAAAGAAAAGCTTTGTGGGCTGTATATGCTTTTTGCCGGAGAGTAGATGATATTGTAGACGAAGGAGAGCATCCTGAGCATGAGCTTCGGTTATTTTCAGAAGCGTTCGATCGTTTTATTAACGGTAACCGGGAGAGCAGTGATCCCCTGTGGGTTGCGCTTGAGGATGTATTTTCCAAATTCGAAATGAATATTGAGCCTTTTTATGACATGATTAAGGGCCAATCAATGGATTTGTCCTCCATCACGATAGAAAATAAAAGTGATTTACTCTCGTATTGTTATTATGTAGCAAGCAGCGTAGGATTAATGCTTTTGCCGGTTCTTGCCCCTGGTAGAGATGAGGAATTAAAAGAAGGTGCCATAGACCTGGGATATGCCATGCAAATTACAAATATTTTAAGGGATATAGGGGAAGACCTGGAGCGTAATCGTATTTACCTTCCTGCTCACACAATGGAAAAATATCAATATAGGAAAGAGGATTTGATAAATCACAAGGTCAACCACGCTTTTAAGGAGCTTTGGGAGGACTTAGCCTCTATGGCGGAGCACTATTATTCACGTGCCTTGGCGACCATTCCTCAATACCCGGTTTACTCAAGGACTCCTGTTGAAGGAGCAGCAAGAATGTACAGGGCGATATTGAGTTCGGTCAGAAAAAATCATTATGAGGTATTCCACACCCGAAATTTTGTTTCAGATGAAGAGAAGAAGCAGATTATTGCCCGCATACAATAATCTGCTTTCTACTTCATCATTCCATAATTACAAGTCTGCCTAATAGTTGATTTGCTACATTTTGGCCGCTTAAAACGACTAAAGGGGCCCCTCCTCCTGGATGAGTACTGCCGCCGCAGAAATACAAGTTTGAAAAATCAAGGGATCGATTAAATGGACGCATAAATGCTTGACGTTTATTATTTGAGCTGGGACCATAAATAGCCCCTTTAAATGCTCCGAATTGACTTGCTATTTTCTCAGGAGTCCAAACTTCTTCTGCTTGAATATAGTTTTTAATGGGAATGCCGGCAGTATTTAATAGTGAGTAGATTCTTTCTTTAACTTCCTCTGGATCCACGTCATTTCTGCCTGCCCCGACAGGTGGGGCATTGACTAATAGGAAACAATTATCACCGTAAGGAGAAACTGTTGGGTCAGATTTGGATGATGTAGATATATAGATGGTCGGATCCGTTGGATAATCGCCGTTTTTCAAGCTATTAAATTCTTTGTGGTAGTCCGCTGAAAATAAAAGATGATGATGGTGCAGTTGGTCCAGTCTTTTATTAAGACCGGCTAATAAAACGAATGCTGAAGTCGAAGGGTCGTAGCTGTTAATTTTATCATCTGACAGATGGTTGCGTTTTTCATTTTCAATCAGCTCAGGTATAGAGTGAAGAAGATCTCCATTCAAAATGACGTAATCGGCTTCCTGAAAATCTCCTTCTTGTGTTACTACTCCAGTTACTTTCCTGTTGGCAGTGGTAATTCGCTGGATTTTCGTGTTGTTATACAATTCTGCTCCTTGTTTCTTTGCTGCTTTGACAAATGCTTCAGCAATTTTCGTATTCCCTCCTCTTACATAATAGACCCCTTGATTAAGTTCCAAATGAGCGATCATAGCAAACGTCGCCGGAGCATGAAACGGACTTGATCCTATATAAGTTGCATACCGGTTTAAAGATTGGCGGATATAGGGATGGCTGAAATATTTGGCGAAAAACGAATCCATGTTCTGCCATGGTTTTACTTGCACGATCTTTGCTGCCAATGAAGGGGAGAGGTAATCCTTCCAGCTTGAAAAAGTTCTGTTGAGAAAGCTTTGCTTGGAAAGGTTATATAAACGCTCCACCTCTCTTGTAAAGGAATCATACTGATGTTCCTTCCCGGGTTCAAGGGCGGCGATTTGATTCTTCATATCCTGATGATCCGAGGAAAAATCAAAATGACCTCCATCAGGAAATTGGTTTCTCGTATGCCGTTCAATTTTTTCGAAAACAGGCTGATCCTTGGCAGCAAGACCACCTTGAGTAAAGACTTCTTTAAAAACTTCCGGCATAGTAATCGTATTCGGCCCAAAATCAAAATGATACCCATCTAAGTCTATCGGCATCATTTTTCCGCCAAAATGGGGATTTTTTTCAAAAAGTTTTACGGATGCACCATGTCTGGCTAGTGTTACAGCAGCAGATAATCCTCCGAGGCCGCCTCCAATTATGATTACCTTCACTCGTAAGACCTCCCTTTCCATTTGTATGCTTTTCCTCTTACATGTGTAAGCATGGAACTAATCATTACTGCTAAAAGCGCTGCAATAGAAACGGGCAGAAGCCACGCAAGCCATAAAGGGTGGCCGGTTCGTGCATCTACGAACATTTTAAAAGCAACCGTGAGCAGAAAAGGGAGCAGTAAAGTCCAGTTTCCAAGTGCAAGTCCAGTCATTGCATAGGCAAATGGAGTGAGAAACAAAACACTGTAAACCAAAATGATACCAGTTACCATGATTTTTGACCGGCCTAAGCCAGGGAAAATGTTTTTTTTAAACCCTTCCCAAGTTTCTTTAGCGGTATCATACATGAAAGAAACAACGGTAGGAGTAAGATTGGCTAGGATCATTTTATACCCGGACTTCTTAACTTCACGAGCGATATCGACATCTTCCACTAAGGAATTTTTTACAGATGCGTGTCCGCCGATCAGATCGTATACTTCTCTATTTATCAAAATAAAGATGCCGCATGCTGCAGTGAATTTCGGTTTTAAAGTGGAATTAGCGACCATCAAGGGTAAATGGAGCAAGACGACCATATGCTGCAGTGGAACGAGCAGGCTTGCAAACAGGTTACGGCTCGGATAGTTTGGAAATCCGCTTATCATAGCAGCATGGTATTTGTACAAGGTCGCCAGTGCTTTCTCAACAGCTGAAGGTGCCATTCTTGCATCAGCATCAAAGAAGAGAAGATAAGTTCCATTAGAATGGTGAGAAAGCTGATGACAGGCATAAACTTTGCCATTCCAGCCGTCAGGAAGAGGGTCTCCTTTGAATAAGTGGAACCGTTCATCCCCTTTTATCTCTGATTGTAACCGTTCATATGTGCCGTCTTCGGATTGGTCATCGAGAAGGTTAACTTCAAGGTTCGGGTACGTCAACTTTTTTAAGGATTGGACAAGCCCTTCCACTTGTGAAGCTTCATTGCGCAATGGAACTAAAACAGAAACCTTTGGAAAGTGATCCAAACGTTTAGAAGGAGCAAGGGGAAGTAGGAATACACTATTGATGATCGTCCATATATTAAGCACGATTGTCATGATTACAAGCAGGTAAAAAAGCAAGTTGTCCACCTCCTTTCTAAATGGGGGTAAACCCGTTATGATCCTCTGCAATGATTCTTTCCTTCAGCCTGTCCAGCTGTTCCGTGCAATGTTTCTCGAAATAAATCGTCTTCTGCTTCCTCGGAAGAGTATGGTAGCTTTCCTTTGAGAGCGGTTCTCCTAATAAGATATATACATTTGGTTTTCTATGATGCTCAAGTGTGTAATACAGCGAAACCGGGATTACTTGAATGCGGGGTGCTTTTTCAGCAATATAAGAGATGCCATTAAAAAAATCGAGCGGCCTCTTTTCTAAATGCTGCTCTTCCCCTTGAGGAAATATCCAGACAGTCTTGCCTCGATTAAGAAGTTCAATACTGTAGTTTAAAGAATGGAGTAAATGAGTACGGCTTGCTGTATTAATTGAATAGACTCCTATTTTTGAGAAAAATGGAAAGCGGTTCATCCCTTCTTCATCCATCATCCCATATCCATCGGATCGTACGTACTGGTCATTTAAATAGTATAGGATGAGAGAATCCCACCAGCTTGAATGATTGATTAAAAATAAGGAGTGAGAAAAATCGCTCTCCTTTGCTTCCGAGAGTACTTTCATACGATGAAAATTCATTCGCACAAAAAGGCGGTTAAATCGTTTGAATCCCCATTCTATCCATCCGTTTTTAGTTGCTTTACGCATATTTTTTCACTCTCCAATGGTAAATGAAATACCACATGACAGATAAACCAGCAGTCAAGATGGCAGCCCAAAACAGCTCCCCCGTGATGGCAATGAGTATGAACATTCCGTTGATTAAACCAAAGGTCAGGCCCATTCTTCGTTCCCAGCTACTGTTGCAAGCGTGCTTAGAAAGCAAAAGGGAACCAGTGGTATGAAACAGGGAAGCTAATAGAAACCACCCAATAAAATTAGATAATGGAATTCCATAATAGACTCCTTCGTTTTCCCATTCCCAATAGTGTTTTATTATGTATGAAACTGGGTCAAGAATAAGGTCCATAGTCACCGTTACGAGGGAACCGGCTGCGATAAAGCTGACCCACTTGGTTATTCCCTTCATCCCCTTAGTCATCCCTCTTGCCATTTCATGAGAACACCCGATAACGAGCAGCCATGCAAACCCGATCGTTACAGGAGTTTCTCCAATCATGAATCCGAAATTCGTATGATAGTCATAAGCTCCGAATAAAAAATTCGTAGTCACGCCTAAATGTTCTATATAGATACTGGTTACAATAATAAAGAAACTATAAACTCCCCGGTTATTAAGCCATACCGTTGGGTAAAGTAAATACCAGCAACAATTCCTGCGAGCATAAGAAATACAGTGTTTGCCCATTCCAACCATGGCGGAAGGATATTAAACGTTAACAAAAATGCACCGCAGACATACCAGAAAATAAAAATACGATAAAATAAATCCGTCATGAGGCACCTCTTTTTTTCATTGTAGCTGACGTTAGAATTTATTGTATAATAAGAAGCAGGCTGAAATCGTTTAACTCTTTCTTACCTTTAATAAGAGCAGCTTAAACAATTCGGTATGGATTCCTTAAAAGTAGAAGTAACGGAAGCCATTATTTGATAGAATAGACGAGGGGGTGAATCAATGGAAATCGTTATGTTTTTCGTGTCATTGGTCGTCTTATTGGGGTTAATAGGATTTTGCCTGTTTGATCACGGTTAAAGGTTAACCCTCCGGCCGGAAATTATACTTAGTTACGGAACCTGAAGAAAGCGCATTCTTGCTTTCTTCGGGTTTTTTTATATGGGCAGACACCTTTTTTCAAGTGGTTTCGATTATAACTGTGAAAGGAGGTGAACAAGATGGCTATCACATCAGACGTGATTCACTCTCAACTACAGCTAGTATTTGAAACAGGGAAAGATGAAAAAGGGAAGTCAATTTATCGTACAAAATCATTTAACAACGTGAAAATCAGTGCAACTGCAGAACAGCTTTATCATGTAGCCACGGCTTTTAGTCCCTTGCAGCAGCACGTATTAGCTCAAGTAGAACGAAATGATCGTTCGAATCTAATCGACCTTTAATTGAATTACTATCTTAGCGAAAGGAGGGGAAGGATATGAAGAAACTGGAGATGAAATTTCTAGATCAGGAAAACAAAACTGTTACTCTTTCTTTAGATGACCCTAAAGAACCGGTAGATCCTGTCCAAGTCAACCAGGCTATGGACGCGGTACTTGCGGAAAATTGCTTTTTCTCTAGTAATGGTGACTTGGTTGCCAAGAAAGAAGCACGTATTGTGGAAAGAAATGTAGAGGATATTGTGTTATAAGTGACGCGCCACTATGATGAAGATCATAGTGGCTTCTTTACTACAAGTGAGGTGAGAAAAGTGGAAGTTTGGATGCCGTTTATCACAGATGTCGGTTTCCCAGTTGCGGTTACCTTTTATCTGCTCCACCGCATCGAGGGAAAGCTGGATGATTTGATAGAAACGCTTCATCAGTTCCCTGAAAAACTCATGGTAAAATAGAGGGTACTTGGGTTGGAAAATTATAAAAAACAGCCAGCTGCCTGTCAGCTGGCTGGTGAGTTATTTTGTAACGCCCCATTCGTTAAATGGATATACGATAAGTTCGGTTTTTCCGATAATATCCTCTTCGTTTACATAGCCTAACCCATTCCTGCTGTCTTTACTAATCTGTCGGTTGTCACCCATAACGAAGTATTTACCTTTTGGTACTTTAACTGGGCCAAAGTCACGTGTACCTTGAATAGCTTGTTTATTTAAATACTTCTGGTGCTGCTTTTTGCCGTTTATAAATAGCTGGTGATTCCTGATTTCTACTGTATCACCCGGTTCTCCAATGACGCGTTTCACATAACTCTTAACCGGTCTTTCTATAATTACGATGTCGCCCCGCTCAGGTTCATCTAAATAATAGGCGATTTTATTAAACATCACCCGTTCTCCATTTTGAAGGGTGGGATCCATGCTTGCACCTTCAACAATAGAGGTTGCGAAGAAAAAGGTTCGTAAAATGAAGGCTAAAACGACAGCAATAATTATTGCCTTTATCCATTCCAACCATTCTTTCTTAGACTGTTCTGACACTTAAATCTTCCTTTCTAGGTGAACCAATAGGGCTTATTCACTGCTATTTTATCATAAGAAAAACAAATGAAAACAGAACAAGCGATATTTAATTGTGAATTTTTCGTTAAGATTGTAATCTAAGTAAAAGGTCGTAATACTTTACAAGCAGTAAGAAAATTGAGATAATTTAACCCCTGTGTGTTATAATAGCAAATGGAAGGATTAGTCCCTATATGTCTGTTATTACCTTTAAAAAAGAATAAAGAAGACAGGAGGCTATACGGCTATGGGGGATGCAGAAGAGAAGTCACTTACATTTAAAATAGAACAATTAAGAAAAAAAATGACAGAAACAGCCATTCAGCAAGGGTTTTCAAGCCCGGAATCTATTCAAATCAGCCAGGAGCTTGACCATTTGTTAAACCTTTATCAAAATCAAAAAAAACAAAAGTAAACCCAAAGAGTGTACCTTTGCTCTTTGGGTTATTTTATGAATTGCATTAAGAAGTCAGAAACTTCTCCAGCCGGTTTAATGCTTCCTTCAAAGTATCCATGCTGTACGCATATGACAATCTCATGTAACCGTCTCCATACTTTGAAAAAGCGTCACCAGGTACGAGGGCTAATCCTGATTTTTCGAGAATTTCAACAGCATAGTTAAACGAGGATTTGTCTTTAGTCGTAAGCCTTGGGAACACATAAAAAGCTCCGTCTGGAGTTACGTAATCAAGATCCATTTCTTTTAGCCTTTGCAAGACATACGCTCTTCTTTGATCGTAGTCCTCCTTCATGATTTCAGGGTCTTTTCTACCGTTTCTTATGGCCTCCAGAGCTGCGTATTGACTGATGGATGTGGCACAGGAAACGTTATACTGGTGGACTTTCAGCATATGACCGGAAAGCCATGCAGGCGCCAGGATATAGCCGATTCGAAAACCAGTCATCGCATGTGATTTGGATACTCCGTTAATGACAATGACTTGATCCCTTATCTCTTTAAACGTACCAATCGAGGTATGAGGCTGGTTATATACAAGTTCACTATAAATTTCATCAGCAATAACAAACAATTCTTTGTTTTCGACGAGATCTGCAATCTCTTTTAATTCACTAGATGTAAGTGTAACCCCCGTTGGGTTAGAAGGATAAGGGAGTATGATGGCCTTAGTTTTTGAAGTAAGGGCCTGCTTAATCAGATTTGCAGTGAACTTGAATCCATTATGACGAGTGTCCACGTATTTAGGCGTTGCCCCAGCCAGCTTAATAAGTGGTTCATAGCCGGGGTACACCGGACCCGGAAGCACTACTTCATCTCCAGGTTGGATGATCGTACGTAAGCTTACATCAATTGCTTGAGAAGCCCCGACCGTTACAATAATTTCGTTATCAGGATGATAATGAAGCTGGTACCGTTCGTTAACAAAGGAGCTTATCGCCGAACGCAGCTCCCATATCCCGGCATTATGTGTATAAGAAGTCTTATCCGCTTGAATCGCAGCTATGGCAGCTTCTTTCACATGAGTGGGGGTGGAAAAATCCGGCTGGCCAATAGTTAATGATACGACATCATCATATTGACTGACCATGTTGAAAAATTGGCGGATGCCTGATATCTGGATCGTAGTTAAGTTTTGATTTATTAAATGTTCCAATAGTTCCCCTCCAATGGAATGTTAACAAAATGTTCAAATAATTTTGATTATTTATTTACAAATTCCTGTTATAGTGAGAATTGTAAAGCTTGAGAAAGGAGTTGGGCAAATGAGACCAAACCGTACCCCATTTCAAGAACTCTTTGATCAAAATAAAAAAGAACTTCTAGAAGATCAAAAAGAAATGGAAAAAATAGAAAAGCAGATAGATGATAAGCATGTAAAGAAACAGCAGGACTACGTAAACTGATCATATCATACCAAAAAAGCAATCGCCCAGCTGAGCGGTTGCTTTTTGCGTGAGAAGTCTTTTTATCCTAAAACCTTCCGATTGTTGTTATACTCTATAGTATGGAAATGAAAAGGAGGCAGGCTCTAAGTGGAACAGGTTGGTTTAGTTTTGGAGGGTGGAGGAATGAGAGGTGCATATACTGCAGGTGTTCTCGATTTCTTTCTCGACGAAAAAGTTGAATTCCAATATGTAGCGGGCGCATCTGCCGGCGCTTGTAATGGGAGTTCCTATATTTCAAAGCAGCGTGGAAGAAACTATGAAGTAATTGTTGAATATGGTTCACATCCTGAATATATCTCCTTTACAAGAATGCTGACGAAACGCCAGTTATTTGGAATGGATTTTATTTTTGATACGCTCCCTAATCGATTGGTGCCATTTGATTTTAAAAGCTTTTATGACAATCCGTCTGTCTTTGTCGTAGGAACGACAGATATGACCACTGGGAAGCCGTTATATTTTGACCAGTTTCCTAACCCTGAAAGTCTGCTTAGTTTAATTCGAGCTTCAAGTTCTATTCCTTTAATGGCTCCGAGCATATCTTACCAAGGCTATACACTCATGGATGGCGGAATTGCAGATCCAATCCCCATAGGCCCTTCCATTTCATACGGCAACCAGAAACATGTAGTGATCTTGACTCAAAATGATGGATACATAAAAAAGAAGATGAAACTTGGCTGGTATATGCAGAGAAAATTTCGTGAATTTCCGCAGTTCACTAAAACCCTGATCAATCGACATAGCCATTACAACGAGCAGCTAAAGCAAGTCAAAGAAATGGAAAAGAGAGGGGAGGCCTTCGTCTTCCGGCCGATTAGACCTATGCATGTCAGCAGGGTTGAACGAAAGCGGGAGCGCCTCCACAATCTGTATATTCAAGGTTATCAGGAAGCAAGGCTTCATTATGACAAGCTCGTACAATTTTTACAAAAACCAGTGTTATGGGAGGGAAAGGTTTGAATAGAAGTGATCAATTTTCCCAAGTGATTTGGAACACGTTGAATGAGCATGCGAATGAAAATAATCGACCAGCTATGGAAGCTTATATGAAGCACCGATTTGCTTTCTTTGGGATTAAAACGCCTGAAAGAAAACAGCTCCTTAAGCCTTTGTGGAAAGAATATAAGGACATCTCTGAAACGGAACGGCTAGAAACCGCCAAACTGCTGTTTTCAAAAAAGGAAAGAGAATGTCATTATGCTGGACTGGCACTACTGGAGAGGGGAGCTAACAAGTCTCCGCGATCAGCGGTTGGTTTTTATCATGAGCTTCTTAAAACCCATTCGTGGTGGGATACAGTGGATATGATTGCCGCGAATTTATGCGGGGAATATTTTCGCAGGTTTCCAGAATACCTTGTACCGGTTACAGAATCATGGAGGAGTTCCACAAATATGTGGGTACGCCGGTCAAGTCTTCTCCATCAGCTTAGTTATAAAGAAAAAACAAATGAAGCGCTCTTGTTTAGTACAGTTGATCTTCTAAAAGAGGAGAAGGAATTTTTTATTGAGAAAGCGATTGGCTGGGCTTTGCGGGAATACAGCAAAACTGAACCGGAACGAGTCATTAACTACTTAGAACAAACAGATTGCCGTCCTTTAAGTAGAAGGGAAGGTCTAAAATGGTTGAAGAATAAAGGGATGATAACTACATAATCTTCCTCGTTTAAACATTCTCCTTCGTGTCCATAATGGTCATAAAAGACGCACAAAGGAGAATTGACGATGGACAATTGGTTCGATTTTTCATTTCTCGACCAAGTCATAAGCATTTTAAATCCAGATGTACTGCATGTCTTTGGAATTCAACCTGTTTACATTCAGTTTGTACTTGTATTTGTTTTAGTAAGTGCTTTAAGGTGGGTTATGCTTCCGGTCATTGAATGGTTGATGATCAAGCAATGGTCCATGTTTCTCAGTTATGTCGGGACGGTGATGGTTACCTTAATGTTCTTGCAGCTCGTGGACCGTTACGCTATGGGCTCGGACGCTTCCACGCTGCCGGTATTTTTCTGGCCAGTCAGTTTGCTTGCTGTAAGTGGATATGGCGCACTGTACATTTTTGTTCGTCTACTGAGAAAAACAGTAGTACGAATCATAAACTCTAAAAAGACCGCTGCTTAGAATTATTGAAACGTTCCTCCCTTCTTTTCGTATAGTGGAGAGAAGGAGGAATCCGTGTGGAAATTGGAATTATCTTACTTTCGTTCTTATTTTTTGGTTTATTCCTGCTGGTATTAAATATTGTTACCAGCGTTTGGGCTTATCGTGACGCTAAAGGAAAAAAGAAGAGTCAGGAATATTGCTTAGTAGTACTGCTGGGAACTCTCTTCTTTCCAATAGTCGGTTTGATTGTGTATTTCCTGATCCGGAATGATTAATCACGACAATTATGATGCTTAAAGTAGATCGTTGATGCATTTCATCGATCTGCTTTTTTTGCTTTAGAGGCTACCTTTTTCAATAATTATTTTCCTTCTTTTATTTCAACATTTGCTCTAAAAGCCGATATTAATAAAAAGAGAGGCTAAAAGGAAGGGCGAGGTCATTGAATAAAGATCAAGGAATATTACTAGAAAGTGGAACAAATGAACTGGAAATTGTCGAATTCAGCGTTGCCGAAAATCGTTTTGGAATTAATGTCATTAAGGTAAAAGAAATTTTAAATCCAGTTCCTGTAACGAAAATCCCTCATTCTCATCCTTCTGTCGAAGGGATCATAGAAATTCGGGGAGAGGTAGTACCGGTCGTTGATGTAGCTCACGCCCTTGGTTTTCCAGCTTCCAAGAATCAAGATCAGGACAAATTTATTCTAACCGAATTTAACCAGACGAAGATTGTTTTCCACGTTCATACAGTAACCCAGATTCACCGTATTACATGGGAACAGATTGAAAAGCCAAGCCACATGTATCAAGGGCTGGAAACACAAATTACCGGTGTAATAAAGAAGGAGCAGGAAATGCTATTGCTGCTCGATTTTGAAAAAATTGTTGCTGACATTCATCCGGAATCCAGTCTGAACACGGAAGCCATTCATCAGTTGGGTGAAAGAGAAAGGTCAGAGAAGCAGATCTTAATTGCTGAAGATTCAGGTCTTTTAAGAAATTTACTTAAGCAGACTTTAGAGGAAGCCGGGTATCACAAATTAGTCATCGTTGAAGATGGCCGTGCTGCGTATGATAGACTTCTCCAGCTTGCAGAGGAAGGTAAAGCAGTGGAAGAGGAATTCCAATTAGTGATCACAGATATTGAAATGCCTCAAATGGATGGGCATCATTTAACGAAAATGATTAAAACCCATCAAAAACTTAAACAGCTTCCTGTTATTATCTTTTCTTCGTTAATTACTAATGACTTAAAGCATAAGGGTGACGGAGTAGGTGCGGACGCTCAAATTTCAAAACCAGAAATCACTGAATTAGTAGAAATGATGGACCGGTATATTCTTTAATCCAAAATAAGCTCAAGCGAAATCCATGGATTTTGCTTGAGCTTTTACTTTTTATTTAGTCATAATGAGATTTTATAAAGCAGAGGGACGGTTTTTCTCTACATCCTTCCTGCCATATACTTAAGTTCTTTTTCTTCGCTGGTTCCAGGGGGATCCAGTTCTCTGCCCTAGCATCGATGGTTGAGTAGGTGTGGCGAAATTACGCGGCGATTGATGAGTTGGATGCTCCCAGTTCAAATAACGGTATAATGTTTTTTTAGCTTTCGATAAGGATAACTTTGGTTTTGGGTTACGATAGGAATGATCAATTCTCCCTAAATGCTTAAGTTCATCAAAATCTTTTTTGCTTGCAGGTACATGAAAATAATAACCCGCTATTTCTATGAGAAGAGTAGAATGCTGCTGACTTAGTTTGGGGTGGTCTGAAAAGTGAAGTCCAACTTTGCGGGCTCTATCTTCTTGAAGTAGTTTTTCAATTGTATGCTTTTTAATATCGTATAAGTGTTTAGGCTCCGGGGCTGTTTTCGCATGTCGATTCACGATAAACAACGACTCTGCCAGCTCGCGGTTCTTACTATATTCTTTCATCTGTAGACTCCTTTCAAGAGGATAATTCTATCTTAGATCATTTGGAAAAAGTTATCAATTTTATCCGTATTCAACCGGTTAACTCTGTTTTAGTTTTTTTAAGTCTTCAATTATTTGATCAATTTCCTCTGCTTTTGTCCCTTTGTACCTTTTGATTACTTTACCCTCTGGTGTCACGAGAAAGAATCTCGTTCCATGGGCTACCTGATCAGAATTCTCTATATTAGAAACAGGAGATTGAAAGGACTTAATAGAAAGTTCCTTTACATCCTCAAAAGAATATCCGGTTAGAAAACTCCATCTGGAATAATCCGCCTGGTACTGCTCCGAAAATTTCTTTAACACTTTGGGCTGATCATGACTAGGATCTACACTGATTGATATGATTTTTGTATCCAGATTTTCTTTCTCAAGACGGGATTGAAGCCTTGAAAGATTCCCAGTCATTGGAGGGCATACGGTCTTACAGCTAGTAAAGAAAAAATCGATAATCCAATAGTTTCCGTGCAAGTCTTCAGGCAGGTGAATGGATTCTCCGTTTTGAGTTGTGGCAGAGAAATCTCCAACTTTTCGTGACATATTTTCTTCTATTGGCGACCCGCAGGCCGTTACTATGCTAAAAGATAGTAAAATCAATAAAAATTTTGTCATCCTCATTTCATGGGCCTCCGTTTTATTCAACTCCTACTATTGTAACATTTGGTAAGGGATTAGCAGAAGAATAACCGAACTGTCACAAAACTGTTAGGAAATAATACAAACGGGAGGCTTTTCTTATTCTTCTAAAATATTTATAACTCCCCTACCCTTCTCCATTCACTAAATAAACCTATTATTTCCAATTGAAACAAGTTTTTAATCAAAAAACAAAAAAATGAACAGGAATTCATTTTTTTGTGTGGAATGTAGTTATTAAGCAGAAAAGGGGGATGGATAATGAAAGATCAAGTGATTATTGTAACTGGTGGGTCGAGTGGCATGGGATTATATATGGCGGATAGGTTTCTCAAAGAAGGGGCCAACGTGGCGATTACCGGCAGAAATATAGACCGCTTACATAAAGCAGCACAGATGCTGGAAGAGAACGCTGATAATGATAAGCTTCTTTTGATTAACATGGATGTGAGAAACATTGAGGATACAGAGCGAATGGTAAAGGAAACACTGGATCGGTTCGGAAGAATAGATGCTTTAGTAAATAATGCTGCTGGTAATTTTATCGCACCAGCGGAAAAACTTACCGCTAATGGCTGGAGTTCTGTGATCAATATCGTTTTAAATGGGACATTTTACTGCAGTCAGTCAGTAGGTAAATATTGGATAGACAAAGGTGTAAAAGGTTCCATTCTAAACATGGTTGCCACTTATGCCTGGAATGCTGGCGCCGGGGTGATTCATTCTGCTTCTGCCAAGGCTGGCGTTCTTGCAATGACTAGAACGCTTGCTGTCGAATGGGGAAAACGCTACGGAATCAGGGTAAATGCAATTGCGCCCGGACCGATTGAAAGAACGGGAGGAGCGGAAAAACTGTTTGAGTCGGAAGCAGCAGCTAAACGTACGCTTGATTCTGTCCCACTTGGTCGCCTGGGCACTCCTGAAGAAATTGCCGGTCTGGCAAAATTCATACTGTCTGAGGAAGCTTCTTATATGAATGGAGAAGTTGTTACCCTGGATGGAGGACAGTGGCTGAACCAATATCCTTTTTAATTTCAAGCCGCACTCTTGGATAGTGCGGCTTATATTACGTATAGAATAATCGAAAAGAAATGGAAGATGGTTCCTCCAAGTACGAATAAATGCCAAACCATATGGTGAAACGTGAAGCTTCTCCACACATAGAAGATGGCTCCGACAGAATATAATAATCCACCGGTTACTAAATAAGCAATGCCTGCATCAGGAACCTGTGCTTGCAGCGGTCCCCAGGCAAGGACAACGAGCCAGCCCATTAATACATAAATCAGCGTAGATAAAAGAACAAACCTTTTGACGAAAAAGATTTTGAAGATAACACCGAGCAAGGCAATCCCCCACACGACTCCAAACAAGGTCCATCCTAACGAACTTCTCAGAGGAATTAAAAGAATCGGTGTATAAGTTCCTGCTATAAACAGATAAATAGCGGAATGGTCAAAGATTTCGAACAAATCTTTCAGTTTCCCTTTTGGAAAACTATGGACAAGTGTCGATGAAGTATAAAGTACAAGCATCGTAATGCCGTATACAGTGGCAGAAATGACTTGCCAGCTTCCTTCAAAACTGGCAAACACAATGAGAAGGACAAGCATTGCAACACTTAATACTGCCCCGACACCATGTGTGATCGCGTTTGCGATTTCTTCTTGTTTTGTAAACGTATGAGTAGTCACTTTTTCAGCTCCAATACAAGCCAAGATGTTATTATTATACGACCTTCTTATTATTTTATAAAGCTGATGAACTTTTGTGCGTTTAACCTAGAACACTTTTTGGGTATAAAAGAGTGGTTCAAGACCATGGCTGTCGAAAATTGCGATTCGTTAATTCAATCAAAGTATGTTAAAATTATCTTTGGTTATGTTAAACGTTTCTTTCTGCTCCTTCAGTTTGCAAAATTAAGGAGTGATTTATAATGGTAAGTGCAGAAAAGGAAAAATTAGAATTGCCTCTAGTGAGTGAATTAATGATTCCATCAGAAAAGGTCGCTCACGTCCAGGTGGGAAATCCACTTGAACATGCTTTACTAGTACTTGTGAAGTCAGGCTATTCAGCCGTCCCCGTACTTGATCCTAACTATAAATTCAGAGGAATAATCAGCAAAACGAAAATTCTGGAAGAGACGTTGGGCATAGAACAATTTGAATTAAACCGTTTATCTGAAATTCAAGTAAGTGAAATTATGGAAAAAAACACCCCTTGTTTAAAAAAGGACGATCATATGATTGATGCTCTGCACAAATTAATTGATCATCCTTTTGTCTGCGTTGCTGCAGATAACGGAGAATTTGACGGGATTGTTACGAGAAGAACAATTTTAAAACAATTTAGTAAGCATTATCACGAAACACTGAAGCGAGCGTATTAGAAATCAGACGATTATAGAACTATGGCAGAATAGATGGCACCGAATAACGGTGTCATCTTTGTTTTCGTTGCAATGAGGTGTCCTGAATGAATCAAAGTCATCCCACTCTAAAGCGTGGATTTATATTAGTTTCCATTATGCTGGCTATGTTTCTCGCAGCCATTGAAGCCACAATTGTTTCTACAGCTATGCCGAGCATAGTCGCTGATCTAGGTGGTTTCAGCTTGTACAGCTGGGTTTTCTCCGCTTATTTATTAACCAATGCCGCAACTGTTCTCATCTTCGGAAGACTGGCAGATGTTTTTGGAAGAAAACCGATTTTCCTGCTTGGAATAAGCCTTTTTTTAATAGGTTCTGTTATTTGCGGGTTCGCTGGTTCCATGGTTGTACTTATCTGCGCGAGATTAATTCAGGGACTAGGGGCAGGAGCCTTGATGCCTATCGCCTCGACAATAGTCGGCGATATTTACACAAAAGAAGAGCGGTCAAAAATTCAAGGATACCTTTCGAGTGTATGGGGGATTTCTGCTGTAACCGGCCCAGCCTTGGGCGGTTTTTTTGTAGATGTCCTCAGCTGGCCTTTCGTATTTTGGATGAACATACCTCTCGGCTTCCTGGCTATTCTAGGAATTATGATTTTCTTTAAGGAAGATGTCGCTAAAGAAAAGGTTGAACTGGATATGAAAGGCTCTTTATGGGCTTTTATCGCGGTGAGTACGTTAATGGTAATTCTCGTGGAAGGTGGAGTAAGAATTGCCTGGGGCACTTATTTGATGTTGTTCCTACTGTTCGTGCTGGTTATAAGTCTCGTGTTGTTTATTAGGCAGGAGTTCAAAGCCCATGCGCCGATGATGCCATTTTATATTTGGAAGTACCCTGCGATTAAATACGCTAACCTCACTTCGTTAACGACTGGAATGATCTTAATTGGTGTGTCCAGTTATCTCCCTGCCTTTGTTCAGGGAGTTATGGGAAAATCCGCCATTATTGCCGGCTTTACGTTGACGACGATGTCGATAGGGTGGCCGATTTCCTCCACGATTGCAGGAAGATTGATTTTATCTATTGGCTACAGATCTACATCCATTTTAGGTGGAGTCTCTTTGATCATTGGAGGAGCGCTTTTCTCTTTACTTTCTCCAGAAAGAGGTCCGTGGTTTGCAGCTGTAGGTTCTTTATTTATCGGCATAGGAATGGGACTCACATCAACGTCTTTCATTGTCTCTGTGCAAAATGCAGTGGAATGGAAAACGAGAGGCATTGCAACCGCAACCATGATGTTTATGAGGACGATAGGTAGTGCAGTTGGTGCAGCCTTGCTTGGCGGCATATTAAACAATAGAATTGATCATTTACTGGATGAGAGCAGTCTTTCAAAGAAAGTTACCGTTGATTCAGCTAACCAGCTGCTCACAGAGAATGGAAGAAAAGAATTAGGCGCCCAGGCTTCACATGTTTTACGCGAAGGGCTGACTACAGGACTTCATCTTATTTACATAGGAATCCTGGTATTGGCGGCTGTAAGTTTTCTATTCATTCTGCTTCTGCCCAGGAAGGAAACGTAAAGTTCTTGTCACGCTTCCAGCCCTTTGATAAAGTAAAGAATGACAGCTTAATTGTAAAGGAGGAAGTACATATGAAACAAATGGACGCAAATGAGATCATCTCATTTATTTCAAATAGTGAAAAATCTACTCCGGTTAAGGTTTATTTAAAAGGTAAATTAGAGAATCTTGATTTCGGTGAAGATGTTCAGGACTTTATTTCTGGGAACAGCGGTGTTATTTTCGGGGAGTGGAAAGTGATTCAGCCCTTACTTGAGAAATACAGCAGCAGTATTGAAGATTATGTCCTTGAAAATGACCGCCGTAATTCTGCTATTCCATTACTGGACTTGAAAAAGGTAAATGCACGTATTGAACCGGGTGCCGTAATCAGGGATCAAGTCGAAATTGGCGACGGTGCTGTCATTATGCTCGGAGCTATGATTAACATTGGTTCTGTCGTAGGAGAAGGAACGATGATTGACATGAATGTGGTCCTTGGTGGCAGAGCTACAGTTGGGAAAAATTGTCACATCGGAGCGGGTTCCGTTCTCGCAGGTGTAATAGAACCGCCTTCTGCTAAACCTGTCGTGGTGGAAGATGGCGTTGTTGTAGGTGCGAATGCGGTTATTCTTGAAGGCGTAACAGTTGGTGAAGGATCAGTTGTCGCGGCAGGAGCGATCGTTACAGAAGATGTACCTCCTAATACTCTGGTTGCAGGAACGCCGGCTAAGGTCATTAAAAATATTGATGATCAGACGAAGTCAAAAACCGAAATTAAGCAAGAATTACGCAAACTTGATAATTAAAACAGTGGGCCTTGCTGGAGAGCAAGGCCTTTCTTATAAAGGAGTCATTTAAATTGAACTTAGAACAGTTAATCAAGATTCGCAGAGAACTCCACCAAATCCCGGAGCTTGGATTCCAGGAAGTCAAAACGCAGGCTTTCCTGCTTCATTTTATCCAGCAGCTTCCTCAGGAGCATTTAGAGGTTGAAACCTGGGAAACAGGACTGTTTGTTTTTGTAAGAGGAAAAAATGGACACAAAACCATCGGTTATCGCACAGATATTGATGGTTTGCCTTTAGAAGAGGATACAGATTACTCCTTTTCCTCAACACATCAAGGACGCATGCATGCGTGTGGTCATGATTTTCATATGACCATTGCCCTGGGGGCATTGCAGGAACTGGCTCATCAGCCTGCAGATCATCATGTTTTATTTATCTTTCAGCCTGCGGAAGAAGGTCCAGGTGGAGCAGAGCCAATGATTCAATCAAATGAAATGTCAAAGTATAATCTGGATACGATTTTTGCGCTCCATATTGCCCCTGAGCTGCCTGTCGGAACAGTTTCCTCTAAACCCGGACTTTTGTTTGCGAATACGAGTGAATTATTTATTGATCTTGAAGGTAAGGGGGGACATGCTGCGTTTCCTCATTTAACTCATGATATGGTTGTAGCCGCAAGTTCACTTGTCGGCCAGCTTCAGCAAGTAGTGGCGAGAAGAGTGGATCCTCTTGACAGTGCAGTGATTACGATTGGAAAAATTGAGAGTGGGACGGTTCAGAATATCATCGCTGAAAAAGCTAGGCTGGAGGGTACGATCCGTACACTATCCCCTGAATCCATGCACAAAGTAAAAGCTGAAATAGAGAAAATCACCCGAGGAATAGAGATCTCTAACGACTGTTCCCTATCCATTGATTATGGTGCTACGTATCATCAAGTAGAAAATGATTCAGAAAAGGTGTCATCATTTAAATCGATTGTTGCGGACACTGAGTTTAATTATCACGAAGCTAAAATGGCTATGACGGGAGAAGATTTCGGATACATGGTAAAAGAAGTTCCAGGTTTTATGTTTTGGCTTGGAGTTGATTCTGAAGCAGGGCTTCATCATTCGCAGCTGAAGCCAAAGGAAGAGGCATTACAAGTCGGGCTTTCCTTGTAGAAAAATGCTTGCGTGAGCTTTAAGTGCAGATGAATACTCATGCAGACTCAGGCAACAATAATCATGTATATGTCACTTTAACAGGAGGGTTTATACATGAAAAGGATAGCTATTGAAGAGAGTTTGTCGGATATACGTTCAGCACTTCAGGAAAAAGGGTATGAATTAGTGACGATGAAAACTCAGGAAGATGCAAACGACTGTGAATGCTGTATCATTTCCGGACAGGACCGGAATATGATGGGTGTAATGGATACAGTTACGCAAGGTACGGTTATTGATGCACATGGACGAACAGCGGATGAAGTGTGCCAGGAAGTCGAATCCCGTTTTTCCTGATAGGAAGAAAAAGGGGGCATAAGTCCCCGATACATATTGAGCTTTGGGGAGAGAGATGTTCATGGAGTCAACTATAAAATTATTAGTGGTGGCACTACTAATTTTATTCACTGCGTTTTTTGTAGCAAGTGAATTTGCCATAGTAAAGGTGAGAAAAACGAAGCTTGAAGCTCGCGTGAAAAAAGGGAGTAAAAAAGCAGAGCTCGCATTAAATATGGTAAATAATCTTGACAATTATTTGTCAGCTTGTCAGCTGGGGATTACGATTACAGCTTTAGGCATTGGCTGGCTGGGAGAACCAGCTTTAGATCACATATTAGAACCTCTATTAGGAAATTTAGAAGTTCCTGAAGCCATTAATCAAACGATCTCTATTGCTATTGCCTTTTTTATCATTACCTTTTTACACGTAGTTTTAGGAGAACTAGCTCCCAAAACGTTTGCCATTCAAAAAGCGGAGGCGATCACTTTAGGTGTAGCAAGACCGCTTATCTTTTTTAATAAACTCATGCGCCCTTTGATTTGGCTGCTGAATGGATCAGCCAATATATTTGTCCGAATGTTTGGGATGGAAACTGCCAAGGAATCTGATGAAGTCCATTCTGAGGAAGAATTAAGGCATATCCTTTCTCAAAGTTATGAGCAAGGGGAAATTAACCGCTCCGAATACACCTATGTAGACCGTATCTTTGAATTTGATAACCGAACAGCGAAGGAAATCATGATTCCCCGGACAGAAATGGCGGTTGTGGATATAAATGACTCCATTCATACGGTAATTCGGGATATGAAACAACATGGATATACGAGATATCCGGTTATTGACGATGACAAAGACCGGGTTTTAGGTGTCATTCATATGAAAGAGTTTTTTTATGAAAACGTGGAAGAACATGGAACGTTAGAGCCATTTATACGTCCAGTGCTAAAAGTATTTGAAAATATTCCGATTGCTAATTTACTTGTAAGAATGAAAAAAGCCCGCACCCACCTAGCTGTCCTGATTGATGAATACGGAGGGACAGCAGGGATTGTGACAGTAGAAGACATCCTTGAAGAAATCGTGGGTGAAATACGTGATGAATTTGACTATGAAGAAGAACGCGAAATTAAACGTTTAAAAAATGGTCATTTTTTGCTGGAAGGTAAAGTTTCGATCCAGGATGTAAATGATTTTTTTGATGCTCATTTAGACCACGAAGATTTTGATACGATTTCCGGCTGGATTTATACGCAGGATTTTGATGCAAGAGAAGGTACAGTCGTATATGACAGAAATTTATATTTTAAAGTTGTTGATATGGAGGATGGGCAGATTAGAAAGGTGGAGGCCTGGAGGGCTGAGGACTGAAAGACTGGGAACGCTGCGCTCTACCCCTTTTGCTGCTATGATTGGAGAATTTTCTCAATAAAGAGAATGGGCCAAAATAAAGCTTGCAGAGAAATCGAAGTTCTCTGCAAGCTGAATCATACTGCTACGGTAATTTTTATCCTTCTTCTTTTTTCTCTACGAATACGTGATGAGGGTATGGAATTTCAATTCCTGCCCGGTCAAGAGCTTCTTTCATTGCTTTTCTCAAGTCACGTTCAACGCCCCACTGCTGCATATTTTCCGTTTTACCGAGAATGCGGATAACTATATCGGATGACCCGAGGCTCTGTACTCCTAATACACTAGGCCCTTCTTTAAAACGTTCATCGTTCTCGGCAAAATCATCAGCGACTTCTTTTAAAACACTCATTGCTTCATCGATATTTTCATCATAACCAATACCTATATCGACAAGGGCTCTCATATTTCCACGAGAATGGTTGGCGACCCCTGAGATATTGCGGTTAGGTACAAAATTCAATGTTCCGTCAAAGCTGCGGATTTTGGTTGTGCGAATTCCAACTTCCTCAACAATTCCATCATAACCGCCGGCAGTAACATAATCATTCACTTCCACCTGACGTTCAAGGAGAATAAAGAAGCCTGTTACGATGTCTGAAACGAGCCCTTGTGCGCCAAAGCCAATAGCTAAACCAACTATGCCGGCACCGGCTAGAAGCGGTCCGATTTCAATCCCCACTGCACCTAGGAGCATAATGACTAGAATAAACAGCAAAGTGTAGGAAAAAATGTTTAAAGAGAGTTTTTCCAGTGTTTTGCTTCGTCCTTCTTCAAGTTTTCTTTGTGCGCTCATACGATCAATGGCTACTCGAATCGCTTTTTGTCCGATTGGGTTAATAATGGCGAAAGCAAGCAGCAAGATCAAGATTTTCAGTCCACCTGTAATCAGCCATTCTACTAATACACTCGGATTAAATTGAAATCCTTCTTCAAATAAATTCATAAACTACTCCTTTCAGTTTCATGGTCCTTTTTATAGAATAGCTGATAGAGAATAGTTTTTTCAATTATTACCTGTCGATGATGTGCGGAGAATGTCGAATTTTAAGGCAGATCATTTTACTTTCCTCATTATATATTGTTTAATGAGAATCAGAAACGTCTATAATAGTGTTACATAGTTGTATGAATCAGTATGTGACTAGATTACACTAATTATCATTTTACATTGACTACAAATTGACTACTCGTTATACTAGAAGATGTGATTGTCGAAACTAACTATACTCAATGGAAAACATTGTTGGAGGGATTCAAATGGCAGAACGTATGGTAGCCAAGCAAGCACCCCGCTTTGAAATGGATGCGGTGCTTCCAAACAAAGAATTCGGAAAAGTATCATTAGAGGAAAACATGAAAAATGACAAATGGACCGTTCTATTTTTCTATCCAATGGATTTCACATTTGTCTGCCCTACTGAAATCACTGCAGTTTCAGACCGCTTCGACGAGTTTGAAGATTTAGATGCAGAGGTTATCGGTGTATCAACGGATACGATTCATACGCACCTGGCATGGATCAACACTTCTCGTGAAGATAATGGTCTTGGGGACCTTCAATATGCTCTAGCTGCGGATACAAATCACCAAGTAGCTAAAGATTATGGCGTACTCATTGAAGAAGAAGGGGTAGCACTTCGTGGATTGTTTATTATCAGTCCTGAAGGTGAACTTCAATATCAGGTTGTTAACCATAACAATATCGGCCGTGATGTAGACGAAACTCTTCGTGTACTTCAGGCTCTTCAAACGGGTGGACTTTGCCCGGCCAACTGGAAGCCAGGTCAAGAAACTCTATAATAGTTGAAGGACTGGATCAGCAGGGGCCTAACATATTGTTAGGCCCCTTTCCATCATAAAGCATGAAATAAGGAGGATGATTTGATGCGATTAAGACAACCAATGCCTGAACTGCCGGAAGCCACAGAATGGTTAAACAGCGAACCTTTAAATAAAGAGGATTTAGTTGGAGACAAGCCTACACTTATTCATTTTTGGTCCGTGAGCTGTGGTCTTTGTAAAGAAGCGATGCCAAATGTGAACGAATTTCGCGATGAATATGAAAAAGACCTTAACGTGGTAGCTGTGCATATGCCGCGTTCTGAGAAGGATCTAGATTTAGAGCAAATTAAAGAAGTCGCTGAAGAACATGGCATCACTCAACCGATCTATGTAGATAACCAGCATGCGTTAACGGATGCTTTTGAAAACCAATACGTTCCAGCCTACTACGTGTTTGATGAAGAAGGAAATCTTCGTCATTTCCAAGCAGGAGGCGGCGGTATGAAAATGCTTCGTAAACGTGTCAACCGTGTTTTAGGTGTAAATCAGTAGTTGAACCACTAATTCCATATCCGAATGGCATAGCTTGCAGAGAAACGGTTTCGTTTTTCTGCAAGTTTTTTTGTATTAAGATATCTTTTTAAGTATGGGGAGGGAGGGCGCTTTAGAGGAAATTCAGAAAGCATCACACTTCTTTTATTACTCGATTTCTTTCTGCTGGAGAGCTGTTTAGAAAGAGGTTGTAAGACCTTAAATTTTCTTAGGGTATTCGATATCGTTTGGATAATTCTTATTTCCGGTTATCCATACAGCCTGGCCGGTCCTGAGGAAAACGGAGGATGTTTTCGAAGCGGTGGTTTCACTTACAATCTTAGAGCTAATCTCTATTTCCTGGGATTGTTTATGACGTGCTGCATAGATTTAAATTTGTAGCGGAAATTTTTGAAAAATTTGTGCAAATGTGTGGAAATTTATTTCGATACCCGATATATTAGTTATTACGTTAAAAATTAATTGCGGAGGAGGGAGAAAGTTGGATACGCTGAAAAAACTCAAACAATTTTACTGGCCATTTCGAAATTATTTCTTATGGTCGCTATTCGCCCTTATCTTTGTTACAGCTATTACGCTTATTTATCCAATGATTCTTCAGGTTACTATTGATGATGTAGTGAGAGACGAGAAATACAACCTGATTCCTTATATCAGTGCATTGTTCCTCGGACTGATGATTATTAAAGGATTCGCCACCTATTTTCATCAATACTTAGGGGATCTGTTTGGAATTAGATCTGTATATTCATTAAGGGATGAATTATACAAAAAGCTTCAGCGCCTGCCATTTACCTATTACGATAACGCCAAAACCGGTGACTTAATGTCCCGACTCACGGCTGATGTAGAAGGGTTCCGCTTCTTTCTATCTGTTGGTTTTTCTGAAGTGATCCGTATAACCCTGCTTATACTCATCAGCTTGAGCCTCATGTTTTACTATTCTGTTCCACTTGCAATTGTGACGATGGTTGCCATGCCTTTTCTTGCAGTAGTTGTCTACAAATTTGATAAACAGGTTCATCCCGCTTTCCGGAAAATTAGAAAATCATTTGGGAAAATGAATACGCGTGTCCAGGAAAACATCAGCGGCATGAATACTGTGAAATCGCTTTCCAGGGAAGATTTTGAAATTGGACGGTTTTTAAAGCGTAGTGAAGACTATCGAGGAAAATATATTGATACAGCTAATATCTGGGCGAAATACTTTCCATTAATGGAGTTTATCGGCAATGTATGTGTCGTAGCGCTATTAGCTTATGGAGGCTACATGGTCATCAATGAAAATCTGATGCTGGGGGAACTGGTGGCCTTTTTTAGTTTAGTCTGGTACATTTTAGGTCCATTGATGAACCTTGGTTTTGTGATCAATTTATTTTCTCAGGCGAAAGCATCCGGGGAAAGGCTGCTGGAAATTCTGGAGTCTTCAGAGGATATTCGTGAAAAACATGACCCTGTCGTAAAGGATCGCTTAAGCGGACATGTAACTTTTGAAAATGTAACCCTTACTTATCAGAAAGATGATGATTCGGCATTAAAACAAATTTCCTTTGATGCTCCACCTGGAAAAACCATTGGTCTTATAGGCTCAACAGGGTCTGGGAAGACGAGTATCACCCAGCTCATAACACGCTTTTATGAGCCGGAAGAAGGCAAGGTGTTGATCGATGGGGAACCGGTTCAGAACTATGGTTTAAAAACGTTACGAAAAAACATTGGCTTTGTCCTGCAGGAAGCATTCTTATTCTCGACTTCGATTAAAGAGAATATTGCTTATGGGAATCCGGACGCTACATTAGAAGATGTGAAACAGGCAGCGAAACGGGCCCAGGCTCATGACTTTATCATGGAAATGCCTGAAGGTTATGATACTTTGCTCGGAGAGCGCGGCATGGGTTTGTCCGGCGGCCAGAAGCAGCGAATAGCGATTGCGCGTGCCCTTCTTGTTGACCCGGCGATTCTCATTTTGGATGATGCCACATCCGCTGTAGATATGGAAACGGAATTCCAAATTCAAAAAGCATTAAAAGAGGTCATGAAAGGACGAACAACTTTTATCATTGCCCACAGAATTTCTTCCTTAAAACATGCGGATGAAATCCTCGTGCTTGAGGATGGATGGGTTAAAGAACGCGGTGTCCATAATGAACTGCTTGAAAATGGCGGCCCATATCAGAGAATCTATGACATTCAATACCAGGATAAAGAGATTATTATGAACACATCTCATATTTCTTAAAGAGGAGGGACGGACCTTGGCTAGAAAACCTAAACACCGGCCGGAAACGAATAAGCACCTCAATCGATTTAAATATACGCAGGACCAGGCCATTGATAAACCGTTTAACTGGTCGCAAATGGTCAGGTTAATGAAATATATCAAACCTTATACGAAGAACCTGCTTCCCATTTCTATTATTTCTATGCTTATCTCCACTATTGTCAGATTAGTTGTTCCCGTCCTTATCGGTAAGGTAGCCATTGATATTGCGATTGCAAATAAAGATACAAGTTTGCTAACTAAGCTTGTGATCGGAATAGCAGTCCTGTATCTGTTAAGCTATATAGGAAATGCGTTAAGAATAAAATACGTGAATATTTTAGGGCAGAACGTCATCTACGATTTAAGGCGCCATCTGTTTTCTCACGTGCAGCGCCTTTCCCATAAGTTTTTTGATTCACGTTCAGCAGGCTCTATTCTTGTAAGAATTATGAACGACATTAATTCTCTGCAGGAATTGTTTACGAATGGGATTATCAATTTATTAATGGATGTTGTCATGTTAACGGGAATTATCATTATTTTGCTTGTTCTCAGTCCAAAACTGGCACTGGCAATCATGGTTATTATGCCGATCATGTTCTACATCTCTACAAAGCTCAGAAAGAATATTCGAAGGTCATGGCAGCAAGTGCGCATCCAGCAATCGAAACTTAATTCGCATTTGAATGAAAGTATCCAGGGAATACGGATTACACAGTCCTTTTCCCAGGAAAGAGAGAACACCGAATTTTTCAATGGTGTAAATTCTGATAATTTCAATTCCTGGCGTATCGCTACTAAAAAAAGTGCGATGTTCCGTCCATTTGTTGAGATGAGTAATGCTGTAGGGACGGTTATTCTTGTAGCATACGGTGCGTACCTGATCTTACAGCAGGATATTCAAGTCGGTACATTTGTTTCCTTTGCTTTTTTCTTAGGAATGTTTTGGGAGCCGATTTCGAGGCTCGGACAAATGTACAATCAGCTGCTGATGGCGATGGCAGCCTCAGAGCGGATTTTCGAATTTTTGGATGAACAGCCGAATGTAGAAGAAAAAATGAATGCTGTCGACATGAAGAATATGAAAGGTCATATTGAGTTTGACCGCGTACAGTTTGCCTATGATGAAAAGCGTATAGCGCTTCACGAAATTTCTTTGGAAATGAAGCAAGGTGAGACTGTAGCATTGGTTGGTCATACGGGATCCGGCAAGTCTACGATTGCGAACTTGATCAGCCGTTTTTACGATCCAACTAAAGGAACTGTGAAGATAGATGGCATTGACTTAAAGGATGCAGCTATTGACAGTATTAGACAGAACATAAGTGTCGTGTTACAGGATACGTTTATATTCTCAGGGACAATATTAGAAAATATTAGATTCGGACGTCCAGATGCTGCCGATGAAGAAGTCATAGAAGCAGCGAAAGTAGTCGGAGCGGATGATTTTATTAAACGATTAAAAAATGGATACGATACCGAAGTGGAAGAAAGAGGAAGCATCTTATCAGCGGGAGAACGGCAGCTGCTTTCGTTTGCCCGGGCCCTGCTGGCTGATCCGAAAATCCTTATCTTAGATGAGGCTACCGCAAGTATCGATACGGAAACAGAAATGAAAATCCAGGAGGCCTTAAAACGGCTGCTCAATGGACGGACGGCGATAATTATTGCCCATCGCCTTTCAACAATTAGAGAGGCAGATACGATCTTTGTTCTCGAACATGGTAAAATATTAGAAAGTGGCTCTCATAAGGAGCTCATGCAAATGAAAGGTGAATATTTTGACCTGGTGAAATCACAATTTCAAATGCTGGATGCCATTTAGTCCAAAACTCTGCAGTGAGATCTGCAGAGTTTTTTTGTGTTAAAGGGGGAGAAGACAGGGTAAGGAAGAGTAGGTAAATTTGTCAAAAACATGACTTTGTGAACCATGTCACAAAATCGTCATGTCTCATTCCACTTAAAAGCAATGGAGTGTACTATACTGATGACAATACGGATTTTAGATGAAACAGCAAGGAGGTTTTACAATGTTGGGTCTTGATAGCGTTATACTCAGCCGAATGCTCACTTCCCTTACATTAGGCTTTCATATCATATTTGCAACCATCGGAGTTGGAGTTCCAGTCATGGTCTCTATTGCCGAATTTATCGGGATCAAGAAAAAGGATCCTCACTATACGCTGCTCGCCAGAAGATGGACGAGAGGGTTTACGATTACCGTAGCTGTGGGAGTTGTAACAGGTACAGCGATTGGCCTGCAGCTTTCCTTGTTATGGCCAAGCTTTATGCAAATTGCCGGAAATGTTATCAGTCTGCCATTATTTATGGAAACTTTTGCTTTCTTCTTTGAAGCAATTTTCTTAGGGGCTTATCTTTATACTTGGGATCGTTTTAAAAATCCACTATTTCACTGGCTGTTATCTATTCCAGTCATTATTGGATCGACGATGTCTGCCTTCTTTATTACTACGGTCAATGCGTTTATGAATACGCCCCAGGGCTTTCAGCTTGAGGGACGTACCATTACAGCTATTAAGCCGTTAGAAGCGATGTTTAATCCAGCTACACCTACGAAAGTATTTCACGTCATTTCGTCTTCTTATTTAACTTCAGCGGCTGTTTTGGCTACGATTACCGCAATAATTATACTGGCAAAAAAAGGGTCCGTCTATCACAAAAAAGCGTTAAAACTCACCGTCATCTCAACTTTTATTTTTGCAGTTGTCACCGCATTTGCCGGAGACTTATCGGCTAAATTTTTGGCGGATCACCAGCCTGAAAAACTCGCAGCGGGAGAATGGCATTTTGAAACAGAGAAGGGTGCCGATTTGATTGTCTTTGGAACATTAAATGAAAACAACGAAGTAGAACATGCGCTTCGAATTCCTAATGCGCTTAGTTTCCTAGCCCACGAGGACTTCAATGCTGAAGTTACAGGCCTTGATGAGACTCCGAAAGATGAACAGCCTCCGCTTTGGATTCATTATATGTTCGATTTAATGGTGTCTATCGGGTTTTATCTCATCGGCATGGCTCTTCTTTATTTAGTCTTTTGGAAAGTAAAAAGGTGGAACGAGCATAACCGCTTGCTGCTCATCGGCCTCGCACTTACTGGACCACTTGCGATGCTTGCCATAGAATTTGGCTGGATCTTTGCAGAAGTCGGTCGTCAGCCTTGGATTTTGAGAGGATATATGAAAGTAGCTGAAGGGGCCACTACTTCCTCCCATGTTGACCTAATGTTTCTGTTATTCATTGCAGTCTATGCCGTCCTTGCGATTGGCTGCATATCTGTTTTAAGAAAAATGTTTAAAAATAATCCTGCCGAACTTGAACTTGAGCACCGTTATCCTCAAGTGGCGGCTGCCGGGGAGGAGGATGAATAATGGGATTTGAATATATTGGAATTACTGTACTTTGGATCTTTCTTTACGGTTACTTGATTGTTGCTTCTATCGATTTTGGTGCCGGTTTCTTTGCCTTTTATGCGAAAGTGACCAAAAACGATCATATTATAAACCAATTAATCTCCAGATACTTGTCTCCCGTGTGGGAAGTAACCAATGTATTCTTTGTGTTCTTTTTTGTGGGACTAGTAGGCTTTTTTCCTGATATGGCTTATTATTTTGGTCAATCATTATTAATTCCTGGCAGTATTGCCATTGTGTTATTAGCGATTAGAGGTTCTTTCTATGCTTTTGAAAACTACGGTTCGAAAGAAAATCCTTTGTATATCTTTCTTTATGGAGCCACCGGTCTGTTAATTCCTGCCTCTTTGTCTACGGCTTTAACAATCTCTGAAGGAGGCTACATTGAAGAAACCGGGAACGGGGTTCAGCTGCTTTATGGGGAACTCTTAACAAGTCCATACTCATGGAGCGTAGTATTCTTAGCGATCGTATCTGTTTTATATATTAGTTCGATGTTTTTGACGTATTATGCGCACCGGGCTGGTGATGAACCGGCGTTAAACTTAGTAAGAAAGTATGCTTTATTTTGGAGTTCTCCTACCATTATTGCTAGCCTGACGACGTTTATTGCGTTGAGTCAGCAAAATCCAGCACATTACCAAAGAGCGATTGAACTTTGGTGGGTATTCGGGATATCGGTCGCATTTTTCATGATCGCTGTGCTGCTTGTCTATAGAGGAAAGTATTATGGATGGTCGTTTATCGCTGTCATGTTTCAGTTCTTTTTTGCTTTTTTCGGCTATGGGGTTTCTCATCTGCCTTACCTTCTCCATCCACAAGTGACTCTTTCCAGTGGAGTAACTAACGATACAATGGGGGCCGCACTAGTGATTGTATTTATTGCAGGCTTGCTATTGCTGATTCCTTCATTGGTCCTGCTGATGCGGATGTTTTTATTTGACGCTGATTATGTGAAAGGAAAAAAATAAAGCTTTCTGCTCTTTGATTATTTCTGTATTATCCTCTTTCTTCTATGATAGAATAATAATAGACTTCACCTGAAACTTTGGAGGATTTGCAATGAAAAAGGAATTTGCTGTGATCGGCCTTGGCCGTTTTGGCGGAAGTATCTGCCGGGAACTGGCAAGAGAAGGGATGGAAGTGCTCGCCCTTGATCTTGATGAAGATAAAGTTAACGAATACAAGGAGATTGCTGCCCATGCCGTAATCGCTGATTCAACCGATGAAAATGTGCTGAAGGAATTAGGCCTTCGCAATATTGATCACGTGATCGTAGCAATCGGTGATAACATTCAATCAAGTATATTGACTACACTTATGCTTAAAGAGCTGGGAATTAAAACGATTACTGTAAAGGCGCAAAATGACTATCACGAAAAGGTACTTACTAAAATCGGAGCTGATCATGTCGTACATCCTGAGAGGGATATGGGAAAAAGGATTGCTCACAATATCATTTCCAATAATATTTTAGATTATATTGAACTATCTGATGATCACAGCGTTGTGGAAGTGAAGGCAGGTTCGAAAATGAGCGGGCGCACGCTTGTGGATTTAGATATTCGAGCCCATTACGGATGTAACGTTGTAGCTATTAAAAGAAATAAAGATGTGATCGTTTCCCCTATGGCGACTGAGGAGATCCGTGAAAGTGATGTCCTGATCGTCATTGGCGCGGATAAAGATATCAGCCGCTTTGAAAAACACCTTGTAGTAGAAGATGAAAATTAAATAAGCGAATGAGTAAAAGGAAGACCATCCACGGAGTCTTCCTTTTTTCATGCGTGTCGTTCAAGAAAGACTCGTACATGTGTAGAACTCGTCATTTAAATTAGTGTAAATGTGCTGTTCATAAATGAAACTCATTCATACATATGGTATGCTAACTTATACGAACAAGTTTTGTGCCGGGGGGAAACAAGTTTGCAGACAAAGTATAATCTTATTAAACAGGAAATCAAATCCAAAATCTTAGATGGTACCTATGAGCCGCACCAAAAGATTCATTCTGAAAGTGAAATGATGCGCCAATTTAGTGTGAGCCGCCATACAGTCAGGCTGGCTGTAGGAGAACTAGTTAATGAAGGCTGGTTGTACAGAGCTCAAGGAGCCGGAACGTTCTGCGCAGACCGAAGTAATCATACGGAGAATAAGGAGTTGCGGGCCAGGAAAAATATCGCTATTGTGACCACGTATATTTCTGATTATATTTTTCCATCGATTATTCGTGGTGCGGAATCTTATTTAAGTGAACACGGCTACCAGGTCACTTTGTTTAACACGAATAACAATCATGATAAGGAGAGAGAGTATTTAGAGAACATCATTTCGCAGAATTTCGATGGAGCCATTATCGAACCGACAAAAAGCGCTTATTCGAATCCAAATATTAATTATTATTTAAACTTGGAGCGCTTAAACCTGCCCTATGTGATGATCAATGCTTACTACGAAGCATTAGAGCCAATCAGGGTGGTTGTAGATGATGAACGTGGAGCATACCTGCAGACAGAATATTTAATTAAAAGAGGGCATCGTAATATCTTAGGTTTCTTTAAAACAGATGATATGCAAGGCACGCTCCGAATGAAAGGGTATTTAAAAGCCCATAGAGAGTACAATGTTCCAATAAATCCTAAGCATATTACGACTTATAGTACTGGAGAAAAGTGCGAAAAGCCAGCACGTGAACTACGTGAAAAGCTTTCTAACAAGGAAGAGGGTCCGACAGCCATTATTTGTTATAACGATGAATTAGCTATGAAACTTCTCGACGTACTAAGGGAGAAGAAGATCAATATTCCTGAAGATTTATCAATCGTGGGATTTGATAATTCATTTCTGGCCGAGCTTTCTGAAGTAAAGCTTACTTCTGTGAATCATCCAAAAGCGGATATGGGGAGAACTGCAAGCAAACTTATTCTCAGCTTGATTAAACGCAAGCAGCAGGGAAAAGGAGCAAAAGAAGAAGTAAAAAGTGTCATTTATACTCCTGAGCTTGTGGAAAGAAAATCAACAAAGGACCTTACTAGTTCGGGAGAAGACGTAGAGAACGTGAATTAAATATTCTGGGCTCACCTTGGCAGAGATGCTGAGGTGTTTTTTTATGTATTCATGACTGTCCCTCTGAACGTAAGCTGAAGCAGTAAAAAGCCGAAGTGTTAAAATTTTTGAAAAATTTTAAAATATTATTGCATGTACGGACAATTTAATTTAATATAAACGTATAATTAAAAATATATACGTACAAGTTGATGAGAGGTGTTTTAACTAATGCTCGAAACGTTAAAAAAGCAGGTACTTGAAGCTAATCAAGCACTAACCGCTTATAAACTAGTCACTTTTACCTGGGGTAATGTAAGCGGTTACAGTAAAGATGAGGATCTAGTGGTAATTAAACCAAGCGGAATTTCTTATGACAAAATGACTGTCGATGATTTAGTGGTCGTCGATTTGGAAGGTGAAGTGGTTGAAGGAAAGCTCAATCCTTCCTCTGATACGCCTACCCACCTCGAGATCTACCGGAGCTTTCCGGGGGCTGGAGGCGTCGTTCATACCCATTCACCATGGGCAACCAGCTGGGCTCAGGCAGGTTTAGATATTCCTTGCTTAGGCACAACCCAAGGGGATTATTTTTACGGCTCTATTCCTTGTACAAGGAAAATGACCCGTGAAGAAATAAGAGGAGCATATGAATTAGATACAGGACGGGTCATTGTAGAAACCTTTAATGAAAGAAAATTAAACCCAAATGAAATTCCTGGTGTGCTTGTCCATTCTCATGCCCCGTTTTCCTGGGGAAAAGATGCAGCTGATGCCATTCATAATGCGGTGGTTCTTGAAGAAGTTGCAAAAATGGCTTTATATACGTACCAGTTGAATCCGACAGTTTCAAGCATGGACCAGGAACTGCTTGATAAACATTACTTAAGAAAACATGGAGAGAATGCTTACTATGGTCAAAAATAGCAAGGAGGTTCAGCTTAATGAGTGGTAAATATACAATCGGAGTTGATTATGGAACCGAATCCGGCCGCGCAGTATTAGTGTCGGTTATAGATGGAGCAGAAATAGCAGATGATGTGACTCCTTACCGGCATGGGGTAATTGATGAAGCACTACCCGGGTCTCCTATACTGCTGGAGCATGAGTGGGCATTACAGCACCCTTTCGATTATCTAGAAGTACTTGAGAAGTCCATTCCTGCCTTATTAAATAAGACGAAGGTTAATCCTGAAGAAATTATCGGAATTGGTATTGATTTTACGGCATGTACAATGCTTCCTATTGATGAAGATCTTGTGCCGCTATCATTTAATGAAGATTGGAAAGATCATCCTCATAGCTGGGTGAAGCTTTGGAAGCACCATGCTGCTCAGGATGAGGCCAATCAATTGAATGCCATCGCAGAAAAGCGAGAAGAAGCTTTTTTACCAAGGTATGGGGGGAAAATATCTTCTGAGTGGATGATCGCAAAAATATGGCAGATATTGAATGAAGCACCTGAAGTTTTCCACGCTGCTGATCGATTTGTGGAAGCGACGGACTGGGTCGTTTCTCAAATGACCGGCCGATTGCTTCGTAACAGCTGTACTGCTGGATACAAATCTATTTGGCATAAACAAGAAGGCTATCCTGATAAAGATTTCTTTAAGTCATTAGATCCAGGACTTGAAGATGTAATTGAAACAAAACTGCGAGGAGAGGTCGTGTCCTTGGGGACAAAAGCAGGCGGATTAACGCCTCATATGGCGGAGAAATTTGGATTAAAGCCTGGAACAGCAGTCGCGGTAGGAAATGTTGACGCACATGCTGCCGTCCCTGCGATGGGGGTAGTCTCTCCAGGAAAGATGGTAATGGCTATGGGAACATCGATCTGTCATATGGTGTTAGGCACGGAAGAAAAACCAGTGGAAGGGATGTGCGGAGTTGTAGAGGATGGCATTATCCCGGGGCTTTATGGATATGAAGCCGGACAATCTGCTGTTGGCGACATCTTTGCCTGGTATATTGAAAATAGCGTTCCTAAGTCTATACACGATGAAGCGAAAGATTTGAATCTCTCTATTCATCAATACCTAGAACAAAAAGCTGCCGCTTATCTTCCTGGAGAAACCGGCCTTCTAGCTTTGGATTGGTGGAACGGAAACAGATCGGTTTTAGTAGATACAGAATTAAGCGGATTACTTATAGGTGCCACGCTGCAAACAAAGCCTGAAGAAATATATCGGACGCTTCTTGAAGCAACAGCTTTTGGTACAAGAAAAATTATTGATGCTTTTCATCTTAATGACGTACCTGTTGAAGAATTGTATGTGTGTGGAGGTCTGCCGCAAAAAAATAAACTCTTGCTGCAAATCTACGCAGATGTATCGAATAGAAAAATTAACATAGCAGCTTCAAAACAAACACCTGCACTCGGCGCAGCTATGTTTGGAGCTGTTGCAGCAGGGGCTGCTTCCGGCGGCTATGATTCGATTATGGAGGCTTCTGAATATATGGCAAAGGTGGAGGAAGAAGCAATAGAACCCATTCCAGAGAATGTGCAGGTCTATGAAAAACTTTATCAGGAGTACTGTAAGCTTCACGATTATTTCGGGCGAGAAAATGATGTAATGAAACGGTTGAAGCTTATGCGCAGCCAAAAGGATACAAATGGGAAAACGAAGCACAGGGGGAAAAGTTATCATGCAAAACATACAGCCTTATGAATTTTGGTTTTTGACAGGGAGTCAGCACTTATACGGAGAAGAAGCATTGGACAAAGTTCAGGAACACTCCTTGGAAATAGTAGAAGGAATGCAGCAAGCTCTTCCATTCCCGGTCAAATTCAAAGCGGTATTAACTACGGATAAAGATATCGAACGAGTAGTTCAGGAAGCAAATGCTGCTGAAAATTGTGGAGGTATCATTACTTGGATGCATACATTTTCCCCAGCGAAAATGTGGATTTCAGGACTTAGTGTGCTTCAAAAACCGCTGCTTCATTTTCATACCCAGCACAATAGGGACATTCCTTGGGAATCCATCGATATGGATTTTATGAACTTAAATCAATCTGCACATGGCGATCGTGAATATGGGTTTATGGTGTCAAGAATGAAGATTTCAAGTAAAGTCGTCGTTGGCCATTGGCAAAACCCTGACGTTAAAGATAAGATATCCAGCTGGATGAAGACAGCGGCCGCTTATTGTGAAGGAAAGAGAATTCGTGTAGCAAGGTTTGGAGATAACATGAGAAGTGTAGCCGTTACAGAAGGAGACAAAGTAGAAGCTCAATTGAAGTTTGGCTGGACAGTGGATTACTTTGGCATAGGAGATCTAGTCGAAGAAATTAGTGACATTACGGAAAATGAAGTTGAAGCGCTCATGAAAGAATATCGAGCTACCTATCATTTTCCGGAAACCGCTGAAAATGCCATACAATCTATAAGAGAACAAGCCAGAATCGAGTTAGGATTAAAATCATTCTTATCTAAAGGCAGTTACAATGCTTTCACTACCAATTTTGAAGATCTTCACGGAATGAAGCAGCTGCCTGGACTTGCCGTTCAGCGATTGATGGCGCAAGGCTATGGTTTCGGAGGTGAAGGAGATTGGAAGACAGCGGCACTGCTGAGACTGATGAAAATCATGGCAGGAAATAAAGGCACTTCCTTTATGGAGGATTATACGTACCATCTTGAGAGCGGCAACGAGCTGGTTCTTGGTTCGCACATGCTCGAGATCTGCCCGACAATAACGAATGAAAAACCAGAAATTCAAGTCCATCCATTAAGCATGGGAAATAGGGAAGACCCTGCACGTTTGGTGTTTAATGGTCAAGGAGGCGAAGCAGTCAATGCCTCACTCGTAGAAATGGGAGGCAGATACCGTTTGATCATAAGTGAGGTAGAAGCATTAAAGCCGGAATATGAGACGCCGCATCTGCCTGTTGCTAAAGTGATGTGGAAACCAAAACCAAGTTTGTCTGAGGCTACTGAAGCATGGATATACGCGGGAGGTGCTCATCACACAGTCTTTTCTTATGAGCTGACAGCCGATCAGCTGTATGATTTTGCAGACATGGTCCAAATCGAATGTGTAGTGATTGATGAGCATACAAAAATAAGGGATTTCCGAAACCAATTGAAATGGAACGAAGCGGTTTGGAATTAACGCGAGTCATTCACAGGAGATTCACGACTTAAGACTTAAATGAAGGCGCTGTCATTAGAATTCTTCGTTACTACCAGATACATGTTCTTAGGGATTAGAGTAATTACATACTGATGGAGGGGAATTGCTGTGAAAAAATACGTATTACTATCTGTTTTTTTGCTGATGTCTATTCTTCTTATGGCCTGTGGAGGCGGCGATGAAGCTTCGGGACAAGCAGAAGATACTCAAGTAGTCGGAGGGGATATTGAAGGAGCCACTGAGTTAACTTACTGGACTTTTGCTGGACAGCATGTTGATTTATTTAAGGATTCTGCCGAACGATGGAACGAAGAACACCCCGATCGACCGATTAAACTAGTGGCCCAGACGTATCCTTATGATCAAATGCACAATAATTTACTCTTGGCTCTACAATCCGGTAAAGGTGCTCCAGACCTTGCAGACATCGAATTAAGTAAATACGCCAATTTTATGCAGGGAGAGCCACAGCTAGAACCAATGAATGAATATATTGAACCCGTCCTTGATGATTCTGTAAAGTCCCGGTTTGACATTTATGCTAAAGATGGCAAGTACTATGGTGTACCTACTCATGTTGGAGCAACAGTCATGTATTATAATACCGAAATTATGGATCAAGCCGGAGTGGACATCGATAAGATTAAAACGTGGGATGACTTCATCACCGCTGGTAAGAAAGTAGTGAAGAATACGGATTCAGTCATGTGGAATGTAGGAACAACAGATTATTTAATGGATTTCTGGCCAATGATTTCCCAGCAGGATTCCGATTTTTTTGATAAAGAAGGGAACGTCATCCTTGATAATGATACGAATATCAAGACTCTTGACTTTCTGCATCAGGTCGTTTACGAAGATAAGATTGCAGAATTAACTCCCGGTGGGATGAATCAGTCTGAGGAATTTTATGGCTACATGAATGATGGCGGTGCTGCCAGTATATTAGCCCCGATATGGTATATGGGAAGGTTTCTTGATAATATGCCTGATCTGAAAGGAAAAATAGCAATCAGGCCTATGCCGGCCTGGGAAGAGGGAGGAAAAAGATCTGCAGGAATGGGGGTACGGGTACAGTCGTAACCAACCAGTCTGAGGATCCGGATCTAGCTAAGGAATTTTTAGCCTATACGAAGCTTACTAAAGAAGGAAGCATCAATTTATGGCAGGTGCTTGGCTTCGATCCTCCACGTTGGGATGTTTGGAAGAGTGATGCTGTTAGAGAAGACAACAAGTACTATGATTACTTTGGTAAAGGAATTTTTGATGTGCTTTTGGATGTTCGCGAAGAAATTAATGTGTTGAATATAACAAAAAACACACCGGATGTCGCTACAGAGTACAACACAAATGTAGCAGAAAATGTATTGCGTCAGGAGAAGCAGACCCCTGAAGAAGCTTTGAAAGAAGCAGCAGATAAAATAAGAGACCAGCAATAAAGGAAGAAGCAGGGGCAATGGGGCACCCTTGTCTCTGTTTCATTAAAATTTGTATATAGGAGTGAACCATTTCATGACTGACCAATTACAAGCAAAAATGGTGTTGGATAAAAATTATGAAATAGCAAAAGTGGACGAAAGAATTTACGGTTCTTTTATTGAACATCTTGGCAGAGCTGTGTATGGAGGTATCTATGAACCAGGTCATCCACAAGCCGATGAACAGGGTTTTCGAAAAGATGTACTTGAACTTGTAAGAGAGCTTAGAGTCCCTATCGTCCGCTATCCAGGGGGGAATATGGTGTCCGCCTACAATTGGGAAGACGGAGTGGGTCCCGAAGACGAGCGGCCAAGAAGACTGGAACTCGCCTGGAGAACGATCGAAACAAATGAAGTGGGAACGAATGAATTTGCAGATTGGGCCAAGAAAGCCGGCGCTGATGTTATGATGGCTGTCAACTTAGGGACCAGAGGGATCGATGCAGCGAGAAATTTGATCGAATATACGAACCATCCTGGCGGTACATATTGGAGTGAATTAAGAAAATCCCACGGTTATGATCACCCTCACAACATTAAGACGTGGTGCTTAGGTAATGAAATGGATGGTCCGTGGCAGGTTGGTCATAAGACACCTTATGAATATGGAAGGATTGCTGAAGAAACCGGGAAAGCAATGAAACTAGTCGACCCATCTATTGAACTAGTAGCATGTGGAAGTTCAAATACGGACATGCCGACGTTCCCTGAGTATGAAGCGACAACTCTAGATCTTGCTTACGAACAAGTTGATTTTATTTCTCTCCATCAGTATTACGGAAACCGTACGAATGATCCAGCCAGCTATTTAGCGAAAAACATGGATATGGACCATTTTATTCGTACGGTAAGATCCACATGTGATTATATTAAAGCCAAGAAACGGAGTAAGAAAACGATTAATTTAAGCTTTGACGAATGGAATGTCTGGTACCATTCCAATGAAGCAGATAAGCGAATTGAACCATGGACAGTGGCTCCACCACAACTGGAAGACGTGTATAACTTTGAAGATGCCCTCCTGGTTGGAAGCATGTTGATCACTTTTCTGCAGCATGCCGATCGCGTGAAGATGGCCTGTATGGCTCAGCTTGTTAATGTCATCGCGCCAATCATGACAGAAAACAACGGCAAGGCGTGGAAGCAGACGATCTTTTATCCGTACATGCACGCTTCTTTATTTGGAAGAGGTGTTTCTTTGAAACCGGTACTGTCCTCTCCAAAGTATGATAGTAAAGAATTCACAGACGTCCCTTATCTTGACTGTGCTGCCGTGTATAGTGAAGAGAATAAAGAGGTGACCATTTTTATCGTAAATAAAAATTTGACAGATTCCATCCCTCTCACCGCTGACTTAAGAAGTTTTGAGGGATACCATTTAGCTGAGCATTTGGTTCTGGCCCACGATGATCTAAAAGCAGTCAACACCGCCGTAAAAGAAGAAGTCGTACCACACAGCAAGGGCCAATCCACTTTGGAAGAAGGCATATTGAAATCAAACCTGGAGAAAACCTCGTGGAATGTGATCCGCTTAAAAAAATCATAACGTAGGCTTCTGATTTAGTGAATTTTATACTTAGGAGGGTTTGCATGAGTTCAGTGTCTAATAGCAGCCGCACTAAGATTTACGATAAGGCTCATAAGGAGCCAGGACGATTGATGAAATTCCTGAATTCAAAAAAAGTGGTGCCTTACATTTTTATTACGCCTTTCATTCTTTCATTTGCAGTTCTTACGTTATATCCGGCTATACAGGGGATTGTAATGAGTTTTCAAAGCGTTCTGCCAGGGCAGGTTACTTTTATCGGACTGGAAAATTACACAAAAATACCCAATGCAACCTTTTATAAAGCCCTTTCTAATACAACCATTTATGTTGTATTAACGGTGTTTATCTTAACCGTTGTTCCAATGCTGGCTGCAGTATTTTTAAACTCAAAGGTGATTAAATTTAAGACCCTCTTCCGTGCATCTCTATTTATTCCGGCTTTAACTTCCACTATTGTCGGCGGAATGATATTTCGATTAATGTTCGGAGAGCAGGATTCAGCCATAGCTAATCAGATCTTAAATTTTATCGGCCTTGAATCCGTCAATTGGCGGTTTACCGGGTGGGCTGGGATGTTTTTAATGGTCATATTAGCATCCTGGCGCTGGATTGGAGTTAATCTTTTGTATTATTTAGCTGCTTTGCAAAATGTCCCTAATGAGTTGTACGAAGCATCGGATATTGACGGTGCTTCAAAATTTCAGAAGCTATGGTACATTACAATTCCTCAATTAAAGCCTATTATTATTTTTGTCAGCACAATTACTATAATTAATGGATTCAGGATGTTCGAAGAGAGTTTTGTGTTCTGGGAAGCAGGCTCTCCAGGAAATATTGGCTTAACTGTTGTCGGCTATATTTATCAGCAGGGAATCCAGCAGAATGATATGGGATTTGGCGCAGCTGTAGGAGTCGTATTAATGCTGATCATTTTTGTTGTCAGTTTTATTTATCTTTTACTCACTGGGGCATTTAAGAAAGGAGAAGCGTAACGTGAATCCAAAAAAGAAACTTAAGCTGGCAAAATGGGGAGCAAACCTGGTATTTGGAGTCATTTCTTTCGTTGCTTTGTTCCCTATCATCAGCCTAATTATTTCATCGTTTATGCCTTCTTCGGTATTGATGAGGAATGGTATTACTCTAAACATAAATTTCAATCAATTAAGTTTAGCTAACTATTCCTATATCTTCGGAAAATCTGCTGAATATTGGACGTGGTATGGAAACAGCCTGATGATTTCAGTTCTCACTATTGTATTGTCTTTGTTTTTCTCTTCTATGGTCGGATATGCGCTGGCTATGTATGATTTTAAAGGAAGAAATTTTTTCTTTTTACTAGTTTTATTTATTCTCATGGTTCCATTTGAAATTCTAATGCTGCCGCTCTATCAGCTAATGATTACAACTCAGCTTATTAATACCTATTTCGCAGTTGTACTGCCGTTGATTGTAGCACCGGTTGCTGTTTTTTTCTTTAGACAATATGCCTTAGGTCTTCCTAAAGAACTGATGGATGCAGCAAGGATTGATGGTTCTACGGAGTACGGAATCTTTTTCAAAATCATGCTTCCGCTGATGGGGCCATCGCTAGCAGCGATGGCGATATTGCAGGGCTTAGCTAGCTGGAATAACTTTTTATGGCCGCTTTTAGTGTTACGTTCCAATGATATGTTCACGCTGCCTATCGGACTTGCAACATTGCTTACTCCTTATGGCAATAACTACGACGTCCTTATTGCAGGGTCTGTAATGACAATTATCCCCATAGTTCTGCTGTTTATTTTTTTCCAGCGCTATTTTGTCTCCGGATTAACTGTTGGTGGAGTAAAAGGATAGTAAAGTCCGGTCACAAAACTGTTCTATTAGTATGTTCATCTTTGGAAGGAGTTATTAAACAGAGGTGTGGTGTAAGTGAATGAGAAAATAGTTAATTCATTAGACCTGTTGTTAACCTGGGTAGTACGGCTGGCTGCTGTAAACCTGCTTTGGATTGGTTTTACATTGGGTGGGCTAGTGGTAGTTGGAATATTTCCGAGTACAGTAGCAGCACTTGGTGTATCGCGTAAGTGGATTATGGGAGAAACAGAGATCCGGGTTTGGGAAACATTTAGGAAAATCTATCAAGAAGAATTCGCCAGTGCCAATAAATTAGGCTGGCTGCTCTTCCTGACCGGAGGATTATTGTTCTTGAATTATAAAATGCTCCAAAACGCTAATGGACAAATCGTACTCTTCATTCCAATTGCCTTTTACTTGCTTGTGTTTATCTACTTCCTTGCTGTTCTTTGGTCGTTTCCATTGTTAACTCATTTTAAAGGTGGAGTGCTCAATCATATAAAGAATGCATTGATTATAGGATTCAGCAAACTTCCTATTTCTTTAATGCAAATCGTTCTCTTGTTTGGACTTGCCTACGTTTCTCTCTTATATCCATCTGTTATACCCTTTTTTACTTTCAGTGTATGTTCTTTTCTTTGGATGTGGCAGTCGGTCCATGTATTTAAGAAGTTAGAAGTTAAGTTGCAAAAGACTTGAAAGCAAGGAGGATGAAAAATTTGAATTCATTTATCATTAATGCAGATATAACGCCTAATACAATTAATAAGAATATCTATGGTCACTTTTCAGAGCATTTAGGTCGATGTATATACGAAGGACTATGGGTAGGAGAAGATTCTGAAATTCCGAATACTCAAGGGGTAAGAAACGATGTCATCCAGGCACTTCAGCAAATAAATATTCCTGTACTTCGGTGGCCCGGTGGCTGTTTTGCAGATGAATACCATTGGAAGGATGGAGTTGGTCCAAGGAGTCAACGAAAAAGAATGGTGAACACTCATTGGGGAGGCGTAGTTGAAAATAATCACTTCGGCACCCATGAGTTTATGATGCTGTGTGAACAATTAGGAGCAGAACCTTACATATGTGGCAACGTTGGAAGCGGTACGGTACAGGAAATGTCGGAATGGGTGGAATACTTGACGTTTGACGGGGAATCACCGATGGCGGATTGGCGCCGGGAGAATGGCCGTGATGCTCCGTGGAGCTTAACGTACTTTGGTGTAGGTAATGAGAATTGGGGATGCGGAGGGAATATGCGTCCTCAATATTATGCTGATCTTTACAAGCAGTATCAAACCTATGTACGGAATTACGGAAAAAATCAAATTTATAAAATTGCAGGCGGACCTAATGTTGATGATTTTTATTGGACAGAAGTATTAATGAGAGAAGCTTCAGATTATATGGACGGTCTTAGTCTTCACTACTATACTTTCCCTGGAGACTTTTGGGAAGGCAAAGGTTCGGCAGTTGATTTTACGGAATCTGAGTGGAAGTTGACGCTGAGCAGAGCTTGGCATATGGATCAATTAATTCAAAAGCATGCCACGATTATGGATAAATATGACCCTGAAAAGAGAGTAGGATTGATTGTTGATGAATGGGGGACATGGTTTGATGTAGAACCAGGAACGAATCCGGGATTTTTATACCAGCAGAATACCATTAGGGATGCGCTGGTAGCGGGAACGACTTTAAATATATTTAATAACCATAGTGATCGTATCCATATGGCAAATATTGCTCAAACTGTGAATGTGCTGCAAGCTATGATCTTAACTGAAGGCAGTGACATGCTGTTGACACCGACTTATCACGTATTTGAAATGTATAAAGTTCACCAGGATGCGGATTTGCTTCAGGTAGGGAGTGAAGTAGAAACGATCACATGCGGGGAAAGCTCTTTTGATAAGGTTAGTATTTCAGCTTCAAAATCCAAAGGAGGGGTCATTCACATCAGTTTATGTAATCTGCACCATACACAAGGGGCAGCAGCAGACTTAGACGTAAGAGGCTTTACAGTTTCGCGTGTATCAGGAAGGATCTTAGCCGGGAGTAATATGAATGATCGGAATACCTTTGAAGACAAAGAAAGAGTAAAGCCTGAGCTGTTTACAGATTTTGAGAGAACGCAGGAAAAAATACATGTGCAGCTGCCGCCTATGGCAGTGGTTATGTTGTCAATCGGCTGAACTTGAATAAAGGAGGATGAAGCGTGGATATTCAAACCATTGAAAAGCTCGCTGAAGAATTAGGAATAAAAGACGCACTCCCTAAGATAGAAGTTGGGAGAGGAACTCTTGACTCTGTTCTTCCTAAGTTGAAAAAAGAAGGAATAAATCATGTAGGAATGGTTATGGATACTAAAACAAAGCTGGCAGCTGGAGACCTATTAAAATCCAAACTTACTGCAGGGCATCTAGACGTCTGTGCCATAGAACTGGTGGAGAATCAAAACGGACAGGTGTTAGCGGAGGAACAGACATTGGTTCAAGTGTTTAAAGAGACACCAGCAGACTGTGAACTTCTTCTTGCTGTCGGATCGGGGACAATCCATGACATCACTCGCTTTTGCGCTTACAAGATGAAGATTCCTTTTATCTCAATACCGACAGCTGCTTCAGTCGATGGTTTTACTTCAAAAGGAGCCCCGTTAATTATCAGGGGAGTGAAACAAACCGTTCAAACCTCGGCACCAACTGCCGTTTTTGCAGATTTAAACATTCTAATGGAAGCCCCTCCTGAGATGACTGCGGCAGGTTATGGAGATATTCTTGGAAAATATACGTCCCTTCTGGATTGGCAAATATCCCGTTGGATTGGGAAGGAACCATTTAACTCTACTGCGTATCAATTGACTTTAAGTTCATTGCAAAGCTGTGTCGAACATACCGAAGAAATTGCGGCTGGAAGCGAAGAAGGCATGAAGATTTTGGTCCACTCTTTAATCGAATCGGGTCTTGTCATGCTGCTATTGGACTTTTCAAGACCAGCTTCTGGAGGAGAGCATCATCTTTCTCATTATTGGGAGATGGAACTAATTAAAAAAAATCAACCCCAGGTGCTTCACGGAGCGAAGGTAGGGGTTGCTGCAATAATTATAGCGGAGCTTTACAAAGCTTGGGCAGAGAGCTATAGTCCAAAAGCATTCTTTAATGAGGATCATGATCTGGTCCGATATTGGGATGAGATTCAGGATGCCCTGCGTCAGCTCCCAGAGCCGGATGAGCTGAAAAGATTATTGTTGAAAATGGGCGGTCCCGTCACCCCGGGCGAATTGCGTCTCAGTGATGAATTAGTAGAAGAAAGTCTAAATGAAGCCTATCACCTCCGTGACCGCTGTACTGGTTTACGATTAATTAATCAATTGAAATCAAAACAAGTGACGTATCCATTTCAACCTTCACTTTCTTTAATCAGCATTCTTAAGCCAATGAATTAAAGCAGGAGGTTGAATAATGAGCTGCAAAGCCTGTCAAACATCTGTCTATGTAACGAAACAGAGGGTTGTCGAGTCCGTGCATCAACAGCTACAATTAGAAACAAACCTAGTTAGCGAGGCAATGAAAAAAGGCTGCAAGCTTGCAGCTCCTGTCCTGATTTAATGAATGAAACAACTTGTACTTTGTGTGGTTGTTATGTTCAGTTCAGGTCAAAGCTCGCTTACAAAAGTTGTCCCAGTCCGATACATAACAAATGGGAGGCTTTATCATAAGGCAGTATGGAGGGAAGCTATGAATCTTAAGTTGCAAGATGTCCAAGTAGAAAAAGAGCGCAAGTGGAAATTATTCACGGTAACAAACGAAAACGGCATGGAAGTAAAATTTCTTAATTTCGGAGGCATCATTACTGAAATCTGTGTTCCGGATCGAAAAGGAAAGCTTGAAAATGTTGTTCTTAGCTACAAAAATTATGAAGATTATTTAACAAATGAAGATTTTCTTGGTGCACTCATCGGCAGAGTAGCTGGAAGAATAAAAGGAGCGGCTTTTCAAATAGATGACGAAAGGTATGCGTTGGAAGCCAATGACGGAAACCACCATTTACATGGCGGTTCTAATGGTTTTCACCATGTGCTATGGAAGGCAGAACCGTTTAAAAATAAGGAAACGGCAGGAGTTGAGTTTACTTATCTAAGCGAAGATGGGGAAAGCGGTTATCCTGGACCAGTAGAACTAAAGGTGACGTATTCGTTAAATGAGGAGAACCAATTTATCATTGATTATGAAGCAAAGAGTGATCAATCTACTCCACTTACATTGACGAATCATGCCTACTTTAACCTGGCTGGTAATGCAAAGAATACTATTCACCATCATCAAGTGAACATAGACAGTTCATCCTTTGCAGAGCTTGATGAGGATTTGATTCCAACAGGAAAACTGCTTGAAGTGGACGATACTCCCTTTGATTTTAGAAAGGAAAGAGATTTAAGAGAGGGAATAGAAAGCAGCAGCCATCAGAATTTAGTGGCAGGTGGAGGTTATGATCATTATTTTATCTTTGCTCAGCAACAACAAGATGCCGTTGTTGTAAAAGACCGCCAGAGCGGAAGAGTGATGAAAGTAAGAACAAATCAGCCTGGAATGGTGATGTACACTTCTAATAATCTTAATGAAGCCCATCATTTAGCTGAAGGTAAATCCCAAAAGCATCTCGGCGTCTGCCTTGAAACTCAAGGCTCTCCTGCATCGCTTCATGAACAAGGTTTTCCTGAGATTATGCTTAACCCTGAGGAAGTGTATAAAAAGCAAACTGTATTTGCATTTGAAATTGAGAATTTATAGCCTGTAAAGAGGATGAGAGCATGAACAGATACGATGAGTTACACGGGTTTTTAATTGATTTAGATGGGACAGTTTGGAAAGGTGCTCACATCGTTGCAGGGGCAGCAGAGACCATCCGCACTCTGAAAGAAGACGGTAAAAGAGTGTTAGGCTTAAGTAACAGGGGCACACATTCAAGAAAAGGGATTTCTCATTTTCTAAAAGAACACGGCATTGACCTTCCACCTGAGGATCTCATCCTTTCTTCATATGTAGCTGCTGATTTCCTGGCAAGCCGGTACAAAAAACAGAAAGTGTGGGTGCTTGGGGAAGAGGGGCTGGTAGAAGAGTTAAAGGAGAATGGAGTGCCAATTGCGGACCACCCAAAAGAAGCTAAATGGCTGGTTGTTTCTTTACATACGAAGTTAGGATATGAAGATTTAAATCACGCTTTTCAAGCAGTCACCCATGGAGCCAGAATTATTGCTACCAATAAAGACAAAACGTACCCCGGCCCATCAGGGTTATCCATTGATGTTGCGGGAATGCTGGGCGCCATTGAAGCATCCACGGGTGCGAGGGCTGATATCATTGTCGGTAAACCTTCTCACTATATGTTTGATAAAGCGATGTTAAAAATAGGATGTGAGGCGAGAGAAACCATAATAATTGGTGACAGCTTGACTTCAGATATCGCAATGGGAGAGTTATTTAGCATTTCTACGGGACTTGTTCTTACTGGGAATACCACTTTAAAGATGACAGAAGACTCCATTTACAAACCTGATTTCGTGATGGACTCAATTCGAGATGTAAGACAGAAGCTTCAGCTGATGAAAGGACTAAACCCGCTCAAGCCGCGGAAATAAATAGTAAATAGCGTAAACTAGAGGATGTCGCTGGGCATCCTTTTTGTTTTCATAAGACTGAGTAACCGCTTGCTAGGAAATCGCTGTGCTAAGCGGTTTATTTTTTTATCCTAGAGGAAATAAAGTATTTTATAGAGTTTATTAACCGTTATCTTAGAGAGGATGATGAGAATGTTTGATCAAAGAACAGGCGAAGTCTTGATTCAGCACTTAATAGACTGGGAAGTTAATCATATTTATGGACTTCCCGGTGATTCGATCAATGAATTTATCGACGATTTAAGAAATAGAAGTGAGGACATTTCTTTTATTCAAGTAAGGCATGAGGAGACTGGGGCATTAGCGGCATCTGCTTACGCGAAGCTTACAGGTAAGATTGGTACTTGCTTATCCATTGCCGGACCGGGAGCAATCCATTTACTCAATGGCCTGTATGATGCTAAAGAAGACCATGCACCGGTTCTTGCGATAGTGGGACAGGTAAGCAGTGATAAAGTAGGGACGCATGCCTTTCAAGAAATTAATTTAGAGCGGATGTTCGACGGCGTTGCTGTCTTTAATCGCCGGGCAGAAAGAGAAGACCAGCTCCCTGATTTATTAAATCAAGCTGTTCGTGAAGCGTATGACAAAAAGGGGGTATCTGTTCTAATTGTGCCTGATGACTTGTTCGCAGCTAAAAACACATCATCAGAAAGGTTGACGAACAGCACGTACTACCAACCATTGCAAGTACCAAGGAATGAAGATATCAACCAGGCTAGGAAGCTGATTGAAGAAGCAGATAAACCAGTCATACTGGCTGGGAAAGGGACGATTGATGCACGGGAAGAACTGCTGGAATTTGCAGAGAAAATTAACGCTCCGATCATTCTCAGTCTACTGGCAAAAGGAATCATTCCTGATCAGCATCCCTATTGTCTTGGACACAATGGGCAAATAGGAACGAAGCCAGCTTACCACGCAATGAAAGAAGCGGACTTAGTGCTGCTTGTCGGAACCCAATTTCCGTATCGGGAATTTTTCCCTGAGAAAGCGAAAGCGATCCAAATTGATGTTAATTCTTCTAATCTTGGAAGATATTACCCGATTCAAGCCGGACTTGCTGGTGACGCTAAAGAAACGTTAAAAATGTTGACGGACCAACTTGAACAGCAGGAATCTACTGGTTTCCTTGAAAAATATCAGGAAAAAATGAATGAATGGCGCATTTCCTTGCAAAGGGAGAAACGTATTCACGAAGATCCTGTTAAAGCTCCCCAAGTGATGTATCAGCTGGAACAGCTGATGGAACCAGGCGCGGTCGTTTCTGTTGATGTAGGAAATGTAACTGTGTGGGTTTCGCGTTTTCTACCTTTTGTTGACCAACGATTAGTAGTGTCAGGGAGACTTGCAACAATGGGGAGCGGACTTCCGGGAGCACTGGCTGCGAAGATTGCTCAACCTGATAAACAAGTCATCGGCATTTGCGGTGATGGAGGCTTTTCCATGGTTATGCAGGACTTTGTGACGGCCGTCAAGTATCAGCTGCCTATTAAGATTATTGTGCTTAATAATAGTAAGTTAGGACTCATTAAATATGAGCAGGCACAAATGGGACATCTTCCATATAAAACGGAGTTAGGAGAAATTGATTATGCTAAGATCGCTGAAGCATCTGGAGGAGTGGGGTATCGTATTGAAAGTCATGGTGAATTAGAAACGAAAATGAAGCAGGCGTTTGTATCCGATCAACCCGTCATCGTTGATGTAGTGGTTGAGGAGCAAGCCCCTCTTCCTGGTCACATTGATTATCACTCAGCAGTCCATTATTCAGAATATCTCATCAAAAATTTCTTTGAAACCGGAGGTATGGACCTGCCTGATATGAAAAAGGCAGTAAAAAGGCTGAAATAAAAAAACCCCGCATGGCGGGGTCTTTTTTATACTTCCATTATGATCGGCAGGATCATAGGACGTCGTTTTGTTTTTTCAAACAAGAATGGTGCTATCGTATCGGTAATTTCATTTTTAATTTCCGACCACTGTGTTGTTCGTCTATCCATTACTTTTTCGACGTGATTATTAACAAGTTTTTGAGCTTCCTTGATAAGATCCTCGGACTCTCTCATATAAACAAAGCCTCTCGAAATGATATCAGGACCGGAAGCGATCTTAAATTCCTTCATATTAATACTTACAACAACAATAACCAGTCCTTCTTCAGACAGGATCCGTCGGTCTCGAAGGACGATATTGCCGATATCTCCGATTCCACTTCCATCTACGTAAACAGACCCGGATGGAATCTTTCCGGCAATCATTGCTTCGTCTTTACCTAAAGCAAGTACGTCTCCATTATCCATAACGAAACAATCACCAGGATCTACGTCGCAGTCATGGCTTAATTTCGCATGTTCTTTCAACATTCGGTATTCACCATGAATCGGCATAAAGAACCTTGGGCGAATTAAGCGAAGCATCAGCTTCATTTCTTCCTGGCTTCCATGACCGGAAGTATGAATATCATTTAAAGGTCCATGAATAACATCTGCTCCTGCACGGTAAAGCTTATTAATTGTTCGGCTTACACTAATTGTGTTACCAGGGATTGGGGAAGAAGAGAACACAACTGTGTCGCCAGGCATAATTTGGATTTGGCGGTGGGTACCATTCGCTATGCGCGAAAGAGCCGCCATTGGTTCACCTTGAGAGCCCGTACACAGGATAACCACTTCATGGGCAGGAAGCCGGTTAATCTGCTGGGCATCGATAAAGGTTTCTTTAGGAGCGCGGATATATCCTAGTTCTTGACCAATAGCTATTGATGCCTCCATGCTCCGGCCAAACACCGCAACCTTACGATTATTTCTTACAGCTGCTTCAACGACTTGCTGTAAACGGTGAATATTAGAAGCGAAAGTGGCAAAAATCAATCGGCCGTTTACCCTTGTAAAGATATCCTGGATGCTTTGGCCGACGACTCGTTCAGACTTTGTAAAACCGGGTACTTCGCTGTTCGTGCTATCTGACAACAGGGCAAGAACACCTTCTTTGCCAATCTCAGCCATTTTGGCGAGGTTAGCGGGTTCTCCTACAGGGGTGAAGTCAAATTTAAAGTCACCAGTGTGAACGATATTGCCGGGTGGTGTTTTTACTACAATTCCGTAAGAATCAGGGATGCTGTGTGTCGTACGGAAGAAGGACACAGACGTTTTACGGAATTTAATAATGTCATCTTCTTGAATCGTATACATTTTTGTGTTTCGTAATAATCCGTGCTCTTCGAGTTTATTACGAATTAAACCAGCAGCTAATTTACCGGCATAAATAGGAATATTCACTTCTCTTAACAGATAAGGAATACCGCCAATATGATCTTCGTGGCCGTGGGTGATAAACAAGCCCTTGATTTTATCTTGATTTTGAACTATATAGGTATAGTCTGGAATGACATAGTCTATTCCTAAAAGTTCATCTTCTGGAAACTTAATTCCGGCATCGATGAGGATGATTTCGTCCTGAAATTGAATTCCGTAAGTGTTTTTACCAATCTCACCGAGTCCACCCAAGGCGAACACAGCGGTTTGGTCATTTTTAACAAATTTCATGAATTAAACATTCTCCAGAGAAAAATCTTCTGACTGCTTCTCGTAAGCCAAGTGATCCTCATCTAACACCTGGATATACTCAATATTTATATTTTTACTGGCCAGTTTTTTACGTACCTGTCTCTCTGTATCCGCTTCTACGTACAAGGCCTGTGTACGTTCGCGAACAGGAACTTCTTTCGCGAGTTCCTGATATAGTACTTTAAAAATCATTACTTTATCTCTCCTAACTAGATATAATTTCCACATTCTTGTTCTGCCACTAATAATAGCATGATTATTTACCCGCTGGTAATGATTAAAGATGCTAAAAGCAGATTGTTGTTTTTTATGCATACGTCTTCCGTTTTAATAAATCTTTCATACGTTTTCTAAGCTTTCTTCTAAGTCGTTTCATCATGGAGCACCCATCTCCTTTCGATGATAAAGAAAACCATTAAAAACGTTATACCGCCCAATCCCTGTTATCTCTAGTATAATACGGTTTGTATAAGAATGAAACAATTACATTGTATGAATTTCTTTTTTTATCCTGTGTTTAACTTCTCAAACCTATCCACTCGTGCTAAAGTATAGCCAATTGAATCATTATTTTATTCGTGTTTTTCCACTTTGTTAAACCTTTTTATATTTGGGAGGGGACTTAATGAGTAAGAAAATTGCTTTTTTTGATATAGATGGGACACTGCTGAATCACCAGAAGAAGCTCCAGGATGAAACAATTCAGGCTGTGAAGGAGCTGCAGAGGAGTGGTGTGTATTGTGCTATAGCTACTGGCAGAGCCCCGTTTATGTATGAAGATATTAGAAAAGTGTTGGGAATCGATTCTTATGTAAGCTTCAATGGTCAGTTTGTTGTGTTTGAAGGAACGCCTGTATTCAAAAATCCTTTAAATAGTGAACAACTTGAGCAGTTATCTGTGAAGGCAAGAGAAAGTGAACATCCGTTGGTTTACATGAATCACCAGGAGATGAAAGCCACCGATGCCGGCCAAGATTTTATTCAGGAAAGCCTGAGTTCTCTTCACTTTGATTATCCTGAAATTGATCCCACATTTTATAAAGATAGGGAGATTTACCAGTCCTTGTTGTTTTGTGAAGGGGATGAGATCAACAGATACCGTCAAGCGTATCCAGCATTTGATTATATCCGCTGGCATCAGTTTTCGTGCGACGTGCTTCCCAGTGGTGGTTCAAAAGCAAACGGGATTAGAAAATTAGTAGAAGCGGCTGGATTAAGCATGGACGACACGTATGCGTTTGGCGATGGATTAAATGACATCGAAATGATCCGGGATGCAGGAATCGGGGTTGCGATGGGAAATGCAGTAAAGGAAACAAAAGAGGTTAGTGATATGGTTACGGCAGATGTAAATGAAGGTGGGCTGGTAAAAGCGATTTATGATTTAAAATTATTGGAAAGAAGTAAAGTCTAGGGAGACCCCCTAGACTTTATCTATCTACCGGCAAAGCCCCTTCCGGTTCTTTAAAAGGCTGTTCCGCATCGATATGATCATAGAACATGATTCCGTGTAAATGGTCAATTTCATGTTGAAAAACAATGGCTGCATAATCCTTCAACCGCAGCTTCACTTCGTTTCCTTCCAAATCTGTTGCTTTAACGGTAATTCTTCGATATCTGGGAACATAACCAGGAACGTCCCTGTCCACTGATAAGCAGCCCTCTCCACTTGAAAGGTAAGTTTTCTCAACGGAGTGGCTGACGATTTTCGGATTGAACAAACCGTAGCTGTACGAACGGTCTTTTAAATCTGTAAAATGCACAGCGATCATGCGCTTGTTTACATTAATTTGCGGTGCAGCTAAACCAACCCCGGGTCTGAGGCTGTATCGTTCACACACAGCTTCGTCCTGGCTGTTTTTTAGATATTCGAGCATTTCGCTTAACGTATGGGTATCCTCTTCGGTTGGTGGTAGAGGTACTTCATCGGTCACTTTTCTTAAAGCAGGATGCCCTTCCCGTACAATATCATCCATGGTGATCATCTTGTTCATCCTTTCTCTACAACTTCTGCATTCAAAGTTTAACATACGATAGAGCCTGCAGCAGAAGCAATTGACGGAAATTATCCACAAATTGGAAAGTTTGTGGAAATGGCTCTTTCAATTTATTTTCATATATTATACTATGATAGAGATGGTGAGAATACAATTAGGATTCGTATGATTTTTTATTAAGGGGGAAGTTTTGTGCAGTCACGTTTTGTTTTGGGGATTATGGCTTTTGCGGTTTTGCTTCTAACTGCCTGCAATGGCAAGTCCGCGCAGGAAGAGATTTATGACCACTTGGAAAAAGCGGTTTCCTTAGAGGATACGTTTCGTGAGCAGCAGCAGCCATTAGTGGATTTAGAAAACAAAGAAAACGATCTCTATAACCAAATCATTGATTTGAGTATGGACGAATTCGATAAAATTAAAAAATTGTCTTCTAAAGCGGCTGATATTGTTGAGCAGAGAAAAGAGAAGCTCGAAATGGAAAAAGAGAGTATAGATTCCGCGAAGGAAGAATTCGATAAGATTAAACCTCTGATCAGTGAGATGGATGAAGATAAAAAAGAAGCAAAAGATAAAGCCGATGAACTCTATGATACCATGCAAAAACGGTATGATGCTTATCAAGACTTGTACAAGTCTTACAAAACGGCGTTAAAGCATGATTCAGAACTATATAAAATGCTTCAAAACAAAGACTTGAAAGAAGAAGACCTGCAGGCACAAATCAAGCAAATCAATAGTACGTATGATGAAGTGATTGAAGCTAATAAACAATTTAACAGCTATACAGAAAAATACAATCAATTAAAAAAAGAATTTTATGAAGCAGCAGGTTTAAAAGTTGAATATGAAGAATCTGGGAATAATAACTCCGGATCATCAAACGATAAGAGTGAAAGCGGCTCAGGATCGGGAGAGTAAGCAAAAACTTGAATAAAAATAACCGTCTGGATAAGACGGTTATTTTTATTTGCATCGAAAAATAAAACAAAGTAAAATTAATACAGGCTTAAAAATGAGGTGGTACAGTATAAGGGTACCACTGCTTATACAGCGCTCGATTTGTCGAAAATTGACATTTGTGCATCTCCATATATGATTATCCATTTCGAAGTAATTGACGAATCTTGTCATTTTGAGCTAAACTACTAAGAGGATTAACATTGTACCATTTTTTTTTGCTGAATGAATGTAACAGTTTGCAGTTGCTGCCGCACTGATGATTAGTGAAGAAGTGTACAGGGTAAAACGTAAAGAGCAAATCGGTACAGTTTTTTTTCATAATTGGGAAAGCTACTCACAGCATCCATTTTTTTAAAGTAGAAAGGAAGAGGTGAATTATTTTGAAACGCACTCTTGAAAACATTGAGAATCAATTTGAAACGTTTCAAATCCTGAATGAAGAAGGCGAAATTGTTAACGAAGACGCTATGCCTGAACTTTCAGATGATGATTTAAAAGAAATTATGCGCCGCATGGTTTACACACGTATCTTGGACCAGCGTTCGATTGCATTGAACCGTCAAGGACGCCTTGGGTTTTATGCTCCTACAGCCGGCCAGGAAGCATCACAATTAGGAAGCCAGTTTGCTCTTGAGAAAGAGGATTTCATTTTACCAGGTTACCGTGATGTTCCTCAACTGATTTGGCATGGACTTCCTTTATACCAGGCCTTTTTATTTTCCAAAGGACACTTTAAAGGAAACCAGATGCCTGAAGGAGTAAATGCCGTAAGTCCTCAAATTATTATCGGTGCCCAAATCACTCAGGCAGCTGGAGTTGGCCTTGGACTTAAAAAACGAGGAAAAGATGCTGTCGCAATTACTTATACTGGTGACGGTGGAGCGTCACAAGGTGATTTCTATGAAGGAATCAACTTTGCTGGTGCCTTTGCTGCTCAAACCATTTTTGTTGTTCAAAACAACCGTTTCGCTATTTCAGTTCCAGTAGAGAAGCAGTCAGCTGCTCAAACCATTGCACAAAAAGCTGTAGCTGCGGGAATTGAAGGTATACAAGTTGATGGTATGGATGTTCTTGCTGTTTACGCAGCAACTAAGGAAGCTCGTGAACGTGCCATTAATGGAGAAGGACCTACTTTGATTGAAACAATGACTTATCGTTATGGTCCGCATACTCTAGCAGGTGACGATCCGACTCGTTATCGTACAGAAGATATGGATAATGAATGGGAGCAAAAAGATCCAATTGTACGTTTCCGTAAGTATCTGGAAAACAAAGACCTATGGTCTGAAGATGAAGAAAATGAAGTGGTTGAACAAGCGAAAAAAGATGTAAAAGCAGCGATTAAAGAAGCTGACAATACACCAAAACAAAAGGTAACAGACCTTATTTCTCTAATGTATGAGGAACTTCCATCTAATCTGCAGGATCAAATGGAAGAATATAAGGAAAAGGAGTCGAAGTAGATCATGGCACAAATGACAATGATTCAAGCCATCACAGACGCATTACGCACAGAGTTAAAAAATGATGAAAACGTGCTGGTATTCGGTGAAGACGTTGGTCAAAACGGCGGCGTGTTCCGTGCAACAGAAGGTCTTCAGGATGAATTCGGTGAAGACCGCGTTTTCGATACACCTCTTGCTGAGTCAGGTATCGGCGGTATGTCTATTGGACTTGCCCTGCAGGATTTCCGTCCAGTACCGGAAATTCAATTCTTCGGCTTCGTTTATGAAACGATGGATGCAATCAATGGCCAAATGGCCCGCTACCGCTATCGTTCTGGTAACACTCGCCAGATGCCGATTACTATCCGTTCTCCATTCGGTGGAGGAGTGCATACACCAGAACTTCACGCGGACAGCCTGGAAGGATTGATGGCTCAACAGCCTGGGTTAAAAGTAGTCATTCCTTCATCTCCATATGACGCAAAAGGACTGCTAATTCAATCGATTCGTGATAATGACCCGGTCATTTTCCTTGAGCATATGAAGCTGTATCGTTCCTTCCGCGATGAAGTTCCTGAGGAAGAGTACACCCTTGAACTTGGAAAAGCAGAAGTGAAGCGAGAAGGAAAGGATGTCACTCTTGTAGCTTACGGTGCCATGGTACACTCTTGCCTGAAAGCAGCAGACGAATTGGAAAAAGACGGGGTAAGCGCAGAAGTAATTGATCTTCGCACAGTGAGTCCTGTCGATTATGAAACCATTCTTAAATCTGTAGAAAAAACCAACCGCGCTGTCGTAGTGCAAGAAGCGCAAAAACAGGCAGGTATCGCTGCTCACGTAGTTTCAGAAATTCAAGAAAAAGCGATTTTGCATCTTGAAGCTCCAGTCCTTCGTGTTACTGCACCGGATACCGTCTATCCATTCTCAAGTGCAGAAGAAGTATGGCTGCCAAATCACAATACGATAGTGGAGAAAGTAAACAACGTCCTGAACTTTTAATTAAACCTAATTTTAGGAGGTAATGACCTTGGCATTTGAATTTAAACTGCCGGATATCGGTGAGGGTATCCACGAAGGTGAAATCGCAAAGTGGTTCGTAAAAAAAGGCGATGAAGTTAAAGAAGATGACGTGCTTTGTGAAGTACAGAATGACAAAGCCGTTGTTGAAATTCCATCTCCTGTAGACGGTACTGTGAAAGATGTACATGTTGATGAAGGCGAAACGACTACTGTTGGAGAAGTCATCATCAGTTTTGACGCTGAAGGATACGAATCTGACGACAGCGAAGAAGAAAAGCAAGAAGAAACAAAAGAAGCTGAAAAAGATCAGCAAGCTTCTGAAGAAAAAGATGAGAAAAAAGAAACAAAAGAAGAAGCCCCTGCTGCTAAAGAAGAAGAAACGGCTGAAGAAGATGGAAAACGTGTCATTGCCATGCCTTCTGTCCGCAAGTTTGCTCGTGATAATGACGTAGATATCCGTCAAGTTAATGGCTCTGGAAAAAATGGCCGTATCTTAAAAGAAGATGTCGAAAGCTTCATGAGCGGCGAACAAACGGAAGAGCCAGCAGCTGAAGGAAAAGAAGAGAAAGAAGAAGCAGCTTCCCAACAATCGGTACCGGCTGCAGGTGAAGCTTATCCTGAAACTCGTGAGAAAATGAGCGGTATGCGCAAGGCAATTGCTAAAGCAATGGTTAATTCAAAACAGACGGCTCCGCATGTTACACTAATGGATGAAGTGGATGTTACAGAGCTTGTAGCTCACCGTAAGAAGTTTAAAGCTGTGGCCGCAGAACAAGATATTAAATTGACTTATCTTCCATATGTCGTCAAAGCTTTAGTATCAGCTACGAAGAAGTTCCCTGTGCTGAACACTTCCCTGGATGATAGTACAGATGAGATTATCCAAAAGCATTACTACAACATTGGTATAGCCGCAGACACGGATAAAGGCTTGCTTGTGCCTGTAGTGAAAGATGCAGACCGCAAGTCCATTTTCTCAATTTCAAGTGAAATCAATGAACTTGCTGTAAAAGCTCGTGACGGTAAACTCACATCTGAAGAAATGAAAGGTGCATCAACTACGATTACGAATATTGGTTCTGCAGGCGGTCAGTGGTTCACTCCAGTTATTAACCATCCTGAAGTGGCTATTCTTGGTATCGGCCGTATTGCTGAAAAACCAATGGTTCGTGATGGAGAAGTAGTCGTTGCTCCTGTTCTTGCACTGTCTCTAAGCTTCGACCACCGGATGATTGATGGTGCGACAGCTCAACATGCAATGAACCACATCAAGCGTTTACTAAACGATCCACAACTAATTATGATGGAGGCGTAAAGTATATGGTAGTAGGAGATTTCCCAATTGAACTAGACACATTAGTCGTAGGCGCTGGTCCAGGAGGTTACGTCGCCGCTATTCGCGCAGCACAGACTGGACAAAACGTAACGATTGTTGATAAAGGCAATCTGGGCGGTGTATGTTTAAACGTTGGTTGTGTGCCTTCCAAGGCTTTAATTCAAGCTGGTCATCGGTTTGAACATGCCAAAGGTGCAGAAGATATGGGAATTAAATCAGAAAATACAACGGTTGATTTTTCCAAAGTCCAAGAATGGAAAAGCAGTGTTGTTCAAAAGCTGACCGGTGGTGTAGAGGGTCTTCTAAAAGGAAACAAAGTAGACATCGTGAAAGGCGAAGTTTATTTTGTGGATAAGAACACTGTTCGTGTTATGGATGAGAAAAATTCCCAGACCTATACGTTCAATAATTGCATTATCGCTACTGGATCCCGTCCAATAGAGCTTCCAGACTTTAAATTCTCTGATCGAGTGATCGACTCTACAGGCGCTTTAGCTTTACAAGAAGTGCCTAAGAAGATGGTTGTAATCGGTGGAGGGTATATTGGTACAGAGCTTGGCACAGCGTATGCTAACTTTGATACAGAAGTAACGATCCTTGAAGGAATGAAAGAAATTCTTGGCGGATTCGAAAAACAAATGTCTTCCCTCGTTAAAAAACGTTTGAAGAAAAAAGGCGTAGAAATAGTTACCAATGCTATGGCAAAAGGTGTAGAGGAAAAAGAAGATGGAGTAACAGTGACGTATGAAGTCAAAGGCGAAGAAAAAACCATTGATGCAGATTACGTATTAGTTACTGTAGGCCGCCGCCCGAATACGGATGAAATCGGCCTTGAAGAACTGGGGCTTGATATGACTGATAAAGGCTTAATCAACATTGATAAGCAATGTCGTACAAGTATCGACAACATCTTTGCTATTGGGGACATCGTTGAAGGACCACCGCTAGCTCACAAAGCATCTTATGAAGGAAAAGTGGCGGCGGAAGTAATCGGTGGGGAGAACGCTGAAATTGACTATCTAGGAATCCCTGCAGTCGTATTCTCTGATCCTGAACTTGCCTCAGTAGGTTACACCGAGCAGGAAGCTAAAGATGCTGGATATGATGTGAAAGCTTCCAAATTCCCATTCGGAGCAAATGGACGTGCACTTTCCCTGAATGACAGTGACGGTTTCTTAAAACTGATCACTCGTAAAGAAGACGATCTTGTAATCGGAGCCCAAATTGCAGGACCGAATGCCAGTGATATGATTGCTGAGCTTGGACTTGCGATCGAAGCTGGTATGACTGCGGAAGACCTTGCGCTTACTATCCATGCTCACCCAACTCTAGGTGAAGTAACGATGGAAGCTGCAGAAGTAGCTATAGGTCAGCCGATTCATATCGTTAAATAATTTTGAAGTAGAAGCTTCCGTATTAGTTTTGAAGGCTGTCGAGCACTGCTCGGCAGCTTTTTTTAATTTCTGCACATCGTCCTTGAAGTTTGCGTCTTAGAATCGTTAATTGATGCGGTTTAGTGAGAATTGGATGATAAGTGTGAGGCGATAAAAAAACCCTTTGAAATTAGAGTCAAAGAGTCTGGATCTATTATATAGAATCACGGAATTCCGGTTGGAAAGGAAGAATGGTATTAATTATGATAACTGACGGATTGCTCAAGTTTTGAAAGGATGTTCTTTTGGTTACTATTCCCGGAAATTTTGGTTACCGTTTTCCCTTCTTTTTTTATAACTAATGCAGGTAATTCATTTTCTGAGACTTCAATGGAATTGGAGTCTGTTTTAGATTTTTTAAAAGCAAGCGTTCCATCATTGCCTTGTTTCATTTTCCAGTCCAAAAGTGCATTAAAATAACTTTCTGCCTTCTGTTTTTGGTCGGTCTGCGTATATAAATAGATATCATATCCTGATGGGCTTGCGCTAATAACTTCCACATTTTCTTTATGAGGGAAACACCCTGCTAGCAAAAAGACAAAGAGCATTGAAATGAAGATGTAAGGTCTCATGGGGCCTTTCCACTCCTTCCTTAATACATAGTTAGTGTATCAAAAAGAAGGAAGCTGGATGGGAATGTTATCTAATTGTTACGGAAATGAAAATACGCTGTTTCAAATTTAACGGCGCTGTTAATCATTTATACTTATGTAACAAAAAAGAGATGGGGGAAGGGTGGCTGCTGAAAACGTTCTTTCTCACTTAGAGGTGCTGTTAAAGTCTGGCGTTGATTCTTGCAAATCACTTATCGGTGGATGCTTGCCCCGGGCACTTTGATCAAGAAGAGCACTTGACGAAGTTAATCTTCGTCTCATGTGCCGAACGTCTCATCGATCGTATAAAAGAAGCCGAATTGAACGATCGAATCGTTCAATTCGGCTTCTATATTATGCATAAACTCAAAAGGGTGACTTCCGTAGTGCCTTCTCCTTTTTGATATTATTTAGATTTACTTTTTAGATCAACCACTTTGGCTTCTTCTTTAAATGCTTTCATTAGGGAGAAACAAATAAGAATCATAATGAAAGTAAATGGAAAGGCTGCAATAATCGCTGCCGTTTGCAGAGCTGTTAAACCACCTTGCCATAAAAGCACAGATGCGGCACCAGCCTGAATAATCCCCCAAACAAACTTAACCTGGTTTCTTGGGTTAAGGCTGCCTCCTGTCGTCTGCATTCCAAGCACAAAGGTCGCAGAGTCTGCAGAAGTAACAAAGAAAGTACTGATCAGTAATAGGCCTATGACGGACATAATTCCGCCTAAAGGTACGTGATCAAACATGGAGAATAAAGCAACTTCTGTACCCATATCATTCACATCAGAATAGATGTCAACACCATCAAAGAATTCCAGGGAGATAGTAGCTCCGCCGAATACTGAGAACCAGATGGCACCAAAAATAGTCGGTACGAGCAGTACTCCTAATATAAATTCACGAATAGTTCTACCTTTGGATACACGGGCAATAAACGTTCCAACAAATGGAGCCCAAGAAATCCACCATGCCCAGTAGAAAATGGTCCAGCTTTGTACCCAGGTGCTGTCCTCAAATGGAGTCAGTCTAAAACTCATATAAGGCAGGTCACGGATATACGAACCAAAAGTAGTGGTTAAATAATCCATAATGAAGTTCGTAGGACCTGCAAATAACATAAACATCATGAGCAGTATAGCCAGTACAATATTTGTGTTACTTAGATATTTAATTCCTTTATCAAGTCCGGTCATTGCCGAAACCATAAACAAAACAGTAACTACGGCAATGATAATCAACTCTAGGGTGAAATTATCTTCCAATCCAGGGATGGTAAATGCGAGTCCACTGGATATTTGCAATGCTCCCAAACCAAGTGATGTAGCAACTCCAAAAATGGTAGCAAAGACTGCGATAAAGTCTACGAGTGTACCTATAGGTCCTTTCACCCGCTTCTCACCTAAAATAGGCGTCAGAGCTGCACTAATCACTCCCGGGGCATTTTTTCTAAACTTAAAATAAGCAAGCGCAAGTGCGAGAATAGCGTAGATTGCCCAAGGATGGAATCCCCAGTGGAAAAAGCTGTATTTCATAGCCGACTGGGCAGCAGCTTCACTCATTGGCTCCTGAGAGGCAATAGGCGGCTCGTGGAAGTGTGAAAGTGGTTCTGCAGCTCCCCAGAAAACCAAACCGATACCCATACCGGCACTAAATAGCATCGCAAACCAAGTAATATACGGGTAGTCTGGTTCATCATCCGGTTTACCTAATTTAAGCTTTCCGTATTTAGAAAATATTAAGTAAATGGCAAACACTAAAAAGCCGGTAGCTGATAGGAGATAGAACCAGCCAAACTTATCTGTTAAAAATCCTTGTATATTCGTGGTGACATTTGATAAATTCCAAGTAGGCAGCACATCTTTTGGAATAATTCCCCAAATAATAAATAGAAATGCTACAACAACTGAAATGTAAAACACACGTGTAACTTGCTGCATTGTATCATCCTTTCTTCGAATTTACCGCTCAGCAGAAGGTTTGTAGCATTCTTCTACCATTCTATGCTGGCTTTTAGACATGCTGTGCAGCTCCTCTAGCACATCATGAAAACAAAGCAGCTCGTACATGAGAATGGTCTGAGGCGGCAGTTGATGACGGAATTTGGATTGTTTCTCCACGTGTTCTTCCTTCCATTTCCAGAATAGCTCGTCTAATTTTTCAACTCTTTGGAATTGTCCTTCGCAAATTGCGTGGGTTGGGTCTTGAAGCACTTGGACGTAATAATCCGTTAAAAGTTTCAATAATTCCTTCTCTTGCTCATTGAAATCGGTGTGATCAACGCGAACGTACTGCAAGTTTCCCAAATGGTAAACAATCTGCTGTAAAGCTCCCAGCTTCTTCTGGGCAAACTGAAACGCCCGCATCTCTTCCTTTGTATGGCGGTGGTATTTCCATTCTTCTCGTTGAAACTGTGAAAGCTGATAGGTTCGTTCCAGATGAGCAGTCAATTGACGATATGATCTCTGTATTCCCCTGTTTTTCTCTTTAGATTCTGCAATCGTGTCTGAAATTATTCGCTGGAGAAGAACACCAGCATGATTGTACAGGTCATTAATGTTTTTGTAAATCATCGGAGAATAATTGGGTGGAAGAAGGAAAAAATTCACAAGAGTTGAAACGACTATTCCAATAGACGTAGTACCCAATCTTGTGAAGAACGAAACAATGTAATGTTCATGAAACTCAGGAATCATTGCTGTAGCTGTAATGGTCGCAACAAGAATTCCTGCATCCAGTTTGAGTTTATGGCACACGGCAATCGTTACCATAGCTGCTAAGGCAAAGGTTAGAGCGCCTTTACCTAAAATGCCATAAAAGGAGGTGGCAAGTAAAGCCCCAATTGCCGAAGCAGGAAACCGTACCAGCGCTTTTTTAAGAGAGTCAGCAGCTGTATGTTCAACTGTAACGATCGCTGTGATGACCGCGAAAATAATTGGAAGATTAAAAAAGCCACAGATGAGAGCTGTTAAAAAAACGGAGATACCGGTTTTTAAGGTTCGTCCTCCTAATAATTTAAATCGTCTCAGCGAATGAATCATTGGGATCACCTAATTGTTGAATAGTTAATAAGTCACAATTTCATATTATATAATAAAAAGTGAAAAAACGATAGTGAAATTCTGAGTGGTTTCTATTTATAATGGAGGAGATGGAAATACATAACAGTTGGAGGGACACTCATGAAGAAATGGATCGGCCTCATTGTTCTCTTGCTTATTTTAGGCGCATGCAGCAATGCAGGCGGCAAAGGAAAGGAAACCAAGACGAATGAGGAACCGGATACAGAGGTAGCTTCGAATACGAATAAGGATCACGAGGCAGAGAAGGCAGATGAAAGTAAGGAAGCAAATAAAGATTCGGAGGATCAGCAGGCTGAAAATAAAGATTCCGAAAAGAAAACTCCTGAGCCTGAGTATCAAATAAATGAAAACTGGTTTTTTAAACCGATCGATGACGCCAACCCAAAAGTTGCATTACTGACATTTGATGATGCACCAGATGAACATGCTGTTCAAATGGCAGAAACTTTAAAGAAATTTAATGCTCCAGCCATATTTTTCGTAAACGGTCACTTTATTAATACTCCGGAAGGAAAAGAAAAACTGAAAAAAATTCATGAGATGGGGTTCATGATTGGCAACCATACGGAAACCCATTCATCTCTACCGAGTTTGACTAAAGAAGAACAAAAAAAAGAAATCGTAGCGTTAAATGATAAAATTGAAAAAATCATAGGGGAGCGCCCAAAATTCTTCCGCGCTCCTTTTGGGGAGAACACCGACTATTCTAAAAAGCTTGCTGCAGAAGAGAACATGCTGATTATGAATTGGACATACGGATATGATTGGAATAAGGAGTATATGGATGCAGATAAGATCGCAGATATTATGGTGAATACTCCTCTGCTTGCCAACGGATCCAATCTTTTGATGCATGACAGGGATTGGACTGCAAAAGCGCTTCCAAGAATTATTAAAGGGTTGAGAAATAAAGGGTATGAGTTACTTGATCCTCATTTAATTAAAACACCATAAGCAAAAAACTGACGGAAATCGATCCGTCAGTTTTTTTATGAATTAAACGTAACGTCAGACACATATAGTAAAATAATTAACAAGACAATTAGTATAACCTCTTTTTAAAAATGTTATACTTTTGGGCTTGAAAAAACCAATGTGACATATTAAAATAAGGTTATATTGAAACCGATTACAAAATTAAAGGAGTGGGATGTTAATGGGTACAATCGTTTGTCAAGACTGCCAAAGAGTCATCGAGCATTATGAGGATGAAAAAGTTTCTACTCTCTACAGCACCTGTCCTTCCTGTAACTCTGATAAAGAATAGCCATTTGAGCAAAGCCGCCTATGAAGGCGGCTTTTAAGCTGTTAGGAAAGTGCCATATCTGTATATAACTTTCTAAGCAGGTGCCTTATTTTAGAAAAGATCGTTAACATGAATGGGGATTATGAGTGATCAATTATGCTGGATACGACCGGAGTGAATGCCAGAGATAAAAATCGGTCCTCATCCATGCAAAGCTGTCCATTACCCCCTTGTGCAGTGAACCAAAACCAAAGGGGAATGCGTGTGTACAAAGACCACATGTTTGAAAACTGGCACGACCTGGCCTTATTCTCTAAAAAGACTCTCCTCCCTCTAGCTCGCTAGGGAGGAGAGTCTTTTCCGTTCTACATTTTTAGATGGGCAAATGTAGAAACACCATCAGATTTCTCTCCAAGCTTAAAGTCATCAAAAGGGAAATGAAGTCATTATGGAAAGGGATGACGGTCTGTTTCCCCAGGAATAGTTGTGGAGGATACATGGCGGTCTATATCAATCATTGAAAAGCACGGTATTCTTTAATAACTTGAATGGTCTCCAAGGTGTCATCTTCAGGCCCTTGTACGGGCAGTCCAGCTTCTATATTTTCATGAATGTACGTAATATTATCTTCGGTAATGATTTCTCCAGGAATAAAAATCGGTATTCCCGGCGGATAAACCATGACAAATTCAGCACTAATTCTTCCGGCAGCTTTTCTCAAATCGATCACTTCTGTGGAAGAATAAAAAGCTTCCCGGGGCGACATTGATAATAACGGAATCTCCGGGACTGTAACTTTCAGGGGCTGAAGGGTGTAGTTCGTTCGTTTTGTTTCAGCCAGCTGCTGAAGAGCATGAATTAAGAGATCAATGTCTTTTGTGCGATCCCCTGGTGTACAGAGACACAATATGTTATACAAATCGGAAAGTTCCACTTCGATTGAATAGTTCTCCCGCAGCCAAACCTCCACATCATACCCGGTAAGTCCCAGTTCTCTTACGGAAACAATTAATTTAGTCGGATCAAATCCATAAGTGGCTTCCGTTTCTAGAAGATCGGTGCCTGGACAATGCAAGTGGGGGATTTGGTTAATTTTTTTCCGAGCATAATCTGCTAAAGCAAGGGTTTCCTCTAATAAATGTCTGCCGTTAATAGCAAGGTTTCTTCTTGCAGTATCTAGAGAAGCCAATAGAATATAGGAAGTAGAGGTCGTTGTAAGCATGGAAAGCACTGCTTGAACACGTTCATGTGAGACAAGTCCCTCTCTTAAATTAAGTACAGAGCTTTGAGTTAAAGACCCGCCCAGCTTATGCACACTTGTGGCAGCTAGATCAGCTCCAGCTTGCATGGCTGAGAGAGGGAGCCGATCATGAAAATGAATGTGAACACCGTGCGCTTCGTCTACAAGGACAGGAATCGAATAGGAATGAGCAATAGTAACAATTTTTTTCAAATCCGCACTTATGCCAAAGTAAGTAGGGTTAATAACGAGCACAGCTTTTGCATCTGGATGAGCTTCACAAGCTTTTTTTACAGCTTTAGGCGTTATTCCATGAGAAATACCCAGCTTTTTGTCCAGTTCTGGATGGATAAACACCGGGGTGGCCCCTGAAAAAATAATGGCAGTTGTAATAGATTTGTGGACATTTCTCGGGACGATAATTTTATCTCCTGGATGGCATACGCTCATGATCATCGTCATGATGGCTCCTGATGTTCCTTGAACGGAAAAGAATGTATAATCAGCACCGTAAGCTTCTGCTGCAAGCTTTTGGGCTTGGTGAATCATGCCATGAGGATGATGAAGGTCATCCAAAGGCTCGATATTTATTAAATCTATGGAAAGCGCATTTTTGCCAATAAAATGCCTGAATTCTTCATCCATTCCTTTTCCGGCTTTATGGCCGGGAATGTGGAATTGGACAGGCTGTTTTTCAACGTGTTTTTTTAATCCCGTGAATAAAGGAGTTTCATTTTGGTTCATAACTGCACCTCTTTACTTTCATTAAAAACAATTGAATTATAGCAGTGTACTTCTTTCTTAGCCAGCATTATGTGAAAGTTTCTGTAAGTCATGTAAAATGACAGAGAGGAGGGATCCTATGAAATGGAATACACGTGTTACTGAATTATTAAACATTACATATCCTATTATTCAGGGAGGACTTGCCCATTTGGCTTATTCAGAACTTGCTTCTGCGGTGTCCAATGCCGGCGGATTGGGACAAATTACCGCCATGAGTATGGAAACCCCTGATCAGCTCAAAGAAGAGATAAAAAAAGTTAAAAATTCTACAGATCGTCCATTCGGAGTGAACTTTGCTATTGGTCAGCATGGAAGGCCGTTTGAGAAGATGGTTGAAACAGCCATTCAGGAACAAGTGCCTGTCGTATCTGTGACCGGGGGCAATCCTAAACCTGTGTTAGAGATGCTTAAAGAAACAGATATTAAATGTTTAGTGCTGGTGGCAGCCAAACGGCAGGCAAAAAAAGCGGAAGAATTAGGTGCTGATGCAGTGATGGTTGTCGGACATGAAGGAGGCGGCCACATAGGGAGAGATGATATAGGAACGTTTGTCCTCACTCCGCAAGTAGCAGAAGCTGTGTCCATTCCAGTGATTGCATCTGGAGGGATTGGTGATGGAAAAGGCTTGATGGCTGCATTGGCGTTAGGAGCGGAAGGGGTAGAAATGGGAACGAGGTTTATTGCTACAGAAGAATGCATTCACGCCCATGGTGCCTACAAGCAGGCTCTAATCCAGGCGGACGAAAATTCGACCTCTGTGATCAAGCGTTCGTTACGTGCTCCAGCCAGGGCACTGAAGAATACTTGGACAGACAAGATTTTAGAACTTGAAAAAGATGAACCGGGCTACGACCGGTTAAAAAACTATATCAGTGGAAAAGCCAACCAGAAATATATATATGAAGGAATTACAGAGGAAGGGTTTGCATGGGCCGGGCAGATAGCAGGCCGTATTCATGATATCCCTTCTGTAGAAGAGTTGTTAACACGTATGATCAAGGAAGCAGAACAAATCAGACATTCCTGGAGTTAGAAGGGAGGATGACCGTGAATTACCGTTATCCTATTGATGAAACCTTTTGGTCTAAAGAAGAAATTGTAGATGTAGTAAATTTTTATACGCTCGTAGAACAGGCTTATGAAAAATCGGTTAAGCGGGAAGAACTTCTTCTTGCTTATACGCGTTTTAAACAGATTGTGCCCTCTAAGAGTGAAGAAAAGAAGCTGTGTAACCAATTTGAAAAAGAATCAGGGTATTCTTGTTACCACACTGTAAAGAAAGCAAGAAGCTCTGCTCAAGAAGAAAAAATTAAGATGAATTAAGAAAAAGGGAGGAAACCAATTTAGTCTCCTTCCTCAGACTGTCGAGAAAGTTTCTCGGCAGTTCTTATTTTTCACTGCGTTAATTTGTTACACTACTTTTCATTTATTCCTAAAAAAAGTCCGTTCCTACTACTCTGAAGCCAATGGACGTCCTTCATAAAAGGTTGCCCTCCATCTAGCTAGGGTGAGCTAGGTGAAGGAGAGTCTTTTTTTGTCTTTCATGAATATCAAGGAGCGAGCTCTCTTCCACTCCTGAAGAAGAACGAGTGAGCCGAGATCGCCGAACGTGGGTTTCGCGAGGAAGATCGGGCGCTCGTCCGCGGAAAGGGAAGGGGCTATCGCTCCTTTCGGTAAGAAAAAAATTTGTAGAAAAACACGGGGTTTCTCTACAAGCTGAAAAGGAAGGAAACCATTTAGTTTCCTTCCTTTTTATGGTGAATGAAATGATCGTCTTGTCCAGTGATTAAGGACATTTCACATGAGTAAATTTGGTGTATTCAGTGCAAGCCAAGAGTTTATTTTTTAGCGTACGGATATAAGGTTGAGAGTTTTTGAAAAGTATTCCTGCATGCTTCTAAAAAGGCGTCATGACTTTTCAGACGCCCATCGTTTTTATCAATCGTCAACCCACACAGCAATTCCGCTTTTTTAACATTTTGCAAACGATCTGTCATCTTTTGAAATTGCTCCTCATCCACATCATGATGGGGGATGGTTTCCGGCTTCGTATGGTCGAGCGACCAAACGAATTCATTGGGAATATGGTCAAGTATTTCTTTTTTATGCTGCTGTAAAGCCTTGCCATAGTCTTCTTTGTTTGGATTTTCATAGATCACAGCAAACCAGATGAAAACGTGAGTCTCCCACAAGCCTATTTGAAAATGAGGGAGCTTTTTGTAACCTCGTTTATCCGCAGCGATGGCCGCCCAAGTATCATTGGGGGGTTTTTGCTCCGGCGGGCATGTCTTGCTACATGAACAAACATTTCGTCCCCAGTGAAGGCAGAGAGGTCGGGGGCAAGTTCAAGACCTAACGCTTCAAGCTTCGGAGAAATCTGTTCTTTAAGTACTTTCATGCGTTCTTCAAGCCCGGGTATTGAAAATACTTCAAAGTCTTTATGGGAAAAGCCTTCGAATTTTGTCATAACATCAACTCCTTTGTACACAGAAAGTGTATCATACCATAAACCGTCCTCTAAGTAATGTGTACCAATGGTTTGATTTATATGAAAATGGGTTACATATAAGTAATCTAATCGAAACTTCTTCCGGACTTTGCACATATATATAATTAAGGATTTTTTGAGGGAGGGAAAGGCAATGAAGCATGTCATGGAAGCGCTGCGTAAACGTGAAGCCGAAGAGAAGCTCCCAGTAATCCGCATGGAAATTGATTACGAATTGGTTACATTGCATGATGCAATGCTCGCCGAAGACAGGGAGCAGATGGAAGCTAGTAAAAAGAGACTGTCGGAACTTCGTAAACAGTTGATTGAATGGTCATAAATTTAAGGGCAACGATTAAGTTGCTCTTTTTTTGTTTTGATTAAGTGCAATCATGAAAACATTTTGATACGATAAAGTTTGAACTTATAAAAAGGAGTCCGTATTTATGGATAAACAATTGAGACAGGAACTATTTGAGCAAGCGCAAGAGTGGATGCTGGAAGCTGGTGAGAGGATTAGAGAGAAAATCGACGATCCTCGATCAATTGAGACAAAATCAAATCCTAATGATTTAGTTACAGAAATGGATCGTAATACGGAACAGTTCTTTGCTGAGAAAATTAAAGAAACTTATCCCGACCATTTATTATTTGGAGAAGAAGGATTAGGAGACGAAATTGAGGATTTAGCAGGAACGGTATGGATTGTTGACCCTATTGATGGAACCATGAATTTCGTTCACCAGAAGCGTAATTTTGCTATATCTGTCGGCATTTATGTAGAGGGAGAGGGTGAAATTGGTTTTATTTATGATGTCATGGACGACATCCTTTACTCTGCCAAAAAAGGAGAGGGAGCTAAAAAGAATGGGAAGGATTTACCGCAATTAAATGCGGAACGTCCGCTGCATGAATCCATTCTTGCATTTAACACGACTTGGCTTCTTCCGGAAAACCCACATGTGGATCATCAAGGGATGCAAAAGCTGATTAAACATCTCCGCAGTACAAGATCTTATGGTTCTGCTGCCTTGGAACTTGCCTATGTAGCAGAAGGGATTATTGACGGATACCTTACGATGAGTTTAATGCCTTGGGACATTGCTGCAGGAATCATCCTCATTAAAGAAGCTGGGGGGACGGTAGCGAGGGCTGATGGAAAGGACCTGGACATGTTAACAAAGACGACTTTGTTAGCTTCTCGAGCCAATATTCATGAAGAAATCATTTCTGAATATGTCACCCTTAAAAAATAACAAGCGGCCATAAATTGGCCGCTTGTTTCACGTTTGCTGACGTCTGCGCTTTCTTTTAAACCCTACTCCCATGAAAACAAATCCGAGGAGGAACAGGGAACCGGCAAGCCAGAATATGTGCTGACCGATTGCAAATCCAACGGAAGTGAAGGATAAGATAGCGAACAGAGCTAAGATTGCCATGTCCCATTGAAATTTATTCATTACGAACACCTCTATTCCTCCCCTATTATAAGGGATAGGTGAAAATAATTAAACTGTACGGCTTCTTTCAGCCTTGAAGAGAGGGTAGCATATTCCTGGACAATTTAGTATCATTAAACCCAGGAATGAATGGAGGAGGCAGGACATGAACGATTTACCCACCATCCAGGTGCCTACTGATTTATGGCCGGTAGCAGACTTCTTCTTTAGAGGCCTTGGGAATGAAGTGGATTTAAACAACGATCATCAAGTTGCATTGTTAATTCGATCCTTTCTTTTACTATACTTAACGACCGTCGTGCTGACAGCGATCACCTTTAAATTAGGATTCGCTCGAAAGCTTCCGCTGCTTCAAACTATTGTAGTTTATGCTGTCCTTGTGATAGGTACATTTATCATTACTCTAGTATTAGGATTAAATCTCCCTCTCCCTGAAAGTCTGTTTATAGCTGCTTGTATTCTTGGGCTCTATAGAATACGACTGCATAAAGAACGTCAGGGAAGACAAGAAAGCAAGGAAACTTAACAAAAGTGAACCCCGGCAATAGAATGCCGGGGTATTTTTTATAATAAATGTTTTTCAGCTTTCCGCTCACGATTAAACGTAAATTTTCCAGTAGCAAGGCGCTGCTTTGTTTTTTCTGCTATTCGTTCATGGCAGTCAGGGCACATATAAGTGTGGATTCTACGATTTCTTAATCTCTTCGCCTGTAAACAATAGCTGTCTATATTTTCAATGTTGTCACAAATGACACATTTCACACGCATCAAATCACCTCATTATAAACTATATTACCTATCCTATCATACAATAGGGCTTTCCGCATTTTACATTAGGATTACGACTTGGGAATTTGAGTATGCAGACGTTTCAATTTATCCATTTATGGGAACTTTAACAAGGGAAGAAGAAATTGAAAGGGTGATGATATGAGAAAAAGATGGATTTTTACAGCAGTAGGTGCAGTAGCTGGCGGAACAATCGCTTATATGATGAAAGATGAGGATAAGCGGAAAATGGCTATGGATAAGGCAAAATCCATTCAGGCAAATTTCACTTCTAAAGATGACATGCCTATACAGGAAGCGGGGAAACCTGAAGTGTCCGACTTAGAAAATGCAAAGATGGTATCAGAGGGCTCCCAATTCGGGGTTAAATACTATAATGAACTGACGGAAAAAGAACGGGAAATCTTAGAAAGAAGTAACAGCTAAATCCTGATCAGGATTTAGCTGTTTTTTTTTTATTGCTCTTTGGATTGGTTTTTTTCAACTTTATCTAACTGTTTCTTTTGCTTGCCGGGCACGGATTCTTTATTTGAGTTCGTATTCTGTGGATCATTGATTGGACCTTCCGGCATGTACCTTGCTACAATCTGACTCAGTTCATCAGTAAGAGCGTTGATTGGCTGCCCTTTGGACATTTTTTCACCGATTCCTCTCAACCGTTCAACACCGTCAGCGTCAGCGATGACTACTGCTTGCTTTCCGTACGGGTCATGACGGAGCGCTTCGGCTACGGAGTATTTAATAACACCTACGCGAGAGCGGTCCAGATCTTTGTCTACGTCAATCCCAACAGCCACGTATTTTCCAAGTACGACAGCTGTTGCATCGTGAACATCAGGAACGTCAGTAGCTAGTTTTGCTAAGTGCTGAGCAAGCTGTTTCCTTGATTTCTTAGGCAATTTGCTTGGATCAGCATCTGTCACATACCTAACTTTCGAATTCCCTTGTTTTTCCTGTAAAAGAGACTCTTCATCTGCCTGCTGCTGGCACGCAGCAAGAATTAGAGCCAGGCATAGAAACATCATTAATTTCTTCAAAAGGAACACCACTTTTTTATTTTAGCGTGTGTACCTTTTTTGTTTTTATTCAACGGATATAGGAATGTTCTAATTCAAAAAATGAAGACAGCCTATGCAGCTGTCTCCCTTACTCAAAAATAATTTTAGTTATCCCTTTGATGGGATCATGCTTGTTTGAACCGTCTTCAAAGTAGAGGTGAACGGGACCTCGTTCTTTTATGGGTTTTCCTTCCCTTGAGAAGAGCAGGAGTGCCTGTGCCAGGTCGTCCGTTTGCAGTTCAAGCTGTCCTTCGTCTGTCTCAAGATAAACTTTTTCTACTTTTGAATCAGGTTCACTAGTATGAATAAAGGGCTTAAGTGGCATAAGAAAAGTATCCTTTAATATCCTTTCTTTTTCATACCTGTTAATACTTTTATTTACAGGGGGGTTCAGCTTTTGCTGATAAACTTCACGGTCGAATCGCAATGATTTTCGTTTTAACTCGTTTTCTTCTTCGGCCTGTTTTTGAGCTTCAGCTTTATTAAATACTTCATCATAAGTACGCTTTCGATCATCAAATATCCAAATGGTCGGATCAAGAGTGATCGGGTATTTCACATTTCCTTTTATTTGCACGATCATGCAGGTACCACCTTTCGAAGTAAAAGATCTTACCTTTCAAACTATAGCAAAAATTGAATTCGATTTCATTAAAAGGAGGTTTGTAACAATGAAAAGAAAGCTCACAGCAAACGAATTGGAAGGTTGGCTGGATAATGTAAGGCCTTTTGCGCGGGATGGCAAGGTAGCTGATTACATTCCTGTACTAGGAAGGCAGGATCCAGAGGAGCTTGCGGTGGCGATCTATTTTATGAACGGCGAGGTTGTACACGCGGGACAATCCGATACTTGCTTTACTCTTCAGAGCATTTCCAAGGTGATTGCCCTGGCTCTTGCCTTATTAGATAATGGAGAAGAATACGTATTTAATCGTGTAGGTATGGAACCCTCCGGCGATCCGTTTCACTCGATCTACCGGCTGGAACAGCACCGTCCTTCCAAACCTTTAAACCCTATGATTAATGCTGGTGCCCTCGTGGTTTCTCATATGATTCATGGAGAGACTCCTGAAGAAAAGGTAGGCAGGCTTCTCAGCTTGATTCACGACATGACTGCAGATCACTCCATTGTTTACAATAAAGAGGTGGCATCTTCGGAATTTGAGACTGCTTTTTTAAATCGTGCGCTTCTTTTCTATATGAAACAGCATAAAGTTGTGACAGGAAGCGTTGAGGAAACGCTGGACGCTTATACAAAGCAATGCTCGATCGAAGTCAATGTCAAACATTTAGCAAGGATTGGAGCCATTTTTGCGAATGAAGGGAAGGATTTAGAAACTGGCAGGAGAATCCTGCCGAGGCATCTGGCTCGAATTTGCAAAACTTTTATGGTCACTTGCGGGATGTATGACGCTTCTGGTTCGTTTGCGATTAAGGTTGGCATTCCAGCTAAAAGTGGAGTTTCCGGGGCAGTGCTTGGTTCTGTTAATGGGTTTGGAGGGATTGGAGTATACGGTCCTTCGCTTGATGAAAAAGGAAATAGTGTTGTAGGGTTAAAGCTGCTTGAAATTTTATCAAATCGTTACGATCTTTCAATTTTTTAGTGGAAACCCCTCTATGATGTTGCAATTTTTTGTCCGAGGCGATAATATGATAAGAAGAAAGACTGTAAATGGAGGGGATTTTTGATGTTGTCTGATGTGGCTGTGGATCATCGGGAAAAAGCCTATGCCCTTCTAAAAGCGGACGCTGATAAAATTTTGCGGCTTATAAAAGTACAAATGGACAACTTAACCATGCCTCAATGTCCTTTATATGAGGAAGTTTTAGATACACAAATGTTCGGTTTATCACGAGAGATTCATTTTGCGGTTCGTTTGAATTTAATCAGTGATGAAGAAGGTAAGCGTATCCTTGATAACTTAGAAAAACAATTAAACGTCTTACATGAAGCTGCTCAAAAATCATGATGGACAAACTCAAATTACGACTACCTTTGTTGTGATTTGAGTTTTTTTGTTTATCTATGGCCGTGTTTAAGAAGTACCAGGAAATTAAATTGTCAGATAAGCAGGAATATTGTAATGCAAAGAGAAAACAAAAGGAGTAGGGATGAGGAAATGGTAAAAAAATTAAAAACCTTCGACTTTACTTTGTTATTTGCACCATTAGCATTGGTTGCATTTGGAACAGTCATGATTTACAGCGCAAGTATGGTCTACGCTCCGATCAGGTATGGTGTGAGCAGCGACTTTTTTTTAATCAAACAGCTTCAATGGCTCACCATAGGCTTACTCTTAATGTTTGGAGCTTCGATTATTCCCTACCGTCATTGGCAGAGACTTGCAAAACTAAGCGTTTTATTAATGGTTGTGCTGCTTGCCGGACTATTTGTATTTGGTGAAAATGTGAATAATGCCACTTCGTGGTACGATCTCAAGTTTATGAAATTTCAGCCTGCAGAGTTTGTCAAGATAGGGCTGATTATTTATTTAGCCGCTGTCTATGCTAAAAAACAAAAATATATTGGAAATTTTAATCGTGCCGTGCTCCCGCCGCTGATTCTAACTAGTTTTATTCTCGGTTTAATCGTTTTGCAGCCCGACATTGGTTCAGCTGCTGTCATCGGTTTTATCGCCAGTTTTATTATCATCAGCTCCGGCATCCACTGGAGGCATATTTTACTTTTGGTCGGAGTAACGTTAGGGATTTTAGTAATCGGTGGTACTCAAATGGTTACTCCTGAGAGGCTGGAAAGGTTTTCAGGTGCTTATCAGCCATTTCAGGCTCCTGATGCGGAAGGTTATCACCTTATTCAATCCTATGTTGCGATTGGTACAGGAGGAATTTTTGGGGAAGGAATAGGGCAGGGTGTTCAAAAGCTTGGGTACCTCCCTGAACCACACACGGATTTCATCATGGCAGTAATTGCTGAAGAGCTTGGGTTCATCGGTGTTGCTGTCACCATAGGCTTACTTGGATTAATCGTTCTCCGGGGCCTTTACATATCATGGAAGTGCCGGGATGCATTTGGAGCATTGCTTGCTTTAGGCATTTCGGTAATGGTTGCTGTGCAGGCGTTTATCAATCTCGGGTCTATGAGCGGTCTCCTCCCGATTACAGGGGTGACATTACCCTTTGTAAGTTATGGAGGATCTTCCTTGCTGATCATGATGTTTTCGGTTGGAATTCTCAATAATATTGCTAGAAAAGTTAAAGCAAATGAACAGGAAAGTTATGAAACTACTAAACTGACAAAAGAAGAGATGATGAAACAAGGAGTGAGGTCATGGCAGAATTAAAGAACATTCGTAAAGTTCTCGTAGCAAATCGTGGCGAAATTGCCATTAGGGTTTTCCGAGCATGCACAGAATTAAACATTCGTACGGTGGCCGTTTATTCTCAGGAGGATACAGGGTCCTATCATAGATATAAGGCGGATGAAGCCTATTTAGTGGGACAGGGTAAAAAGCCGATCGATGCTTATTTGGATATTGAAGGAATCATCGAAATAGCCAAAAGTGTAGATGTAGACGCTATTCACCCCGGTTATGGATTTTTGTCTGAAAACATACATTTTGCAAGACGCTGTGAGGAAGAAGGCATTGTATTCATCGGACCGACAAGTGACCATTTAAATATGTTCGGGGATAAAGTAAAAGCAAGGCATCAAGCAGTGGAAGCGGGCATTCCGGTGATTCCTGGCAGCGGAGGGCCGGTCAGCGGTATCGAGGAAATCCAAAAGTTTGGAGACGAACATCATTACCCGTTGATGATCAAAGCTGCAATGGGTGGCGGAGGTCGCGGCATGAGGATTGTGCGCAGCCCTGAAAATTTAGAGGAAGCTTATGACCGCGCCCGTTCCGAAGCAAGGGCAGCATTTGGCAGTGAAGAAGTATATGTGGAGAAGTTAATTGAAGAACCAAAACATATTGAAGTACAAATTATCGGGGATACTCACGGAAACATTGTGCATTTATATGAAAGAGATTGTTCTGTTCAGAGAAGACACCAGAAAGTCGTGGAGATTGCCCCTAGTGTTTCCTTATCTGAAGATTTAAGAGAAAGAATTTGTGAATCTGCAGTTCATCTGATGAAAAACATTGATTATGTGAATGCAGGGACAGTTGAATTTCTTGTTACAGGGGAAGAATTTTACTTTATTGAAGTTAATCCAAGGGTTCAAGTGGAACATACCATTACCGAGATGATCACAGGAGTAGACATTGTTCAAACACAAATCCTGATTGCAGAAGGCCGCAGTCTTCACGATAAGCAAATATCGATTCCGAAACAGAATGAGATCAGCACACATGGCTATGCCATCCAATCCCGGGTTACAACCGAAGACCCTCTAAACAATTTCATGCCTGATACGGGAAAAATCATGGCTTATCGCACAGGGGGCGGATTCGGAGTTCGTTTGGATGCCGGCAACGGATTTCAGGGAGCGGTCATTTCTCCTTATTACGATTCCTTATTAGTGAAGTTGTCAACCTGGGCACTCAGCTTTGAACAAGCAGCTCAGAAAATGGTTCGTAACTTGAAGGAATTTAGGATCCGCGGGATCAAAACGAATATCCCGTTCTTGGAAAATGTTATTCAGAATAAGCAATTTCTTTCAGGTGAGTACAATACTACTTTTATTGACAGATCCCCTGAACTTTTCGTTTTTCCAAAGCGTAAAGACCGGGGAACTAAAATGTTAGCGTACATAGCTGATCGTACAATCAATGGTTTTGAAGGGTATGGAAGTCGAAAGAAACCAGCTTTTTCAAAACCAAGAATACCTGAAGTGAAGCATTCAGAGACAGTGCCGAGTGGGACAAAACAGATATTAGATGAGAGGGGTCCTGACGGCCTTGCCAGTTGGCTCAAAGAGCAGAAAAGAGTCTTGCTGACAGATACTACGTTCAGGGATGCCCACCAGTCATTACTCGCTACTCGTGTGCGGACTAAGGATCTGGAAACCATTGCAGAACCAACGTCTCGTCTGCTTCCAGAATTGTTCTCGCTCGAAATGTGGGGGGGCGCTACTTATGATGTCTCTTACCGGTTTTTAAAGGAAGACCCTTGGGAGCGATTGCTGAAACTCAGGGAAAAAGCCCCGAATGTTCTTTTTCAAATGCTGTTGAGAGCTTCCAACGCTGTCGGGTATAAAAATTACCCTGATAATCTAATCCGTGAATTCGTTGAAAAAAGTGCAACGGCCGGAATTGACGTCTACCGTATTTTTGACAGCCTTAATTGGGTGGAAGGAATGAAACCTGCCATCGACGCTGTACGGCAAAATAATAAGGTAGCTGAAGCCGCTCTCTGCTATACAGGAGATATCCTGGATGAAGCACGCCCCAAATATGATTTAACTTACTATAAGAAAGTGGCCAAAGAACTTCAGGATGCAGGTGCACATGTCCTCGGGATTAAGGATATGGCAGGCTTGTTAAAACCAGAGGCTGCCTACCAATTAATATATACTCTTAAGGAAGCGATCGACATACCTATTCATCTGCATACGCATGATACTAGCGGGAATGGTATTTTCACCTATGCCAGGGCGATCGAAGCAGGTGTAGATGTAGTGGATGTGGCATCAGGGGCTATGGCGGGACTTACTTCACAGCCTAGTGCCAGCAGCTTGTATTACGCCCTGGATGGAAGTGAACGGCAGCCGCACATTAATGTGAATCATTATGAACAGCTTGGTCACTATTGGGAAGACACCAGAAAATATTACCACGATTTTGAAAGCGGAATGATGGCCCCGCACTCAGAAATTTATGAACATGAAATGCCAGGTGGGCAGTACAGTAATTTGCAGCAGCAAGCCAAGGCTGTGGGCTTAGGAAATCGCTGGGATGAGGTAAAGAAAATGTACCGCCGTGTTAACGATATGTTTGGGGATATTGTGAAGGTCACCCCTTCTTCAAAAGTAGTAGGGGATATGGCTTTATTTATGGTCCAGAATGAACTTAACGAAGATGAGGTTTATGAAAAAGGTGACTCTCTTGCTTTTCCAGATAGTGTAGTTGAATTTTTTCAAGGGTATCTTGGGCAGCCTTATCAAGGATTCCCATCTGAATTGCAGAGGATCATTTTAAAAGGAAGAGAACCAATTCAAGTCCGTCCTGGAGAACTATTGGATCCAGTTGACTTCAAAGCCTTGAAGGAAACATTGTTTCACCAATTGGATCGCCAGGTTACGAGTTTTGATATGATCAGCTATGCACTGTACCCGAAAGTATTTATGGAATATCAAAAGTTTACCGAGCAGTTTGGAAATATGTCTGTTCTGGATACCCCTACATTCTTCTATGGAATGAGACTCGGAGAAGAAATCGAAGTGGAGATTGAACAAGGAAAAACGCTCATTGTTAAGCTTGTATCCATAGGGGAAGCTCAGTTGGATGGGACACGGACGGTTTACTTTGAGCTGAATGGACAGCCAAGGGAAGTGGTAATAAGAGACGAAAACGTTAAAGCCACCGTTCAGGAACGTCCTAAAGCAGATAAAACGAATAACAAACACATTGGAGCAAGCATGCCGGGGACGGTTATTAAAGTAATCTCTGAAAAAGGAGAAAGCGTGAAAAAAGGCGACCATCTTATGATCACAGAAGCCATGAAGATGGAAACTACGGTCCAGGCTCCATTTGATGGAGTGATTAAAGAAATCTATGTGAAAAATAACGAAGCGATCCATGTAGGTGATCTGTTAATAGAATTCGAATAATTGCAATAGAAACCCCGGCGCTTTTAAGCAGCCGGGGTTTCTATTTATGACAATCAAATGAAAACAAGCGGGGAGAACGTGCACTTTCATTAATTATGTTGTACTATAAATAAGATGTATTTTTTAGGAATTAATAAGGGCTTGTGATTGAACGCATTTTATCGAATCGTTTTTTTAAGCCTGGCTGTATTTTTAATAGGAGATTACAAACGTTGTGAAAAAGCTTCACAAAATTGTCACAATTAAATAAAAATCTCCTGATTAAATAGATAGTAGAAAGATTCCATGATACAATTATTCTGATGTTTCTTGAGAATCATGCGCTTTTGCGTGGTTTAAGAAACAGCCTTAATTGTTTTGTAAAGTTTTGACTACATTTATTTTACAAAGCGATTAGGGATTTAGAAGGAGGAAGAATATATGATGGACAATCCACGAACAATTGAAACAGCTTCTTCCCAAGTGATGAGCCAATCGGATGTCCGCAAATCCTCGTTGTTAGCAGATATAAAAAGCCTAATTAAAGTAGGAATTATTAACTCTAACTTAATTACAGCGTTTGCTGGCTTTTGGCTGGCGCTTCACTTCACCGGTGCGTCGTTTTTTGACAAGCTAGGAACTTTTTTGCTGACAATGGCCGGTACGGCATTGGTTATCGCTGGCGGATGTGTAATAAATAACTGGTATGACCGTGATATTGATCCAATAATGACTCGAACCAGGCAAAGACCAACGGTTACAGGTACTATTCCTATGCCGGTTATTAAATATTCCGGGATCGCGCTTTCAATCATCGGGTTTGTGCTCTTATTGTTCACTACACTGGAAGCCGCTTTGTTTGGAGCATTTGGCTGGTTTGTTTATGTCGTGCTTTACACGATGTGGTCTAAACGCAAGTATACGATTAATACAGTGATTGGAAGTTTCTCCGGAGCAGTACCTCCGCTTATTGGGTGGGCTGCCGTTGAACCAGGCCTTCGAACAGAGGCATTTATCTTATTTCTCATTATGTTTATCTGGCAAACTCCTCACTTCTTATCCTTAGCGATGAAGAAAAAGGATGAATATAAGGAAGCCGGCATCCCTATGCTTCCTGTTGTACACGGGTTTAAAATGACGAAGCGGCAAATTGTCGTTTACGTTGCTTGCTTACTGCCGTTACCGGTTTATTTAGCTAGCCTCGGCAGCATCTTTTTAATCGTTTCCTTATTAATATCATTAGGCTGGTTAATACTAGGTCTTGCAGGCTTCATTATGAAAAACGATGAGAAGTGGGCGACATGGATGTTTGTTTATTCTCTTAATTATATGACGATCATATTTTTAATGATGGTACTTGTTACCTTGCCGTTTCCCTTTTAATGATACTGGCTCATAATCTTTATGAGCCAGTTTCAAAATATATTAAGGTATATACAAAGAGAAAGAGAGGTATCAATCATGAGAGGTTGGATGGTGAGATTCCGTTCCCTGATTGTGTTTGGAGCACTAGCTTTTGTCTTGTCCGGCTGTGGCGTTGAAAATGTAAGTGCTCTCAAACCTAAAGGGTACAGTGCGGAATTATTATTTGATCTAATGATGATCAGTATTGCGATAATGCTTTTTGTATTCGTTATCGTAATGGCCATTTACGCATTTGTTCTTGTCCGTTACAGGCAGAAAAAAGGACAAGAAGACATGATTCCCAAGCAAACTGAAGGGAATAAAGCTCTTGAAGTAATCTGGACAGTGATTCCAATCCTTTTACTGCTGGTGCTGGCTGTGCCGACGGTTCAAGCGACATTTAATTTAGCTGATCAGTCCAAGCAGGATGATAAGGACGCTTTAACAATCGAAGTGACAGGAAATCAATACTGGTGGCATTTTAATTATGCGGACCAGGAAATTGCTACTAGTCAGGACTTATATATTCCAACTGGTAAGCGAGTATACTTAAATATGAAATCCAGTGATGTCATTCATTCGTTCTGGCTTCCTGCAATAGCTGGAAAAATGGACACCAATCCTGGAGATAATATGAACACGATGTACTTAGAAGCCTATGAAGAAGGCGTTTACACGGGACACTGTGCCGAACTTTGCGGCCCTTCCCATTCGCTGATGGATTTCAGGGTCATTGCTGTTAGTCCTGAAAAATTTGACCAGTGGAAAAAGGACATGAAAAATGTAGATGCAGAAGCAAAACCTGAGACAACTAGTGCTCAGGAGGGACAAAAGCTGTTTAAAGAAAACTGCATGAGTTGTCATGCCATTGGAAATTCTGCCGCTGGAGTAGGTCCAAACTTAACCAACTTTGGCAATCGTACTAAGATTGCGGGTATTCTTGAGCCTACAAAAGAAAACCTAGTTGACTGGATCGTGAATAATAATGAAATAAAACCAGGGAATAAAATGCCGATGAATCTTGTTTCAGAAGAAGAAGCAGGAAAAATCGCTGATTATTTATTACAGTTAAAGCATTCAGAAGTTACGCCTGAGTCTGCAGGAGAGGGCAGTTAATAATGCTTTACATGATGGTTTTTGAAAGGGAGGTAACAGCGTGAGTACTGCAGTAGCACAAAAAGGCGGACTCGGCGCCGCTATATGGGATTACTTAACAACGGTTGACCATAAAAAGATTGCACATCTTTATTTGGTATCCGGTGGTTTCTTCTTCCTTATGGGTGGAATAGAGGCCATGATTATTCGTATCCAGCTGATCAAGCCTGATAACAATTTTATTGCTGCTGGACTTTATAATGAAATGCTTACCATGCACGGAACTACGATGATCTTCTTAGCTGCTATGCCGATTATTTTTGCTTTAATGAATGCAGCTGTTCCATTGCAAATAGGTGCACGTGATGTAGCATTTCCATTTTTGAACTCTTTAGGATTCTGGCTGTTCTTTTTTGGAGGAGTACTTTTAAATATTTCATGGTTTACAGGTGGAGCACCGGATGCAGGCTGGACGAATTATGCACCGCTCTCTACGACTTCCCCAGGTCATGGAGTCGATTATTACACCATTGGTTTACAGATCGCAGGGGCAGGTACACTAATTGGAGGAATCAATTTTCTCGTTACGATCGTGAACATGAGAGCTCCTGGTATGAGTTACATGCGGATGCCGTTGTTCACATGGGCTTCATTCGTAACAAGTACTTTAATTCTTTTTGCCTTTCCTGCATTGACCGTTGGTTTATTTTTAATGATGTTTGACCGTATGTTTGATGCAGCCTTTTTTGATGTTGCCCAGGGCGGGAATGTTATTATCTGGGAGCACCTGTTTTGGATATTCGGACACCCGGAAGTATATATCCTGATCCTGCCTTTATTTGGCGCGTTTAGTGATATATTCTCAACCTTCTCTAAGAAAAGGTTGTTCGGATACTCTGCAATGGTTTTTGCAACCGTTTTAATTGGATTTTTAGGTTTTATGGTATGGGCTCACCACATGTTCACCGTTGGAATGGGACCCATTGCTAACTCGATTTTTGCAGTTGCGACTATGGCTATTGCTGTTCCTACTGGTATTAAGATTTTTAACTGGCTGTTTACGATGTGGGGCGGAAATATTAAGATGACTTCTGCGATGCTTTGGTCTGTTGCCTTTATTCCATCTTTTACAATTGGTGGAATGACAGGTGTTATGCTCGCGGCTGCTGCTGCGGATTACCAGTATCATGATACTTATTTTGTAGTCGGTCACTTCCACTACGTAATTGTAGGCGGGGTTGTGTTTGGAGCATTTGCTTCCATCCATTACTGGTGGCCGAAGATGTTCGGTAAAGTGTTAAATGAAAAATTAGGAAAGCTTGCTTTCTGGCCATTTTTTGTAGGCTTCCACTTAACTTTCTTTATTCAGCACTTTTTAGGTTTAATGGGGATGCCTCGACGTTATTGGACTTTCCATGAGGGACTAGGATTAGATACAGGAAACTTAATAAGTTCCATTGGTGCTTTCTTGATGTTTATCGGGACGTTTATATTCTTAATTAATGTTATTTATACGTCAGTGAAAGAACCTAAGGCAAGTGGAGATCCATGGGACGGACGTACGCTGGAATGGTCCATTTCTTCTCCACCACCGCATTATAATTTTGCTCAGACTCCACTTGTACGCGGTCTCGACCCTTTATGGATTGAAAAAACAGAAGGGAAAAAAGGCATGACTCCGGCAGAGCCATTGGGTGATATTCATATGCCGAATCCTTCTATTCTTCCTTTTGTCATGTCGCTCGGATTTTTCATTGCTGGATTTGGGTTTATTTACCAAACGGAGAGCAAAAGCTTCCTTGCTCTAATTTTTATCGGAATGGGCATTTCCTTAGGTTCAATGCTGACACGTTCTCTTAAAGATGACATTGGACATCATATTCACAAAGAAGATCTTAAGGAAGGGGCTGGCAGCGAATGAGTCATGAAGACGTTCTGAATCCTAAAGAAATGCCTCGTGAACCAGAAAAAGCCACCCTTGAAGGTAGAAATAAATTCATCGGGTTTTGGTTCTTTCTAGGCGGAGAAACTGTATTATTTGCCAGTTTATTTGGCACGTACCTTGCGTTAAATGAGTCAACAGTTGGGGAAAATACTCCTGAACACCTCTTTGGACTTGATTTGGTATTCATTATGACGATGCTGCTGTTAACAAGTTCCTTAACGAGTGTGTACGCGATCTACCATATGAAAAACAATGATTTCGGCCGAATGCTGACATGGCTTTTTATAACCGTTGTCTTAGGGTTAGGGTTTTTAGGCTGTGAACTTTACGAATTTCATCATTACATTACGGAATATGAATTCACGTTTAGATCTTCAGCCTTTGGTTCCGCTTTTTATACCCTTGTCGGTTTTCACGGAGGGCACGTGTTATTTGGATTATTATGGATCACTACTTTGATGATTCGAAATTCCAAAAGAGGACTAAATCTTTACAATGCGCCGAAATTTTATATTGCCAGCTTATACTGGCACTTCATCGATGTCGTATGGGTATTTATCTTCACTGTCGTGTATTTAATGGGAAAGGTGGGCTAAACAATGGAACATCGATCCGTACCGAGTCAGCGAAGGGAATATGAAAGAACACAGCATAAGCAGGAAATGATTCAGCATGTAATTAGCTTTGTGCTGATGATCTTGTTTACTTTAGTTGCTTTTGGAATGGTGGTTTTTGATGTAAATTCCTATTTCATTATTCCTACCTTGCTCCTGTTAGCTGTTGTTCAAGTTATTTTTCAGCTTTATTATTTCATGCACTTAAAAAACAAAGGGCATGATATGCCAGCAATGATGATTTTCGGAGGGGTTGCAGTTGGAGCCCTGACCATCATTACTTTTACTTCAATTATCTGGTGGTAAATAGGAAAAGGCCGGAAATATTCCGGCCTTTTTTTATACGCTGCATAACTTATGTATATTTTATGAACATTCGAGAATTTGTTGTGAGCCGCTCGTTTTTTACGCGGAATTTCGTTAAAATAGAGGTACATTCTGTACCAAATAGAGGTGACACCTATGTGGCTTGAGCTTCATATGTTTGGATTCCGTGCATTATGGAGTCCTTATTATTTACTATTTGTCGCTGTACTTTGTTCCCTATATTATTACTTGACTGGTCCCGGTCGCAAAAGTGGAGAGGAAAAACCGGAAGTTCATCAGCAAATTATGTTTTATTCTGGAATGGCGCTGTTATACATTATCAAGGGGTCTCCGATCGATCTAATCGGTCATATCCTTTTTTCCGCCCATATGACTCAAATGGCTCTTTATTACTTATTGTTCCCTATACTTATCGTAAAGGGTGTTCCACGGTGGATTTGGGAGAAGGTCTTTTACTTAAAAGGGTTAAATAAGGTGCTTCATGTCCTTACTAAACCTTTAATCGCGCTTATTTTATTTAATGGTTTATTCTCCCTTTACCATATGCCGGACGTATTTGATTTTACAAAATCCAATTGGATGGCTCATGCTGTGATAGGAACGATCATTCTTTTTACGGCATTTTGTATGTGGTGGTCGATCTTTTCCCCGCTTGAGGAAATGGATACGTTAAGCCCTCTCCTAAAGATTGGGTTTATATTTGCTAATGGTGTATTGATTACCCCGGCATGCGGACTCATTATCTTTGCCAGTCATCCATTGTACGAAACGTATGCGTCGTCAGGCTCCTGGGTTCAAGCTATGAGTTTATGTGTACCTGCAGACGTGCTGAATAGTCTGCCAAGCTCTCTCAGTGGCCCAGGTTTCTTTACAAACCTTCCTCTGATCGAGGATCAGCAGCTTGGTGGAGTCATTATGAAGATCTCTCAAGAAATTATTTTTGGGGTAGTCATCGCTTATATCTTCTTCAGCTGGTTCAATAGAGAAAAAGACACCATCGATCCATTACCTAGTCACCTGCAAAGTGAATCGTAATCGATGAGATAAGGGGAGGTCTTTTACAACAGCCTTCCCTTTTTTAAAGCAACTTATATGATAAAAAGAGGTGTTGATATGCCATTGCTTCCAACAATGAGCACGAGTTTTATATTACTAAGCGCTATTCTTATTGCGATTGGCTGGGTGCTGATCGTTAAAGATAAACGCCGTGCGCATAGATTAGTTATGATCGCTGCAGCAATCAGCGCGCTGCTTTTCTTTCTTATTTACTTAAGCCGCACCATTTTTGTAGGAAATACAAGTTTTGGCGGCCCGGATGATATTAAAATATATTACACCATATTTTTAATTTTTCACATCATTCTTGCCACAGTAGGTGGATTATTTGGATTGGTTACCCTCCGGCTTGCGTTTAAAAGGAAGATCTCAAAGCACAGGAAAGCAGGACCAATTACAAGTATTATTTGGTTTTGTACAGCTGTGACCGGCATAGCCGTGTATTTGCTTTTATATGTATTTTATGACGGTGGAAAAACTACCAGCATGATCAAAGCTATATTAGGTACGTGAAGAGGGCTCTAAAGGCTCTCTTTTTTTACTAGTGCCAGTTTATGACAACTTTCACCTTCTTTCTTTAGCAGCGGAATAAAAAATATTGTTTACTTCTTTCAGTGAAAAGGTATATAGGTGAGTATAATTGGTCAATTTACATAGAGAGAGGGTGGATCACTCGTGGAGATTCAATCGTCCAGAATTACGTTTTTTCCCATTAATCTTGAGATCGCTCAAATCTTAATGAAAAATCCGCTGGCCTTTTATTATAAGTTTCAACTTCCTTGGAACAAGAATTGGCCGCATCATGGTTTAAAGGCGCTTTTACCTATTTATGCAGAGAATTTGGAAGAGGATGAAGATCAGTTTGGTTTTGGACCGTGGGTGATGATTGATAATGGTCGTGAACACGTAATAGGAGATATTGGTTTTAAAGGAAGACCGGATTCGGAAGGTACGCTGGAAATTGGTTACCATGTTGTCGTTTCTGAAAGGAATCAGGGGTATGCGTCAGAAGCCGTAGCCAAAATGTGCGATTGGGCATTTTCCAATCGTGAAGTCAAAGGTGTAGAAGCTCAGTGTGATAAAAATAACATTCCTTCTCAAAAAGTATTAATTAACAATGGGTTTAACCATACCGGAAGAGAAGGCGATGTTTTTCTTTTTAAAAAAGAAAAGAGCCGGAACAATTCTATGCCTCAGCGGTCTGAAAGTGAATAAAGGATAAATAAAAACAAGAGCTGAGGATGAACCTCGGCTCTTGTTTTGTTTATAATTTGAAACTCCACTTAATGATACCGGCTTCCTTAGCTGAATTGAAGGCGATGACCACTAGAGGCCCTAGAATAAATCCCATCAATCCGATAAGCTGGAGGCCTAAATACATAGCAATTAAAGTAGCCAGAGGAGAAAGGCCGATGTGGCGGCCCATGACTTTTGGTTCAACTGTCCGACGGATCGCAAGCAGTACAACAGCCAGTATGCCAAGCTTGATGCCCATTGAAATTTCTCCTGCTAACAGCATATATACAGACCATGGTCCGAGTATCACAATCGATCCAATAATAGGGATAAAATCAATCAGCCAAATGATCAGCGACATCATGATGGCTACTTCTGGTTCAATCCATAAGAGACCTATGAGGGAGACGATAAAGATAATAATACTGACTAAAAACTGTGCTTTTAAAAATCCAAATACGACATAGGAAAGACGAGCATTCATAAATTTCACTTTTTCTGAAGTGGCTTCTGTAAAGTTTTGGTGCATTTTATCACGCAGACGCGGTAATTCCAGCATGAATAGAAACAGTGCGATTAAATAGACTAAAAAGCTGACTAAATACCTTGGAATAGTCGTAGCGATAGCTGCTATATTAGATAATTGAAGCTTTTCTGAAATTGTTGCAGTCGTCTTATCGACAGCATTGCTGATTTCACTTGTCAGTTTATCAACGAATTCATCCGGCATATTCTGAGTGAAACTGTTCATGTTATTCTGCCAGTGAATGAACACTTCATTAATTTGGTTAACATAAGTAGGAGCATGATCGGCGATTTCGACGACTTGAGTAACGATTCTAGTTACCGCATAGGCTCCAAGCAGGCCAAGCATAATTAAAAAAAGCAAAAAAACGATAGTGACCGAAATTTTTCTGTTAATTCGAAACCTAAACTGCATCCAGCGCACAGCTGGGTTTAAAAATAATGCGGTAACAAAGGCTACCAATAAGGGTATGGAAACTGGAAGAATAAAGTAAGCGATGATTAATAAAAGGATCGAAAGTAATAGTAAGATCCATTGTCGTTTAGTCAAATAGCGAAACAATTTATGTAAAGAGCCCCTTTCTCTTTTATCTCCTAATCAAAAATATAGCAAAAAGAACAAGTTTTGAACAGCTAAATTAACTAGTTGAAGGGCTGAATGTAAAGAATTTTAAAAACAGCCACTCATCATGTAAAATGATGTGCGACTGTTTATTCGAATCATCTTCATCAGGTTTTACCAAGAGAACGACAGGCAGCTTTCCTTCTTGGTCATGTTATTTTTTCCAATGAGAGTCCTTAGTTAATTCCTCGACTTTATCCAATACATCCTGGTTTCCTTGTTCCTTCGCCCAGGCGGTCAGACGCTCAAGGACCACATGGTCAGGAACTTCAGTTACATAATTTAATGCCATTTCCTGAACCTTCATCACTTTATTCTTCGCTTTTTCTACAATGTTTTCAGGAAAGCCTTCTTCTTCACCGTATTCGATACCATGAGGGTAGTAATGACGGCCGAGTAATGGCGGAAGCAGCTGAATGACCGCGTTGCCTTGATCGACATCGCCTTCAATTGCAAAACCTTGGATACGGATATAATGGGTGATATTTTTTTCTGGAGCATCCATCTTATAGTCGTAAGTTACTCGTTCATAATCCCACGATCCACCTAAAATAAATCCGTTGCTTTCCATGAATTTCGTTAATGGTTTCTGGTCAATGACCAGCCCTTCAAGTCCTGTGCCTTCTAATTTCACGTTTTCCACCTCGCCTATTGTATGTATCTAAGTGTATCCCAGTATGAAAAACGCTTTGAATTTAAGCGCTTTCTCTTTTCATACCAAGCTTTATCGTTCCTTCATTATACTATAAAAGACTATAGCTTGCATGTAATATTTTTTACAAAAAGGGGACACTATATACTGAAATTCGAATACTTAAAGGAGGATCTTTTATGAAAACTATAAAAGACATTATGACGAGTGATGTATCCGTTTGTAAAGCTGAAGACACCCTTTATGATGCGGCGGTCTTAATGAAGCAGAAAAATGTTGGTGCCGTTCCTGTGTGTGATAATGAAGGTCAATTGATGGGTATGGTAACAGACCGTGACCTGGCTCTTCGTGGTTATGCGGATAAAAAGCCGGATACGACGGCAATCCAAGAAGTGATGAGTGGTCATTTGTACAAAGTAACACCGGATGCTACGCTTCAAGAAGCAAGCAGTTTAATGGCAGAACATCAGGTTAGAAGGCTTCCTGTAGTTGAAAATGGTAAGCTGACAGGGATAGTTTCCTTAGGAGACTTGTCTATTGATGAAATGTCAGATCATGCAGCGGGCGTGGCTCTTCAAGATATTTCTGAACGTCCGGAACTTCATTAAGTTATTCGAAATGCGGCCTGCTTTTATGCAGGCCGTTCTTCTTTCGCCATTTATTTCTTCATATAGAAATTTTTTTTTGCTTATAATGAATAGTATAGTGAGGATATGAGGAGTTTTAGCCAATGAAAAAAATTGCAGTTGTCATGATTATTTTACTTATAGCATTTGGTATCGTTCTTTCCATACCTCCAAAGAACGATCCGATCATTGAAAACGAAACGAATCATGCGCAAGACCAGGCAGAAAATATGGAGAACAGGGCTTCTTCTTTTATCGCTGAAGGTTCTTTTTTTCAATGGATGGGGGCTTCAGCCGAAGAGTTGATTGCCTCTATTGGAGAACCAATTCGAAGAGATCCAAGTGGCTACGGCTATGAGTGGTGGGTTTTTCAAATGGAAGATCACCAGTATGTCCAGTACGGCATTATGGAAGGTCAAGTGATTACAGGAGTGACGTTTAGTCCTCAGTCTAAAGACGCTCCATTTAATGTCGGGCAGGCGTATAGCAAGATTAATCAAAAATTTCCGTTCAAGCAGGAGATGAACTTGAAAAGCGAAGGCTCTTACACGATGCAGCTTACCGAAGAGGATCTGCAAATGAGACCTCTCGTTCCTCTAGAGGAAGGATGGACTGCTCAATTGTATTTTGACACAGTAACTAAAAAACTTTCGGCCATCCGGGTAATGAGAAATGATGTATTATTAAAATTGCAGCCCTACAAAGTGGTCTACCAAGGTCAGCTTCCGGAACAGCCTGTGCTGTCAGAAGAAGAATGGGATGCAGTAGAAGCTGGAAGTGAAAAACAGATCCTTGCTTTTACTAACATTCTGCGCAACAGGAGCAGTGTAAATGCTGTTCAACTAAATGAAGACGCCTCAAAAGCGGCTTTTCTTCACAGTAAGGATATGAAAGAAAATGAATATTTTTCTCATTTTTCCCCAAGTGGTGATGGCTTAAAGGAAAGGCTGAAGAAAGAAGATATTCAATACAGAAGCGCGGGAGAAAACATTGCCGCTCAATATGTGGACGCTGCAGCAGCTGTACAAGGGTGGCTGAATAGCAGTGGTCATCGCAAGACCCTCCTTAGTGAACGCTATACCCACATCGGAATAGGGGTATATCACAGGTACTACACCCAGGATTTCATTTCCCTTCCATGAACGTCCTGCTCCATTTTGCATAGGCTATAGAGTAGTTTATATGTGAGGTGTGAGCAAAATGAGTACAGATGGATTGCACCCAAGTGTAAAAAAGTTTAAAGAATTCGTAAATGACCATCCAAATGTAAAAGAGCAGTTAAGGAAGAACCACGATAATATTCAAAGCTATTATGAAAAATGGATGATTCTCGGTGAAGATGATCCTTTTTGGGAGTCACTTCCTAAAGCCAAGAAGGGGACTCAAACCAATAAAAAGGATTGGATGAAACAGCTTGGGGAGCTCATGAAGGATGTCAAATGGGAAGATGTGTCCCGGCAAATAGATGAATTGAATGGGGCCATCGGGCAGATCCAGCAGCTTATTACAACCGTGCAAAAAGAAAATAAAAAGAAAGACCGGCAAATTGAATATCCATATTATTAAAAATTCCTTTGCAGAATGAGAAGAGATTTCATTCTGCCTTTTTATTTGGTATGATGGGATTGGAGGTGCTAAAGCATGCTAGCAACAATGGAAATCGTTGACTTGCTGGATCGTTCTGAAGCTGTTGGACAAATGGTGATGGACTCAGAAACGATGCAGCACTACCAGCAAGCGAAACAGGATCTTGCTAATGATCAAGAAGCCCAACAACTCATAAAGAATTTTCAAGATATAAAAGAACATTATGAAGATGTTCAGCGTTTTGGCAGGTACCACCCTGATTATAACGACATCATGAAGCGTGTACGCAGTGTTAAGAGAGAGATGGACATGAATGAAAAAGTTGCCCTTTTTAAGAAGGCAGAACGTGAAGTACAGAAGCTTCTAGATGAGATCAGCGAAAGTGTTGCCTTTAGTGTCAGCCAGCAAATTAAAGTTCCGCGTAACGGAATGGCGCTTACAGATACCGGATGCGGCTGTGGAAGCGGGGGCGGCTGTGGCTGTGCTTCATAATTAAGGGTTCGTAAATCGAATGCAGTCGTCGCATAGGTTTCCGCAGCAAAACATTTTTCTTTGTGGAACGAGAAAGCGTACTCTGTACACATATCCTGCCTGACTTTTACGAACATAGCTCATCGTAAGAGTCAGGCGTTTTCCTTTCATGGCTTTGGCAGCAGCGATTTTAATTTGCTCTTCCAACTGCTGTTTTGATACGTGGGCCTCAGGCTGTAGGTAATAGAAGGGAAGCCCGGTAATATATTTAACGGTCACATGCATGATATGCCCGCTGTCCAGAAGCTTGGAGTGAAAGGTTTGTAAAGCCTTTTCGTGATCCGTAGTCATCAATGATCGTCCCCCTTGAAATGAATTGCCTGAAAAGCGTGCATTTGGTAAACTTACGATAAATACTTAACAAAGTAGGGGTCTCCATGAGAACGAAACGCCAAGGAATCATTGTTTATTTTCAGCATATGAAAAACATTCGGCAAATTAAAAAGCATGGTCATTTAATTCATGCTTCCAAAAAGCTAAAATATGCGCTTGTATATGTCAATCAAGACCAGATTGAAGAAAAAATGGAGCGGCTGGAGCGTTTACCTTTTGTATCCCGTGTCGTTCCTTCTTATAAGCCATACGTTCAAACCGAATTTGAAAATGCTAAACCCGATAAAGCAAAACAATATGATTATAAAATGGGGATATAGCTTTGCAAGCGTTCGAATATTCGAACGCTTTTTTTATGATTGAAGTTCGGTCAGGACAAAGGGGGCAGCATTTTATTAGTTCTTAAAATTCCTGTTAGATACTGATAGTATAAGGCTGTTTCTGGAAATGTGACAGAAGGTTTGATTGTAAATTCCTTTAATGATAGACCTGAATTTTCGACCATCTCTTGAAACATTGTAAATCTCTGATTAGGAATTTCATGAGGGTTCGGGATTCCTTCTCTGCATATGTAAATTGGCTGAAATTTATCTTTCAGAGCGGGTTTCATAATGAGAGCAAGGGAACAAACAGGTTTATTATTTTTCTCACTATAAAAGGCGACAGCCTGGTGGATTCGTTCTGGCATTCGATTGCCTAATTCAATCAGCTCATATAAATCGGAATAGCCTTCGCCAAGTTCAATAAATTTTTGAATCATAAAGCCTTCTCTTCCTTTCTAAGTCATCTCTACAAATTTACTTTAGCATGTAAGAAGACTAAGCAAAACCCTATTGATAGAACAAATCGTTGAATGAAGGCAAAAAAATTAGGGCTGTCCGACTTGGACAGCCCTACTCTTTTGAATCAAACATGATACAAAAAAGTAAAGGGAGAGGAGAAACCGGAGAAAGAACTTATGGGGATGTAAGTCTTCTCCGTTTTCAGAAGCATTCATCTGCTTCAACAGCTAGTATAGGCAGGTGGTGTCATATTTATTCAAGTTAGAAAAGAATTTGTTGCTATTGATAACGTTTTCTGGAGGGAGGCGAGAAGATTTCCTGAGGGTTTGAATTTATGGTAGGATTATGAGGAATGCTGTCTAAAGAGGTGAACAATTGGATGAGAGTTATTGCAGGTGAATTCAAGGGTCGGCAGCTGAAATCTGTACCTACCCATAAAACACGGCCGACAACCGATAAAGTTAAAGAAGCCGTATTTCATGTGATTGGACCATACTTTGATGGAGGAACGGCTTTGGATCTGTTTGCAGGCAGTGGCGGCCTGGGGATCGAAGCCTTGAGCAGAGGTATAGAATCCTGTGTATTTGTGGATCAGCAGCAGAAAGCGATCGGGACGATATATGAGAATCTTGAACTTCTGCGTTTGCAAAATAGAGTCGAAGTGTTCAAAACAGATGCTATGCGGGCATTAAAAGCTGCGAATAAAAGAGAGCTTGACTTTTCACTTATTTTTCTCGATCCTCCTTACAAGAAATTTTCCTACAAAGAGTTAATAGAGAAAATATTGAATTACAAGCTGCTTCAACAAGAAGGGACAATTATCTGTGAGCATGACGCAAGTGAGCACGTTCCTGATGAAATAGGGGAACTCAAGCTTGTTAAAACGGAACAGTATGGCACGAATATTGCTGTATCGATATATAAAGAAGGAGAGATCGTATGACACGCTTAGCTATTTGCCCGGGAAGCTTTGACCCCCTTACATACGGACACTTAGATATCATCCAACGGGGTGCTAAAGTATTTGATCACGTAATTGTTACTGTATTTAATAATCAAAGCAAATCCCCGTTGTTTAATGTAGAAGAACGAGTCGAATTAATTAAAGAATCGATTACTACAATTGAGAACGTTTCTGTTGATCAATGCGGCGGGTTACTAATGGATTACGCTGAGGAAAAGAATGCGCAGGCGATCATACGGGGGCTCAGAGCTGTTAGTGACTTTGAATATGAAATGCAAATTACATCGATGAACCGCAAGTTAAATGAGAAGATAGAAACCTTCTTTATGATGACCAACAACCAATACTCTTTTTTAAGTTCAAGTATTGTTAAGGAAGTGGCTAAATACCGGGCGAATATTTCAGATTTAGTTCCGCCTCCTGTTGAGGAAGCATTAAAAAACAAGTATAAGTGATTAAAAAGGGTCTGTAACAAAAAATTTTTGCCCTTATATCATCCGAATGGAGGTGAATGTTTATCATTAGATTTCACCACCATTCGGTTTTTTTTCGGCAGGTGAATTTCAAATCTAATTTCCGTCTTTATTTTTTACAGGAAGGGGAATGGCTGCTCCGCCTTCTCTTTTTGTAGTTCCGTGATAAGCGGTGTGCATTTCCGAAGCGCTCACTTGGGGTAATTTCCCTATCTCCCATTGTTTGTCTTGAGAGTAAATGCTGTATTCCCAGCCCTTAATTTTTTTCAGAGCGCCATTTAATGGCTGTCATTAGAATAATCATCATGATAGTTATTGGCGGTCCGTATTCATGAAACCAATAAAGCAATGGATAAGTAAAGCTTTCATTAGGACTCCATATCGGCAGTGTCTCCATTTGGAAACTATTAAAACTACTGGTCGCGTGGTAAAGAACTACCATAAGGATTGCTGCAATACAGCCATGTCCTATTCTTGCTATTGCATAGGGTTTAAATCGAATGTCAGTTTCAGCCAAAATGCTGGCGATCTGAGCTTGAATGGATAGTCCATGGAAGCCTAGTATAAAGCTTGCGATGATAAGCTGAGCGATTAAACTAGTATGGGTTTCGGTGACTTTTCCAATTCCGGTCGTCATTTCTAAGAGACCGGCAATGAAAGGAGCATGGAAGACTTGAGGCAGGCTTGTCCATGAAAGGAAATAGGAAAACAGGTCAATAGCTTGTGTCACCTTCATCAACTCATTAATAACTGAAAACAGCATGATAAATCCGCCTACCATTAATAAGGTATCTACGGATTTTACAACTGCATCCCCCATCAGCTTTCCAATAGGCCGCCCATCTTTTATCCTTGATTGGTGGAGGACACGAAATGCTTCAATTATAGAGGCATTTCCTCTTTTTTCAGTCGTTAACGGAGATTCTTTACTTTTATAGAATCGCATGAGTAAACCTATGATAAAGTTTCCACCATAATGAGAAAGTGCAAGCAGAATTCCAAGTGATGGATTGTGGAAAAAGCCGACAGCTACCGCTCCGAAAAGAAAGAGAGGACTTGACGAATTCGTAAAGGCTACGAGTCTTTCTGCTTCGATTCGGCTGACTTGTCCTTTTTTCCTCAAATCCACTGTCCATTTTGCTCCTGCCGGGTAACCGCTTGCCATCCCCATAATCCATACAAAGCCGCCAGCACCGGGTACATTAAATAACGGACGCATGAACTTCTCGCAAAGCACTCCCAACCCATGTACCACGCCAAAACCAATTAGCAGCTCTGCTGTGATGAAAAAAGGCAGAAGTGAGGGAAAGACGATTTCCCACCATAAGTCCAGTCCCCTGAGGCTTGCGGTTAACGCTTCCTTTGGATTTAAAATTAAAGCAATGGCTATACTTAAAGAAAGAGCAGTCAGCCAAATCGTTTTTAGCTTCGCAATGATAAGCGCCTTCTTTCCTTTTTCAGTTTTCTGTACTTCTAAAATCATCCATAGTAGAATGGGATTATGTTTGAAGCTTATGAGCTTGCTTCATTCAATGTTTACGCTCATAAGTGGAGAATTTATGCCATAAAATAATTGCAAGAAGTGATGTCAAGGAGCGATGACAGGTGAACCGACCCAAAATTGGATTAGCACTGGGTTCTGGAGGAGCAAGAGGTTTTTCACATTTGGGTGTACTTAAAGTTCTCGAGGAGAATAACATCCCTGTCGATATGATTGCAGGAAGCAGTATGGGAGCTTTGGTAGGTTCTTTTGTTGCGGCAGGGCAGACAATTGAAAACTTATACAAACTGGCATTCACCTTTAAACGGAAATATTACCTTGATTTTACTGTTCCTAAAATGGGCTTCATTCAAGGACGTAGAATTAAGGAATATATCCGTTTATTTACGTTTGGAAAATCAATAGAAGAGTTCGACATGCCCATTTCCATTATTGCGACCGATTTATACGCAGGTGAGAAAAAAATATTTACCACAGGACCTGCCAGTGAGGCTGTGCGTGCCAGCATAGCTATTCCTGGGATTTTTGTGCCTGAACGGATCAATGATCGCCTGTACATCGATGGAGGCGTCATGGACCGAGTACCTGTCTCGGTCGTAAAAGAGATGGGAGCTGATGTGGTTATTGCAGTGGATTGCGCTCATTTCGAAGCTGATCCTAATATCACATCCATCTATGATGTTATCATTCAAAGTATTGATATCATGCAGGATGAATTAGTGACGGCGATGGGCGTTTCTTCTGATGCTGATGTAATGATTCGCCCGGATGTTTCACAATTTAGCGCACGTGCTTTTACTAACATTCAAGAAATCGTAAAGGCGGGGGAAACGGCTGCACTTTCTCAGCTGAAACAAATACAAGAAAAGCTGGCGGGTTGGAAGGAGTCTTGATTGATGAAAGGGAATAAGAGAATCATTATTACGGGAGTCATAGCTATTCTGATTGTGGCTTTTCTAGGGGCGTATCGACTCCCTTATTACGTTTATAAACCGGGTACGGCAGACGCGCTGGATCCTATTGTAGAAGTAGACAATGGTTATAAAAGTGAAGGAGATATGCACCTCGTTACAGTTCGAGGTGGCCAAGCCACTCCATTACAATGGTTGATTGCCAAGATTAGACCCTACCAGGAAATCTATCCGATCGAGCAAATTCGGCCGGAAGGGATCTCTGAAGAGGAATATTTTCACGCTCAGCTGCGGATGATGGAATCTTCTCAGGAAGCTGCGAAGGTGGTGGCGTACAAAGCAGCAGATAAACAAGTAAATATTAATTATGAAGGTGTATATGTCGTAAATACACTTAAAGGTATGCCAGCCGAAAAGCAACTGAAGGGTGGAGACCAAATATTAAAAATCGATGGGAATAAGATTAAAGAATCCGCAGACTTAATTCAATATGTTGAAAAGTTAAAGAAAGGGGATACGGTTTCTTTAACGATCAAAAGAAAGGACAAAACATTAACGAAAGATGTCAAACTTGCTCCTTTTCCTAATGAGCCAGACAGGATTGGGGTGGGAATATCTTTAGTAACAGATCGATCTATCGATGTGAAGCCGAAGGTGAAAGTAAAAAGCGGTGAAATTGGAGGCCCAAGTGCAGGGTTGATGTTTTCGCTGGAAATGTACGACCAATTGACTAAAGGAGATTTGACTCAAGGGAAGCAGATCTGTGGAACTGGAGAAATTACTTACGATGGTCAAGTGGGTAAGATAGGCGGAATTGATAAGAAAGTTGTTGCCGCTAATAAAGAAGGCTGCAGCGTTTTCTTTGCTCCGAATGAAGAGGGCAGGGAGGATTCTAATTATCAAGTGGCAAAAACAACCGCAAAGGATCTGCATACTGATATGAAGGTTGTGCCTGTAGATACATTTAATGATGCACTTACGTATTTAAAGAAAATGTAACGCTGAACGAATATAAATGACTGTACTTAGAGGGCAGTTGAGCGTCTGCATTAAAATCGTCCGATTTTAATGCAGACTTTTTTTTCACCTTTTTCACAGGGATCCACTTATTTAATTGAAAAAAGCAGCCTTTCTTTCTATAGGTGTGGCCGTCATTATGAATGAATAATAACGGGGGCTTTGTATTCTCGTTGGTAAGCTGGAATCCGGTGTGTATCTTTAAGGATACTGTAATATGCAATAGAAGCTCTTGCTTCAGCTTCAAGCAGTGGATGATCCAACTGCTGCGGCTGAGTCAATAGTGGGACTTCAAGAGTTTTTTTCGCTTGATTTAAGTAGCTTTGCCCCCTCTGGTTCATGCCAAGCACACGAATGTAGGGTAAGGAGGGTTCATCCAGCAGTGGGCGGGCATCTTCTTTCGTTGTACCAGTAAGTATATGAACCAATGCCCGCTGCAGACGTGTCCAAGTATAGCGCTTTGTTTTTAAACGATCCATGAAATCTTGATAATTGGATGATTGTCTCATCGTTCTCTTTAAACGGTATTCAAGCCCTTCATCAACTCCGTGGATTCTTCTAAGGTCTTGTTCTTTGGAAGTGAGGATTCTATATTGCAGAAGTTGGAAATAATCTTCCCAGCGATGCCATTTTCCAGTCTTGCGCTGGTACTCAGACAATTTTTCCTGAGTAATGACCGGCAGAGTATGTGAAGCTTTCTCCGTTAAAGTCCCATGTTCAAGCAGTTCCCTGCGAATACTTGTCGCACTTGCTATATTTCCGTTAATGGATTTGTCGTGATATTGACTATTGGTCCGTGCAATGGTTAACGGCTCGATGGAAGGGTTGATAGCAAGAATCTGTTTTACATAGCTGTATCCTAAAATATTGTTCGGTTTAGATAAATCCATCTTTCCTTCAGCAAGTCCTATAGACTCATAACCGTACCTTGAAGCCTCTGGGAATGAGAATCCCCTGTTTAAATAATTCCTAACGGTTTCATCATAGGTGGATTTCTTCGACTTGAAATTTTCCCATGCCGTAATAAAAGGCTCGATTTCACCAATTTCACTTCCGAAGCAGATCGCTTCGACTCCTGCCGCGGCGAGGGTGAGAACAGCCCCTTTACTGAAATAATCACTGTGCTGGACAGCAAAAATATAGGGAAGCTCCAGGACAAGATCAGCTCCTGCTTGTAATGCAGCAGAAGCACGGTGCCATTTATCCATGATGGCAGGCTCGCCTCTTTGGAGGAAATTGCCGCTCATTACAGCTATCATACAGTCTGCCCCTGCCTTTTCCTTCGATTTGATTAAATGGTAGTGGTGCCCATTGTGAAAAGGATTGTATTCTACAACGACTCCGCACGCTTTCATAAGGATGCCTCCTTCGTAATATTTAGAAAACGATTGTTTGAAGATTGGTTGAGTTTATTTTATCATGGAGTAGCAGAAAATTCGCACCAGCACGGTGAATGTGTTACCGTTAAAGGAATTCCAGCTGCATATAATGCAGGTGTAAAGAAAAAATATTGACAAATGGTTAAAATCCTTTTACAATAACTCTTGTTGCCATGAGGTGATAACAATGAAATTTCCTCTACAAAAACTGAAACAAAGTGGGGATCAACCCTTTTACTTTGAAGATGAAGTAGATGTACATGAGCTGGAGGATATGAACAACGATATTCGAAAGATTCAGCCTGTTCACGTGAAAGGCCACGCAGACGTAAGTGGAGAAGAAGTGACGGTAAACTTTTCAATTGATGGAGAAATGGTACTACCTTGTGCAAGAACACTTGCCGACGTGAATTACCCTTTTCACATCCAACCTATTGAAGTTTTTAGTCTTTCTCCTTATTATACGGAAGAAGATGAGTCAGAAATTCACCCTGTACAGGGAGAGATGCTTGACTTAACGCCTTATATCAAGGAAAATGTACTATTGGAGATTCCGACTCGTGTGTTTTCAGATGAAGATCAGGCACATGACCAAGCCCCTCAGGAAGGAAAGGGCTGGCAGGTGGTTACAGAGGAAGCTGAGGAAGCCAAAGTGGATCCTCGCATGGCTAAACTGCAATCATTATTAGATGACAAAGAAGACAACCATTAAGAAAATCTCTGAATGGTTTTCGGTTGTGAGTAAAAGGAGGTGTACAACATGGCAGTACCTAAGCGTAGAACTTCTAAAAAAGTGAAGAACCAGCGTCGTACTCATAAAAACCTTCATGTACCTGGCATGGTGAAATGCCAGAATTGTGGGGAGTACACAAAACCACACCATGTTTGCAAATCTTGTGGACAGTATAATGGAAAACAAGTCGTTGAGCAGTAATGCGCACCTAGAACCTGATTGTTGTCAGGTTCTTTTTTTATGGATTCTAAGCTGAAGTGTTTTCGAAAACCTTAACTAATTCCAATCATTTTGATAAGTCTGCCTGGGGTAACTTAAAGATGAAGAAAAAGGAGCTGGGGCACGTGCCTGAAGTAGAATTTAGGATGGATAACCAAGGAATTGGCCGCATTGTATTAAATCGACCTGAAAAATTAAACGCTATTACAAAAGCTATGACAAGGAGTCTTCATCATGTAATCGATGAAGCCGCATCCTTTGAAGGGATAAAAGCCTTAACGATTACTGGAGCAGGCGGGAAAGCTTTTTGTGCAGGAGGCGATTTAACGGAGCTTCATGGAAATATGAACGCTGAGGAAGCCTACCTAGTACTTTCCCCTATGAAAGAAGCTCTGTTAAAGCTGGCGCGTTTCCCGGTACCAACTATAGCTCTGCTTAATGGTCAAGCCAGAGGAGGCGGTTGTGAGATAGCAACCGCGTGTGACTTTCGGTACGGAACAGAAGAGGGAACATTTGGATTTGTTCAGGCTAGTCTTGGAATAACACCAGGGTGGGGAGGTGGTGCCCTGCTGTTTAGACGTATTCAACCAACCTATGCTTCCCATTGGCTGACGGATGCTTCTATGTATGATGCCTTTACAGCAAAGAGAATTGGCTGGCTGAATAATCTTCTTCCTCAAGCATCGCTGCAAAAGTGGGAAGAGGATACGGAATTTACCAATAGGTCAAGCTCCCAGATGAAGTGGTTTAAGAAGCAGCTTCTCGCTGCTCTTCGTTCAGAGGAATTTGATCAATTAATGGAAGAAGAAGTGAAGCAATGCGCCGCTCTCTGGGAAGAGGAAGACCATAAGAGGGCTGTAGAAAAGTTTTTAAAAACAAGAAAAAAGTCATAAATGCGATTCTATCAACCTTCAGTCGTGCATAACTATAAACAAACGATAGAGGAGGGATGATATGGACGCCCCGAGACAAGATGCCTGGAAAGAAGAGGAAGATACTCTTTTGGCAGATACGGTCCTCAGATATATCCGGGAAGGAAAAACTCAGCTAGAGGCATTTCAAGAAGTAGCAGACCGTTTGCGCAGGACGCCCGCGGCCTGCGGATTCAGGTGGAATGCGACAGTAAGAAAGCAGTATCACTCGGAAATTCAGGAAGCGAAATTGAACAGAAAAGAGAAGCGAGCAGTATTTGCTACCGCTGGCGGCGGCGAAGAAACGCCCATGTCTCTGGATGCTGCTATCTCTTTTTTAAAAGAGATGAAGGTTAAACAGATTGAAGACAGTGGCAAGCAAAAGCTTGAATATGAACTTCAACAGCTGAGTGAAGATAATAAGCGATTAAAAAGCCAGCTAAAGCAATTGGAAGCAGCTTGGAATGAAATGGATAAGCTGATCCGCTGGGTGAAAGATCGAAATAAAAGTCCATTATAAAGTAAAAAGGCCGCTACAATATGAACTGTAGGGGCCTGATTTAATAGCTGTTTTAGTCTTCTTTTACATCCCGTTCCTCGACGCCTGAAGGCATCCAGATCAGAGGATTTTCTCCCAAATCGCGTTCCATATCATATTGGGCTTTTTGAAAGCCCATTTTTTCCCAAAAACCGTGGGAATTAATGCGGGGGTTCGTTTTAATAGGGAGTTTGTAGCTCTTAGCAAAATCCACGAGCGCTTTACCGAAGCCTTGATCTCTATAATCAGGAAGCACTTCCAGCTTCCACAATTCCAAGTAATCTTGCGGAGGTATAAAGTAATGGTCGTACTTTGCTCTTACCCGGTATAAACTCATCCTCGCAACTAAAGCGCTTCCATAATATATTCCGAAAAAAGGTGATTCACTATCGTTCTCCACGATATTGCTTTCTAAATCCTCAAGCATTGTTAATTCCTGATTGCCATATTCTTTAAAGCGTTTAAATTCCTCGAGTGTTTTATAGTTGACTAGCAATGGCTGAACCTTAGTAGTAGCCATCATGATGGATTCCCCTTTCTCTTATCTGTCTATTAATTATTATAATATAAAAATTTTCAGAATGAAATGCACAACCCCTTTATAAAAAAATCTTCTCCCCAACCATACTGATCTTTGCTACAATTAAGTAAAAAGACGGTTGACAATTGGAGTGGGGATGTTGTTAAATATCGGAATTATTGGTGGAGGATCGGTCGGCCTGTTAATGGCTGCCTACTTCGGAAGGAAACATGAAGTTCATGTTTATACGAAACGTTCTCAACAAGCCGGTCTGCTTAACGAAAGCGGTGTCTATTGCGACGTCCTCGGACAAGTGAATCTACGCGCTCATTTGTTTGGCGGTGCTTTACATAAGCATGACGTCCTGTTTGTAACTGTCAAACAACAGCAGTTAAGCACTGTGCTGGACTTATTGGAGGAATTATCCTGCCGCATTCCAGTAGTTTTTCTGCAAAATGGGATGGGGCACTTAGAACTTCTGCCTAAGAAAATCTACCCTGTTTATTTGGGGGTGGTGGAACATGGCGCAAAAAGAGCTTCCGATACGAAAGTGCTCCACACAGGCAGAGGCAGAGTCAAGGTTGCGGCTTATAAAGCTGAGCAGTCAGCGGAATGGATCGCAGACCTTCTGCATGAAGAGGATTTTCCTTTTCAAGCTGAAGGCGACTATTTTAACATGCTTGTAAGTAAACTGATGGTTAATACTGTAATTAATCCATTAACTGCGATCTTTCGCGTCCAGAATAAATTTATTGTTAAGAATACTGAACTGCGCTCCCTCGCATCTAAATTATGCCGGGAAGCATCTCAAGTATTTCAACGCTCCTATGAAGAAGAGTGGGAACACGTCCTTCGTGTTGCCGAACAAACAGGGGACAATTATTCATCCATGCTTACTGACCTTTCATTACAAAGAAAAACGGAAATCGATTATATCAGCGGGTATGTACTGAAAAAAAGCGTTTCTGAACTTCCTTATCATCAGTTTGTCGTAAGGTCTGTTCACGCTCTTGAGCAACTAGATGGGGAAGGAGGCCGTGTATGAGTGATTTTATTATTAAGGTAGCTGCACTTGTCATTACGCTCCCGATTCCTTTTCTCATCCTGTTTTATTTTTTTGCACGTAAATGGTGCCGCCATAAAAGAAAAGCTGTCCATTATACAGCGACCATAACCGCTCCTATATTCATTTTAGCTGTTCATGTTCTTCTATTTGTCCAGTTTGAACGCAGCTTTTTTGCCTACATTATTATCATGCTTTTATGTATTTTATCTTTTTCTATTATTATTCAATACAAACTGCACGAAGAAGTAAGGCTGGGAAGAGCATTTAAAGGATTTTTCAGGTTTAGTTTCCTGTTGTTTCTTATCGTTTATTCCGGACTCTCATTATTTGGACTGATCGAACGGTTATTTTTTACGTAAACAGATTAGGTGAACTTAGCCTGCAAATTATGTAAAATACTTAATGGTACATACCATTTTCGTAAAGATAAAGGAGAAGTTCATTCATGCGAATCGATCCCATACAATTGGAACCTAAATCAGAGATTGTATATGATTACCGCTATCATTTTGAAAATATAAAAGAAAAATTTGATTATTCCCCACATGAGGAAGCTACATGGCTGAGCAGGTGGAAGGATTTACAGGAGCGTTCTTTCAAACGGGCGGAGTTGACTGAAGTACTTCAAAAAATGAACGACCAATGGCAGGCTCCCTCTTCAGCCTTCCAGTCTATTGAGCGATTGAAGGATGGAGAAGCGACGGTAGCCATTGCTGGTCAGCAGGCAGGTCTTTTGACCGGACCGTTGTATACGGTTAATAAGGTTATTTCCATTCTACAGAGTGCCAGGCAGCAGCAGGAACGGCTGAACAAGCCGGTGATCCCGGTTTTCTGGATCGCAGGAGAAGATCATGACTTTGAAGAAATCAACCATGTTTTTTTGAAGGGGAAAGAACGGTTAAATAAAATTACGATTGGTCAGCGGCCAGAGTATAAATCTTCCGTTTCAGATTTGGAAATTGATCAGGATGAGGCAGAAGAATGGCTTCAAAAAGTATTCTCTGCAGTGGGGGAAACAGAGGTGACTTCTGATTTCTTTGAAGAGACCCTTCTCGCTCTGCGTCAGTCAAAAAGTTATGCTGATTTTTTCGCGAGACTCATCTATCTGTTATTTCCCGACCAGGGACTTGTAATTGTTGATGCTCATCATCCAGAGCTGCGTCAACTGGAATCCTCCTACTTCCAACAGCTGTTGGAAGAGAACCAGGTACTTTCACAGGGCGTATATGCAGCTGTTCAGCAAAGTAAACAACAGGGCTATCATGTCTCTCTGGATAGCGAACCTGAGGATGCTCATTTGTTTTACCATCAAGGCAATGACAGAGTTCTGCTGATGAGAGATGACGAATTCAATTTTCGCGGTAAAAATAATGAAGTGGTTTTTACAAAAGAGGAGCTAAAGCAGATCGCAGCATCATCACCTGAACGTCTTAGTAACAACGTTGTGACGAGACCATTAATGCAGGAACTAGTCTTCCCGGTGCTCTCTTTTATCGGAGGACCTGGGGAAATTGGTTACTGGTCTGTTCTGAGGCCGGCATTTCAAGCTCTTGAGCTTAAAATGCCGCCGATTCTTCCGAGGCTTTCCTTCACATTTATTGATCGAAAGTCCGAACAGCAATTGAACCGGCTGCAGATTGATCCAGTGGAGTGTATCCGTAAGGGAACAGGGGAAAGGAGGCTGAGGTGGCTATCCTCGATGACGTCTGTCCCTTTAGAAAAAATGAGTGAAGAGCTTAAAGGAGAGCTGGATAAACTGCATCTTCCTTTGAGAGAGACTGCTGCAGAGCTCGGAGGAGATATGGAGAGTCTTGCTAATCAAAATCTTCAGCGATTATATCAAGATATTGATTTTCTAAAGAAGCGGATATTCAAGGCTCGGGAAGAAAAGTACGAACTCGAATTGAAATCTTTCACTGACCTGGATCTTTTACTGCATCCTGAAGGGGGACTTCAGGAGCGTAAATGGAGCATCCTGCCCTGGGTGAATACGTATGGGGTCGATTTCTTCAATAGGGTGGATGGCCACCACTTTTCTTTTGAGCATGCTCATTATGTCGTTTATGTTTAATCCCCCCCACCTTGCTCCACTTTTTTCACCAAAGACTTACAAGACTCGTTCATACTGAAGGAAAGGGAGTACTTCCCTTTCCTTTTTTAGTGGGGAAGTTTTGGATTAATAAATTTATTAAACCCTTTAGAATCCTGCCATTATAGTCGGGATTTTTTTATTAGACAGAGAATGATAAAAAAGTAAGTGGAGAAAAGTGGGGCATTGTGGTAATGTTGAATCAGAAGGTGGGGACAGCTCTATGTTCATGGGTGAATATCAACATAACATTGATGCCAAAGGGCGAATAATCGTTCCTTCCAAGTTTCGTGATGATCTTGGAGCGAACTTCGTTTTAACACGGGGTCTCGACCAGTGTTTATTCGCTTACCCTATGGATGAATGGAAGCTTCTGGAAGAAAAATTAAAAAAGCTTCCACTCACTAAGAAAGATGCCCGCGCCTTCACACGTTTTTTCTTTTCGGGCGCTGTGGAATGTGAAGTAGATAAGCAAGGCAGAATTAACATCCCACAACCGCTGAGAAAATATGCTGCATTGGATAAAGAATGTGTGGTAATCGGCGTTTCCAACAGGATTGAGTTCTGGAGTAGTGACGAGTGGGAAACTTATTTCGATGCCTCAGAAGAGTCTTTTTCGGAAATTGCGGAAAACATGTTAGATTTTGATATTTGATAGTAAGAGAAACGAGTGAGATTATGTTTGACCATTATAGTGTTTTAAAAGCAGAAACCATTGACATGCTTCACATTAAGCCTGAGGGTACATATGTAGATTGTACACTCGGAGGAGGGGGGCACTCTGAGGAAATTGCTTCGAAATTGAATGAATATGGACGTTTGATTGCCTTTGACCAGGATACAACTGCTTTAGAGGCAGCTGAACAACGGTTGAAGCCTTACAAAGACCGCGTTACTCTTGTTCAGGCAAATTTCAGGCAATTAGAAGAAAAGCTTGAGGAATTGAAGGTCAGTCACGTGGACGGCATTCTTTTTGATTTAGGTGTTTCGAGTCCTCAGTTAGATGTCGAAGATAGAGGGTTCAGTTATCAAAATGATGCTGAGCTTGATATGAGGATGGATCGTTCTTCCTCATTAACAGCAAGAACGATTGTGAATGAATGGCCTTATGAAGATCTCGTCCGTATCTTTTTTAAGTACGGGGAAGAAAAGTTTTCAAAGCAAATTGCCAGAAAAATAGAAAATAAAAGAGGGCAGAAGCCCATTACTACAACAGGGGAACTTGTGGAACTCATTAAAGAGGGAATACCTGCACCTGCACGAAGGAAAGGCGGCCATCCGGCTAAACGTGTTTTTCAAGCAATTCGTATAGCAGTTAATGATGAGTTAGGAGCTTTTCAGGATGCTTTGCAACAGGCAGCCAAAGTTATTGCAGTCGAAGGAAGAGTGGCTGTCATCACGTTTCATTCCTTAGAGGACAGGCTGTGTAAGCAAGCATTCAAAAAGTGGAGTTCTAACCCGCCTCTGCCAAAAAATATTCCAATGATTCCAGAAGATAAACAACCTCCATTTCAACTAATTACACGAAAACCTATCGTTGCAAAAGAAGAAGAATTAGAAGATAACCGGCGGTCACGCTCAGCTAAGCTGCGAGTTGTTGAAAAAGTGAAGCCGTGGTCGAAGGATTTTCAATTTGAAGAAGGGTGGAAACAAACATGAGTGCAGAACAAGTGAGAAAGCAGCAGCCTTTACAGCAGCCAAACAGAGAGAAACAGGTTAAAGTAAAGGTACATAGGAAAAAGTGGATCAGTACCGGAGAAAAATTCTTGTATTCCATTGCTTCAACAGCGGTCATCGCTGCTTCTTTGTATATGGTCCATTTCTCATCTTCCACTGATAAACTGAATCGAGATATTCAACAGGCTGAACAGAAAATTGATGCGCAACAATCACAAAATGAAAACCTTGCTTATCAAGTTAAGGAGCTTAGCAATCCTGACCGAATTCTTAAAATTGCTAAGAAGAATGGATTGTCTATTAAGAATTCCCAGGTGAAGCAAGCGGGCAAGGTAACTAATTAGGAGCTTGGGTGATAGATAATGAAAAGTCCCAATACTCATAGAGGTGCAGCGCTTTTAATCTTATTATTTTCCATTATATTCCTCGTCATTGTAGGAAGGTTTCTTTATATTGAAACCACTTCGACAGTCGAAGGCGTAGATTTGGAAAAATGGGCAGAAAAAGCGCGGACAAGCTCATATGAGATCGATGCCACCCGTGGAAAAATTTATGATAAGAATGGCATGGTTCTTGCTTATGATCGCCCAACATACCGTCTATACGCTATAGTTGATCCTGAGTATTCAGCAAATTTAAAGGACCCAAAGCATGTAACGGATCCTGAAAAAACCGCCGAAAAACTGGCGCCGCTTTTAAATATGGATGCTGAGGACATCGAGCAAAAGCTCGAAGACGGAAGGGAAAATGGAAAATTCCAAGTGGAGTTTGGCAGCAAGGGCAAAGAATTATCGCAGGAAAAAATGGAAGAAATTAAAGACGAAGACTTAAATGGAATTCAGTTTAAGGAAGAGGCTAAACGCTATTATCCTAACGGCATGTTTGCTTCCCATGTAATTGGATTTGCACGCTCGGTAGAAGGGCATATAAAAGGTGTTACAGGGATCGAAAAACAAATGGAGAAGTACTTGAAGGAGCAAAAAGGAAAAATCAGTTATGAACGTGACAAGTACGGCACGAAGCTGTTAGATCCCAAAGAAGTTATGACAAAGCCGGATAATGGAGATAACGTGTATTTAACGATCGACCAGAAAATACAAACCTTCTTGGAAGACGCGATGAGCCAGGTAAACGAACAATATAAACCGAAAAAAATGGTAGCAGCAGTAATGGATCCTAAGACTGGACAGGTATTGGCCATGAGTAACAGGCCGAGTTATGATCCCAATGACCTTAGTGATGTCGACAACTGGTACAATGACGTCATTTCCTATCCTTTTGAACCTGGTTCTACGATGAAAATGTTCACGTGGGCTTCCGCGATGGAAGAAGGGGTATATAAAGGCAGCAAGAAATATAAATCAGGCTCCTATCAAGTGACAAAGAACTCAGCCACTATTCATGACTATAATCAATCCTGGGGAAAGATTTCCTACGATGAAGGCTTCCAAAGATCTTCAAACGTGGCAGCGGCAAAGCTTATGCAGGATGTGCTTGGACCTGATAAGTTCCGCGATTACTTGTCTGCATTCCATTTGGATCAACCTTCAGGGATTGATCTCCCTGGAGAGGAAACAGGAAAAATTCTTTACGGCCGTCCGATTGAACAAGTGACTACTTCTTTTGGACAAGGAACCACGGTAACCCCTGTTCAGCTCATGACGGCAGCTACGGCAATTGCCAATGACGGCAAGATGATGCAGCCTTACATGCTGGACAAAATTGCTTCAAGTGAAACTGGGGAGACTATTAAAAAAGGAAAGCCTAATCAAATCGGTACCCCGATTTCAAAAGATACAGCTGAAAAAATGCGTGACCTGCTTGGAACAGTTATTACAGGTGAGCATGGGACAGGCAGTGATTACAAGATTAATGACTTTTCGGTAGCTGGTAAAACAGGAACGGCCCAAATCCCCGGAGCGGATGGAAAGTATATGTATGGACACAATAATTACATTTTTTCTTTCATGGGAATGGCCCCTAAGGAAGATCCTGAGCTGCTCATGTATGTAGCCGTAAAACAGCCGGAACTGAAAGGAAACGAAACGGGATCTGAACCTGTCTCCCATATTTTTAAGACAGTGATGGAAAACAGCCTTCACTATTTAGATATCCAGCCAGATAAAAACAACGAACAAAAGGTTTCGGAACATACAATGGAAGACCTGTCTGGTTTATCTACTGAAAAAGCGAAGAAAAAGCTTGAAAAGACTTATAATAATGTCACGGTAATCGGAAAAGGCGATAAAGTTACAAAAACCATTCCAGAAGAGGGAACGAAGCTTCTGGCAGATGAAAAGGTCATGCTGGTAACTGACCAGCCTGTTATGCCTGATGTGAAGGGTTGGTCATTAAGAGACGTTCACAGGCTTGCTCAAGCCTTCGATTTAAAGATTGAAACGATGGGCAGCGGGTATGTTACGAAGCAAAGTATTGACCCAGGAACCAGCCTGAAAAATAATGGATATTTAGTGGTGGAGCTTGCTCCGCCGCAATAAATCTAACCATTCCCTGCAATGTTCTAATCGTTTCCCAATTGCATATAGTGATACAAGCTGATTTAGATTAACCAGTAAAAGGAGCAATGGTTATGAAGCGGATATCACAGGTAATTGTACGGAAACGATTAGTCACAGTTTTTCTTGTAGGGATGGTTATTTTTATGGTCATTGCCGGTCGTCTAGGCTATGTCCAGTTTGTTCTGAGTGATTTTTTAATTAAAAAAGCAGAGGAATCTTGGAGCAGGGATATTGTTTTTGAACCTGAGCGTGGGGAAATTGTGGATACCAATGGAGAGGTGTTAGTAGGCAATCAATCTGCTCCTACTGTCATGGTGGTGCCGAGACAGATTAAAGATAAAGAAGCAACAGCTAAACAACTGGCAAAAATTCTTGATATGAGTGAAGAAAAAGCGTACAAGCATGTAACGAAACAAATTTCTATTGAAAAAATTCATCCGGAAGGAAGAAAAATTACCGAGGCACAAGCAGAAGCAATTCAAGCACTTGACATACCGGGAGTGTACATAGCAGAGGATTCTAAACGGTATTATCCTCATGGTGCCTTTCTTTCACACGTGTTAGGTTTCAGCGGAATTGATAACCAGGGACTCTTAGGTTTGGAAGCTTATTATGATGATGAATTAAAAGGGGAAAAAGGTGCTCTTTCCTTTTTTTCCGATGCAAAAGGAAAAAGAATGCCTGATATGGCAGATATATATACCCCTCCTGTAGATGGAGAAGACTTAAAGCTGACCATTGATTATCGCGTTCAGTCGATTGTAGAACGGGAGCTGGATTTAGCGCAGGCTAAGTACAATCCAGATGGAGCTGTGGCAATCGTAGTGGATCCTAATACAGGTAAGGTTGTAGCTATGGCATCGAGACCAAACTTTAATCCAGCGAACTATCAGGATGTGAAGCCGACCGTTTATAATCGTAACCTGCCTGTTTGGAGTACGTACGAGCCAGGATCTACTTTTAAGATAATCACTTTGGCTGCAGCCCTGCAAGAAAAGAAAGTTGATTTAAAAAACGAGACGTTTTATGATTCCGGTTCTGTAAAAGTGGGGGCGCAACACTTCACTGCTGGAAGCGGGGAGGACATGGAAGCGAGACTTTTCTTGAAGTCGTTCAAAACTCCTGTAACCCCGGATTTGTAGAACTCGGCCAGCGTCTTGGCAAAGAAAAACTGTTCAGCTATATTAATAAGTTTGGATTTGGTCAAAAAACAGGAATTGATCTGGAAGGGGAAGGCAAAGGAATTCTTTTTAAACCAGAGAATGTCGGCCCTGTGGAGCAAGCTACTACCGCTTTTGGACAGGGGGTTTCTGTAACACCTATTCAACAAGTCATGGCAGTAGCAGCTGCGGTAAACGGTGGTTATTATTATGAGCCGTATGTCCGCGAAGCCTGGCTTGATCCTGTTACAGGAGAAGAACTGGAAAAGAATGAACCTGAGATGAAGAGAAGGGTAATTTCAGAAGAAACGTCCAAACAAGTGAGGGAAGCTCTGGAAAGTGTAGTAGCAAAAGGAACCGGACGGGGAGCCTATGTCGAAGGTTACCGCGTCGGAGGAAAAACAGGGACCGCACAGAAAGTAGGCCCTGATGGTACTTACATGGAAAACAACCATATCGTTTCTTTTATTGGCTTTGCGCCAGCTGACGACCCACAGCTTGTCGTTTACCTTGCGATTGACAACCCTAAGAATACTGTCCAGTTTGGCGGAGTTGTAGCAGCCCCTATTGTCGGCTCCATTATGGGGGACAGCTTGCGTACTCTTGGAGTTAAACCAAGAAAGGACGGCCTGGAAAAAAAATATTCCTGGCCTGAAGAACCGCTGATCGAAGTCCCTAACGTTACAGGATTGGAGAAGAAAGAACTTACCCAAATGTTAAGTGATTTGAAGGTAGATGCTAGTGGAAAGGGGAATAAAGTAGTTACTCAGGCTCCTGAGGCTGGAGTGAAAGTACCTGCCGGATCTACGATTCGAGTATTCTTAGGTAATTAATTACTTAAAATATTGTTTCATTTCCCCAGTGACTTGCAACTTTTGCTATAATAGATGGGAATGTTGATTAGAAGGATGATAGAAATGAAAATCGCTCAATTATTAACTCAAGTACCTTTTTATAAAATTACGAAAGCTATTGAACATATAAATGTTAAAGGACTTTCTATGGACTCCAGGTCAGTACAGCCTGGAGACCTATTTGTTTGCATTCGCGGCCACGAAGTGGACGGCCATGTTTTTGCCAAGGATGCTGTTTCCAAAGGTGCTGTTGTCCTTGTTGCTGAAGAGGAACTGGATACTGAAGTGCCTGTCATCATCGTCAATGATACGACAAAGGTGCTAGCTATGCTTGCTGCAGCGTTTTATGAAGCTCCGACCGAGTCTATGCAGCTCATTGGGGTAACAGGGACGAATGGAAAAACGTCCATTACCTATTTGCTGGATGAAATCTTTCGCGCTCACAAGGTAACAACTGGAGTAATCGGAACCATTCAAATGAGGATTGCAGGAGCTTCTTACCCTGCCAAAAACACAACACCGGATTCTCTCTCCCTGCAGCAAACCTTTGCCCGGATGAAAGAGGCTGGAGTGCAGACCGCCATCATGGAAGTTTCCTCTCATGCCCTGAATCAAGGAAGAGTGTACGGGTGTGATTTTGATATTGCTATTTTTACAAATTTAAGCCAGGATCATTTGGATTACCACGATAATATGGATGATTATCTTCGAGCGAAGTCTCTACTGTTTGCACAGCTGGGAAACAGTTATCATATGGAGCGGAGTAAAATGGCTGTAATCAATCTGGATTCACCGGTCGCAGGGAAATTGATCCGGTCAACAGCACAACCTGTTTTGACCTATGGAATAAAAGGAAGTGCCGATGTGAAAGCAGAAAATATCCATTTACACGAAAAAGGTGTTTCGTTCAGCTTAAAAACACCTGCTGAAACGATTGAAATCAATAGTCCTCTCATGGGGCTGTTCAGCGTGTACAACATGCTTGCATCGGCTTCGGCAGCACTTGCTTCCGGTGTCCCGCTTACAACCATCCGGCATTCATTTGAGCACTCCGAAGGGATCAGAGGAAGATTCGAACCCGTGCTTGAAGGGCAGAATTTTGGAGTGGTCATTGATTATGCGCATACCCCGGATTCTCTTGAAAATGTATTATCGACAGTGAAGGAATTCTGCCGCGGAGATATTCATGTTGTGGTCGGCTGCGGGGGAGACCGTGATCGTACAAAACGGCCATTGATGGCAGATGTAGCGATGAAATATGGCACTGATGTAATCTTTACGTCTGATAATCCAAGATCAGAAGATCCAAACGAGATCCTTCGTGATATGACCAATCATCTGGAGGGTGGCTACAAGGTCATAGAGGACCGTAGAGAAGCTATTCGTTCTGCTTTAGCAAGCGCAGAAAAAGGGGATGTCGTATTAATTGCTGGTAAAGGTCATGAGACCTACCAGGAGATTGATGGAATCAGACATGATTTCGATGATCGTGAAGTCGCAAGGGAACTATTAAAGCAGGTTAAGGAGAGTCAGTCATGAAACTTGAGGCAGCGGAATTAACCAAGATTTTTCCAAACTTTAAAGGGGTCGCTAACGACAGAATTCCTTTGAAGGAAATCATGACCGATACGCGGGAAGAAACGAGACAAAGCTTGTTTATTCCTATTATAGGTGAATCATTTGATGCTCATGATTTTATGAAAAAAGCGATTCAGCATGGAGCTGTAGCAGCCTTATGGCAGGAGGATAAACCACTTCCATCGTACGTTCCTACCGATTTTCCTGTTTTTTTTGTGCAGGACACAACTGAAGCATTACAGAAGCTGGCTGCCTTTTATTTAAACAAGGTTACTCCCATAGTGGTTGGAGTCACCGGGTCAAATGGAAAGACGACGACGAAAGACATTGCAGCCTCTGTACTTGCTACTGCGTATAGAACACATAAAACCAGCGGGAATTTCAACAATCATATCGGCTTGCCTTTAACTATTTTATCCATGCCTTATGAAACGGAAGCTTTGGTTTTAGAAATGGGTATGAATCATAAAGGCGAGATTTCGTTATTATCTAATCTTGCTAAACCTCATTATGGGATCATCACAAACATTGGGGAATCTCACTTAGAAAATCTCGGCTCGAAAGAAGGCATTGCGGAAGCTAAACTTGAAATTATGGAAGGGCTCACGGCTGATGGGAAAATAATTATCGACGGAGATGAGCCTTTGCTCTCGCACATTAAATCCGACCCGCGTACAGTAAGCTGCGGATTTATGGAACCTGTAAATTACCTTGCGCGCATTGAACGGAGAGAGGACCAGCAGACGACTTTTTACGTAAATAGTGAAAAATATGAATTGCCAATGGCTGGACGTCATAACGTAAAGAATGCGAGTTACATCATTGCGCTTGGTGAACAGCTTTCTATCTCTAAAGAAAACATTCAGAGCGGGCTGAAACAGCTGAAAATGTCTGGAATGCGTTTTGAGAAACACGAGGGGATTAACCATTCATTAATCATTAATGATGCATATAATGCATCTCCGACCTCTATGAAGGCGGTTATAGAAGTGGTCAGCCAGTGGAAGTCTAAAGAGTATAAAGTGCTTGTCCTTGGAGACATGCTTGAATTAGGAAGCGAATCCCGGAACCTTCACGGGCAGGTAGGCAGCGAGCTGCCTGAAGAGATTGATGCGGTGTACACGATTGGGAATGAAGCAGAAGAAATTTCTTTAGCCGCAAAAAAAGCTCACCCGTCGATGGAAGCGAGACACTTTAATCATAAAGAAGAGTTAGCCGAACAGCTGCTGAAAAAACTTTCGCCGGAAACGATTGTATTATTGAAGGCATCTCGAAAAATGAAGCTGGAAGAATTATTGCTCGATCTCACAGACTGAAAAAACAGGCGATGACGATCATGTAAAAGGAGGAAAACAGCAATGAACGACTACATATTGTTAGTAACGATGGCACTATCATTCATTCTTACTGTCGTGATATCGCCGATCCTTATCCCTTTCTTAAGACGGTTAAAGTTTGGACAGAGTATTAGAGAAGAAGGACCGCAATCCCATCAAAAGAAATCAGGGACCCCTACTATGGGAGGAGTTATGATTATTCTCTCTGTTACGGCGGCAACACTGATTTCTTCGGTATGGATCAATAAAGAAGCAGCAGATGTTCATTTGTTCCTTGTGCTGTTTGTGTTATTGGGGTACGGTTTATTAGGGTTTCTTGATGATTACATTAAAGTAGCTTTAAAGAGGAACTTAGGTTTGACCTCTAAGCAGAAAATGTTAGGTCAGATCGTGATTGCTCTCGTCATTTATTTTATTTTAAACCAAACGGGTTTCCCGACCTTTATTGAAATTCCAGGCACTTCATTTCAATTGGAATTAGGCTGGGGGTATGCGTTTCTTATTTTGTTTATGTTAGTAGGAGGTTCGAACGCCGTTAACCTTACGGATGGCTTGGATGGTCTGCTTGCAGGCACTGCAGCTATCGCTTTTGGTGCTTTCGGTATTTTAGCGTGGTATGGAGATCAAAATATTGAAACCTCTATTTTTGCCTTGGCCGTAGTAGGGGCGCTGCTTGGATTCTTAGTTTTTAACGCGCACCCTGCTAAAGTCTTTATGGGAGACACCGGTTCTCTCGCTTTAGGCGGGGCGATTGCCATTATAGCAATCCTGACTAAACTTGAGCTGCTGCTTGTGCTCATAGGCGGGGTTTTCGTGCTTGAAACATTATCTGTTATGATTCAGGTGGCTTCTTTTAAAACAACCGGAAAACGTGTCTTCAAGATGAGCCCTTTGCATCACCATTATGAGCTTAAAGGCTGGTCTGAGTGGCGTGTAGTGACGACTTTCTGGACACTGGGGCTGATTTTTGCAGTAATAGGAGTGTATATTGAGGTGATGTTCAGTTGAATACATTAAGACATTTTCCATACCAGCATGTTTTGGTGCTTGGTATGGCAAAAAGCGGAACAGCAGCAGCACACCTGCTTTTAGACAGCGGTATTCAAGTTCGCATTAATGATTTAAAAGCCAATAAAACAGATGCTGAAGTTCAGGCATTACTATCTAAAGGTGCGGAGGTTATTACAGGATCTCACCCACTCGAAGTCTTGGATGACGTCGATTTAATGGTGAAAAACCCTGGAATTCCTTACAATAACCCGCTTGTAGAAGAAGCTGGGAATCGTGACATACCAGTGATTACAGAAGTGGAGCTTGCCGGCAGAATTCACGAAGGACCTCTTGTGGCCGTCACAGGTTCAAATGGGAAAACGACGACAACGACACTAATCCATAAGATGATTAAAGCTGATCGGAAACCGGTAGCTGTAGCCGGGAATATTGGGAAAGTAGCTTGCGAAGTGGCAAGAACAACGGGACACGACGAAACTATGGTCATTGAACTTTCCTCATTTCAGCTTCTGGGAACCCAAACCTTTAAACCGGATATTTCAGTTTGGCTCAATTTATATGAAGCTCATTTAGATTATCACGGTACGCTTGAAAACTACCATCAGGCTAAAGCGAAGATTGCGAAGTTTCAAACCGAAGAAGATTTCCTCGTCTATAACACTGATGACAAAGAGATCCGTAAATTTCTTCCAGAAGTAAAGGCAGAGCTTGTCCCTTGCTCGATTACAGAAAGGACAGAAGGGGCCTGGGTCGATGAGAAATGGGTATATTTCAAGGATGAGCCTATTATTAAAAGAGAGGACATCGTATTAGTTGGAGAACACAATCTTGCTAATATCATTGCAGCAGTAGCAGCTGTTAAGTTAAACGGGGTAACTAATGAAGCCATTTTTGAAGTGCTGACCACCTTTTCAGGGGTCGAGCACCGTCTTCAATTTATAGAAAAAAAACAGGGCAGGTATATTTACAATGATTCCAAGGCGACCAATATTCTAGCCACATCCTATGCCCTGCGCTCCTTTCAAAAACCTGTCATTCTGCTCGCCGGTGGACTTGATAGAGGGAATAGTTTTGATACACTCATCCCGTTTCTTACTCATGTCAAAACAATGGTATTATTTGGCGAAACAGCGAATTTATTAGAAGCAGCTGGCAAAGAAGCGGGAGTTAACGATATCGTTAAGGTTTCATCGATGGATGAAGCAGTGGAAAAAGCATTTGAGCTGTCATTACCAGATGAGGTCATTTTACTGTCGCCAGCCTGTGCGAGCTGGGATCAGTACCGCACTTTTGAAGAAAGAGGAAACATGTTTATCGAAGCTGTGCATAAGCTGAAGTAAGGGCTTATTGCGACAAGCTGTTTGCCCTGATTTCCATTAAGATGGGAGTGGGGCTTTTTTTATGGACAAACCTCAGAAAAAACCGGATTTATGGCTTACTGCGGCCATTATAGGGATTCTTGTTATAGGGATCGTTATGGTGTATAGTTCATCAAATATATGGTCCGAATATAAATTCAATGATGCCTGGTATTTTGCAAAAAGGCAGATGTTGTTTGCTGCAGCAGGTATTATGGCTATGATCACTTTATCAAGGATCCCTTACTATACTTGGTACCGACATGCGAAATGGATATTGATAATCTGTCTTATTTTTCTAATCGGGGTATTAATCCCAGGAGTCGGGATGGTTAGAGGTGGGGCCAGGAGCTGGATTGGAGTAGGAATGTTCAGTATTCAGCCTTCGGAATTTATGAAACTGGGACTGATCATTTTTCTAGCGCGTTTTTTGTCAGAACGACAGAAAAAGATGGCGTCTTTTCAGGAAGGCTTTCTGCCTGGCCTCACTATTATTGCCATTCCTTTTGCCTTAATTATGCTTCAGCCTGATTTAGGGACAGGCGTAGTTATGGTGGGAACCTGTCTAGTCATGATGTTTGCAGCAGGAGCTCGAATCGGTCACTTTATGCTCATCGCTGGAGCAGGGGCAGCCGGCATGGTTGGTTTAATTGCATCAGCCCCTTACCGAATTAAAAGGATTACCGCATTCTTGCATCCTTGGGAGGATCCGCTTGGAAGTGGTTTTCAAATTATCCAGTCTCTTTATGCCATCGGCCCGGGTGGTCTCCTCGGCATGGGGCTTGGAAACAGCATGCAGAAATTTTTCTATCTTCCAGAGCCGCAGACCGATTTTATATTTGCTGTGCTTGCGGAAGAACTAGGTTTCTTAGGCGGTATAGGGCTGTTAGGATTGTTTTTCTTACTCTTGTGGAGAGGGATTCGCACAAGTCTCTATGCTCCTGATTTATTTGGCACTCTTTTATCGCTTGGTATTGTTGGTATGATTTCTATTCAGGTAATGATCAATGTGAGTGTAGTTACAGGGCTGATTCCTGTTACCGGAATCACACTTCCGCTAGTCAGCTATGGGGGCTCATCACTAACTTTGACTCTTGCCTCTCTAGGTCTCCTTCTGAGTGTAAGTCGATATTCATCTAAATAAAGCTTAAGAACTGTGCGGATGTTGAAGCTGCACAGTTTTTTTTGTATTTCTTTGTCACGGGACACACAATGAAAGCGGGAAGTGATAAACTAGACGGTATAGAGAATGATGGCTAGTTTAAAGGGGACTTCCCTTAATAAAAGTGATGTAAATCTAAGTCAACACTACCAATCTATTAAGGTCAAAATTGTGATATAATTAGAGTTATCTGAGAAACGGAAATCGGTTTGTCAGTTACAGCAACGTTGAATACATCATCAGGGTGTTACGGTGATAAGGAGATATGCCCGATATGGAAGAAAGAAAAGTTGTTTCCATAGAAGACCGCATACCGAAACTGAAGCAATCGCGAAGGAAGAAAGCCAATCGGAGATTAATTTTATATCTTTCTATCCTGTTTTTGCTTATCGCTACGGTAATCTATTTGCAGTCCCCATTGAGTAATGTAAATAAAGTGGTCGTAAAAGGCCAGCAGCATGTAAGTGCTGAAGAAATAAAAAAGTTATCAAAGATTACGAATAAAAATAACTATTGGAAAATTGATCCTTCGGAAGTGGAGAAAAGAGTAAAAAAACACGTGCAGATTACAAATGTACAGGTTTCGCGGCGCTTTCCAGGGACAGTAATGATAAATGTGGATGAAGCAGAGCGGATTGGCTATATTCAAAAAGACGGAAAGTTTCAGCCTATACTTGAGGATGGAAGCCGGTTATCGGCAACTTCAAAAGTACCTACTGGTGACGCCCCGGTACTGAGCGGGTTTACGGACGAGATGTATTTGAAAGAGATCTCTCAGGAGTTAAAAAAGTTACCTGAAAGTATAACCAGCCTGATTTCAGAAGTGCATTGGGATCCTGATGATGATAATCCATACAGGATTCGTCTCTATATGAGTGATGGATATGAAGTAGTTGCATCCATTCGGAACTTCTCGAGTAAAATGCCTGCGTATCCATCAATAGTTGCCCAGCTTTCCCCTAAGGATAAAGGGATCATACACATTGATGTAGGAACTTACTTTGAAAAGTATCCGAGTAAAGAAAAGAAAGAGGAGAATGACGAGCATGGACAAGGGTAAATCGTTAATTCTTTCCCTTGTTTTGCTTGCATCCGGGTTTCTCATTGCATACAGCTACCAGCAGACTAAGAGCCGTCCGGAAATGGTTCAGCTGAACGATTCCCAATGGGAAAAACGGTATTTCTATAAAAAACAGCTGATAGAAGTGGAAGAGCGTAATAAGAACCTGCGTGAAGAATTAAGCAAGAAAAGGGCGAAGGTCCAGCAAATTGAGGATAATCTGGCTAAATCAGAGCAAGTTGTAGCTGACTTTGTTCAGCGTAAAAAGAAGCTTCAGCTGCTTGCTGGAGAGCTGCCTGTGGAAGGAAAAGGAGTAAAAGTAGTATTAAGTGATGCCGATTACGTGCCTGAACGTGATAATGTAAATAATTACATCGTGCATGAAGGCCATATCCACAAAGTCATCAACGAACTGTTAACTGCTGGAGCGAAAGCGATAGCTATTAACGGCCAACGTGTATTTGCAGACAGTTACATTGCTTGTACAGGTCCGGTCATCACTCTAGACGGCGTACAGCATCCCGCTCCTTTTGTAATTACGGCTATTGGCGACCAGGAAGTGCTTGCTTCAAGCCTTGAGCTGAAGCAGGGAATCATCGACCAGCTGGAAAAAGAGAATATCCAAATTTCGTTATCTATAGAGGAAACTATTACTATGCGAGCAAGGCTGTCTGCTGAAGGATGAATGGAATGAAGAAGAGAACAAAGTGGATCGTATCATTTGTTTTTTTGCTGGTGGGTTTCATGGTAGCTGTCCAATTTCAAACCACTTCAGAAGAACCCGAAAAAAGAGAAACTCGGGATCAATGGGAAGTAAGAGAAGAATTATTAAACCAGCAGGAGGAACGTCAGGAATTATTAGTAAAGATTTCTGAAGCTGATAAAGTGCTGGCTGATTATAAAGAGGAGTCTTCGAAAAAGAAAGTGGACACTCTGAAACAGTCCATTCATGAGTTGGAAGAAAAAATAGGGTTAAGTGAATCCGAGGGCAGCGGGGTGGAAATAACGATTAAGCCCATTTTTCAAGAAAGTGAAAAAGGACAGACATATCCTGCTGTTTCTCCAGAGCTGCTATCAAAGCTGATCAATGAGTTAAACATGTTCGGTGCTCAGGAGATTGCAATAGGAAATGAGCGATTAACGAATTTGTCTCCTATAAGGGATGTCAATGGATTTACTTATGTGAACAATCGGCCCTTACCTCCTCTTCCTGTAAAGATTCATGTGTTATCCAAAAATCCAAAAAAGCTGCTTGATTATATTGAAGCGAGCCAGTCTAAGGATTTTTTTGCTATAGAAAATCTTGGAATAGAGGCAAATTCAAATCCATCACTCGTACTTCCAAAGTATGAGGATCCATTAAAGCTTGAGTACTTACAGGAGAATAAAAAGAAGGAGACAGGTGAATAATTTATGTGGCTGCCCATTGTTTTTCTAGTCATCGGACTATCCTTGGGCTTACTGACAGATATCCGTGTGCCAGAAGCCTATTCCGATTACCTATCCATTGCTGTCTTAGCCGCATTTGACACACTTCTCGGCGGAATTCGCGCACAATTGGAAAAAACTTTTAACGACACTGTATTTCTTACAGGTTTTATATTTAATGTAGCGCTTGCAGCCTTGCTTGCATTTCTCGGTGTACAGCTTGGCGTCGACTTATATCTGGCAGCAATATTTGCCTTTGGAGTGAGATTATTCCAGAATTTAGCCATTATCCGAAGAATTGTGATCGACCAAAAGCTTTTAACAAAGAAAATTGAAAAAAATAAGCGTAGTTAAAAGGATATTCAAGAAACTCTGTGGAAAACAACTATAGTATGATTTTAAGATTTAGGAAGTAAGCCAAATGAATTACTTTTTATATCATTTCATTTACGTTTTTATTTCACCGATTGTTTTTTAAAGATGAATTCGATATGCTTTTTACTATTCATATGGCTTGTTATTAGGAGGTGCGTCATTGGTGAATCAAAATGAAATATTAGTAAGTTTAGATATCGGTACGAGTCGCATTAAAGTCATCATTGGAGAAATCATGAATGACTCGTTAAATATAATTGGAGTCGGCTCCTCTAAATCAAATGGAATGAAGAAGGGTGCCATTGTTGATATTGATCAAACTGTACAGTCCATCAAGTCTGCTGTAGAACAGGCTGAACGCATGGTCGATATGAAAATAGACCGAGTCGTAGTAGGAGTGAACGGAAACCATATTCAACTTCAGGCCTGCCATGGCGTGGTTGCAGTATCCAGTGAAACCCGAGAAATTGGTAATGAGGACATCACGAGGGTCATAGATGCGGCCCAGGTCGTTTCCATACCGCCTGAAAGAGAAATTATTGACGTCATTCCGCGTCAATTCATCGTGGACGGACAGGATGAGATCACTGATCCAAGAGGAATGATCGGCGTGCGCTTGGAAATGGAAGGTATGATCATTACGTGCACGAAGACGGTTTTACATAACACTCTTAAATGCGTGGAAAGAGCAGGTCTTGAAGTGTTGGATGTATGCCTGCAGCCGCTCGCTGCCGGGACTGTTGCCTTGTCTAATGATGAAATGAACTTAGGCGTCGCCTTACTGGATGTCGGAGGCGGATCCACGACCATTTCTGTGTTTGAGGAAGGTCACCTGAAGGGTACAAGCATGATCCCTTTTGGCGGGGACAATATTACGAAAGACCTTTCCATTGGGTTGAGAACCTCCACTGAAGAAGCAGAACAGGTAAAAGTGGAGCATGGACATGCATTTTTTGATGATGCTCACGAAGAAGAAAATTTTTCTGTAACAATTATAGGAAGTAATCGCGAACAGGCATTCAATCAATTGCAAATCTCTGATATGATTGAAGCTAGACTAGAAGAAATTTTTGTCTTTGCTGCTCAGGAAATTCAAAGGATGGGTGTGCGTGAACTGCCAGGTGGATTTGTTTTAACAGGCGGAGCGACCAATATGCCGGGAGTACTTGAATTAGCACAAGATGTCTTTCATTCAAATGTAAGGTTGGCGATTCCAGATTATATTGGAGTGAGAGAACCTCAGTTCACAAGCGGAGTTGGTATCTTGCAATTCGCTTATCGTAATGCGAAAATACAAGGGAAAGCAATTTTTCCTTCAGTTTCGAACAATTTTGAAGAATCTGCACCAGTAAAGCAAAAGAGGGTGCAAAAACAACCGAAAGAAGAGAAAGATAAGCCTGATAAGAAGAAAGAATCAGGTCTCTCAAATCTATTAAAGTATTTCTTTGATTAAGATGATACAGGTTAGTACGAATAAATCTAGCGGATTTAAGAATAAATCTTGGAATCTCGTGTTTAGGAGGAACGGAAGATGTTAGATTTTGATACAAGTATGGATCAATTAGCAACAATAAAGGTTATCGGTGTTGGCGGTGGCGGAAGCAATGCTGTCAATCGTATGATTGAACATGGTGTTCAAGGCGTTGAATTTATTGCAGTAAATACAGATGCTCAGGCTCTTAATCTGTCAAAAGCAGAAGTGAAAATGCAGATTGGGGAAAAGCTTACCCGTGGATTAGGCGCTGGTGCCAATCCTGAGGTAGGACGTAAAGCAGCTGAGGAAAGCAAGGAGCAATTGGAAGAGGCTTTACAAGGAGCAGATATGGTATTCGTTACCGCTGGAATGGGCGGGGGTACTGGTACGGGAGCCGCTCCAGTTATTGCTCAAGTAGCCAAAGAATTAGGTGCTTTGACAGTCGGAGTAGTAACGCGGCCGTTTACTTTTGAAGGGAGAAAGCGTTCTACTCAAGCCACTGGAGGAATTGATGGATTAAAAGGCAGTGTAGACACCTTGATTGTCATTCCCAATGACCGGCTGCTGGAAATCGTTGATAAAAATACTCCGATGCTTGAAGCGTTCCGTGAAGCAGATAATGTACTTCGTCAAGGTGTACAAGGAATCTCTGATCTTATTGCCGTCCCAGGACTAATCAACGTCGACTTTGCCGATGTGAAAACAATCATGGTTGATAAAGGCTCAGCTCTTATGGGCATTGGGATTGCAACTGGTGAAAGCAGGGCAACAGAGGCAGCTAAAAAAGCTATTTCATCACCACTATTGGAAACTTCCATCGATGGAGCCCATGGAGTACTTATGAATATCAGCGGTGGTACAAACCTTAGTCTTTACGAAGTTCAGGAAGCGGCCGATATTGTCACTTCTGCTGCTGACCAGGAAGTGAATGTTATTTTCGGGTCGGTCATCAATGAAAACTTGAAGGATGAAATTGTTGTCACCGTTATCGCTACTGGATTCGATGAAACGCAATTAGCAGAAGGACAGAAAAAGCGTCCATCGGTCGGCCAGCCGCAGTCAAAACCGAATGTAATGGAGCGTCCTCAACGCGAAGAGCAGCCTCGTCGTGAAGCTCCTCAGTCACAGTCCAAACCATCTTCTAACCAAGAGGAAGATACGCTGGATATTCCGACTTTCTTAAGAAATAGAAATCGTCGCAGATAAATATATTGCTTACCATTCCTTCTAAAGGAGCGGGGAGCCTGCAGAATAACCCACTGGGTTTTCTGCAGGCTTTTTTTGTTCTGTTGGCATGTTTCTTACTTTGTCCAGGTGTCAATCGGGGTTCCTCTCATTTTTCTCTTAGAACAGAATCGTTAGGTTTTCTTTAGACACTTTGCTACAAAACTAGCTTTTCCCCTGCTCATAATTAGACAGACTTTTCAGCAGGACAGGCTTATAATTTTTTTAATAGAAGGGGCACTGAGTTGGTGCTGTTGGTTAAAAGATGAAAGCACAGCTATTAATCGTTCAAGCAGAACGGTATTTGCGACACCTTCTTTGCTCTAAAGAGAGCTCAACAGTAAGTTCCACAGTGCTTAAAGATGAAGCGGAAAGGAGAGGGGATGATTTATCTTGATGCTGTTTGGCTGCTTAATGTGCTGATGGATGGGATGATTCTATACTTGACTCAAGGATTAACTAGAACGAAAACTTCCGTGAAACGGATTTTTTTCGGTGCTGTCTTTGCCTCCATGATCGTTCCAGTTACCGTTTATATGCCTCACTCTTGGCTGGTTTCAAGTCCGGGCAAAGCATTGTTTTCCTGTTTCATCATTTTAGTCGCTTTTTCCTTTGTGTCGGTTAGAACTTGGCTGAAACAGTTAGCAAGCTTTTATTTCGTAACTTTTTCCATTGGTGGGTGTATGCTTGGCATCCATTATTTTTTATCTTCAGAAGCAAGCTTTGATGGAAGTACATTTATTACCCACAACGGAGGTTATGGCGATCCTGTAAGCTGGCTGTTTGTCCTTGCAGGCTTCCCTTTTGCCTGGTGGTTTACTAAGTGGAGAATGGAGCAAGCAAACCTTCACCGAATGAAATTGGAAGATCTTTATGATGTGGAGATCACTTGGAGGGATCGAACGTACACATGCAGAGGTATGGTCGACAGTGGCAACCAGCTTGTAGATCCCATGAGTAGAAAAATCGTTTTTTTAGCGGATCAAGCCGTATTCAATCAGTTTCTTACAAACGATGAGCTAGAAATGCTGAAGGTAGATGAAGTCATGACTCATATGGATCAGCTCAGTGAAGATCTGCAATCGTCGCTAAGACTGGTGCCCTACCAGGCTGCAGGAACAGAAGGCAAGCTATTAGTTACATTACTCATCGACCGGCTGGCAGTAAAAACCCCCGGAGGGAGCTTAGAAATCAAGCAGCCTCTGCTTGGCATACAACATCATGACCTTTCACGAGATGGATCTTATCATTTACTCATTCACCCTCACCTGATGGTACGTGGAAAAACGGCTTAACTATTGAAAGGAGAAGATGTTTATGATGAAATGGCTGTTTAAGGTAAGACTCTGGATATACAGGGTGTTAATAAAGCTTGGCATAAAGCAGGACGAAATTTATTACATTGGAGGAAGCGAAGCACTTCCCCCTCCTTTGTCCCGGGAGGAAGAAAAAGAATTGCTTGAACGTCTTCCTAAAGGGGATAAAGCAGCGAGAGCGATGCTGATTGAACGAAATTTGCGGCTGGTCGTTTATATTGCACGCAAATTTGAGAACACTGGAGTGAACATTGAGGATTTAATTAGTATTGGAACGATTGGTTTGATTAAGGCAGTCAATACGTTTGATCCTGAGAAAAAGATTAAACTTGCCACCTATGCCTCGCGATGCATTGAAAATGAAATATTGATGCATTTAAGAAAAAGCAACAAGCTCAAAACAGAAGTTTCTTTTGATGAACCACTTAATGTTGACTGGGATGGCAATGAGCTGCTGCTGTCGGATATCTTAGGAACTGAAGATGATATTATTACGAAAGGAATTGAAAAGAAGATTGATAAAAAACTGTTAAAGTCTGCTCTGGAACAGTTAAACGATCGAGAAAAACAAATTATGGAGCTTCGGTTTGGGTTAATTGGAAAAAAAGAAAAAACCCAAAAGGATGTGGCTGATATGATGGGCATCTCCCAGTCTTACATATCAAGGCTGGAAAAGAAGATCATCAAACGGCTTCAGCGTGAATTTGACAAAATGGTCTAATATTCCAGTGAACAGGAATGCATAAATTTTCCTCCCAGGGAGATACTGAGAACTGATTACAGCTTCTTGGGAGGGTCTTACTTTTGACACGACATAAAGTGGAAATTTGCGGGGTAGATACTTCAAAGCTACCTGTACTTAAAAACAAAGAAATGCGGGCCCTGTTTGAACGGTTACAAAGCGGCGAGACCGAGGCTAGAGAAGTACTAATCAACGGAAACCTCCGCCTTGTATTATCCGTCATCCAACGGTTTAACAATCGGGGGGAATATGGCGATGATTTATTCCAGGTTGGCTGCATCGGTTTAATGAAATCGATCGACAACTTTGACTTAAGCCACAATGTGAAGTTCTCTACCTATGCGGTTCCGATGATCATTGGAGAAATTCGAAGATATTTAAGAGACAATAACCCGATTCGAGTCTCTAGATCGTTGAGGGACACCGCATACAAAGCTCTGCAAATGAGGGAGAAATTAATCAGTGAAACTTCTAAAGATCCGGCTCCCCATGAAATTGCTGAGAAATTAGGAATTCCCCACGAAGACGTAGTGTTCGCAATGGACGCCATTCAGGACCCGGTTTCATTATTTGAACCTATCTACAACGATGGAGGAGATCCAATATTTGTGGTCGACCAATTGAAGGACGACCGTGAAAAAGATTCCGTCTGGCTGGATGAGCTTTCCTTAAGAGAAGGTATGAAAAGACTGAATGAACGAGAAAAAATGATTCTTACGAAGCGTTTTTTTCAAGGCAAGACACAAATGGAAGTGGCCGAAGAGATTGGTATTTCCCAAGCTCAAGTCTCAAGACTTGAAAAGGCCGCTATTAAAGAAATGAATAGCTCCATGTTTCAATAAAACATGGTACGAGCTGCTGAAGTCCAACTTTGGCAGCTTTTTTTATTTGAAAATGGCACAACTCGCTTTTGGGGAAAGTGAAGGAGATCTTCTGCATATAGTTTAAAAAGGAGGAATGTACGATGAAAATTTCAGACTTACAGGTAAAAGATGTCATAGCTATGGAAACAGGAGAGCGGCTTGGATATATCAGTGATTTGGATATCGACACGAATAGAGGCAGGCTGAAAGGACTCGTGGTTACTCTAAAAGGCAAAGCGATGGGTTTATTTGGAAAGGAAGAAGAGCTTGTCATCCCCTGGGATCAAATTGTTAATATTGGTGCGGACGTCATTTTAGTAAAGAAATCCACCTATAATGCACTAACAGCAGCCAAAAAGTCAGATTCAAATGAATAAAAACAGGAAATACAATGAATAATGTGATAAAATGAAGGGAAATTGAGGTGGTAGAATGACCGAGCCCTTCAAGCACGAGTCTTCCAGACAATTATCGTGTTTTGTTACTAAACCGAAATTAACTGCCGGTATCACAACGAGACAAGGCGGATTCAGCAGTCCTCCCTTTGATTCTTTAAACATGGGGCTGCATGTAAATGATAATGAAGACCACGTACTGCAAAATCGTAAACAGCTTGCTATCGATTTAAACATCGATCTTAACAAGTGGGTGGTAGGAGAACAAGTTCACCAAACAGTGATTCACACTGTCGATGGTTGCGATCTGGGAAAGGGTACACTAGACCATTCTACAGCGATTCAAGGTGTAGATGGGCTGATTACAAACAAATCCGAGGTATTGCTTACTGCATTCTATGCGGATTGTGTTCCTTTATATTTCCTGGATGAAAAATCCGGCTGGCTGGGAATTTCTCATGCAGGCTGGAAAGGAACCGTAAATCATATGGCTTTCCAAATGATTGAGGCTTTAAAAAGCCATGGCGCTGATCCAGAAGATATTCAAATGATTATTGGTCCTTGTATCAGCAAAAAGCATTATGAAGTTGACGAGAGAGTTATCAGCCAAGTGAATGAAGAGCATAAGCATGATGTGGCTTCGCCAACGACGAAAGGAAAGTACCTGCTTGATTTGAAGATGTTAAATAAACAAATCGCTTTACAAGCTGGTCTATTGGACAAAAACATTTCCATGACTAGCTACTGTACATATGAGGAGGAAGAGCTCTTTTTCTCTCATCGCAGAGATGGCGGCCAATCCGGACGAATGCTTGGATACATTGGCTGGTTAAGTTGAGGGAAGGAGTAATGAAATGGCATCTGTAGAAACGAATCTTGCTCATATCAACCAACAAATAAATACTGCTTGTGAAAACAGCGGGCGTAATCCAGAAGAGATTACCATCATTGCCGTTACAAAATATGTGTCGTCACAAAGAGCTGAAGAAGCTCTGCACGCCGGTATCACTAATCTTGGAGAAAACCGGAAAGAAGGGCTGCTGGAAAAGTATGAGGTAATCGGCAGCCAGGCTGATTGGCATTTTATTGGTTCCCTGCAGTCAAGAAAAGTAAAAGATGTGATTGATAAAATAAGTATGATCCATTCCCTTGACCGAAAATCCTTGGCAAAAGAGATTAATAAACGCGCGGATCATCCGATCCCTTGTTTTATCCAGGTGAATGTGAGCGGGGAGGAGTCCAAGCATGGACTGGCTCCTGAAGAAGTTATTCCATTCATCGATTCTTTACAGAACTATAAAAATGTACAGGCTGTCGGTTTAATGACAATGGCACCGCATATTGAGGATGAAGAACAGCTGAGAGGCGTGTTTAGAAAGCTGAGAGCACTCAGAGACACGATCCGTAATAAGAACTATTCACACGCACCGTGTGAATGGCTGTCCATGGGAATGAGTAATGATTTTCAGCTGGCGGTAGAAGAAGGAGCCACTCATATCCGAATAGGCTCGAGTCTGGTAGGAGAATAAATTAATCCGAGGTGATGAGCAATGAGTATGAAAAATAAATTCCGTTCATTCTTTACTTTAGATGACGAATACGAATATGTAGATGAAGAAGTCATGGAGGAAGAGGAAGACGAGCCTGTCCAGAGGGGGAAAAAGAGATCTGAAGCACAGAATGTAGTGAGCTTGAAAAGTGCCCAGCAATCCTCTAAGATGGTCCTCAGTGAACCGAGCAGTTACAATGAAGCGCAGGATATTGCCGATCAGCTTGTAAATCGCCGGGCAGTCGTTATTAATCTTCAGCGTGTGGACCATCATCAGGCAAAAAGAATCGTAGATTTTTTGAGTGGAACTGTATATGCTATAGGAGGAGACATACAAAAGCTGGGTTCCCAGACTTTTCTATGTACTCCTGACAACGTAGAAATTTCAGGTTCTATTTCAGAAATTTTAAGCAGAGAAGAAGATGATATTCATAGAAGGTGGTAAATAATGGGCTTTGTGTTTCAAATTTTAACAACGGCACTGACAATATACAGTTGGATTCTAATTATATATATTTTAATGTCCTGGTTTCCTGGTGCACGCCAGTCAAGTTTCGGTGAGATTCTTGGCCGGTTGGCAGAACCATTCCTGGAACCATTTCGCAGAATAATTCCTCCGCTTGGGATGATTGACATTTCCCCAATCGTTGCTATCCTCGTTCTGCGTTTTGCCTCGTATGGCCTCAATGAGTTGTACTATATATTACTGGGACTATAATTTTAAAGGAACAGATGGGCGATGGTTTCCCTATCTGTTCTTTTTTTGCGAAGGACGTGAAAAGTATGGAGATCTACCAACACTTCAGGGAAGAAGAAAAACCGTTTATAGATCAGGTTCTTGCATGGCAGAGTGATGTGGAGATGAGATTTCAAAGAAAATTAACCGATTTTCTAAATCCAAGAGAACAATATATTTTTAACACAATCACCTCACAAGGTGAACTCGTCACTGGTTTATTCGGTGGATACGGACAAACAGAAAGAAAACGGGCGATTATTGCCCCGGAATATGAAACTCTTGGAAACGAGGAATTCCAGGTGGTTCTCCTTGAAGCGGACTACCCTGATAAGTTTATAACCATTGAGCATCGAGATGTGCTGGGAGCCTTTATGTCACTCGGTATTCGGCGGGACAAAATAGGGGATATGAATGTGAGAGATGGAAAAGCCCAAATCATTGCAGCTGAAGAGATTAGTGATTATCTTCGAATGAACTTAAATGGCATAAAGAAAGCCAGTGTCACATTTACAGAAAAGCCTTTGCAGGAATTTATGGAAAATGGAGAACAATGGGCAGAAAATGATACGACGCTGTCTTCTTTAAGACTGGATATCCTCGTTAAAGAGATCTACGGCATGTCGAGAAAGAAAGCAAGTATGCATATAGAAGGCGGCCTGGTGAAAGTAAATTTCCGCACGGTGGAGTCCCCTTCCTTCCTCTTGGAAACAGGGGATTTAATCAGTGTCAGGGGCAAAGGAAGAAGCAAAATTAAAGATATTCATGGAAAAACAAAAAAAGATAAAATAAAAGTGACAACAGCTAAATTAATGTAATTCATTCTTTTAAAGCAGGACTTCGTTTACAGGTGTCGAATTTATATAGGCAAGACAAGTTTGTGTCGATAATTTATTTTGGAGGTGGTCGGTGTGCCTTTAACACCATTAGATATTCATAACAAAGAATTTACTCGAGGCTTTAGAGGCTATGACGAGGATGAGGTCAATGAATTTCTTGACCAGGTGATTAAGGATTATGAAATTGTCATTCGCCAAAAAAAAGAATTGGAACGGGAAGTTGAGAAGCTTAATGAACGCCTCGGTCATTTCAACAACATTGAAACCACTCTGAATAAATCGATTTTAGTTGCTCAGGAAACAGCTGAAGATGTTAAAAACAGTGCAAATAAAGAATCTAAGTTAATCCTTAAGGAAGCCGAGAAGAACGCTGACCGTATCATTAACGAAGCCTTGCAGAAATCGCGGAGAATTGCGATTGAAGTGGAAGAAATGAAAAAACAGGCTAAAGTATTTAAAACCCGTTTGCGCATGCTGGTTGAAGCTCAAATGGAAATGATTGAAAATGATGATTGGGATCATTTGTTTGATGTGGAAATCGACGAGAAAACGGATGTGGAAAAAGAAGAAAATAAAGAAAAAGAATACGCTAATCACAATTCGTAGTTACATACGTTTTAATAGGTCTTTTAACAATAACTTTCTTCTAAGCATAGATACTCCATAGAGCCGGGCTAGATATATGAAAGATTCATTAAGCGATTTATTTAAGACCTTTCTTCCTTTTAAGGAAGGAGGTCTTTTCTTAATGAACAGTAAAAATATACAAGCAGAAGGGTAAAGACCATGCTTTTTCCGCTTCTCTTGAATTGTGGTACAATAGCAAAGGAAAAATAAATTTTGGAGGCGGCTTATGTACTGGTATTATCTTATAGCTATCGGAATTATTATACTGGATCAGCTTACGAAATGGATGATTGTTCATTTCATGGAGTACCGTGAAAGCATTCCAGTTATTGAAAATTTTCTATACTTAACTTCACACCGGAATACTGGGGCTGCCTGGGGAATATTAGAAGGACAAATGTGGTTTTTTTATTTAATTACAACCATCGTAATCATAGTCATCATTTACTATTTGCAGCAGTATGGTAAAAAGAGCCGGTGGGCAGGGTTTGCTCTATCGCTTATTTTGGCCGGCGCCATCGGGAACTTTATCGACCGCTTATTTCGCAAGGAAGTGGTTGATTTTGTAGACGTCTACATATTCAAATATGACTACCCCATTTTTAATGTTGCGGATTCGTCACTTGTAGTAGGAGTTATCCTCGTTATGATTGCTACTTTAGTAGATGAAAGCAGGAAGAAGAAAGGAAGTAGTAAATAGTGAGTCAACACTACGAGGTTTTAGAGAATGACCAATCGAAGAGGATTGATAAACTGTTAACGGACATCATTTCTGATGCGTCCCGTTCACAAATTCAATCCTGGCTGAAGAACGACCGTGTTGAGGTCAACGGGACAGCTGTAAAAAGCAATTATAAAGTCCAGCGCGGAGATCAAATCAGCTGGACGATACCGGAAGTGGAGCCTTTAGAGCTGACGGCTGAAAATATTCCGTTGGAGATCATTCATGAAGATGAAGATGTCATCGTTGTGAACAAGCCTTCAGGGATGGTCGTTCATCCTTCTGCCGGCCACGAAAGCGGTACGCTCGTCAATGCTCTTCTTTATCATTGTCGAGATCTTTCTGGAATTAACGGCGTAGAACGACCGGGCATCGTCCACCGTATCGATAAAGATACAAGCGGATTATTAATGGTGGCCAAAAATGATCTTGCTCATCAATCATTAGTGCAGCAGCTTTCTAATAAAACGGTAGAACGAAAATATGTGGCGATCGTCCATGGGGACATTTCTCATGAGTATGGAACGATTGATGCCCCGATCGGCCGTGATCCAAAAGAGCGTCAGCGTATGGCTGTTGTAGAAGACGGGCGTGAAGCGGTCACCCATTTTCAGGTGCTCGAACACTTTAAAGACTTTACTTATGTTGAATGCACCTTGGAAACGGGAAGGACGCATCAAATCAGGGTACACATGCGCTACATTAACCATCCTTTAGCAGGTGATCCTAAATACGGCCCTAGAAAGACATGGGGACTTAACGGACAGGCTTTACATGCTAAATCAATAGGATTTTCTCATCCCAGAACAGGTGAGTGGAAAAAGTTTGAAGTCGAAGCACCGCAGGATTTCAAAGAAATGCTCGAATATTTACAGAATCGCCGTTGACATTCGAAAGATCTTCTGCAATAATCAATAGAAGAATAAAGTGAATAGACCTTTAATAGTCAGTCCCGTGAGGCTGAAAAGGGAACGGAGTAAGTAACGTTGATACACCCTTTTTCTGCCTTCATGCGGAAAAAGGGTTTTTTATTGCAAAGAAAGGGTGGGCCGATGAAACCAAAAGCTACCGTATTAGATGAGGCAGCCATTAGAAGAGCGCTCACAAGAGTTTCACATGAAATTATTGAAAAGAATAAAGGCGTGGAAGATCTCGTCTTAGTGGGAATCAAAACTCGTGGAGTTCCTATAGCTGAACGGATAAAACGTAAAATCAACGAAATCGAAGATAAGCCTCTTCCAGGGGGAGAACTGGATATTACATTATACAGGGATGACCTTTCGCCAAAACATGAACAACCAGAACCAGAGCTGAAAGAAACCAACGTGAAGGCGGATATAAACGGAAAGAAAGTGATTCTTGTCGATGATGTCTTATATACCGGAAGAACGGTGCGTGCCGCAATGGATGCATTGATGGATCTTGGCAGACCGGCCCAAATCCAGCTGGCGGTGCTTGTAGACCGCGGTCATCGGGAACTTCCGATCCGGGCTGATTATGTCGGGAAAAATGTCCCGACTTCCTTAAATGAAGTGGTTACGGTCACCTTAGCCGAAACGGATCACGAAGACCAAGTCATGATTTATGAAAAATAAACAGGAATACCTTTAAAGAAAGTCCAGAGAGGCTTACAAGGTCGTACAACGATGACGCAGCAGCTGCGTCTGCCTCTTTGCGTACTTGTGAGCAAAGAGGTTTTTTAATGCAAAAAGGAGGAAGATTGAATGAAAACACATCAAGCGGTATTAGGTATTCGTGACATCCCCGAAAAACATAAATGGCTCGTCTTAAGTTTGCAGCACTTATTTGCTATGTTTGGCGCTACGATACTCGTTCCATTTTTAACTGGGCTATCTCCTGCGGTGGCTCTTGTCTCCAGTGGAGCAGGGACACTTGCTTACCTCATGATCACCCGGGGCAAAATACCAGCATATCTCGGTTCTAGTTTCGCTTTTATTTATCCAATTTCCGTTGTGAGCGAATCGAGCGGCGTTGCCGGTGCGATGATGGGCAGTTTTTTTGCGGGCCTGTTCTATGGTTTAATCGCCCTGTTGATTTCTATGTTCGGATTAAATTGGCTGATGAAGCTTCTACCGCCGGTAGTGGTGGGGCCAGTCATCATTGTTATCGGTCTGGGACTTGCATCGACAGCGGTGGAGATGGCGATGTATCTTCCTAATCAGGAAGAGAATGTGTACAGCCTCACCCATTTAATTGTAGCCTTAGTGACGCTGGGAATAACCATTGTTGCATCCATTTTCTTTAGAGGCTTCTTCTCATTAGTTCCGATTTTATTTGGAATTGTCGGCGGCTACATTTTCGCACTTACGCAGGGGGTTGTCGATACGAGCGGCATTCAGGCAGAATGGACGACTCTAGCTTCCTCCGGGTCTTTCATTGGATTTTTTGGGAATTTATTTCAAATGCCTGAGTTTGTAATTCCTTTCGTCGATTTTTCCCCCTTTGAAGTGTTCAGCTGGAAAATAGCTCTATACATGCTGCCATTTGCTTTAGTGACCATTACGGAACATACAGGGGACCAGATGGTTCTATCAAAAGTTGTCGGAAAGAACTTCTTAAAAGAACCAGGCTTGAACTTTTCCATCCTAGGTGACGGAGTCGCGACGATGATCGCTTCTATGCTGGGCGGACCTCCGAATACCACCTATGGAGAAAACATTGGCGTTCTTGCTATTACCCGTGTTTACAGCGTGTTTGTGATAGCCGGTGCCGCGGTGATTGCGATATTCTTTGGCTTCATCGGTATGATCACGGCCCTCATCAGTTCCATTCCATCTGCAGTAATGGGCGGCGTTTCCATTCTTCTCTTTGGAATTATTGCTTCAAGTGGACTCCGGATGCTGATTGACAACCAAGTCGACTTAGGAGAAAAGCGGAATTTAATTATCTCATCGGTCATTCTTGTGATCGGCGTAGGCGGAGCAATGATTAAAGTAGGTGATGTGGAAGTGGCAGGGATGGCCCTTGCAGCCATTGTAGGAGTAGTGTTAAACCTCATTCTCCCTGGACAGGATAAAAGCCAGGGAAACGGCAATATGTTTAAAGTTTCTGACATTTCCACTGAAGAAAAAAATAATGATGGCGCAGCTTAACTGAACCAGATGTACACGTTTTAATAAAGTCCTGTGAGGCTTTCAAGGGTGTAGAAGGGTTTAGCTCATTTGCGATGCAAACAGAGCACCCCCGGACACCCGGGGGTGCTATTTTTATGGAAAAGGAGAGAGGGATATGAAGCATTTACACTCAATGACCCAGCTGACAAATAAAGAAATTGAGCACATTATCCACACTGCGAAATCAATTGAAAATAAACAACTCTCACCTAACTACTCCGGCCGTTTTGCAGCTAATATATTTCTTGAACCGAGCACACGTACGAAACACAGTTTCTACATGGCTGAAAGGCGGCTGGGTTTAGAAGTAGTGGACCTTGAAGAAAAAGATTCCAGCTTGATTAAAGGAGAGAGTCTCTATGACACATTAAAAACATTGGAAGCACTCGGAACCGAAATCGCTATTGTTAGACAGTCCCAAAACGGCTTAATCAAGCAAATTACGGAACAGCTTGGGATGTCAGTCATTAATGCAGGAGATGGGACCGGGGAACATCCGACTCAATCGTTGCTGGATCTTTTCACGATCAAGGATGAATTCGGCACTTTTGAAGGACTGTCCGTCGTCATTGCAGGAGACATTAAACACAGCAGGGTGGCAAGGTCCAATGCTTACGCACTTAAAAATCTAGGTGCGGACGTGAAGTTTGTCGCAAAGCCTGAATGGCAGGATAAGACCATCTCGGACAAATACATATCCATTGATGAAGCGGTGGAGGAATGTGATGTGCTGATGCTTTTAAGAATACAGCATGAACGACATCGGGATCCCTTTCAGTCCTCTCAATATCTAGAAGACTTTGGATTAACTATAGAGAGGGAAGGGAGGATGAAACGATCATCGATTATTCTTCATCCGGCCCCGGTAAACAGGGGAGTTGAAATATCAGCTTCACTTGTAGAGTCAGAGAAATCAAGAATATTTAAGCAGATGACGAATGGGGTCACAATCCGGATGGCTCTGCTTCATTTACTACTTGAGGAGGGGATATAAATGAAACTTAAGTTAACCAACGCCAAACGACTCGTCAATGAGAAGCTTGAGGCATGTGAAGTGCTTATTGAGGATGAATCCATTAAGGAAATTTCAGAAAAGGTAAGCGAAGGATCCAATCAGCAAATTGATCTCGGTGGAAAATTAATCAGCTCAGGATTTGTGGATGTCCATGTTCATTTAAGAGAACCTGGCGGGGAAGCAAAAGAAACGATCGCTTCAGGAACTAAAGCCGCAGCCAAAGGTGGTTTTACGACCATATGTTCCATGCCTAATACCCGGCCTGTGCCAGATTGTGTAGAAACACTAAACGAATTATACGAAAAAATTAATCAGGATGCAGAAGTAAGGGTGCTGCCTTACGCTTCAATAACCAAACGCCAGCTTGGAAAAGAGATGGTGGATATTGAGGCCCTGTCTGAAGCAGGTGCATTTGCTTTTACTGATGATGGAGTGGGTGTTCAGGAAGCAGCAAAAATGTTTGAGGCGATGCTTGCAGCAAGCCTTCAAAATAAAGCAGTCGTAGCTCATTGTGAAGATAATTCGCTTGTATATGGAGGCGTGGCACACGAAGGTTCAGCAAATAAGAAGCTCAAGCTTCCTGGTATTCCTTCCATTGCAGAATCGGTGCAAATCGCAAGGGATGTGTTATTAGCTGAAGCAGCAGATTGCCATTATCACGTCTGCCATGTATCCACGAAAGAGTCAGTCCGTGTTATTCGCGATGCAAAACGAGCAGGAATCAAAGTGACCGCAGAGGTAACTCCTCACCACCTGGTTTTAAATGAAAACTCCATCCCTGGGGATGATGCTATGTATAAAATGAATCCACCACTGAGGTCAGTGGAAGATCAGGAAGCACTGATTGATGGTCTGCTTGATGGAACGATCGATTGTATAGCTACCGATCATGCTCCTCACACTGAAGAAGAAAAGCAGGAAGGGTTTTTGCGTTCCCCGTTTGGAATTACCGGGTTTGAAACAGCTTTTCCAATTTTATATACACACTTAGTAAAACAGGGCACCGCAACGCTAGAAGAACTCATTAACTGGATGACTGTGCGCCCAAGTGAACTCTTTTCACTTCCTTACGGGCGGTTTGAAAAAGGGGCTGCTGCCGACTTGGTCGTCATCGATTTGGAAACGGTGAAAACCATCGACAGGCACCAGTTAGTTTCAAAAGGAAAGAACAGTCCATTTCACGGCTGGGAAGCAAGTGGCTGGCCGGTAATGACGATTATGAATGGAAAAGTTATATGGGAGGAATCAAATTATGAAGCAGCTCGTTCTTGAAGATGGCACGACATTCGTAGGGCAAGGTTTTGGAAGCCAGAGAGAGACCATGGGAGAAATTGTTTTTAATACCGGGATGACGGGATACCAGGAAGTCATTTCAGACCCTTCTTATTGCGGGCAGATTGTTACGTTTACTTACCCGCTCGTAGGAAATTACGGCATCAACCGTGACGATTTTGAAACGGTAGATCCTGCAATCCTAGGCGTTGTAGTAAAAGAACATTGTGAACAGCCTTCCAACTTTCGCAGCGAAGAATCGCTGGATGAATTTTTAAAGGCAAAACGGATCCCAGGCATCAGCGGAATTGATACACGAAAACTGACGAAGATCATCCGTAAGTACGGAACGATGAAAGCGATGCTCACTTCTGTAGACCGTCCTGTAAACCAAGTGCTTGAGACGATGGAAGCTACTCCGCTTGCCAGGGATCAAGTGAAGCAAGTGTCAACGATTAAGCCATATGTCGTTCCTGGTAGAGGCTATCGGATTGTCTTGATTGATTTCGGTATGAAACATGGAATTCTTCGTGAATTTACGAAAAGAAATTGTCACGTAACGGTTGTCCCGTATCATACGTCTGCGGAAGAAATCGAGCGGCTCCGTCCTGATGGCATCATGCTGTCCAACGGACCCGGAGACCCTAAAGATGTACCAGAGTCGATTCAAACTATAGCTAAACTCATGGGGAGAATACCGATTTTTGGGATTTGTCTCGGGCATCAGCTGATCGCCCTGGCTTCGGGAGCTGATACATCAAAAATGAAATTCGGCCACCGCGGGGCCAACCAGCCGGTTAAAGATCTAAGAACCGGGCGTACCGTTATTACCTCCCAGAATCATGGATACGCTGTGAACACTGAATCATTGACAACAACAAATCTATCGCTTACACAAGTATCTTTAAATGACGAGACGGTAGAGGGTCTTGCCCATGAGAGCCATAACGTATTCTCTGTGCAATATCATCCAGAAAGCTCGCCAGGTCCGGATGATACTTCTCATTTATTTGATGAATTTCTGGAAAGAATTACAAACGAACAAGCTAAATTGAAGGAGGGGTCTTCATGCCTAAACGTACAGATATAAAACGCATTCTCGTCATAGGATCAGGTCCGATTATCATTGGACAGGCAGCTGAATTTGATTATTCAGGCACTCAAGCATGCCAGTCGCTGAAAGAAGAAGGGTACGAAGTTATCCTGGCCAACTCCAATCCAGCAACAATCATGACAGACCATACGTTTGCGGATGAAGTCTATATGGAGCCGCTGACGCTGGAATTTTTAAAAAAGATTGTTCGTAAAGAAAAGCCAGATGCCATCCTTCCAACTCTAGGTGGCCAGACAGCCTTAAACTTAGCTGTTGAACTCGATAATTCTGGCATTTTGGAAGAATACCATGTCGAGCTGCTGGGAACTCCGCTGTCAGCGATAGAAAAAGCAGAGGATCGTGAAAAGTTCCGCAGTCTAATGAACGAAATGAATCAACCTGTAGCAGAAAGCGAGATCGTAAGTTCAGTAGATGCTGCTTTAAAATTTGCTGAGAAAATTGGATATCCCGTCATTGTCCGGCCTGCTTACACAATGGGAGGTACAGGCGGAGGCATGTGCTATAGTGAAGCAGAATTAAAAGAAACAGCTAGAACCGGGATTGCTGCTTCTCCGGTCCAGCAATGCTTAATTGAGAAAAATATTGCCGGTTTTAAGGAAATAGAATACGAAGTGATGCGTGATAAAAAGGATCAAGCGATCGTCGTTTGTAATATGGAGAACTTTGATCCAGTCGGCATCCATACCGGGGACTCCATTGTAGTAGCTCCTTCTCAAACATTGAGTGACCGGGAATACCAGATGCTGAGAAATGCTTCTCTTGATATCATTAGAGCTCTTGAAATTGAAGGCGGATGTAACGTCCAGCTCGCCCTTGATCCGGACAGCTTCCAGTACTATGTGATCGAGGTTAATCCCAGAGTAAGCCGCTCTTCTGCCTTAGCTTCTAAAGCGACAGGTTATCCAATTGCGAAGCTTGCTGCTAAAATTGCGATTGGCTTAACCCTGGATGAAATCAAAAATCCGATTACTGGAACAACTTATGCGTGTTTTGAGCCGGCACTAGATTATATCGTCACTAAAATTCCACGCTGGCCATTTGATAAATTTGCCAAAGGTAATAGAAAATTAGGCACCCAAATGAAGGCGACTGGAGAAATCATGTCCATAGGCAGGACATTGGAGGAGTCTCTGCTAAAAGGTGTTCGATCTTTAGAAGGTGAAACAGAGGAGCTTTATTTGAAAGCTTTAGTCAGCTTGAGTACGGATCAGCTGATCGAGCGGATGAAACACGCGGATGATGAAAGAATTTTTGTCCTAGCAGAAGCATTGCGAAGAAATATGCCTCTTGAAGAAATTCATTCCTACACCGGCATTGATTTTTTCTTTCTTCATAAGCTTTTAAGAATCATCAGGATGGAAAATGATGTAAAGGAGCAAGGGCTACAGTATGAAACGATACACAAGGTAAAACAGGCAGGATTTTCGGACATCCAAATTGCCCGGCTTTTAAGCGTTGATCTGGATGAAGTGATCCAATTCCGGAACAGCCATAACATTCGTCCGGTCTACAAAATGGTAGACACTTGTGCTGGGGAATTTGTCTCAGAAACGCCTTATTTCTACAGCAGTTATGAAGAGGAAAATGAATCAATTGTGACCGATAAGAAAAAGGTGCTGGTGATTGGTTCAGGGCCGATAAGAATCGGCCAGGGGATCGAATTTGATTATGCCACTGTACATTCAGTGCTTGCCTTGAAAGAAATGGGCTATGAAGCCATTATTATGAATAATAACCCGGAGACGGTTTCTACTGACTTCAGTGTTTCAGATAAGCTGTATTTTGAACCACTGACATTAGAAGATGTCCTGCATGTCATTGATTTAGAGAAGCCGGAAGGTGTGATCGTCCAGTTTGGTGGACAGACTGCCATTAACTTAGTAGAAGGTCTGCACCGATTCGGAGTCACTATTCTCGGAACAACGATGGATGCCATTAACCAGACGGAGGACAGGGATCTGTTTGAACAGCTTTTAAATCGTTTAAACATCGCCAAGCCTGGTGGAGAAAGCGTGACGAGCGAGAAGGAAGCGGTTGAAGCTGCCGCTCATATTGGTTATCCCGTTGTGGTCAGGCCTTCTTACGTCTTAGGAGGGCGTGCGATGGAAATTGTGTATTCAGAAGACGAGCTGCTCATCTATATGGAAGAGAATGTCCGCGTTCACAATGGTCATCCTATCTTAATTGACAAGTACATTACCGGAATGGAAATAGAAGTCGATGCGATCACAGATGGAACAGATGTGGTAATTCCGGGGATAATGGAGCATATTGAACGAGCAGGCGTCCATTCAGGAGATTCCATGGCCGTTTATCCCACCCAGCGTTTAACAAAAGAACTTGAAGACCAGTGCATAGACGCCACTACAAAGATTGCCCGTGATTTGAATATGAAAGGGTTAATTAACATTCAGTTCGTCGTTATGGGTGACCAGGCATACGTACTAGAAGTCAATCCTAGAGCGAGCAGGACGGTTCCATTTTTAAGCAAGATTACCGGAGTTACCATGGCTCGTCTTGCCACTAAGGTTATTTTAGGAGAATCACTGGCTTCACTCGGCTACCGTTCTGGAGTAGCTGTAAAGCCGGACGGAGTGTATGTGAAAGTTCCTGTGTTTTCGTTTGAAAAGCTTCGGAGCGTAGATATCACTCTCGGGCCGGAGATGAAATCGACAGGTGAAGTGATCGGATATGACCAGACGCTTGAAAAAGCATTATATAAAGGAATGACGGCTTCAGGTCTTAAAATCCCAACGCAAGGCTCTGTACTGTTAACAGTTGCGGATAAAGATAAAGAGGAAATGGTTGAGATCGCAAAGACTTTCTATCAGCTCGGATTCCAGTTGTTTGCCACCGAAGGAACCGCCCACGCTATTCAAGAAGCGCATCTTCCTGTTGAAGCGGTTGGAAAGGTCGGTTCAGAACAACGGGATGTCATTGACTTAATTCAAAGTGGAGCGGTGCAATTTGTCGTCAATACGTTAAATAAAGGCCAGCGGGCCCGTACGGACGGTTTCAGAATTCGAAGAGAAGCGGTGGAGCACGGAATTGCCTGCCTGACTAGTCTAGACACTGCGAAAACGATCGTCGACGTTATTGACGCGATGACTTTTACGGCACGGACCATTCAAACTAAAGAGGCGGTATTTCAATGATGCAGCGAGAATGGATGAGGATAGTAAAGCACACGGAAGTAGCTCGCGATACCTATCAGCTCATTCTTAACGGTGATGTGGCACAGCACGTTCGTGAGCCTGGTCAATTCGTACACGTGCAGGTAAGCCAGGAATATTTTCTAAGGCGGCCGGTTTCTATTGCTGATGTAAATCAAGACGAAAGCACGATAACACTGCTTTATAAAGTCATGGGCAAAGGTACAAATGCGCTTACAGGAAAAAAAGCAGGAGATTTCATTGATGTTCTAGGTCCAGGGGGCAAAGGATTTCCGCTTCACGACCTTAACACTCAACAAGCACTCTTGATTGGGGGAGGAATTGGAGTGCCTCCCCTGCACTACTTAGGGAAAAAGCTGAAGGAAAAAGGTGTTCAGGTGACTTCTGTGCTCGGTTTTCAAACGAAAGAGGATGCATTTTATGTAGAGAAGTTTAAGGAATTAGGCAAGGTTTTTGTCACAACCAATGATGGCAGCCTGGGCACGAAAGGATTTGTGACGAACGTTCTGCCTGATCTTAAAGACAGGATAGACACATTTTTTTCCTGCGGACCTACAGTGATGCTTCGTGCGGTAAAGGAAGAAATGTGTGATGTCCCTGGTTACATCTCCATTGAAGAACGGATGGGGTGCGGAATTGGAGCATGTTTTGCTTGCGTTGTAGAATCAAATGACGACCAGGGCTATCGGAAGATTTGCTGCGATGGCCCGGTCTTTCGTCCGGATGAGGTGATCCTGCCATGAATACCAGAGTGGAACTGCCTGGGCTAAATTTGAAAAACCCTGTGATGCCGGCATCTGGCTGTTTCGGTTTTGGACGTGAATTCGCGCAATTTTATGATCTTTCACATTTGGGTGCTGTGATTATGAAAGCAGCAACAGGAGGGAAGAGATTCGGGAATGTGACCCCTCGTGTGGCGGAAACATCCAGTGGAATGCTGAATGCAATAGGTCTGCAGAATCCTGGAGTTGAGGGAATCATTGCTAAAGAAATCCCTTTCTTAGAGACGTATCCTACCCCGATTATTGCTAATGTTGCAGGGAGTACGGTGGAAGAGTATGTGTCAGTTGCCGAAAAACTTTCCGAAACTTCCGTTAGTGCCTTTGAATTAAATATTTCCTGCCCAAACGTAAAAGAAGGAGGAGTACAATTTGGTACAGACCCTTTTTTAGCAGAAAACGTCGTGCGGGAAGTGAAGGACGTTTCCGATGTACCTGTTTACGTAAAGCTTTCACCAAATGTAGCAGATATTGTGTCGATGGCCGAAGCATGTGCCAAAGCAGGAGCTGACGGTCTTTCCATGATCAATACGTTAACAGGGATGAGAATTGATCCGAAGACTAGACGTCCAATTATCGCTAATAAGACAGGAGGCCTTTCCGGTCCGGCGATAAAACCGGTGGCGATCCGGATGATTTACCAGGTGTACGAAGCGGTGGATCTCCCGATTATCGGAATGGGTGGAATAGAAACGGTCGATGATATCATTGAATATCTGCTTGCAGGAGCAAGTGCGGTGGCCATAGGCAGCGCCAATTTTAAAAACCCACTCGTATGCAAGGAGCTTATTGATCAGCTGCCTGAAGGGCTTAAGAAGTATGGCTTCGAATCCGTGAACGATGCGATTGGAGGTGCTCATGATGAAACGTATTCATCCTCTATATCTCGCTCTTGATTTTGAAGAGGCACAGAAGGCCCTGCATTTTCTGGAAGTTAACCATCTGAGTGGCATCCCGGTTAAAGTAGGAATGGAAATGTATTATAAAGAAGGCCCTGCTATTGTTCATGAGTTAAAACGAAGGGGGCATGCTATTTTCCTGGATTTAAAGCTTCATGATATACCGGTGACGGTTAAAAGGGCGATGAGTACGATTGCTGGCTTAGGTGTCGATGTTGTCAATGTTCATGCCCAAGGTGGAAGCAACATGATTGCAGCAGCACGTGAGGGTCTCGAAAGACAAAGTGGACGGCCCTTATTACTTGCCGTGACTCAGCTGACCTCTACAGATGAGGAAATGCTGAAACGGGAACAACTAGTGCCTGAACCTATGGAAGAAGTGGTGGCTCATTATGCTGGTTTGTCGAAACGAGCAGGAGCAGACGGGGTTGTCTGTTCCGTTAGGGAAGTTGAATCCGTGCGTCGCTCATGCGGAGCAGAATTCATAACTTTGACTCCAGGTATCCGGGCAAAAGAGGATGAAAAACACGACCAAAAGCGTGTGGCCACTCCTTTTCAAGCTGGTATTGCAGGGAGTCACGCTATCGTGGCTGGTCGAAGCATTAAATCAGCACAAGATCCCTTATCGGCTTATGAATCTATGAAAAAGGAGCTTGAAAATGGCAGACAAGCAATTAATCAATGATTTGTTGGAGATTGGTGCAGTCCAAGTGAAGGTAAAAGACTTCTTCACCTGGACATCAGGTCTCAAATCCCCTATTTACTGTGATAACCGGCTCACGATGTCTTTTCCTGAAATTAGAAACAGGATTGCTTCACAATTTGCTGAAAAAATGAATACTCTTCCCTATCCCGTGGAAGTCGTTGCCGGGTGTGCGACTGCCGGTATCCCTCATGCTGCCTGGGTAGCGGATTTATTGAATCTGCCGATGGTGTATGTACGCTCTTCTGCTAAAAAACACGGGAAAGGAAACCAAATTGAAGGAGTGGTAAAGGAGGGCATGCGCGCAATCGTAATTGAAGATTTAATCTCTACCGGAAAATCTTCAATTGATGCGGCTCTTGCCCTTAGAAACGCAGGAGTTGAAGTAAATGAAGTTTTCTCGATTTTCACTTATAACTTTACCGCAGCGGAAGAGGCTTTCCGGAACGAAGGGCTCACTTATACTTCTTTAGCCACGTTTGATGAACTGCTGGAGTCTATGATTGTAGAAGGAAAGATCAACGATCAGGAACTGGAGCGTCTTCACAACTGGAAAACCAATCCAGAGATTTTTACCCAGGCCGAATAGACAACTTGAGTAAGACAAGAAGCTATTATTTATTGAAGGGAACTACAATGTTTTGCTCCCTTCAACTTACGAGATTTGGGGAGGCTGATTCTCTTTTTCCCGGCTGCATTAACAGGGAAAAGAGTTTGTTACTGATGAAAAACTATAGATTATCTTCACACTTACTTACTAAGGGAAATTGTAGCCATCTAAAAAACTACCAGACTGGTGGGGTTTTATCTCAACAGTCTGGTAGAAAAAAAGCTGGAAATTATGAGGTGATTTGTTTACTTTTCAAGTTCCTGATAAAGGAAGCATCAGGAGTAACAAACAACGTCTGCTGATGGTCATAAATGACATAACCGGGTTTAGCCCCCGATGGCTTCTTCACGTGTTTTACCCGTGTGTAATCGATGGGGACGGAGGAAGAACGGCTGAATTTACAAAAGTTTGCCGCCAGCTGTGCGGCTTCAAAGAGCGTTTCTTCACTGGGTTCCGCTTCACGAATGACGACGTGAGAGCCTGGAATATCTTTTGCGTGCAGCCAAATGTCGGATTTTCTTGCCAGTCGGTTCGTTAAATAATCATTCTGTTTATTATTTCTTCCTACATAGATGGTCACCCCATCTGTGGATACGTAGGAATCGGGTTCAGGTTTTGCAGGTTTGTTTTTCTTTTTGGACGACTGCGCTTTTTTCCTTAAATAGCCCTCTTCTCTTAGTTCTTCCCGAATCTCTTCAATGTCCTGTTCTCTCGCTGTTTCTACTTGCTGAATAAGCTGGTCAAGATAGGTAATCTCACGTTCAGCCTTCTTGATTTCCTTCTTGACTACCTGCTTGGATTTTTTAAGTTTTTGATACGTTTGAAAATAGTTTTGGGCGTTTTCACTTGGTGTTTTATTAGGGTTTAAATCAATGACCCGTTCAGATTGATCCGGGTCATAATAATCGACGACTCTTACTTCCTCATCCCGGTCTTTACTAAATGCATATGAGCAGTAAGCAATTCCCCAAGTCTTTGATATTCCTCGGCAGATTCAGATTTTATTAACGTTTGTTCGTGTTTCTTAATCTTCCGTTGATTTTTATCCCGTTCATTTTTTAAGAACCGATAAAGGTCACCAGCCTGCTGCTTGACGCGGTCTCTTTCTGCTTTTCCAGAGTAATAAGCATCAAGCATGCTGCTTACTGTACTAAATGTTTCTGTTTTTCCACTGAAAGCTTTAAGAGGGAAAATGTAAAATTGCTCCTTCTCTCCTCGGAAAATTTGCGGCTCATAGTCATTTTGCTGAATTCTTGTCCTAAGCTCGCGATAAGCATTTTCATATGCTTCAGCTCCCCCTAAATAGGCACGGGCAGCAATTTCCTTCGTAATTAATGGAGAAAATCCCATCACAATCTGTAATATTTGTTTATCCATTTTTCCAGCATTGAAGTCTAGTTTACGGAGGAGTTCCTCGGGTTCAAGATCGAGAGGGTTTATTTTTCCCTGCTCTGGAGGAAGTTTGTAAGGCTGACCTGGCATAACGGTTCGGTGTCTGTTCTGGGAAGGAGGCAAGTGCTTAATACTGTCTAAAATGTATCCTTGCTCTTCATCGATCAATATGATGTTGGAATGTTTGCCCATAATTTCTACCATTAACGTTTTGGTCGTTTCATCGCCGATCTCATTTCGGGCACGGACTTTAATTTTTACGATTCTTTCCATGCTTACCTGCTCGATGCTTTCGATAAAGCCTCCGACTAAATGCTTTCTGAGCAGCATACAGAGCATAGGCGGCTCTTTCGGATTGGTATATTGATCCTCCGTTAAATGAAATCGTGCATAGGAAGGATGGGCAGAGATAAGCAGCGAATGTTTGCTGCGGTTGCTCCTGATTGTTAAGACCAGCTCCGTATCAGTGGGCTGATAAATTTTCATAATTCTCCCTGTCTGCAGGGTTTGATTTAATTCATGAGTGATGGCCCTCGTAACAATTCCATCAAATGACATCGTAATTCACCTCTCTAAATTTTGAGTATAGCATGAACGACCGGTGCTTCACTATCCATAAGGATTGGAAAGTGTGGCTCGCTTTACCTGCCTATGATTTGATAAAATAAAGAATAACAGAACATTGACTCTAGCAGGCTGGAAGTGATACACATGGTTAAAAGTATGACAGGATATGGAAGGAAATCACTGGAAGTCGAAGGGATGCAGCTGCATGTGGAAATACGCAGTGTTAATCATCGATTCTTAGATATTTCAACGAAACTTCCTCGTAACCTTTTATTTTTAGAGGAAAAATTAAAGCGGTTGATCCGGTACCATCTCTCCCGGGGGCGTGTAGACTTATATGTTACCTTGGAAGGACAGGGCTTGGTAAAACGAACGCTACACGTTGATTGGAACATCGCTGATCAGTATATTGAACGGCTGGTGGATATGAAAAAGCGATACGAGTTGACTGGAGAAATTACAGTTGATATGGTAACAAGGTTAGAACACGTTTTTTCCGTTCAGGAAAAAGAAGAAGATTCAAGTATTTTACATTCCAATTTGTTGCAAGCTGTTCAGGAATCTTTAGATCGATTATCAACCATGAGAAGTGAGGAAGGCAGAAGTCTTGAAGCTGATCTTACAAGCCGCTGTCAAAAGATAAGCGCTGTTTTACAAAAGCTTGAAGACAGGCGTCCTTCTGTCGTGGAGGAATACAAAGAAAGGATACGCCAAAGAATTGAAGCCTATACTAAAGAAGAAGTCCTGGCAGAGCAATCGCGGGTTCTTCAGGAAGTCGCCCTGCTAGCTGAAAAAGGGGACGTAACGGAAGAATTAACGCGGTTAAAGTCTCATCTGGATCAATTTTCAAAAACACTGCAAAAACAGGAATCTATTGGCCGTAGACTCGATTTTATCGTTCAAGAAATGCATAGAGAGGTCAATACTATCGGTTCCAAGTCCAATGACAATCTTGTTACCGAGTGGGTCGTGGAACTGAAAAGTGAAATTGAAAAACTGAAGGAACAAGTACAAAATGTAGAATAATAATTGTGATTTTGCCTGCTTTTTTCATATAATAGAGATGGTGTAATCGTGAAAGAGATTCGTGCTACTAGAAGGAGGAGTCACGTTTGAGTTTAAAACTGATAAACATCGGGTTTGGAAATGTTGTTTCTGCCAATCGTATTATTTCTATCGTATCTCCGGAGTCTGCTCCGATCAAACGTATTATTACGGTGGCTCGTGACAATAATAAATTAGTAGATGCTACATATGGGCGCCGTACCCGCGCCGTTATCATTACTGACAGTGATCATGTGGTGTTGTCTGCCGTTCAGCCAGAAACAGTCGGACAACGTGTAATCAGCAATGATGAAATGTCAGATGAGAATTAGGGGAGGACTTCTGAAGTGATAGATGAGAAGGGGATATTATTTATTCTTTCCGGACCTTCCGGAGTTGGAAAAGGAACAGTAAGAAAAGCGCTTTTCGATCAATCGACAGACTTGCGCTATTCTATTTCCATGACTACCCGGAAGCCTCGTGAAGGGGAAGTTGATGGTGTGGATTATTTCTTCAAATCCCGCGAAGAGTTTGAAGAATTGATCCTACAAGGGCAGTTGATTGAACATGCCGAATACGTTGGGAATTATTATGGCACACCTAGGAATTATGTGGAAGAGACCCTTGATCAAGGGAACGATGTCTTTTTGGAAATTGAAGTGCAAGGAGCTCTTCAGGTAAGAGAAAACTTTCCGCAAGGTGTTTTTATCTTTTTAATTCCTCCGTCTCTTGAGGAACTAAAGGATCGTATTGTAAACCGTGGTACGGAAACAGAAGAGAAGGTTAAAAATCGACTGTTGGCTGCTAAAGAAGAAATCGACATGATGGATGCTTATGATTATGTCGTTGTGAATGATGAGATTGACCATGCGGTAAGCAAAGTTCAATCGATTGTGGTTAGTGAACACTGCAAACGGGAACGTGTTTCACATCAATATAAAAAAGCATTGGAGGTCAATGAATTATGATGCTCGAACCAAGCATTGATTCGCTTCAAAAGCAAATCAAATCCAAATATACTCTCGTTACACTTTCAGCCCGCAGAGCCAGGGAACTGAAGCAAGGAAGTGCGCCAATGATTGAAAAACCATCCTCCCATCAGCAAGTGGGGGTAGCTCTTGAAGAAATTCGCGATGGCAAACTTGGTTTTGCGTATTCGGATGAAATTCAATCACGTACGGAAACCCTATAACCATCTAAGCTTTTATACAGTCTTCAGGAAAGCCGCGCTTTTATTTACGAAAAAAGCGCGGCTTTTCCTTATTAAAAAGTGAAGGATAAAGGAGTATGGTCGTATGTTAAATGGAAAAAAGATAGTACTTGGTGTGTCAGGAGGGATTGCTGCCTACAAAGCTGCAGCACTGGCGAGCAAACTTGTTCAGGCGAAAGCAGAAGTGAGAGTGGTCATGACAGAGAGTGCCCAGAAGTTTGTGGCACCGACTACTTTTCAAGCTCTTACTCGGCATCCGGTTTACACTGATACATTTGACGAAAAAGATGCGACGCAAATCCAGCATATTGATGTGGCCGATTGGGCTGACTTCGTTCTTCTCGCTCCGGCAACTGCCAATTTAATTGGAAAGTTGGCAAACGGATTAGCGGATGACATGCTTTCTACGACACTGCTTGCTACTGAAGCCCCCGTCTATATCGCTCCAGCCATGAACGTACACATGTACAGCCACCCGTCAGTGATGAGGAATCTACAAAGACTCGACCAATGGGGGTTTCATTTCATCGAACCAGGTGAAGGCTATCTTGCATGCGGGTACGTAGGGAAAGGGAGGCTTGAGGAGCCGGAAACGATCGTAGAAGTGCTCGAAAACCAGCAGCATCCGAAAGTATTAAAAGGAAAGAACGTTTTGATTACAGCTGGACCTACAAGGGAAAAAATCGATCCCGTCCGTTATTTTACCAACCCTTCTACAGGGAAAATGGGATTTGCTCTAGCCAGACAGGCAGCTTTTCTCGGAGCAGAAGTGACGCTCATTACCGGTCCTGTCAATTTAACTGCCCCAGCAGGTGTCAAAAGAATTGATGTCATTACGGCAGAGGATATGTATAATCAGGTGCTTGAGCATTTTAGTACGAACGATATCGTCATTAAGGCAGCAGCCGTTGCCGACTATCGTCCGAAACAGACATTTGCTCAGAAAATGAAAAAACAACCAGGAGAATACACTGTGGAAATGGAGCGGACAAAGGATATATTAGCAGAGCTCGGAAAGCGGAAAGAACATCAATACTTAATTGGTTTCGCAGCGGAGACAAATGACGTTGAACGGTACGGAAGAGAAAAGTTAGCCAAGAAGAATCTGGATGCCATTGTAATTAATAATGTCAGTGAAGCTGACTCAGGATTCGGCCATGATACGAATTCATCCTTATTTATTACAAAACAAGGGAGAGAAACGACCTTCCCTGTCATCTCAAAAGATGAAATGGCTCGACAAATATTAATGAAATCATTGGAAGAACTCGGATGGTGATACAACGTGAATTACGCAAGAGTCATCGTTGATGTGCCTTCACAAAATACAAACAGGCCATTTGATTATCAAATACCTGAGAAGTTCAAAGGCATAGTCCAGCCTGGAATCAGAGTCATCATTCCTTTTGGACCTAGAAAGATTATGGGGTATGTTGTCGGGCTGGCTGAAGAAACAACTTTACAAAAAGTAAAGTCTATCACTGACTGTCTTGATGTTACACCAGTTTTAACGGACGAGCTGCTTGAATTAGGAAAATGGCTTTCCAATTATACACTCAGCTATTATATATCTTGCTTACAAGTCATGCTTCCGCAAATTATGAAAGCAAAATATCGCAAAGAATTATGGAAAATGACGGACGAAGATTTGGATTCAGATTTGGAACATGTCTTTCAGGGCAGAGGAGTTATTCCATATGAAGAATTTGAAAATTCCAAGCTAAGTTATCATGTGTTAAGAAAACATATTCAAGCGGGAGAAGTAGATGTTCATTATGAAGTGAAAAGCCGTGAAACGAAAAAAGTCACCCGCATTGTAGAACCAGGAGCTGAGGAGATACAGCTCATTGAAGCACTGGAGGATTTGCCTAAGCAAGCGAACAAACAGAAGCAAATACTCGAATATTTTGCAGAAAATAAACAACCCGTTCCAAAGAAACAACTGTTGGAAACGCTCGCTACTACTGCAGCTTCACTCAAGCCTTTAGTTGAAAAAGGCTTAGTCAAGGAATATCAGCAGGAGGTTTTCCGTGATCCTTATGAGAACCGGCGATTTGAAAGAACCGAACCTTTTCCGTTGACGGAGGAGCAGTCTGCAGCGATCTCTCCAATACTACAAACCATTAAAAATGAAAAGCATGATGTATTTCTGCTTCATGGTGTGACAGGCAGCGGGAAGACGGAAGTTTATCTCCAATCGATTCAAGAAGTTCTTGATAAAGGACAAGAAGCCATTATGCTTGTTCCGGAGATCGCACTTACTCCTCAAATGGTGGAGCGGTTCAAAGGACGATTCGGCTCTAAGGTAGCTGTTCTCCACAGTGCATTATCGGCAGGGGAAAAATACGATGAATGGCGTAAAATTCAAAGAAAAGAAGTGCAGGTGGTCGTAGGTGCCCGTTCTGCCATTTTCGCTCCTTTTACTAATATTGGGCTCATCATTATTGATGAGGAGCATGAGACCAGCTATAAGCAGGAAGACCGGACTAGGTACCATGCGAGAGATGTGGCAATAGAACGCGGAAAAAACAATCTCTGCCCTGTGGTCCTCGGAAGTGCCACGCCTGCGCTTGAATCGTACGCAAGAGCAGTAAAAGGAAATTACCAGCTGTTGTCATTGAAAAAACGTATGAACGAGGCAGCTATGCCGGAAGTTGAACTTATTGATATGCGGGAAGAACTGCACGCAGGAAATCGCTCTATGTTTTCCACGTTATTAAAAGAAAAACTGGAAGAAAGGCTGGCTAAAGGGGAGCAGTCAGTCTTGTTTTTAAACCGGCGTGGTTACTCAACGTTTGTTATGTGCAGAGACTGCGGCTATGTGATGGAATGTCCTCACTGTGATATTGCCTTAACCTACCACCGAAAACATGAGCGGTTAAAATGTCATTATTGCTCTTATGAAGAACCAGTACCTTCGAAATGTCCAGAATGTGAAAGCAAAACGATCCGATATTTTGGGACGGGAACACAAAAGGTGGAAGAAGTGCTGCAGCAGTTAATACCTGAAGCCAGAGTACTAAGGATGGACGTCGATACAACGAGGCGGAAGGGAGCCCATGAAAAAATTCTTGGCAAGTTCGGCAGCAAAGAAGCAGACATCCTATTAGGAACTCAAATGATCGCAAAAGGGCTCGACTTTGGGAATGTTACCCTTGTCGGTGTGCTTGCGGCTGATGCGCTGCTGAACCTGCCTGATTTCCGCTCTGCAGAAAAAACCTTTCAATTAATCACTCAAGTCAGCGGCCGGGCGGGACGTCATGATAAGCCTGGAGAAGTCGTAGTCCAGACATATACTCCAGAGCATTACAGCATTGAACTTGCCGGGAGCTATCAATACGAGCAGTTTTTTAATGAGGAGATGAAGCTGCGGAAAGCATTTAATTATCCTCCGTATTATTTTTTAACACTGGTTACAGTTTCCCACCCTAATCAGTTGAAAGTACAGGAGGTTACCCAAAAAATTGCCCAATTCATGAGGCAGAAATTGAGTGAACACTCCCATGTGCTCGGCCCGACGCCCTCAGCACTTACCCGGATCAATAATAGATATCGATATCAATGCATGATAAAATACAAGCAGGAACCAGAGCTTCGGAAATTAGTCCAGCGAATATTACACTATTACGAAGAAGAAATGAAACAGGAGAACGGCTTGCAAATCACCGTTGATTTTCAGCCTTATCAGTTAATGTAGGAAAGGAGCCTGGCGAGATGACAAAAATCGCTTTTATGGGAACCCCGGATTTTGCAGTTCCTATACTTAATGAACTCATCCATCAAGGTTATGAAGTTGTCGTAGCAGTAACACAGCCGGATCGGCCAAAGGGAAGAAAAAAAGAACTCACTCCGCCGCCGGTCAAAACCGCCGCTCTTAAGCATGGCATTCCTGTATATCAACCAGAAAAGATAAAAAATGAATATAAGGAAGTTTTGGCATACCAGCCGGAATTAATCGTCACCGCCGCATTTGGGCAGCTGCTTCCTGAGGAACTGCTTCAAGCTCCAAAATTTGGCTGCATTAATGTCCATGCCTCTTTGCTGCCAGAACTGCGGGGAGGAGCTCCGATCCATTATTCTCTTATTCAGGGTCATAAGGAAACCGGTGTCACGATTATGTATATGGTTAAAAAACTCGATGCCGGGGATATGATTGCGAAAGTACGTGTTCCAATTGAGGAAAATGACCATGTAGGTACGCTTCATGATAAGCTTTCGAAAGCAGGTGCCCAATTAGTGAAAGAGACACTTCCAAAGCTACTGGCGGGGGAGGTTTCTCCCGAAAAACAGGATGATACGAAAGCTACGTTTGCTGCTAATATTAAGCGGGAGCAGGAACGGATCGATTGGACAAACGACCAGCAGGCGGTATATGACCACGTTCGAGGTATGCATCCTTGGCCGGTTGCTTTCACTTACTGGAGAGGAAAACCGTTAAAGGTATGGTGGGTGGAAAAAATGAAAGGAAGCTATGACCAGTCGCCCGGTACAGTTCTTCAAATAGAAGAAGATGGTTTTTTAGTGCAGACCGGGGATGGGAAAGCAGTAAAAATCGTTGAGCTCCAGCCTTCTGGAAAAAAACGAATGGATGGACAATCATTTGTCAATGGAGCAGGGCAATCGTTAAAGCAAGGGGAACGTTTGGGGAGCAGAATGAGTAAGTACGCATTAAGAGAAGCAGCTCTTCAGTTGCTGAC